>JBKHIY010000005.1:0-87434 GCA_046538415.1 Candidatus Brocadiia bacterium | reverse complement strand
CCATCATGGCCACGCTGTAGCCCATATCGCGGAAGTACTCGGCCAGGGTGATGCCCGAGAACACGCTCGCCTCGCGCGCCGCCACGGGCATGTTCGAGGTGTTGGCGATCAGCACCGTGCGCTCGATCAGCGGCCGGCCCGACTTGGGGTCCTGGAGCTCGGGGAATTCCAGCAGCACGTCGGTCATCTCGTTGCCCCGCTCCCCGCAGCCCACGTAGACCACGATGTCCGCGTCCGCCCACTTCGCCAGCTGGTGCTGGACCACCGTCTTCCCGCTGCCGAACGGCCCGGGCACGCACGCCGTGCCCCCCTTGGCCACGGGGAACAGGGTGTCGATCACCCGCTGGCCGGTGATCAGGGGCTCGGTGGGCGGCACGCGGCGCACCACCGGCCGGGCGATGCGCACCGGCCAGGTGTGCATCATCGAAAGCTCCTGCTGCCCCTCCTCGGTCTCCAGCACGCACACCGCCTGGGTGACGGGGGCCTCGACCTCCTGGATGGAGGCCACGCGCCCCGCCACCTCGGGGGGCACCAGGACCTTGTGCTCGACCAGCGGCGTCTCCTCGACGGTGCCCAGCACGTCGCCGGCCTGCACCTGGTCGCCCTCGCCCACGGCGGGGACGAAGTGCCAGGTCTTCTCCCGGTCCAGTGCGGGCAGCTCGGCGCCGCGGACGATGAAGTCGCCGAAGTCGCCCCGGATGCTCTCCAGGGGCCTCTGGATGCCGTCGTAGATGGCGGTGATCAGCCCCGGCCCCAGCTCCACGCTCAAGGGCGTGCCGGAGGGGAACACGGGGTCGCCGGGGCCGATGCCCTCGGTGCTTTCGTAGACCTGTATGGAGTATTCGCCGGCCCGGATTTCGATGATTTCGCCGAACAGCTTGTCCTCGCCGACGCGGACGACTTCGTACATGGACGACCGGTCGAGGCCGCGGGCGACGACGAGGGGGCCGGCCACTTTCTTCACTTCGCCTTCTTGCATCGTCGGCCTTCCGCTCAGAGGTGCGCTCGATTCGATCTCTTTCGACCCGCCGGGGCGCTAGTACTCGCCCAGGATGTTGGCCCCCGCGGCCTGCTCGATGATGGCCCGCATCTCGTCCAGGCCGGGATGGCCCTCGGGGGCGGTCGCGGGCAGGAGGATCACCGCGGCGCCCCCGCGGGTGCGGAGGCGCTCGATGGCCGCCCGCTGGCCGGCGAAGCGGTCGTCCACGACCACCAGGGCCGGGGCCTGGCCCCCGGCCAGCTCGCGGGCCGCGCGGACGAAGTCCTCGGGACTCTCGCAGGCCACCCGCACGGCCCCCACGGCCGCGAAGCAGCCCACGAAGTGCCTCCGTCCCAGAGCCGCGATCTTAGACATAGCTCTGCCGAAGGTCCTCCGCGATGGTCCCCGAGCCCACCCCCGCGGCCCGGCCCGTGACCACCAGCTTGACGTTCAGGGCCTCGACCCGCAGGGCCCACAGGAACCCCGCCAGCGGCTCAGGCCCGAAGGGCACGCCCCGTCCCTGCCGCACGGTGCCCGTCATGGCGTCGTCGATGAGGCGCTCGACGACGGCGGCGGGCCGGGGCTGGTCGTCGCGAATGGCGGCCGCGGCGGGCAGGCCAAGGGCGGCGAGCGGGGCGCGCCAGTCGCGCTGCTCGGGCTCCACCAGGGCGCGAATCTGGTGATGGCTCACGCCCAGGTCGTCGAGAGCGTCGGCGGCCCGCACGTGGCCCCACTGGTTGAACCGGCAGCGGAGGAGGGCCAGGGCGAGGCGCTGGCGGAGCCACGTCTCGACCCATTCGAGCACGGCCTCGCTGCCCACCTGGGCGGCCAGGCGCCGCAGGTGGCGTGCCTCGTAGATGTGGGTGAAGCCCTCGACGAGGCGCTGGTCGTGCTCCTCGCGGGGCATGGCCTCGCGGATCGCCGCCGCGGCCTGGGCGAAGGGCTCGTAGCGCGCCTCCACGTCGGGCGTCGTCCAGCAGCGCTCCCACACCGCCTCGGGCACCTCGGCGCCCGGCACCGGGGCGGGCTCCCGCTCCAGGGCCTGGGTGCGCACGTAGGCTCTGAAGGCCCGCCATTCGAGGGGCAGGAGGAAGAGGTCGGCCAGGTCGGGCGCGGGGCACGCCTCGCCCATCCGCCGCACCATGGCCGCGTGGGCCGCCTCGATGTTCTCCGCCAGGGCGAAGGGCTGGGCGCTCTCGGCGAGGTCGCCGAACATCAAGCCCTGGCGCACCCGCCCCAGCAGCTCCTCGAGGCTGGGCGCCTGGAGCAGCTCCTCGATGCCCCGGGCGGTCAGCAGGCGGCCCTCCAGGGCACTGGCCAGCCCGCTGGCGTAGGTCCACGCCGCGGGGCCGGGAACGGGGGGACTGAGGACGGCAGCGACCACGGCTCACGCTTCCTCCCCGAGACCCACCTCGGCGATGGGCGGCACGTCGGCGAACAGCCGCTCGGCCAGCGACACGGCCATCTCGTAGCGCAAATCCTCCAGCGCGGAGTCCAGCGTGAGGTCCAGGTCGCGCGACGGTCCCACCAGGAGCACGCCGCCGGCCATCTCGGCGTCCTCCTCGGCCAGGGTCACCTCCTGGGTGCCGGTCTCGGCGAGGACGGCCTCGACGCTCTGGCGGTCGCGCCCGTTGCAGTGGAGCACGCCCTCTCCGTGCTCGACGGCCTGGCGCACCCGGGCGGCGAGCCAGGCCCCGTAGTCGAATCCCTGGGAGTCGAGGACGCGCTGGCGGGCCTGTTCGAAGACGGCGTCGAGGATCTCGTTCTTGGTCTGGAGCACTTTCTGGATGTGCTCCGCGCGGCGGGTGGTCACCTCGCGTTCGGCCTCGCGTCGTGCGTCGGCCTTTGCCGCTCGGAGGGAGCGCGCCTGCTCGTCGCGGAGGGCTTCGCCGCGGCGTTCGAGTTGGGCCTTCGCCTCGGCCTCGGCCTTCTCCACGATCTCCTTGGCCTCTTGCTCGGCGGAGGCGAGGACTTTTTTCTCGACGTCTTCGAGGGACACGGGGCGGCTCCTACTGTGCGGCGGCAGCGGCGGCCTCGGGGCCCACCTGCATCCCGGAAATCCACATGATGAAGAGAATGGAGGCCAGGAGTGCGACCACGGCGTAGGTCTCGACCAGGGCGGGCATGAGGATGGAGCGGCCGCTCTCCTCGGGCCGGCGGCTGGTGAGGTTGATGGCCGCCGCCGAGGCCTCGCCCTGGTAGACGCCGCTGCGCCACAGCACCCCGCCGGCCAGGATGCCCACGGCCATCAGGGCCAGGCCCATCAAGGGCGTGACCGTGGGGCTGCCCCCCAGGAGATTCGTCTGCGTGGCCATGAAGATGGCCACGATGAACCCGTAGAAGCCCTGGGTGCCGGGAAGGGCCATGAGCACCAGGAGCTTTCCAAACATCTCGGGCTTCTCGGAGAGCACCCCCGCGGCCTGGCCCGCCGCGATGCGTATGCCCCGGGCCGAGCCGGCCCCGCCGAACATCACGGCGAACATGGCCCCGATCACCGCCCAGCCGATGCCCGACTGCGTGAAGTAGTGCTGCCAGAAAAGCTCCATGGTCCCCTGTCCTCCTTACCTGCGCCCCGGTCTCAGTCCAGGACCCGGATGCGGGTGCTCGCCGCTCCCAGAGGAGCGAAAGGCCGAGCCCCAGGCTCGTAGAAGCGGCCGAAAAACTCCACGAATATCAAGCGGGCGGAGTGGATGAACGCACTGAGCCCGCTGATGAGGAGATTGAAAAAGTGGCCGGGCACCGCGATCACCACGAACAGCACCGCCCCGATCACCGGCACCGCACCCACCAGGTCGCCGATGATGTTCACCGCCATCCCCACGATCACCGTGGTCAGCCCCAGGGCCAGCAGGCGGCTGTAGGACAGCGTGTCGCCGATGAACGTCACCGCGCCGTAGGAGCCCACGATGCCGTAGAGGCTCACCAGCCCCACCGCGATCTTGGCCACCAGCCCCTCCTCCCGCCGGCCCTGCGTGAGGGCCAGACCCCCGGCGCCCACCAGGGCCAGGGCAGCGCCCGCCGAGAGCAGCCACGAGGGCTTGCTGGCCGAGAAAAACCACGCGATCAGGAGCACCAGGCCAGGCAGGAACACGTACCACAGCCCCGCGTCCAGGAGCGCCGCCGCACGGTCGCCCTGAGTCCAGAAGTCCTTCAGCTTCATGGTGATGGCCCAGAACTGGTTGGCGATCCCCATCCCCAGGGCCACCCCCAGGGCCACCAGCGGCTTGTCCAGCGGGTCGCCCACCTTGAGGGCCGTGACCACGCGGGCGAAGACGTTGCCCTCGCCCAGGTACTGTGGCTTCCAGATGTCCGCCGCCCACGAGCCGGTGAGCACCCCCACGACGAAGGAGCTGCCCCCGCACACGGCCAGGAGGGCGAAGAAGTTGCGCAGACCGGGATACAGGCGGTAGCGGCGCACCAGGGGGAGCGTCATCCCCAGGAGCATCAGCCCGTAGATGGCGTCGCCCAGGCAGAAGCCGAAGAAGAGGACGAAGCTGAACATCAGGTAGGCCGAGGGATCGAAGCGATGGTAGCCGGGCAGGCCGAACATCTCGACCAGGAACTGGGCGGGGCGGAAGGCCCGGCGGTTGGTCAGCGACACCGGCACCTCGTCCTCCCGCCCCGGCTCCTCGGCCACCAGCGAGGCCTCGGGCAGCTCCGTGGCCAGGGCCGCCTGGAAGGCCCCCATCTCGCGGACCCGCACGTAGCCGGTGAGCACCGCGGCCCGGCCCGTGGCCACCATCCGGGCCGCCGCCTGCGCCGTATGCAGCTCCTCCTCCCAGTAGCCCAGCACCAGCTCCACCTGGCGGCGCTGGCGGCTCAGCTCCTTGAGCTGGTCGATGGCCTCCGAGGCCGCCCGCTCCTGGCGGGCCAGCTCCGCCTCCTGGGCCTCCACGTAGGCCTCCAGGGCGGCCGACTCCCCCGGCGGCGGCACGGGCACGAAGCCCAGCTCCCGCAGCCGGGCCGCCACCTGGTCGCCGTACTCGGCGAGGCAGGCGGTGGCCACCAGCGCCTGGCCCTCCACGGCCCCCAGCTCCTGGATGACGGCCTCGGGAGGGCCCAGGCCCTGGTCCAGGGCCCGGCGGGCCTGGCGGGCGGGTGCGAACCACAGGGCGGCGCGGGTCCAGCGCAGGGCGCCCTCGGCGGGCACGGTGACCCGGAGGGAGCGGAAGGCGCCGATGGCGGCCAGACGCTCGCGGGCCGCCTGGGCCGCGGCCTCGGCGGCGGCGCGGCGGCTCGCCAGGTCCTGCGTCCTGGCGTGGAGGGCATCGATGTCGATGGCCTGGAGGGCCTGGGCGAGCTCGCGGCGAGTGGTCTCCATGGGGGTGGGGATAAGGTTGGCCAGGAAGTCGCCGGCGGGCTTCTGGAACTCGCCGATCACCTCCAGGGCCTCGCGGAGCTTTCGGATGCGCCCCTCGATGTCCCGGGTGTCGGGCGCCAGTCGGGAGGACGGGGCGCTCTCGCCGTCGTCGGCCTCGGCGGCGGCGTCGGCCACGTGCATCAGCCCGATGCGCGCCAGGCGCTGGGGTATCTCGGCGGCGCCGTCGGCGGGGGCGACGAGCCAGACCTTCTTGAGGCGGTCAATCGCCATCGGGCCCCTTCTCCAAGCGTCGGACGACTTCCTCGGCGAGGGGCTCGAGCCGTTCGGCCTGGACCGATTGGAGGGCGGCAGAGGCCGCCTCGAGGCGTTCGTCGAGGGTGCGGAGGGCTTCGGCCTTCTGGCCCTCCAGCTCCGCCTTGTAGCGACCGACTTCGTCCTCCGCCTCGCGGTCCAGGGTGTCCTCGAGCTCCTTGAGCTGCTGGTCGACCTCCTGGCGCCGCTGCTTGGCCCGGGCCTTGGCCTCTTCGACGATCTTCTCGGCCTTGGCCTCGATGGCCACCACGCCGTCGAGCACGTTCTGGCTCATTCCTGCGAGTCCCGTCGGGCTGGATGTCGCGGGTGCCGCCCTGTCTACGCGGTTGAGCGGAGAAGAGGATGCGCCGCGTCATGCCACACGCCGGCGCGGCAACGGGCCAAATATACACGTTTCGTTGCCCGGCGCAAGCCCCGTTCGGGCCGCTGCTGGTCCCGGGCAGCGGCGGTGGTCGGGGGACGGGGGCTCACTCCGTGGTCTTGAGAAACTGCTCGAGGATCACGCTGGGCGCGGCCTTCTCGGCCTTGCGGGCGTAGGGCGTGGGCTTGGTCTTCTCCACGAAGTCGGCGGCCCCGTGGAGGAAGAAGGTCTTCCACTCGGGGATGGGCTCGGCGGAGGGGTCCTGGAGCTCCTCGCGGACGTACTGGACGAAGTGGGCGATCTGTCGGGGCTTGAGCTGCTGGTGGTATTCGACGGAGTCGGTGAGGGGGTATCCGTCGGCGAAGATACCGCTCTGGTGCTCGCGCACGGCCTTTGCCAGGTTGGGGTTGGCTCCTGGCGTGGCGGCGGCTTCGAGGATGGCGTGGTCGAGGCACATGTCCTTTCGGGTGGCGATGAGTCGGACGAGGGTCTTCTGCGCGGCGCGGATCTGCCCCTCCACCTGCTGTAGGGATTGGAGGGCCTGGTCGCGGTCGGTGGGGGCGTAGCGGCCGGCTTTCTTGGCGGCCTTGGCGTCGCGGACGAGCTGGAGGGCGGCCTCGTAGTGGTCGTGGAGGTATTGGATGAGGTAGTTTCGCCCGAAGTCGACGAGGTCGGGCTCGTAGAAGGGGCTGTCCTTGGCCACGTCCTTGCAGCCCAGCGCGAGTGCGATGGCGGCTCGTGCGGCGTCGGTGCCCTCGATGTTCTCGCCTTCCTGTCGGGCGTAGCTGCGGTAGTTGGCCATGGGCTCGGCGAGGGGGGCTCCGCGGATGAGCTGCTTGTAGGCCTCGGAGATGGCGAATACGGCGTCGCGTCCGTATCGGCCGCGCAGGTAGCGCCGGACGATGGGGTTGGTGTAGGCCCCCTCGCCGCGCCACTGGAACAGGCCGGTCCAGGCGAATTCGCTGGTCAGGTAGTCCATCATGGGGTTCACGCCCCGCACCTCGTTCCAGTTGAAGCAGCCCACGGCGTTGCGCCCCCGGGCCACGGCGGCAGCCACGGTCTTGGGATAGTAGGTGCCGCTGTAGTGGCGGAAGAGGTTCCGCAGCACGCCGAAGCGGTTCTCGAACAGGTCGTTGTTGGCCCCTCCGCCCCACTTGGAGCTGTAGATGTAGGCCCGGTCGCGGAACTGGCGGGTGGCCCAGTAGAGCGTCTGCTCCGAGAACTCCACGTTGACGTGGAAGGAGCGGATGGAGAAGCCGGGCTCGAAGTAGACCAGGGCAACGTCCTCGGGAAGGGCATCGAGGAAGTAGACCTTCTGGGCCGGGGTCTGGCCCCAGCGCTGGGAGTCCCAGGTGGGGACCAGCCGTCGGGCGTCCTTGTCCACCTCCCGCAGGAGGCCGAGCCCCAGGTCGGTAAGCTGCTTGCCCGGCAGGCCGTCGGCGGGCTGCGACTCGACGGAGAGGAGGTAGTGGTCGGCCTGGCCGTAGGTCTCGACCACGGCCTTCCACAGCTTGGCCTGGAGTTCGCGGAGCTTGCCGTCGCGGGCGTCCAGGCACGAGGTGCGGCAGCGAGTGCCGATGGCCAGCCGCTCGTTGCCGGGGGCCAGCCACTTGAGCTTGGGATGGGCCATGCGGAGCTGGGGCTCGAACTGGCCGAGGTGGAAGATATAGAGAATCTCGAACCCCGCGGTGGAGCGGGCGTACTCGAGGGTCTTCTGGCGCAGCTCGGTCACGTACTGGGGGGCCAGGCCCCAGCCCAGGCGGGCGGTGTAGTGGCTGGTGTCGGTGGCCCGCTCCTCGGGGAGCATCTCGGTGCGGTGCTTCTTGGCCTCGGGGAAGGCCTCGTCGAAGGCGGTGCCCCAGGCCCTCGAGGCCGCCGAGAAGTCCACGATCAGGCAGTTCATCTTCTTCTTGGCCATCCAGCGGATGTAGTGCTGCCAGTCCGAGAGGTTCCACAGGGTGGCCTGGAAGCGCTTGGGAGCATAGAAGTGGGTGGGGATGTAGACCCCGCGGAGGCGGAAGGCGGGATTGCCCAGGATGCTCACGGGGCGGACCGCGATGTCGAGCTGGCGGGGGGGCACGTAGTCGCCGTCGCAGAAGAAGCCGCAGTCGAGATAGCTCTCCAGCAGCTCGTAGACGGCGTAGAGGGTTCCCCGCGGCTCCTTGCCCAGGAGCACGATGCAGGGCGGGGAGTGGTCCATGAGGGTGTTGATGGCGTAGCCATCGCCCTCGATCTCGTCCAGTTGCGAGGCGGCCAGCACCTTGCTCCCGGCGAGGCGGGCCGCGCCGGCGCCGACCAGCACCACGCTCTCCGCCCCCGCGGGCATCTGGTGGACGAGGGGCAGGCGGGCGCCGCTCATGGCGGCGAGGAAGCCCCGCAGCTCCTCGGCGGCCAGCCGCTCGGCGGCCGGGGCGTCGGTGGCCACCACGATGCTGGCCACCGGCTTGCCCGCCTGGACGAATGCCAGCTCGCCCGCCTGGACGGCGGGGACCGTGCATAGTGCAACCATGAGGCTGAGTCGCGTGTTCATCGCTCCTCCTCGACCGGGCCGGCCGGTCGCAGCGTGGGGGCGGCTGCCTGGTTGCCACGGCCCCAGGTTGGGAAATCGGACAGGGTTGAAAGGAGAGCGCCACCCTCCCCGCGCCGACGCGGAGAGACGAAGCAGCGGAGGGCCGGGCGGCCCGAGGGCCCCCGTTCCGCTGCCGGGCCGTAGGCCACGACGGCCTCCTCGGCGAACCGCAGCCTGGCTCGTGCGGGCATGGCGTCCTCCGCGCCCGAGGCCGAGCGGTTGGTCCCAGCGGAATTATAGCAGATGGGGCGCCCGGATGCAATCGCGGCGGCCAACACTTTCCGCCGCCCGTTCGGCGTTGATCCCCGGGCCGAAGTGTGGCATGATGCCCGTCGCGGAATTCCGTAACTTCCTATATGCTGGGGGAATGCCGTGAGTCGAGGCCTCGCCGTCGCTATCGCCCTGGCCTTCTCGGTCCCGGGGGCAGCAGGGGTGTCGTTCTCCACCTGGCTCGGCGGCCCCGGCGACGACGCGCTCGCGGGCGCCGCGGTGCTGCCCGATGGCTCCATCGTCCTCGCGGGCACCGTGCCCGGCGGGCCGCTGGAGCTGCGCCGGCCGGTCGGAGCCCGTCGGGGCCGCGGCGAGGGCATCGTCCTCCGCCTGAGCCCCGACGCGCGGCGGGTGCTGGCCATCCTGCGGCTGGACGGCCCGGTGAGCGACCTCGACGCCGACGCCGAGGGGAGGATCGCCCTGACCGGCGGCTTCGGCACGGCCCGGCTCACCCCCGCTCTCGAGGGCCTATGGGCCAGCGAGAAGGGGGGCCAGGGGGCTCGCGTGGCCGCCATGCCGGGCGGGAGCGCCATCCTGCTGGCTGGCAAGACCGTCACCCTCCTCGATGCCCGGGGCAGGGCGGGCCGGAGCTGGAAGGTGCCCGCCAGCTACGCCGAGGACGTCGCCTGCGACGCCCGCACCCGGCTCCTCTTCGTCACCGGCTTCCACAACCGCCGGGGGCGGGTGCCCGGGCAGAAGACCAACCCCGTTCAGGTGGCCTACGTCTACGCCTACGACGCCCAGGGCGAGAAGGTGTGGACGGCCTACGACTGGAAGGGCCAGGAGGTGGCCCAGCGGCGCCTGATGGCCGACACCCGCGGCTATCGCCTGGCCCTGGGGGCCGACGGAAAGCTCTACGTCGCCGGCGAGAGCGCCGGAGGCAACTCGATGTGGAGCCGCCAGAGCCAGGACCTCGACGCCGCCGCTCCACTGGCCAAGCCCGACAAGTTCCAGAACCCCTACAACACCGCGGCGAACCACATCACCTTCGTAGGCCGCCTCGACCCCCGCACGGGGGCCCTCGAGGGGGGCACTTTCCTGCTCGCCCGCCTGAGCAGCGGGCGGGGCAACACCATCCGCCCCCGCGCCCTGGCCGCCGACGAGCGGGGCCGCGTCTATGTGGCCGGGGCCTCGGCCTCGCACCCGCCCCTCTCCAATGGCGGCTTCGGGCGCTTCGAGGGCGGGGGAGCGTTCTTCGTGGTCTTCGACCGCAGCTTCCACCGCGTCCTGGCCACCAAGTTCTGCTCGGGCACGGCCCTGGCCGTGGGGGTGGGGGAGGGGACGATCGTCGCCGCCGGCGAGGGCAAGGACCATCTGCCCCCCACGCACCCCCTCCAGGCCGAGCCCGGCGGCGGGAAGGACGGCTGGGCGGTCGTCTTCGCCAGGTAGCGCTGCGAGCCCGTTCGTCTCCAGGAGGACTTCGCGATGAAAATGCGACGGTTGCTGACCGTGGCCGCCGGGGCGCTGCTGGCGGGGTGCCTCGGCGCCCACGCGGGCGAGAGCCGCCTGCTGTGCGGCTTCGAGAGCCAGGCCGACCTGCGGATGTGGGACTTCACAAGCGGCACGGGCCGCATCGTGGCCGAGGGGGCCACCCAGGGCGAGCACGCCATGGAGATCACCTTCGACCCCAAGGGCCGCTACCTGGCGGGCTACATCTACTGGCGACGCCCGCCTCGCGACTGGTCGGCCTACGATGCCCTGGTCCTCGACGTCACCAACCCCCTCGACCGCCCCGTCGCCGGCTACCTGCTCGTCGCCGACCAGGCCTGGGTCGAGAAAGGCCGAAGCTACTGGAACCGCCATAACCGCTCCACCACCTTCGCTCCAGGCACCACCTCGTGGACCATCCCCGTGCGGGGCCTCTACCGCGGCGAGGCGGGCAGCCGCAACAACGACATCAAGCGCAACATCGACCCCGACAGCATCGTCCGCGTGGACTTCGCCTTCGGCAAGGCGGGCACCACGGGGCGCGTGATCGTCGACAACCTCCGCTTCGCCAAGACAGGCCGCCCGGAGGGCGTCTGGGCCTTCGACTTCGGCCCCCCCGCCCAGTCCGTCATGCTCGGCTGGACCTCCGTCGCCCACGATACCGCCTATTCAAAGGACAGGGGCTACGGCTGGGGCCCGCGCGGCGGCACGCCCTGGAACGGCGCCGCGCGCGACACCACCTTTCCCACCATGCTCCTCCAGGACTTCTGCGAGGCCGGGGGCTACAACTTCCGCATCGACGCCCCGCCGGGCCGCTACAAGCTCCTCGTCTTCTACGAGAATAGCGGCTACTGGGGCGGCGAGCAGGCGAAACACAGGTGGCGCACCATCGCCGTCAACGGCACCGAGGTCTGGCGCGAGGAACGCCCCGACGGCCCCGCCCACGCCCTCTATCGCTTCGAGGACGTCGAGCCCGTGGGCAAGGACATCTGGGACACCTATATGGCCGGCGAGCTGGCCAAGCCGGTGGTCTTCGAGGCCCAGGCCGGGGATGCGGGGCTGAACATCCGCTGCAAGGCCGACGTGACCTGGGGCAGCAAGCTCGCCGCCCTCGCCTGCCACAAGGTGGGCGACGAGCAGGCGGCGAAGTGGCTCGACGACCAACTGGAGGCCCTGGCGAGAGAGTTCCGCAGCAAGGCCGTCTGCCTCGACAAGCCGGACACGAAGCATCCCACCCCGGGGCAGTGGGCTGGCTACGACATCCAGGCCTGGCCCGTTCGACTCGAGGATGAGGTCACCCCCTACTCCGCGATGCCCGACGACGCGCCCTCGCCCGACCGGCTGCGCCTGTCGCGGGTCGTGGCGCGCGGCGAGACGGAGGCCCTGTGCCTCGGGGTCCTCTCCCTTGGCGCAAGAGCCATTCCGCTCAGCTTCGAGTGGAGCGACGCGGCCCGGGGGCTGCCCGTGCAGATTCTGGCCGCACGCTACAACACCAACCGGGGCTTCAACTCCATCGCCTACCGACTGCGAGCGCATACGCTCCGCGAAGTCCGAGAGCTCCGCCGCGTCGGGCCGGGCGTCGGTACCCGCCTGATCGTGCTGCGGATCACTGTGCCCCCCGACGCGCCGCCCGGGGACTACCGCGGGGAGTTCACGCTCAGCGCCCTGCGGTTCATCACGACCGACGGGGTCGCGAAGCATGGCAAGCAGCTCCGCATCCCCGTCGAGATCAAGGTGAGCCCGGCTACGCTCGATCGCGAGACGGACTACCTGATGGGCTTCTTCGGCCTCATGCCCCCGAGCCTGATCCCCAAGGAGAAGCGGTGGGACGTGCTCGACGAGACGCTGGCGATGCTGCGCGAGTACGGGATGAACGCCGTGAGCGGCGGGCCGAGCTGGAGCCTCGAGGGCTGGAAGGACGGCCGGCCGGTGGTGGACTTCGGCCAGTGCGATCGCTTCTTCGCGCTGCTGCGCAAGCACGGCTTCACCAGGCCGATCAACGGCTACGGGGGCCTCCGCTTCCGGGGCCTCCACGACCGCTATCAGAAGGGCAAGGCGGGCGCGGAGGCCGAGCGGGAGAGCGGCCTGCCCTATCCCGAGGCGCTGATGCGTGCCTGGAAGGCCGTCGATGCCCACGCCCGCCAGGCCCGCTGGCCGACCATCTACTACGCCATGTGCGACGAGACCCGCGTGCGCGACGTGGCCGAGCGCGAGCTGGCCTTCATGACCAGGATGGCTCCCGTTTCCACCGCGTTCCCCCACACCCTCCGCACCAGCGGCTCCTACAGCGTCCACTTCAACCAGCGGCCGGCCGATAAGGACGACCTGCTCTACTGGCACCAGCGCTTCTTCGAAGTCCTCGACGTCTCCTCCCTCAACCTCCACGACCCCAGCGTGATGGCCGAGGCGAAGAAGCTGGGCAAGGAAATCCACATCTACAACCAGGGACGCACCCGCTACAGCTTCGGCCTCTACCAGTGGAGCGAGTACCGCAAGGGGGTGAGGGCCCGCTGGCAGTGGCACCTGAACATCCTCCACGGCTACCAGTTCTTCGACCTCGACGGCCGCGAGCCCGACACGGCCATGATCTGCTACGGTCGCGAGGCCATCTACCCCACCATCCACTTCGAGCGCTGCCGCGAGGGAGCCGAGGACTTCTATCTCTACAACGCCCTGTGGAAGCTCATCGAGGCCCGCCGCCGACGAGGCGATACCTCGAAGCCTGTCACCGACGCCGCCGCACTGCTCGAGGGCGCCGTCGCCCGCGTCAAGCTCAACGAGCGCCACAAGCCCGACTGGTTCGACCCCGACGCCTTCAAGCTCCAGGTCATCGACGCCATCGAGAGGCTCGCCGCCAGGTAGACCGCCCGTCGCGACATCCAGGAGACGCCCCATGCTCCACACCTCCGCCGGACTCCTGACGGCATCCGTCCTCGCGGCCGTGATGGCCGTCGCGGTCGCAGGGGAAGAACAGCCCAGCCGCTGGGAGCAGGCCATCCGACGGATGGAAGAACACGACACAAAGAACCCGCCGCCCAAGGGCGCCATCCTCATCTGCGGAAGCTCCAGCGCCCGGGGCTGGGACGTGGAGAAGTACTTCCCCGACCTCGATGTGGTCAACCGCGGCTTCGGCGGCTCCCGGATCGCCGATTCCACCCACTTCGCCGACCGCATCATCCTCCCCCTCGAGCCGCGAGTCATCGTGCTCTACGCGGGGGACAACGACATCGCCAGCGGCAAGTCGCCCCGCCGGGTGCTCGCCGACTTCCAGCAGTTCGTTCGCACCGTGCACGACGAGCTGCCCGGCACGCGCATCGTCTTCATCTCCATCAAGCCCAGCATCCGCCGATGGCACCTGGTGGACAAGATGCGGGAGGCCAACCGCCTGATCAGGGAGTTCACGACGACCGACCGGCGGCTGGACTACGTGGACATCGATACGCCCATGGTCGGCGAGGACGGCAAGCCTCGGCCCGAGCTCCTGGCCGACGACGGCCTCCACCTCAGCCCCGAGGGCTACAAGCTGTGGACCGAGCGGCTGCTGCCCTACCTCAAGCCGCGCGACGAGCCGTGACTTGACGGCCGGCGAGCCCCTGGGTATCCTCGGGCCGCCGCCACGGCGGCTCCGTGCCCACGCTACGATTTCCGTGTGACTTCCAGCTCGGGGAAGGCGCGATGAGCGACGGCGCATCCACTCCATCTATCGCCTCGAGGCCCGCCGCGTGGCCCGCGGGGGCGGCGCTCGGCTTCGACAACGAGAAATACCTCGAGGAGCAGACCCAGGCCATCCTCCAGCGGGTCCGCCGCTACGACAACAAGCTCTACCTGGAGTTCGGGGGCAAGCTGCTCTTCGACTACCACGCCGCAAGGGTGCTCCCCGGCTTCGACCCCAACGTCAAGATGCGCCTCCTCCAGCAGCTCAAGGACAAGGCCGACATCCTGCTGTGCATCTACGCCGGGGACATCGAGCGGAAGAAGCTGCGGGCCGACTTCGGCATCACCTACGACGTCGATGCCCTCAAGCTCATCGACGACCTCCGCGACTGGGGGCTCGAGGTGCCCGCCGTGGTCATCACCCGCTTCGAGGGCCAGCCCGCGGCGCTGATCTTCAAGCAGCGCCTCGAACGCCGCGGCGTGCGCGTCTACACCCACCAGTTCACAAAGGGCTATCCCACCGACGTCGATACCATCGTCAGCGAACAGGGATACGGGGCCAACGAGTACATTCAGACCCGAAAGCCCCTGGTCGTGGTCACCGGCCCGGGGCCGGGCAGCGGCAAGCTGGCCACCTGCCTCTCCCAGCTCTACCACGACCACAGGGCGGGCATCCACTCCGGCTACGCCAAGTTCGAGACCTTTCCCATCTGGAACCTGCCCCTGAAGCACCCCGTGAACGTGGCCTACGAGGCCGCCACCGCCGACCTCGGCGACGTGAACCTCATCGACCCCTTCCACCTCGATGCCTACGGCCACACCGCCGTCAACTACAACCGCGACGTCGAAATCTTCCCCGTCCTCAAGCGCATCCTGGCCCGCATCATGGGCGAGGCCGTCTACCAGTCGCCCACCGACATGGGGGTCAACCGCGCCGGCTTCGCCATCACCGACGACCGCGCCGTCCGCGAGGCCGCCCGCCAGGAGGTCATCCGCCGCTACTTCCGCTACGCCTGCGAATACGCCATGGGATTCGCCGACCGCGAGACCGTCCAGCGCGTCGAGCTGCTCATGGAAGAGCTGGGCGTCAAGCCCCAGGACCGCCGAGTCGTCCAGCACGCCCGCGCCGCCGCCCAGGAGGCGCAGGAGACCGACAAGGGCAACAAGGGGGTCTACTGCGGCGCCGCCATCGAGCTCGCCGACGGGGCCATCGTCACGGGCAAGAACTCCCCGCTCTTCCACGCCACCTCCGCACTCGTCCTCAACGCCATCAAGCACCTGGCCGGCATCCCCGACATCATCCACCTCCTGGCCCCCAACATCATTCAGTCCATCGGCGCCCTCAAGCGCGACCTCCTGGCCGCCCGCACGGTGAGCCTCGACCTGGAGGAGGCGCTCATCACCCTCAGCATCAGCGCCGCCACCAACCCCACCGCCCAGCTCGCCATGGCCAAGCTCGGCGAGCTGCGCGGCTGCGAAGTCCACCTCAGCCACATCCCCACCCCCGGCGACGAGGCGGGCCTCAAGAAGCTCGGCGTCCACCTCACCTCCGAGCCCAACTTCGCCTCCAAAAACCTCTTCCGCGCGTGAGCGGACGGCACCCGGGCCCGGTCCGAAACCGCTCGTAGAGCCCCTGAGCGGCGTCGGCCAGCTCGTCGCCGGACTTGACGCCGGGGCGATGGGCACGCTACCATGCCGCGGGCCTCGAGACGAAAGGAGGATGCCGATGGACCTGTTCAAGGCGATCGAGGCACGGGCCAGCGTGCGAAGCCTGGAGCCCGTGGATATCCCAGAGGACGATCTGCTGCGGATCCTGGACGCAGGGCGCCGCGCGCCCTCGGGCATGAACACCCAGCCGCTCCAGTACGTGCTCGTCCGCGACCGCGAGACGATCCGACGGCTGGCCAAGGTGCAGGAGTTCATCGCCGACGCCTCGGCCGTGGTCGCCGTGGTCGCCGATCCCGCGTCGTCGACCTACTGGCTGGAGGACGCCGCGGCGGCCGCGGAGAACATGCTCCTGGCCATCGCCGCCCTGGGCTACGCCTCCACCTGGGTGGAGGGCACGCTCCTGCGCCGCGAGCAGTGGGCCAAGGAGCTCCTGGGCGTGCCGGAGGCGCTCCGGCTCATCATCCTGCTGCCCATCGGCAAGCCGACGACGTCCCCCAGCCAGGCGGCGAAGAAGCCGCTGGCCGACCTCCTGCACTACGAGCGGTTCGGACAGAGGGAGAAGTAAACCCGGGCGCTCAGCGGTACCGGCCGTGGGCCACGAAGGCCTCGGCCATGGCCGCGATGCGCTCCTCGCTGTGGCCCACCGCCTGCGGGGCGGGATACCACTTGGCCATGAACCCCCCGTCGTAGCGGCCCAGGGTGTCGATGAGCTTCCTGGCGTAGGCCCGGATGTCGTCCAGGGTGCCGTGGACCATGGTCTGCTGGATGTCCACGGGGCACCAGAAGGCAAGGCGCCCGCCGAAGCGCTGGCCCAGGCGCTCGACGCCCATATTCTCCTGCTGGTCCATCTGGATGACGTCGAGCTCGGCCTCGACCAGGTCGTCCAGGATCTCTGTGATGTAGCCGCAACTGTGGAGGAAGGTGACGAGGCCCGCCTCGTGCGCGGCGCGGTAGACGCGATGGTAGCGGGGCTTGAAGAAGGCCCGGAAGGTATCGGGGTGGACGAATAGGCGGTCCTGGAGCCCCCAGTCGTCGGCCGAGATGATCCCGTGGGCTCCGATGGCAGCCAGGTGGCGAACCGCGTCGATGGCGATGTCGGCCATGATGTCCAGCAGCCGGCCCAGCTCCTGAGGATGGTCGTAGGGGTCCATCATGGCGTTGGCGTTCCCTCGCAGGTAGTCGAGGCGGTGCATGAGCTGGAGGGGGATGCCGGCGATGACGAACTTCTCGCCGGCCTCCCGGACCCGCTGTCGGGCCTGCTCGTAGCGGGCGGGGAGGTCGTAGTCGGGGAAGGGGAAGTCGTCGAGCCGGGCGTAGTCGTCGAGGGGATGGCCCTTGACCTGTCCCATGGTCCGGCCGTCGAGCTTCTGCCACACGCAGCCCCACTCGTCCTCGCCCTCCACGCTGGGCTGCCAGCGGGGGTCGGGGCCGGCCCCGATGTGGAAGAAGTCGGTGCCCCAGGGCTGGGGCAGGTCGCGGGGCACGCGCTCGGGCCCCTGGAAGGTGGCGGCGCGCTCGACCAGCTCGCGGCTCGGCATCATCGGCGTTTCCCTGCGTGAGGAAGGAAGACGACGGGGGGATGATAGCCGCCATGGGCCGGCGTGTCAACGCCGGCCCGGGCCGCGACGATGGCTCGCATGGCCGCGTAGTGCTCGCTCTCGCGACAGATGGCCACGCCCAGGTAGGTGCCCAGGACCTCGCGACCGGGGAACCACTCGTAAGCGCGGCGGAACTGCGGGTGGGTGAGAATCTCGCGATTCATCTCGGCGTAGTCGGGATGCAGGTAGAAGAGGTCGGGCTGGTACTTCGCGAAGAGGCCGTCGGCGGAGAAGCCGTGGAGGGCGAAGTCCGTCTCGTTCAGGCACGCCAGGTCGACGATAGTCTTCCGCGGGTTCATGGCCCCCGGCAGGCCGATCTCGGTGGTGGCGATCACCAGGTCGTCGGGCAAGGCCGAGAAGGCGTCGAGGCGGTACCAATAGGTGTCCCACTGAGCGCGATAGCCGTGCTGGAGGCCGAACCGCCCCACGTGGGCATCCGCCTGGCCCGCGGCCCAGCGCTCGCGCAGCCACAGCCCCGACGGCACGAGGAAGCCGGCCACGACCACCAGGCCCAGGGCGGCCAGGGCCGCGGCGTGTCCCCCTGCCCAGCGCCGCGTCGGCCCGCCCGGCCGGCCGGCGAGCGCCAGGACGGCCTGGCTCCCCAGCCAGGCGAGGACGGGCAGCACGGGGTAGTAGAAACGCTGGTTGAAGGGCATCACCTGGAGCACCATGGTGGCGTAGTAGGCCACGAACGTCGCCGCGGCGACCGCCAGGGCGGCGTCCGCCGCCGTCAGCCGCCGCACGAAAGCCCTGAAACGCACCAGCAGCGCCGCCAGGATGGCCAGCACCAGCGGCTGGTAGGAGATGAAGAAGCGGAGCAGCTTCTCGGTGGGCACGGCGCTGTAGCGCCCGCGCATCGAAGCCGCGTAGTGGTGCACCCCCTTGGCGTAGAAGGGCAGCGGCAGGGCGGAGCCGAAGTACCAGGCCGCCGCCGCAAGCTCCAGCCCCAGCACGGCCACCGTGAGGCACAGGATACCCCCGGCCCGCCGCCGCGACCTCCCGGCCGAACCGAAGACCACCCACCATGCGGGAACGGCCAGGGTGAAGAGCATCAGGTCGGGCCGGGCCACGTAAGTGAGCCCGCCCCACACCCCCACGGCCGCCGCGCTCCGCGTCGTGTCGCGCCGCTCGTGCTCCTTGACCAGCAGCAGGTAGGCGGTGAGCCAGGCCAGGGCGAACGTGGTGTCCATCCCGCTCGCGAAGTGCGCCGAGACGTGGAGGGCGGGCACGGCCAGCGAGAAAACGAAGAAGGCCACCACCACCCGGCGGCCCACCGGCTCGAGAGCCTGGCGCAGGAGCAGGGCGATGAACAGGCCCACGAAGGCCAGGCCGCACAGGTTGCTGGCCGCCGAGACCACCAGCGCCGGGCTCCCCGGGCACGCGGCCCGGATGGGCAAGACCACGAGCAGAAAGAGCAGGGAGGTCAGGCCGTAGGTGGGCTCCCCGCCGGGATTCCACGCCACCGCGCCGTGCGTCAGGAGGTTGCGCGCGTAGCGCGCGAACATGAACGCGTCGTCCTTGACGTCGTAGACGGAGAAGCGCGTGGGCACGGCCGCCAGCAGCAGGCCGGCACAGAGGGCCAGGCACAGCCAGAAGGCGAGGGCCGCCCACCGAGACCGCGCCGCCCCCTCCTGGGCATCGTCCGCCATGCTCTGGCTCCGCGACACAAGGCAGCGATGGGAGACGGGCGGAGGGTAGCGGGCGCCCCGCCCCCTGTCAAGGCGCCGCAGGAGCGCGGCGGGCCGCTACGATGGCCCGCATGGCCGGATAGTGCCCGCTGCGGCGCCAGAGCGCCACGTGCAGGTACGTGCCCAGGGCGTGGCGGTCCACCCACTCGTACTGCGCCGCGAAGCGGGGATGCGTGCGGATGGCCCGGTTCAGCTCGGCATAGTCGGGATGGAGGTAGAAGAGGTCGGGCTGGTACTTCGCGAACAGGCCGTCGGCGGAGAAGCCGTGGAGGGCGAAGCCGGTTTCGTTGAGGCCCGCCAGGTCCACGATGGTCTTCCGCGGGTTCATGGCCCCCGGCAGGCCGATCTCGGTGGTAGCCATCACCAGGTCGTCGGGCAAGGCCGAGAAGGCGTCCAGCCGATACCAGTAGTTCGCCATCAAGGCCCGGTAGTGGTGGAGCAGGCCGAAGCGCCCGAAGGTGGCCCGCGTGCGTCCCGACGCCCACAGGCGGTGCATCCAGAGCCAGGACGGCGCCACGCATCCGGCCACGGCCAGCACACCCGCCGCCCACGCCGCGGCGGCGCGAGCTTCGAGACGACGGCGCAGGGCCTCGGGCACGCGCTCGGCGAGCATCGCCGCGCCCCGGGCGCCCAGCAACGCCAGGGCGGGCAGCGCGGGATAGTAGAATCGCTGCTCGAAGTGCATCACCTGGAGCACCAGCAGCGCGTAGTAGCCCAGGAAGCCCACGGTGCCTGCCGCCAGGCCCTTCTCCGCCGCCGAGGTACGCCTCAGGAAGCCCCGCAGGTCCAGCCCCGCCGCGGCCACCAGGGGCACGACCAGCGGCCAGTGCGAAAGGAGGAAGCGGAGAAGCTGGCGCCCGGGCACCCCGCGGTAGCGCGCCGCCAGCGCCCCGCCCCCGACGTTCACCCCCTTGACGTAGAAGGGCAGGGGGAGGGCCGAGCCGAAGGTCAGGGCCGCCGCGCCCATCTGGGCCGCCACCACCAGGGCCGTCGCTCCCAGGGCCACGAGGGCGCGGCGCCGGCGGAGGCCGTCGCCGCCCAAGGCCAAGAGCGCGACGGGCACCGCGAACGAGTAGACCAGGAGGTCCGGCCGGGCGAAATAGGCCAGGCCCCCCCAGGCGCCCATCAGCACGTAGCTCCGCCACGTGCCCGAGCGCTCCGCGCCCTTCGCCATCAGCACGTAGGCGGCCAGCCACGCCATGGCGAACGTGGTGTCCATCCCGCTCGCGAAGTGAGCGGAGAGGGGCCGAGCCGCGAAGGCCAGCGAAAGGACCACCAGCAGCACCCCCAGCCGCCGGGCCCCGCGCGTCCCTGCGTGGCGAGCGACCAGGACGACCATCAGCACCACGGCCACGGCCCCGCAAGCGCCGCTCGACAGGATAAGCGCCGGCGCCGGGCTGGAGCCCGGGGCCACGGCCCGCGCCGCGAGCACCACGCCCAGGTAGAGCAGCGAGGTGAGGCCATAGGTTGGCTCGCCGCGGGGATTCCAGGCCAGCTTCCCCTCCTCGGCGAGGTTGCGGGCGTAGCGGGCGAACATGAAGGCGTCGTCCCACACGTAGTAGGACGACAGGCGGGAGAGGACGGCGAGCCCCAGCGTGGCCACGCACAGCGCCAGGGCGAGCGCGAAGAGCCAGGGAGCTGCCCGGCCGCGGGGCGAGGCGGCGGTGGGCTGGTGCGGCATGCCTCGCTCCCTGGGGGCTTCGCCCGGGGAGGGTCACGGCCCGCTTGCGGCCAGAACGCGAGGAAGGGGAGGCGAAGGAACTCCGGGGGGCCGGGCCGCTAGAGCACCTTGGCTCCGGGCGACATCTCCTCGTCGGTGGTCAGGATCACCACGCGGTCGCCCTCCTGGGCGGCGAGGAGCATGCCCTGGCTCTCCACGCCCCGGAGGACGGCGGGGGCCATGTTGGTGACCACCACGATGCGCTTGCCCACGAGCTGGGTGCGGTCGGGGTAGTAGGGCTTGAGCCCCGCCACGAGCTGTCGCTCGTCGCCTTCGCCCATGTCGGCCTTCATGACGTAGAGCTTATCGGCGTTGGGGTGGTCTTCGACCGCCTTGACGAGGCCCACGCGCAGCTCGAGCTTCTTGAATTCCTCGAAGGTCACTTCCGCCACGGTCTTCTCCTCCGTTGGGGTGAGCGGGCGGTCTGCGGGGTCAGGATGCGGCGGCTTCGGCCTTGGGCGCGTAGTCGGCCTCGGAGGGCTCGGGGATGGTCTTCACCAGCTCGTTGATGATGTCCACCGCGTCCACCCCTTCGGCGTCGGCATTGAAGTTGGTGAAGATCCGGTGGCGCATCACGGGGATGGCCAGGGCGCGGACGTCGTTGCAGCTCACGTTGTAGCGCCCGTGGATGATGGCTCGGGCCTTGCCTCCCAGGATGAGGTACTGGCAGGCCCGAGGGCCGGCGCCCCAGGACAGCCAGTCCTTGACGAACTGGGGAGCGGAGGGGTCGCGGGGCCTGCTCGCCCTCGTGAGGTTGATGGCGTAGTCCACCACGTGGTCGGAGACGGGCACGCGGCGGACGATCCGCTGGATGGCCAGGATGTCGCTGCCGCGGAGCACGGGATTGAGCTCCACCTCGGTGTCGTAGGTGGTGGTCTTGACGATCTGGTGCTCTTCCTCGCGGCTGGGGTAGTCGACGATGACGTTGAACATGAAGCGGTCGAGCTGGGCCTCGGGCAGGGGGTAGGTGCCTTCCTGCTCGATGGGGTTCTGGGTGGCCAGGACGAAGAAGGGGGGCTCCAGGTCGTAGGTGGTGCCTGCGGAGGTCACCTGGTATTCCTGCATGGCCTGGAGCAGAGCGGCCTGGGTCTTGGGCGGGGTGCGGTTGATCTCGTCGGCCAGGATGATATTGGCGAAGATGGGCCCCTTGACGAAGCGGAAGGAGCGCTTGCCCGAGGCGTGGTCCTCCTCGATGATCTCGGTGCCCGTGATGTCCGAGGGCATCAGGTCGGGGGTGAACTGGATGCGGCGGAACTTGAGCTTGAGCACCTTGGCCAGCGTGCTGATCATCAGCGTCTTGGCCAGGCCGGGCACGCCGATCATCAGGCAGTGGCCGCGGGCAAACAGGCAGCACAGCAGGTGCTCGATCACCTGGTCCTGGCCCACGATCACCTTGTGGATTTCGCGGAGCAGGATGTCGCGGGCCTTGCTCAGCTTCTCGACGGCCTCGATGTCCTCGGCCCGGCGTTCGGGGGCGGCTTGCTCCTGGTCCACGGGAAACTCCTCAAGGGGCGAACGGGGGCGGGGGGATGGGGCACTACGGGGCCTTGCGCACCTTGCCCGAGCGAATGCACGCCGTGCACACACGGGCCCGGCGCACGCGGCCCTGGTCGAGGACGCGGATCTTCTGGATGTTGGGCTTGAAGGTCCGCTTGGAGATCCCGGTGGTCTTCCGGCCTACGCCTCCCTTGGCCTTGGCCAGGCCACGGCGGGACAGGGTGCGGCCGAAGGTCGTTCGCTTGCCGCAAAGCTCGCACTCTCTGGACATGGGGCTGCTGGCTCCTCTCTGGCGGTCGATCGGGCCGTTTAGTATATCGTTTGCCCTTCGCGGATTCAAGTCTTTTTGCACCCTGCGCCTACGCCCCGGCGTCGGGCCGGGCGCCGTCGGCGGTTGACTTCGCCTCTCGAGCTGGTAGGCTGGCCGCGTCCGCGACGCCTGCCCTGCTCGTCCGACACGAAGGAGAGCCCCATGCCCGAGCCTGCCCACGAGATTCTATGCTTCGGGGATTCCAACACCTGGGGCTACGACCCCCGCACCGCCGAGCGCTACCCGCCCGAGGTCCGCTGGCCCAGCGTGCTGGCCCGCGAGCTCGGTTCCTCCGCCCACGTCATCGCCGAGGGGTGCAGCGGCCGCACCACGGTGTGGGACGACCCCATCGAGGGGAACAAAAGCGGCCTTCGCTACCTCGTGCCCTGCCTGGAGAGCCACAAGCCGCTCGACCTGGTCGTGCTCCTCCTGGGCACTAACGATCTCAAGAAGCGCTTCTCGCTGAGCGCGTACGACATCGCGAACGGGGCCGGCCGCCTGGTGGACGCCATCGGGGCCAGCGGCTCGGGCCGCGGGGGCGGGGCTCCGCGGGTGCTGCTCCTGGCCCCGCCGCCGACGGGCTCACTGACGGACTTCGCGGAGATGTTCGAGGGGGCGGGCGAGAAGTCGCAGAAGTTCGCCCACCACTTCCGCCGGGTGGCCGAGGAGCGGGGCTGCGCCTTCCTGGACGCCGGCCAGGCGGTGGCCTCCAGCGAGGTGGACGGCGTCCACCTCGACCCGGAGGCCCACCAGGCCCTGGGCCTGGCCGTGGCCGCCAAGGTCCGGAGCCTGCTCTGAGGCAGGGGCGCCCGAGGCGTCACGGGGCGGCGGACTCCAGGCCCGCCTTGCTGCGGGTGCGCTGGAGCTCGTGGCGGGGCATGCGGCGCTCGAGGAGGCTGTGCGAGATCTCGATGAGCTCCCTGGCCTCGTCGGGCGTCATGGTGCCCACGGTCACCATGTCCTGGTCGCGGAGGGTATTCCACACGAAGGTCAGCCCCACCAGGGGATGGAGCCGCCCCGCGGCGAAGGGCTTGATGGCCATCACCGGCTTGGCCGCGCCGCGGATGATGCGCATCTGCCAGTCGGCCTCCACGTGCATGAGGAAGCCCGCGGCGTTGTAAATCTGGATGTAGGACTCCACGTCGGCCCCCGATTCGTCGGCGATGACGACGGACTCGGGCAGGTGGGTGGAGAGGCCGGGGACCATGCCCCGCTCCCGGATCAGCCTGGCCAAGCGGTCCCACTGGCGGATGCGCCGCGCGAACCGGTCCACCAGCTGGTCGGTGATCGAAGTGTGGGGGAAGCAGAAGGTGGCGCCGAGCTCGCGGCAGCGGTCGAAGACCGGCTCCGGCTCCTCCTCGGGCGGGCCGCCGGGCCGGATGTTGAACGAGGGGGTGAGGATGCGGACCACCTGGCGGCCGCTGCGGTCCTGGGCCTCGGCGGCGGCTTCGCACAACAGCTCGCTCAGGGGACCCATCACCGCGTCCACCCCCGCTTCCAGGAAGGCCTCGATGACCCCCGCGATGCGGCCTCGGTCCATGTGCTCGTGCAGAAAGCGGTCCTTCGCCCGGCTGGTGTGGGAGTAGCCCAGGAACCAGTTGCTGCCGATGAGCATCCGGGGAAGGGACACGCCGCCCACGGTGGTGCGAGGAAAAGCGTTCACGGCTGCTCTCTCTGTGGCTTGAGAAACGGGCTGCCCCGGCGCACGTCGCGCGCGATGGCTTCCGACGCCTCCCTGCTGGGAGCGGCCAGGGTGAGCACCGCCTCGATGCGTCCTCCGTCCTCTTCCACGGGCACGATGAGGACGTGGATGCGGAGTCGCTCGCCGCCGTCCACGGGCTCGAAGCGTAGCTCGTCGAAGTGGCCCACCTCCAGGGCAAGCCCCTGCGAGGCCGCGTAGCCCGCCAGATCCGCGACGTCCGTCGGCCACCGACCGTGGACTGCCCGGTAGGCGAGGCACAGCAGCGAGACGCCCAGCATCCGGTCGTAGTGGCGCCATGCCTCCTCGGGCACCCGCTCGAGCAGGCGGCGCAGGCGAAAGCCGGGCCTTCGTCTCCCCGCTTCGGCCACTCCTCGCGGAAGGGCCAGCTCGCTATCCACCCGAATGCGGATGGGCGGGACGCGGCGATGCCTCTTCGTGGGGGCGACGTGGCAGCTCGCCGCGGCCAACGGGACGGCGAGAAGCACGGTGCCCACACACAGGCGACTCACGGCGCGCCCCCCCTAGCCCAGGCCCGCCAGCCACTGCCCCGCGGCGCGGAGCCGGGGCAGCTTCGCCTCCAGGTTCTGTCGCCGCACCGCCACCATGTCCGCGCACTCGAAGCCGCAGGTGCCCAGCACCTTGCTCAGGCTGGCCGTGCACTGCGGGGCGCCGCCGCCACCTCCCCCGGCCACGCACACCCCTACCGCCGGCTTGCCCTCCACGCGCTCCCTGCCCGCCGGGTGGGTGCACGTGCGGCGGAGGCGGTCGAGGAACGCCCGCAGGCTCTCGCTCAGGTCGCTGAAGTAGACCGGGGTGGCGAAGACCACCGCGTCGGCCGATGCCACCTGGTCGGCCAGGGCCGCGAAGTCGTCCTCGATCCCGCACTGGCCCTGGGAGCGGCAGATGCCCCAGCCGTCGTCGTTGCACTGGCGACAGCGCTCCAGGTGGAGGCCGGGCAGGAACTGTTGTTCAACCGCTGCCCCGTCGGCCTGAGCCCCCTCGGCCAGGGCGGCGACGGCGGCGGCCGTCTGGCCCTCGGGATTCCGCGCCCCGTTGAGGATCAGGACGTTCACGGCACTCCTCGCCGGGCTGTCGGTCGGGGCTGAGCTGCGAAGCTCATTGCTCGGGCTCTGCGGCATCGGGAGCATCGGGCGCCTCGGGGGCTTCCCTGGGCTCCTGGCCTTCGGGCTCCGAGGATGGCTCCTCGGGCGCCTCTTCCTCGGTCCCGAGGGGATGAGTCTGGACTTTGAGGAATCGCAGGGTGCCGGCCTCGATGAAGCAGCGGAACTCGACCGGCACGTCCTCGCCATGACCGCGCACCGTCCATACCCAGCGGCCGGTCCCCGGCAGGTCGGCGTACATCACGTCCTTCCTGGGCGAGAGGTCGGCCTGGACGATGCCCTCGGGGTGCTGCTCCCACCACTGTTCGAGGCCCCTCCCCATGGCGATCTTGATGGCCCGGTTGGGCAGCGGGGTCTCGGAGACGACGGGGATGGGGTCGGCGTCGCCGTAGGCCATGGGGGCGAGCTCGACGACCTTTCCGCTCTCGATCTTCACGCACACCGCGTCGTTCCCCTGGCCCTCGGCGGCCAGCTTGGGGGAGCGGAAGATGAACTCGCCTTCGCGGAAGGTCCCCTCCTGGTTACCGCGGGAGTAGGTGAGGCGGATGGGCGCCGCGTCGTCGTCCTCCTGGCGGGCCGTTTCCAGGGCGAGGCGGAACATCTCGGCGGAGTGGAGGAGCTCCTTGGGCTCCCGGGCCTGGGGGACGCCTTGGGGGGAAGGCGTCTTCGCGCCGTTCGTCTCCTCTCCCTCTTTCGAACACCCGCCGCTGTGCAAGGCCAGCGCGATGAGCACGAGGCCCGCAAGGGCCGGTCGTTGGAGTCCCATCCTGGTTTCCTTTCGAGCCAGGTCCAAGCTCCCGGAGTGGCCGCCGTCTATGATGGAGGCAAGGCGGCGGCTTGTCAAGGGCGACGAGCGGGCGGTGCGTCAAGCTTCTCGGCGTCGAGGCGGAAGAGGTGGGGCCGGATGTCGCGCTCGAAAGCCGGCGGCCAGAGCAGAACCGCCACGCGATGCCCCGGGTCGTAGACCAGGGCCGTCTCGTGGACGATGTACTGGGGCGTTTCGATCTCCAGGGCCAGCCAGCGGTTCTCGGCGCACAGGTAGACGCGGGTCCACACCGGGTCGTCCTTGCCCCTGGGGCCGTAGGCCAGGACGGCGTCCTGATCGGGCAGGTAGACGGCCTCGCGGGTGACCACGCCGCCGGGGGCTGGCCGGGGGTTGGGGGTCCAGCGGCGGGTCTCGGGGTCGAAGAACCAGAGGCGGGGCGGGCCGTCGCCGCCGCGGCCCCACCCTTCGCCCCTCGGCTCGGCGGATAGGAAGATCAGGCGGCCGCGCCTGGAATCGTAGACGATGGTCATGTGCTCGTGCTGGCGGGGCCGCTGGTCCCCCTCCATCTCGATGGGCTCCCAGCCCCAGCTCCCGGGCTCCTCCGGCTCGCCGACGAAGCGGTACATCTTACCCAGTTGGTAGACGACCACCCCACGCGGCGTGGGGACGGCGATGGGCGAGCGAGTGCCGCCGCCGGGAAATGGCTGGGGGATGGGCTCCAGCCACCGCCGCTCGCGAGGGTCATAGAGCCAGGTGTGCTTGACCACCCGGTCGGCCTCGCGCTCGTACCACGCCGACCCGCCCGCGTCGGTGAACACGCCGACCTGGCGGACGGGGTCGTAGGCGCAGGTGTGGCGCATGTGCCGTGCCCAGGGCTGGTTGAAGAAGGTCCTGCCCGCGGGTCGCCGCGCCCAGCGCTGGAAGGGCTCGGGAGTGAAGGCCGGCGTGCGATCGATAGTGAAGCGGTTCCGCCCCACGTCGTAGAAGGCCATGTCGGTGCCCTGATAGCCGCTGTGGCCGCCGCCCCATTTCATGGCCGTGCCCCGGTGGGTGTCGAGAATGGCCGTGCCCCAGGTGCGGCCGGTGGTCGACCTGGGGGGCTGGGCCTCGACCCAGCGGTTCGGCGGCAGCTCCGCGAGGAAGCGGCCATGGGCCGCGGCGTCGGCGGGGGGAACGGCCTCGTACCATTCCCGCGTCCGCTCGGTCTTGTAGGCCGCCGTGCCGGGCGGCACGCCCTCGGCCTCGCCGGTGGGCAGGGAGGGGTCGTAGCGGAAGCGGTAGGTGGCCCGCCGGTGGTCGTAGCGGCTGGCGGTGACCAGGAGCACCTCGTCGGTGCCCGGGATGTTCGCCATGGAGGCCCAGTCGCACTCCGGGGCCTCGACGGCAAGAGGGGTCCAGGTGTTCGCTTCGGGGTCGTAGACCCACACCTCGCGGGCGAGGGCCTTGGCCTCGCGCCAGGGAGCCACGGGCACGCCGCCGACGAGGAGGACGAGGCCCGATTTGTCGAGGGGGGCCATGGCGTGGCCGCTTCTAGGGTGCGGGCCTCGCGGCGGGCGCCGCTCCTCCCAGCGCTGCGTGGCGGTGTCGAACACCCAGGTGTCGGCGAGGCCGCGGTCCTGAGCGTCGCCGCCGAAGAGCACCAGGGTGCGGCGCCGCTCGTCGTAGACCATGCGAGAGTTGCAGCGGGCCGGCGGCTCGGTCTCCAGCTCCAGCCGCCGCCAGGTGTCGGTGGTCACGTCGAGTGCCCACGTGTGGGGCCGTCCGTCGGGAGCATCGACGCCGCCTCCGCCGAAGAGGATGGCCTGGCGGTTCACGGGGTCGTAGGCCAGGGCTCCCCAGAGGAGTAGGGCCGGCGGCTGGGCCTGGTCGTCCCGCTTGTGCAGCAGGCTCCATCGCCGCGCCCTGGGCTCGTAGGCGAAGGTCATGGAGGCGACGTAGAAGAGCAGGCGACGGTTGTGGCCGTCCCAGCACACCTGGTAGAAGGAGGAGGTGGGCCGGGGCATGGCTACGCCGTCGCGCTCGTAGAAGGAGCCGGCGGGGCTACAGATGTCCCAGCCGGGCCAGGACTTGTAGTTCCCCTTCCAGTCCTCGTCCTTGCCTTCTGGCCAGGCGTCGATCCAGCGGTTCTGCGCGGGGAAGAAGTGCTGGGTCTCGTGGGCTCGGATGGGCTTGCTGTGGATGCGGGTGCCCCACGAGACCAGGACGTCGGCGCTGGGCGCGTAGATGACCTGGCTGAAGTAGTGTCCGCCCACCTCATCCTCGGCCACGCGGACGAATCGGCCGGGCGGCAGTTGGCCGCCGGGGGCTTCGGCCGCGGCCAGGGCTAGGGCGGCCGCCGTCAGGGCGTTGGGCAGGCGCATCGGCATCTCCTTTCGCGGCGAGCGGGGCTCGCGGGCAGCGGTGCCGGAAGGGTAAGCCGGGGGAGCCGCCGAGTCAAGTGCCCGCCCCTGGGGTGTCGGATTCTCCCACAGGCGCGGCGGGCCGCGAGCGGAGGGGCCGTGGCCCGGAATTTGGTGTTGACAGGTCCCGCGCCGGGCGCTAGGATACGGAACGTTTTGTGGGGTCGGGCGCTGGCAAGCCCATTCCCTGGTGTGCCCGGCGTCGGCTCGGCCTCAAGCGGCCTCTCCCCTGTACCTGGCGTTCACGACGACATCCGAAGGGCACCATGGGCACCGAGAGCTTCGTTCACCTCCACGTCCACAGCCACTACTCGCTGCTCGACGGGGCGTGCAAGATCCCGGAGCTGGTGGAGACCGCCAAGCAGCACGGCATGCCCGCGGTGGCGGTGACCGACCACGGGAACATGTTCGGGGCCGTGGAGTTCTATCGGGAGGCCGCCGCCGCGGGGATCACGCCCATCCTGGGCTACGAGGCCTACGTGGCGCCGGGCAGCCGCCACGAGCGGGAGCTGCCCGCGGGGATGAAGGAGGCGGCCTTCCACCTCACCCTCCTGGCGGAGAGCGAGGCGGGCTACCGCAACCTCATCCAGCTCGCCACCATCGCCTTCCTGGAGGGCTACTACTACAAGCCCCGCATCGACTGGGAGGCCCTCGAGCGCCACCACGAGGGGCTGATCTGCCTCAGCGGGTGCCTGAAGTCCGAGGTCGCCCACCACCTGGTGGCCGGCCGGCCCGACGAGGCACGGGCCGTGGCCGACCGCTATCGCCAGCTCTTCGGCGAAGGCCGCTACTACCTGGAAATCCAGGAGAACGGCCTGGACGAGCAGCGAGTGGTCAACGAGGGCGAGTGCCAGCTGGCCAAGAGCCTCGATATCCCCCTCGTGGCCACCAACGACATCCACTACATGCGCCGCGAGGACGCCACGGCCCACGACGTGCTCCTGTGCGTGAACACGGGCAAGCTGCTCAGCGACGAGGACCGGATGTCGTTCGGCAGCGACCGCTTCTACTTCGCCTCGCCCTCCGAGATGGCCGAGCGGTTCCGGGCCTATCCCCAGGCCGTGGCCAACACCCTGGCCATCGCCGAGCGGTGCAACGTGGAGATGGACTTCTCGGTCCGCCATTTCCCCCCCTTCGACTCCGGGGAGATGACCAACGACGAGCACCTGCGGAGCCTGGCCTTCCAGGGCCTCGAGGAAATGTGCGGCGGCCGGCCGCCGGACCACATGGCCCGGCGCCTGGAGGAGGAGCTGGGCGTGATCCGGGAGATGGCCTACGCCAGCTACTTCCTCATCGTCCGCGACTTCGTGGGCTACGCCCGCCAGCAGGGCATCCCCGTGGGCATCCGGGGCTCGGGGGCCGGCTGCCTGCTCACCCGCTGCCTGGGTATGACCGACTTCAATCCCGTGGACCACGGCCTGCTCTTCAAACGCTTCCTGGACCCCGAGCGGCGGGAGCCGCCGGACATCGACGTGGACCTCTGCGAGGTGCGCCGCGAGGAAGTGCTCGACTACGTGCGACGGAAGTACGGCGAGGACAGCGTGGCCCAGATCATCACCTTCGGCACCCTGGGCGCACGAGCCGCCGTGCGCGACGTGGGGCGAGTGATGGACTTCCCCCTCAAGGAAGTCGACCAGATCGCCAAGGAGGTGCCCGAAGTCCTCCACATCACCCTCAAGGAGGCCCTGGAGCAATCGCCCGAGCTGGCCCAGCGCTACGAGAGCGACAGCCGCGTGCGCGAGCTCCTCGACGTGGCCATGCGCCTCGAGGGTCTCGCCCGCCACGCCTCCACCCACGCCGCGGGAGTGGTCATCGCCGACAGGCCGCTCACCCACTACCTCCCCCTGGCCAAGACCGGGGACACGGTGACCACCCAGTTTCCCTTCGGCGACGTGGAGGAAATCGGCCTGCTGAAGATGGATTTCCTGGGCCTCCGTTCCCTGACCATCTGCCAGACCATCGTGGACCTCATCGCAGAGGAGAGGGGCGAGAGGATCGACCTGTCGGCACTGCCGTTGGACGACCGCCCCACCTACCAGCTTCTCCACGGGGGCGAGACCGAGGGCGTCTTCCAGCTCGCTTCCCAGGGAATGCGCAACCTGCTCACCCGCCTGAAGCCCGACGACATCGAGGACATCATCGCCATCGTGGCCCTCTACCGCCCAGGCCCTCTCCAGAGCGGGATGGTGGAGGACTACATCCAGCGCAAGCACGGCCAGGCCGAGGTGGCCTACCTCCATCCCGCCCTCGAGCCCTTCCTCCGCTCCACCTACGGGCTGATCGTCTACCAAGAGCAGATCATGCAGCTCGCCCACGACCTGGCGGGCCTCTCCATGGGCGAGGCCCTCACCATGATCAAGGCGATCAGCAAGAAGAAGGAAGACATCATCAAGGCCCGCCGCGAGGCCTTCCTCGCCGGCGCCATCGAGCGGGGCCTCGACGAGCGGGCCGCTGCGGCCATCTTCGAGCTCATCGAGCACTTCGCCGGCTACGGCTTCAACAAGGCCCACGCCACCGCCTACGCCTACCTGGCCTACCGCATGGCCTACCTGCGCTGCCACTACCCCGTGGAGTTCTTCGCGGCCTCCATGACCTGCGAGCGCAGCAACCGCGACCAGGTGATCGCCTTCGTCAAGGACGCCAAGAGCCACGGCATCGAGGTCCTGCCCCCCGACGTCAACCGCAGCGACAGCCAGTTCCGCACCGAGGGCGGCAAGATCCGCTTCGGCCTCAGCGCCGTCAAGAATGCCGGGGAGAAGGCCGTGGAGGCCATCGTCGCCGCCCGCGAGGACGGAGGGCCGTTCCGCTCCCTCTTCGACTTCTGCGAGCGCATCGACCCCAGGAGCGTCAACCGCGCGACCATCGAAACGCTCATCCGCTGCGGGGCCTTCGACTCCCTGGGAGGCACCCGCGGCCAGCTCCTCGCCGCGCTCGACGCAGCACTGGAGATGGCGTCCGTAGCGCAGCGCGACCGGGCCCAGGGCCAGGCCAGCCTCTTCGAAATGGTCGCCGAGGCCCAGGGCCCGCCCGAGCAGGAGCTGCCCGACGTGGAGGACGTGCCCGAGAACGAGCGCCTGGGCTGGGAGCACGACCTCCTGGGCTTCTACGTCTCCGGCCACCCCCTGGCACGCCACGAGGACATCCTTCGCATGTACGCCACCGCCACCACGGAGGAGCTCTCGGAGAAGGAGGACGGCGAGGAGGTGATCGTGGGCGGGATCGTCGATAGCGTCCGCCGCTCCGTGACCCGCAAGGGGCGCTTCCAGGGCCAGCGCTGGGCACGCTACGAGCTCAGCGACCTGGCGGGCACGGCCAGCGGCGTGCTCTTCGCCCGCGAGTACGAGCAGCACGGGCGCTTCCTGGCCAAGAACGCCATCGTGTTCATTCAGGGACGCGTCGACTACCAGGGCGGCGAGCCCTCCATCCGAGCCGAGCAAGTGGTCCCCCTGGAGGGAGCCCACGCCGTCCTGGCTAGCCGCCTGGTGGTGGACATGGACGGCGAGGCCGCCGACCAGGCCACCCTCACCAGGCTTCGCGACCTGTGCGCCTCCAACCACGGCGACATCCCCGTCTACGTCCGCATCCGCACCCCCGACGGGGCCGCCTACGTGATCCGCGCCGGGCGGGCCATGTACGTCCAGCCCAGCCAGCAGCTCCTCGACGACATCGGGCGACTGGTCGGCGAGGGCAACGCGCGCTACACCTCGGAGAAAAACGACAACGCCGGCAACGGGGGCCGCCGTCGACGGCGCTCCGCGTCCAGGCGACGCCCCAGCCCCGCACAGGCCTGAGCACCAGGGGACCGGGAGGTGGAGAACGACAGCAGACCGCCCGACTACGTGATGCGCCTGATGGCCGACGCCGCAAAGGCCAACCAGGCCGACCCCTGCCGCCGAGGCCACCTGGTCGAGCTGCCCGGCGCCGGCGACGTGGTCGTCACCGGCGACCTCCACGGCAACATCGCCAACTTCCGACGCATCCTCCAGGTGGCCGACCTGCCCCGACACCCCAGCCGCCACCTGATCCTCCAGGAACTCCTCCACGCCATGTACGACGACACCCCCGACCGCTCCTACCGGCTCCTGGAGGAGGCCGCGGTGCTCAAGAACGTCTACCCCGGACAAGTGCACATCCTGCTGGCCAATCACGACCAGAGCGAGCTGTTCGGGCTGGACATCCTGAAGAAAGGCCGCTCCGTCCTCCGGGCCTTCGACCAGGCCCTCGACGAGGCCTATCAGTTCAACAAGGACGTGGTGCGCAAGGCCTACTGCCAGTTCCTCCGCACCCTGCCCTGGGCCGCGGCCACGCCCACCGGGGTGTTCATCTGCCACTCCCTGCCCGACGCCCGCTACGTGGAGCTATTCAGCCGCGAGCTGTTCGTCGACGGCGGCCCCGACGACGACATCTCTCGCGGCAGCCCCGCCTACCGTCTCACCTGGGGGCGCGACCTCTCCGGCGCCGCGGCTGCGGAATTCGCTCGCAGGGTGGGCGCCGAGCTGGCGATCACCGGCCACCACCCGGTGCGGGACGGCTACACCGCGCCCAACCCCCACCGCATCATCCTCGACAGCAAGGACGCCCACGGGGCCTACCTCGTCCTCCCCCTGGACCGCAAGCTTTCCCACGAGGAAGTCGTGGGGCGGGTGCGCCACCTGAACTTCTGAGGCCCCGGCCCGCGGGAGGCTCAGGCGTCCTCGTCGGCCAGGCGGATGCCGCCGCTGTCCGGGCTGCCTCGCGCCTGCTCGAGGACCTGGCGCGCCCGGCGGGCCTTGGCGGGATCGGTCAGTTGGGGGAGGACCTCCTCCAGGAGGCGGCGGCCTTTCTCCCCTTGGTCGAGCTTCGTGGCCAGGAGGACACCCGCGGCATACAGGGCCTCGGGGGCCTGGGGGTGGCGGGGGTAGAAGCGGGCCAGCCGGGCGAAGGCGTCGGCCGCCAGACGGAACTGCTTGGCCCGGAGGAGAAGATTGGCCACGTCCACCTGGACGGCCTCGCCCAGGGCCAGGCGGGGGTAGAGGACGGCGAAGCGGCGGTAGGTCTCGCACACGCCGCGCACGTCGCCCTCCGCCACCTGGGCCACGGCGGCCCCCTCCAGCTCCCGGGCCGAGGGCGTGGAGCGAGGCGCCTGGGGCCGGGGCGGCGCGGCGGCCGGCGGGCTGGGCAGCGGGCCCGTCCCGGGCCTGACGGCCTGGCCCCGCGAGCCGAACCGCTCGTAGAGTTTCTTCTGTCGGCGGCCTGAGAGCCAGGCGAGGAAATCGTAGTCGTCCCGCGGCACCAGGTCCTTGGCCAGGAGGGCCAGGCCGGCGCCGAAGCCGGCGGCGAAGCCCCCCAGGTGGGCGGCCACGGCGGTGTTCCCGCCCGAGCCCGTGGCCACCCAGTAGATGTTCAGCGCCACGTACCCGAAAATCGGCCAGTAGGCCGAGCAACGAAACGTCCCCGGGCGGATCCACAGAAGGTAGAACATCCGCACGTCGTTCAGGGGAAAGAATGCGAGGTAGAGGCCCATCACCCCGAAAATGGCGCCCGACGCCCCCACGCAGGGGAACGGCGAGCCGTGCTCGCTCACCACGTGCGCCAGGCCGGACAAGACCCCGAAGGCCACATAGGCGCCCAGGTAGTACGCGTGGCCCAGCTTGTCGTTCACGTTATTCCCGAAGGTCCACAGGAACAGCATATTCCCCAGCAGATGGAGCATGCCCCCGTGGAGGAAGGCGTAGGTGACGAGGTGGTACCAGCGGAAGTGGGCGGGCACGAGCCCGAAGTCGCGGACCAGCTCGTTGACGGAGAAGAAATGGCCGCCGCGGGCCACGACCTCCGTGTCGGCCGCGAGCTGGAAGCCGTAGACCACCAGGTTGGCCGCGATGAGCGCCCAGTTCACCCACGGCAGGCGGCGCATCGGGTTGTCCACCCCGTAGGGCACGAGCATGCAGAGGGCCTCCCGTGGGCAGGGGAATGGGTACGAAGCAGTCTAGCAGGGCGCTCAGGGGAGTGTCAATGGCCGCTGAGGCGAGGCCCCGGAGGGCTTTGAATTCCCGCCGCCCCGCTGCTACACTCGTCGCGTCTGGTCGGCTATAGGAGCACCTATGAGAGGACACACAGCGTGGCTCGTCGCCCTGGTGGCCCTGGGGGCCGTGGATGCCGCACGGGCAGCGGGGCGGGTGCCCCGCATCAAGGGCGTCACGGCGGAGGCTCTCAGAGAGCGGCATCCGTGGGAGAAGGTGCCGCCCCAGCCCGACGTGGGGCGCTTCCAGCCCGTCGAGCTCACCATCCGCCTCGACGCCGCCTTCGACAATCCCTACGATCCCGACGACATCGAGGTCACGGCCCACATCCAGGAGCCGGGCGGCCGTGTGCGCTCGGTCTGCGGCTTCCTCTACCAGGACTACGAGCGGAAGCTGGCCGACGGACAGGAGCGCCTGAGCCCCAAGGGGCGCCCGGTGTGGAAGGCCCGCTACGCTCCCACGGCGCTCGGGCGCCACACCTACCGGGTGGCGGTGCGGACCCGCAACGGCGTGGCGGAGGGGGGCGAGGGGGCCTTCGAGTGCGTCCCTTCGGAGAGCCCCGGGTTCGTGCGCGTGAGCCGTCGCAACCCCCGCTACTTCGAGTTCTCCACGGGCAAGCCCTACTTCCCCATCGGCCACAACGTGTGTTGGGCCGATTCGGCGTTGAAGACGTTCGACTACGAGCGCTACTTCCGCAAGATGGCCGGCGCCCACGAGAATTTCACCCGCATCTGGATGTGCTCCTGGAGCCTGGAGCTGGAGGGGCCGCGTCTGGACGACTACCGCCTGGACAACGCCTGGCGTCTGGACCTGGTGCTGCGCTCGGCACGCAAGCACGGCGTCTACTTCAAGCTCTGCTTCGACAACTTCTACGACTTCACCCAGCACCGCCACGGTCCCTACTGGCGCGCCAACGGGGGGATGTGCGACGCGCCCCGCGACTTCTTCCTCAAGCCCGAAGCGCGTCGCCACTACCGCCGGCGCCTGCGCTACATCGTGGCCCGCTGGGGGCACGCCACGCCAATCATGGCCTGGGAGCTGTGGAACGAGATGGACTACGCCCGCAGCGACCGGGGGCGGGTGCGCTCCAGCAAGGAGCCCTACATGCTGGAGTGGACCAGCGAGATGGCCGCCCACCTCGAGCGCACCGACCCCTACGACCACCCCATCACCAATACCCTCGCCGCCTACACCGACTGGCCCGAGTTCTGGTCCCTCCCCGCTCTCGACTTCGTCCAGCTCCACGCCTATATCTACGAGGACTGGGAGCCCACCCCCAAGCAGTACGACGCCGCCGCACTGGTGCTCGACCAGGCCCGCGACTTCCAGCACTACCGCAAGCCCTTCCTCGTCGCCGAGCTCGGCTACCATCCTTCCGGCGGGGCCAACCCCCTGAACAAGCTGGACAAGCTGGGCATCCACCTCCACAACGCCCTCTGGGCGTCCAGCCTCAGCGGAGCCGCCGGCGCCCCCATGCTCTGGTGGTGGGACAACTACGTGGACCCCAACGACCTCTACTACCACTATCGCGCCCTGGGACGCTTCCTCGAAGGGGTGGACTGGACGGGACGGCCCTGGGTCCCGCTGCGCGACCACGGCGAGGGAAACCTGCGTCTGGTGGGCCTGCGCACCGACTCCCTGGCCCTCCTCTGGTTCCAGGACCGCCGCAACACCTGGCATCGCCGCCTCAAGGACAAGCAGCCGCCCCCTCTGCTCCAGCCCTTTACCCTCCGCGTCCCGGGTCTCAAGCCCGGCCGCTACCAGCTCACCTGGTTCGACACCTACAACGGCACCGTGATCACCCACACCGAGGCCCAGGCCGACGGCCGCGGGCTGCTGGTGCGCCTCTCCCGCCTGGTCAAGGCCCCCGATGTGGCCTGCAAGATCCGCCCCTACGAGCAGCCGGCGATGCCCCTGCCGTCCTGGTAGGACCCCGTCCGCATGGGGGACCGCCCGCCTCGGCGGAAGGGGGCTACCGGTAGCCGGCCGCCAGGGCCTCGGGGGTCCGGATGTCGTAGGGCTTCTTCTTTCTCTTCAGGGGAAGGGTGCCGTCGTCGATCATCTGCACCAGGATGCGCTTCTTGTTGCGGAGGGGGAAGCGGACGAGGCTGCGGGTGCGAGCGGATTCGTAGACGGCCATCAGGATCTGGTGGGTGGCCCAGGCCCTGGCGATGGCGATGCGCGGCTCGGGGCCGCCCTCCATCCACCGGACGAGGTCCTTCACGTAGCAGGCCGGCGGGTCGGCCTCGGCCACGTCGATGGTCTGCCACCGGCCCTTGGTGGTGCGATTGAGGATGCGGGGACCGCCGAAGACGTCGACGGCGCCCCGCGTGCCGTAGACCCACAGACCGCCCTTGGCCGCGCCGTCGAGGGGCGTGTCCGACTCGATGAGCCCCCGCACCCCGCCCTCGAACGACACGGCGGCCACGAGGCGGTCCTCCACGGGGTAGCACCGCTCCCACCGGTTGGTGCTCCGCTCCACCTGGGCCATGACCCATTCCGGCTCAGGATCGCCCAGCATGTAGCGCATCATGTCCACCGTGTGGCTATGGGTGTTGGTGAGGCCGCCGCCCCCGCGGGCCACGAGCGTGTGCACCTCGCCGATGGCTCCCCGGGCGATGCGGCGGGCGGCGCGGGTGATCCGCCGGTGGTAGCGGCGCTGGTGGGTGATGGCCACCTTGGCGCCGGTGCGTTGGGCGGCGCGGAGCATCCGCTCGCCCTCCCCGATGCTGGTGCACATGGGCTTCTCGCACAGGATGCCGCGCACCCCCGCGCGGGCCGCGGCCACGACCAGCTCGGCGTGGTGCTGGGCCCAGGTGCAGATGCTCACGCAGTCGAGCTCCTCGCGGCGGAGCATCTCGCAGGGGTCGGTGTAGAGGGCGCGGGGCGGCAGGCCGAACTCCTCGCCGAAGCCCTCCACGTGTTGCGGCTGGATGTCGCTGGCGGCCACCAGGGTGCCTCGCCGCGAGCGCTGCCATCCGCCGGCGTGGAACCGCGAGATGCCGCCCGTGCCGATGATCCCCACGCGGTACTTCTTGGCCATGGCGTGCCAGCCTTTCCTGAGAAGTGAGCTTCGGGGGGACCCGCCGGCAGCGCCGCTCCCCGGGCGGGCTCAGACCACTCGGTCGAGATCGTTGACCTTCCGCACGCGGCGAAGGTGCCTGCCCCCTTCGAAGGGAGTTCGCAGGAACAGGCGCACCAGCTCGTCCACCCTCCGCTCGTCGAGCACGCGCCCGCCCATGCACAGGATGTTGGCGTCGTTGTGGCGGCGGGCCATTTCGCAGGTGTACTCGTTGTGGCACACTGCGGCGCGGATGCCGGGCACCTTGTTGGCGGCCATGGACATGCCGATGCCCGTGCCGCAGCACAGGATGCCCGCATCGCATTCGGAGCTGGCCACCTTGCGGGCCACGCGGAGGGCATAGTCGGGATAGTCGGTGGAGGCCTCGCTGTCGGTGCCCACGTCGACGACCTCGTGTCCCAGCTCCTCGAGGGTTTTCGCCGCCTGGCGCTTGGCGCGCAGGCCGGCGTGGTCGGAGCCGATGGCGACTTTCATAGCGTATCGATGACCTCGACAAGGTGCCGGCGGATGGCCTTGGCGCACCGGAGGAAGACCTCCGGGCTTCCGCCCACGGGGTCGCGGACGTCCTGGCCCGACGGGTCGAGAAGGCGGATCTTGGGGGCCGCTTCGGGCATCACGGACCGGATCGACTCCCCGTGGTGGCGGGCGAGGACGAAGATGACGTCGGCGTCCTCGATGAGGCCGGGGGTAACGGGGCGGCTGCGATAGGCGGAGATGTCGATGCCGTGGCGCTCCATGGCCTCCACCGCGTTGGTGCTGGGCGGCAGGTCCCACGTGGCCGCGGTGCCCGCGGAGAGGACGTTGTAGCCGCGGTAGGGGAGTTGGTCGACGGTACAACCCAGTCGGCGGGCGAGGAGCTGCTTGCACAGCGCTTCGGCCATCGGCGAGCGGCAGCTATTGGCGGTGCATACGAAAACGATGGTCGTGCCCAGGGTGCGGCGGATCATGTCCTCGGTCACGGAGCCGGCGCGGAGGGTTTCCCAGGAGTCGTCGTCCACGCGAACGACGGTGGAGGCCTGGCCGAGGGTCGTGGGGCCACCGTCGAGCACCAGGTCGAGCTCCTCGCCCAGGGCATCGGCCACCTCCTGGGCGGACTTGGCGGGAGTCTCCCCGGCGCGGTTGGCGCTGGGCGCGTAGACGGGCGCGGGCACCCGCCTGAGCAGTTCGAGGGCGATACGGTTGGAGGGCATGCGGAGGCCCACCGCTTGCCCCGACTTCCCAGGGAGGACGAGGGTCAGCGGCCCGGGCCAGTAGCGTCGCATGAGCTTCTGTGCGATGCGCGGCACGTGCTCGACGTGGGAGGCCACGTCCTCGAGCCTCGCGATGTGAATGCTGAAGGGCTTACCCCGGGGGCGGCGCTTGACCTCGCGGAGCCGGCGCACGGCCTCCTCGTCCCAGGCGTTGCAGCCGATGCCGTAGACGGTCTCGGTGGGAAAGGCCACCAGACGGCCTTCGGCGAGCATGCGGGCGGCCTGTTCGATGTGAGCCAGGCCCTCGTCGTCAAGGCCCGCCCGCAGGGTCCTCGCTCTCATCCGTGACCTCTCGATAGACCCTAAGGGTGCCCTCCACCATGGCGTCGGCGCTGAAGGCCTCCTCGACGCGGCGTCGGCCCGCCTCGCCGAGCCGGCGAGCCAGCTCCCGGTCGCGGACCAGACGCACGATCGCCTCGGCCAGGGGCCGGGGGGCCTTGGACGGCACCAGCAGGCCGGTCTTCTCGTGGTCCACGATTTCCGGCAGCCCGCCGGCCGTGGTGGCCACCACCGGCTTGCGCATGGCCAGGGCGTCCAGCACCGACGTGCACAGGCCCTCCAGGTGGGAGGACATGACGAAAACGTCGAAGAAGTCGAGCCACTGCGGCACGTCGGTGCGGAAGCCAGTAAACGTGACGGCGTGCTCGATGTCAAGCTCCCTCGCCTGGGCCTCGAGAGCCCCGCGCAGCTCGCCGTCGCCCACCACAAACAGCCGCGCCCCGGGCTCGGCCTCCAGCACGCGGGGCATGGCGGCCAGCAGGTAGCGCTGGCCCTTGTGGTCGGCCATGGCCGCCACGTTCCCGATGACCGGCGCCTCGGGGGGCAAGCCGAACTGCTCGCGGAAACGGCTCGCGGGAAGGTCCTCAAAGCGGGCCAGGTCGATGCCGCTGTGGACCACCGCCACTCGCTCGGGGCTCACTCCTCCTTCGACCAGCACGCGCTTGACCGCCTGAGAGATGGCGATGAAGCGGTCCACGCCATGGCGGTACTTGAAGCCGCTGATGGGGTTCGCCGCCACCCCGAAGTCCACGCGCCGCGAGACGATGGCCTTGCCCTGGCGGCCCAGGGCCACCGCGGCGCAGCCCAGGGTGTGGGCGTGCGAGGTGTGCATGTGCACGATGCCGAACTGCCCCCTCCGGATCAACTTGCGCAGGGCGAGTACGGCCAGGAAGTCGGCCTCGCCGCGCATCCGCACCTCGACCACGGCAAGCCCCGCGGCCCGGGACCGCTGGGCCATGGGCGAGCCCGGCTGGCACGCCACCGTGGCCTCGTGGCCCCGCTCCCGGAGGCCGGTGGCCAGGTGGAGCGCCTGCTGCTCGCCGCCGCGCCAGGTGTGCTCGGTGTCCACGTGCAGGGTGTTGAGCTTCAACGCTGGTCCGCCGTCATGTCGATCCCGGTGAGGTCGGCGAGAGCCGCCAGGTGGATGCGGAGGCGCTCCAGTTTCTCCGCGCGTCTGCCCCTCGCCCGCCTCGCCCGCCGCGTGTAGATGGCCGCCCGGCCGAGACGATAGGCTGCCTGGAAGAACGGGCGCGACCGAGCGAAGGCCTCCCGGTAGGCCTGGGGCCGATGGGCGAAGTAGGTCTCGGTGAACCACGCGCCCCGCTGCGCGTCGTCGCCGCAGATGCGCGGCAGGGCCCAATTCACGTCCGCCGCGAAGCTCCCGAAGCGACACTCCAGGAGGTCCAGGGCCACTGCCTGACCCTCGGGGGTGACCACGAAGTTGGTCCCGTGCACGCGCCCGTGCAGGAGGGCGTAGGGCGGCTCCAGCGGAGCCTCCCTGGCGCGGGCCTGGAACCACGCCATCAGCTCCTCGCTTCGCCCGGTTTCCAGCCCCTCGTCGACGCATCGCGCCCGGCGGGCGATGCGCGCCAGGTAGTGCTTGCGGTAGCTCCCCCACCGAGGGAACCACGGCCAGCCCCACCGCCGCCGCTCTACCCCGTGGAAGCGGGCAAGGGCGCGGGCCACCGCCCGAACCGCTGTCTCGGAGGCTTTCCGCGGAGCTACGTGCCTTCCGTCGATGTACTCCTCGACCACGGGGTAGAAGCCCCAGCGCAGCCGGGTGAGCGGCGACGCGCTGGCCGTGAGAACCCGGGCGACGGGCAGCCCCGAGGCCCGCAGGCGGGAATGGTTGTAGGCCAGCTTGGCCGCGTCGGGCAGCCGTCGCACAGCGCGGAGCACCGCTCGCCGCTCGCCTCCGACATCGAGGAAGTAGACGAGCGACCGCGCCCCCCGTGTGGCCGGCTCCGCGGCGACCGCACGGGCGTCGAGGCCGAGGCGGCGGGCCAGGGGCCCGGCGGCGTAGCGGCTCACCGCGGCGAGCATCTCCTGGCGGCGGCTCTGGAGGCGATTCAAGGCCGGCGGCGCCCCTTTCTGCGCCGTTTCCAGGCGTGCTCCCACTCGTAGAAGCGAGATAGGCGATAGCGGAGGCGCCACGGCCCCACGGAGCGGCCGAGGATCACCCGCTTGAGCCTCAGCAGACCGTCGCGCCCCACCAGGTCGGCGCTGGGCGCCCTGGAGCGGGCCAGCTCCCGCCGCAGCGTCGCGTCGTCCACGGCCGGCAGGTCTACGTGGTCCACCGTGTGCGAGCCGAATTCGGTGCCCGCCGCTCCCATCTCGCGGACCTGGCACGCGTCCAACAGCCTCTCCCCCGAGGCATCGCGGTTGCCGGAGAAGCCATTGTAGCCGCCGATCCGGCCCGGCACAAGGAAAACCGTGGCCGTCAGCCGGTGCTCCGCGAGCAGGGGGAAGGCGTGCTCGTGGACGCTGGCGAAGCCGTCGTCGAAGGTCAGCAGCGCCGCCCGCCGGCCCCATGGCTCCGCGAGGCCGGCGAACGCGGTGAGGCGGTGGCCCCATCGGCGGAAGGCCGCGACGTGGGCGGCGAACCGCTCCGGCCCCACCGCCAGCGCGGGCCGAGGGTCCTCGGCTCGCGCCGGGCGCACCTTGTGGTAGGCGAGGGTGGGCAATGGCATGGCCGCGTCCTGTGGCTCCTTTGCTGTGCCTGGGCTCAGAGCTCGAGGCCCAGACGGTCGCGCGCGACGTCCGCGAGCCGCTGGGCGCTCGCCTCGGCGCGGAATCTCTCGGCGTGGGCACGAGCCTTCCGCGAGTAGGCGGCGTAGACCGCCTCGTCGTCCAGACGCCTCAGCGCGTCCACCCACCGCTGGGGCTCGAAGATGTCCTCCACCAGGATACCTCCGTCGCCTACGGCCTCGGGGATGCCGCCCCGGGCGCTGGCCACGCTGGGAATGCCGTTCGCCCCCGCCTCCACGAACACCCGCCCGAAGGGCTCCGGCCAGATCGACGGGCCGAGGAGCACCCGCGCCCGCCCGTAGGCCTGACGCATGTCGCTCACCCAGCCCAGGCACGCCACGTTGGCCAGGCGGCCGAGGCGGCGGCGCGCTCGGGAACGCAGCCTGCCCGCCACCAGGAAGCGCCGTTCGGGCATCCGCGAGGCCACGTCGAGGAAAATGGGCAGTCCCTTCACGTACTGCGGCTTGCAGAAGAGCACCTCCCTGCCTGCGGGCCGGTCCGTGCGGTAGCTGGCCAGCTCGACCGGGGGATAGACCACCTCGGCCTCCAGGCCGAAGAACTTCTCGAGCACTCGTCGCATGTAGTCGCTGTTGGCCGCCACCAGGCTGGCGCCGCGGAGGCCCTGCTCGTAGAGATCCAGGTTCCGGCGCACCAGGCGGTACTTCAGGCGGGCCAGGCGGGGCAGGCACCGCTTGCATCGCCGGTCGCACTCGGCCAGCGCGTCGCGGGTACGGAACTGAAGGGGACACAGCACGCCGTAGGCCCGCACGAAGACGATGGCTGGCGCCCCCTGACGCCTCGCCTCCTCGACGGTGCTGTAGAGCAGGCGGTTCTGGGTGATCACCAGGTCGGCAGGGTAGCGGGCCAGAAACTGGCGAAGCTGGGGGCCCCAGTGGCGGTTCCAGCGGATGGTGTCGCGGTCGCGGTCGCGAATGAGGCGAGGAACAGGAAGCGGCCGGGTATGGACGGCGATGGGGCCGTCGTGGTAGGAGGCCACGTCGTCGTTGCGCTGGAGCACCTGCACGCGGTGGCCGCGGGCGGCGAGCTGATGGGCTAGCGCCTGGACGCTCATCTCGGCGCCCCCCGTGCCGTGGTCGTAATTGTCCAGAGAGAAAAGGATGTTCACGGCTCAGCCCGCTCCGCAAGCTCCCGGTAGATGTCCCCGACGATCTCCGCCTGGCGGGCCGGCGAGAAGTTCTCGAGGGCGAACTGGCGGGCCCGCCGGCCCATCTCGAGCCTCCGCTCGGGCTGGCGGGCCAGCTCCAGGATGGCGTCGCACAGGACCTCCGGCGTGTCGTCGATCACCATCCCCCGCTGGTCCTCGCCCACCAGCTCGGGAAGCACGCCGCGGCGGGCCGCGATGACGGGCACGCCCATGGCCATGGCTTCCCGGGCCGCCCGGCACGAGCCGTCGGTGCCGGGGACGAGGTAGACCTTGGCGTCCATGGTGGCCAGGGTGCGCACGTAGTCATCGCCCGTGTGGTAGCCGGGGAGGACAATCGTCTCGTGGAGGCCCATCCGCCGGATAGGCTGGAGGGCGATGGGCTCCAGGTTCGTGCCCCGGCCCACGATGATGGCCCGCAGGCGGGGCAGCTCGCGGCGGGCGCGATCCATGGCCTCCAGGAACACGTGGTAACGACGGTGCCACTGGACGCGGGCAACGATGCCCACCACGAAGGCCTCCCCGGGGATGCCGAATTCCGCCCGACGGTCCCCGATGCCGGGCCGGAACCGCTCCAGGTCCACCGCCGTGTGGACTGCCCACACCCGATCCGGGGGCAGCCCCAGGCGATCGATGGCGGCCCCCCGTGCTTTCTGCGAGACGGTGACCAGCCCGTCGGCACGGCCGGCGAGCAGCCTTCGCTCAGTGGAGCTCGCCGGCGCATCGCCATCGTAGCAGGTGTGGACCAGGAGGGGGCGTCGCGGGGCGCGGCTGAGGCCCGCGGCGGCGATGCGGAGCGCGTTGGGCAGGTGGGTGTGCACCACGTGGACGTGTTCGTCGGCCAGCCAGCGACCGAGCCGGCGGGCATCGGCCCAGTTGCGCAGGGGGTCGCGGTGCTTGCCCAGGCGGAGGTCGGTGTGGGTGGGCAGGCCATGCTGGCGTGCAGCGTCGAGTACCCGGTTGGGCCGCCCCCGAGGCTGCTGAGCGCAAGCGAATGTCACCTCCCAGCCCGCCTCGCGGAGGGCAGCCGCAAGGTTCACCGCGGGCTCCGCCGGGCCGGTCCATCGCCAGTTGCTGAAGAGGTGGAGGGTCTTCATCGGCTGTGGGGTTTCCTGCCGGGCCCGCTCTTGGCCTTGCGGCGGAGCCTCGTCTTGCGCTTCAGCGCCCGCTTCTGGACCTTTTCCCACTGGCGCTGGCGCCTGCGCGCGAGGGCCTGGACGTGGCTGGGGAAGAGCCCGCGGGTGAGCGTCGCGTCGCGGCCCGCGTAGGCGAGCAGGACGCGCATCTTGTCCGTGGCGGTGGCCCCGCGCGGGACATCGCTGACTTGCGCGAGGTTCTTGGCCCGTCGCCGTCGGGTGAGCCGGCGGGGAGGCCAGGCGCTCTCCATGTCGAGGAGGTAGAAGCGCCAGCCCTGGGGGCCTTCGCGGGCCAGGATGTTCTTGGGCGACCAGTCGTCATGGTACACCCCGCGGTCGTGGACGGCCCGCAGCCAGCGGCCGAGTTGGCCGAGCAGTCGGCGCTTGACGCCCAGCTCCTGGGGGGCCTCTGCCTGGGCGAACCGCCCGCTGAAGAGGTCCTTCAGTGTCGCCGCCCCCTCGATGTGGCGGGTCAGGAAGTAGCCGCACCGCCCGCGCTTCGCCAGGCCCAGCGGCTCCGGCACGCTGACCCCCTGGGCCACCAGGGCCTCGGCCGCCTGCCACGCGTGGCGGGCCCGCGAGCCCCGAAGCCGGTCCTTCACCATGTCCACCAGGCCCCGGACCCGGTACTCCTTCACGCACACCTGCCCCTGGCTGGAGGGCACGCGGGTGACCGTGCTGCGGCGCCCGTTTTTCAGCACGTCGGCTTCCGGCGCAGCCCGGTGGGCGGCCAGGATGTGCGGGAACTCCTCGGGCGGGAGCCCCCGTGTCCGCACGACGACCAGAGGGCCGGGAGCCCTGGCCTCCTCGTTCCCTGGCGCGTTGTGGGGCATGGCCGAAGGCCCAAAGAGGAATGGGGGTGGGGATCAGACTCCGGTGGGCTTCTCGGCCGCGGGGCAGGCCGCCTCGGCGTCGTCGCCCCCGGGGAGCTGCTCGCGGCGGCACAGGTCCCAGAGCTTGGCGTATTTCAGCAGGACGTTCATGGTCGCGAAGGAGCAGAGCATGAAGCCCCGCTTGCCGTCCAGGAACCCGTGGCGGAGCACGTACATGCGGAAGAAACGCCACAGCGGACGCACCGTGAGGTTGGCCCACGACGCCTTCTTCCCCCGCTTGTGGAGGTCGTTGGCGCCCCACGTCGTGTAGCGATCGAGCTTTTCCAAGAAGTGGGAGAAGGACCTGTAGGTGTCGTGGAGCAGGTGCTCGCGGATCGTACCCACCTTGCCGTCCACGACCACATCGGCGTGCACCTCGAGGTCCTCGTAGCGCCCCTTGCCGCGTCGCCACAGGCGCACGAGGTAGTCCTTGTGCCATCCGCAGTGGCGGATGAGCTTGCCGAAGTAGATGGTCATCCGCCGGATGGCGAAGCCGTCGTAAGGCGTGCCCCGCTCCAGGATGCCCTGGATGCGCGCTTGCAGCTCGGGAGTGATGCGCTCGTCGGCGTCGAGCACCATCACCCAGTCGGTCGTCGCCTGGGGGATGGCCCAGTTTTTCTGCGTCGCGGAGTTCACATACTCGTGTCGGACGATGTGGTCGGTGTACTCGCGTGCGATTTCGAGGGTGCGGTCCGTGGAGAAGGAATCGACGACGAACAGGTCGTCCGCCCACCTCGCGCTCTCCAGGCACTGGCGGATGTTGTGCTCTTCGTTGAACGTGGGGACGATCACCGTGAGGGTTGCAGGCAAGACCTCTCTCCGCAGCGGGCCCAACCGCTCGACGGCCAATTATATCGCCGTGCACAGGGGGAGTCAATCAGCCGAAGGCCCGCGGGCTTGACAGCGCGGCGCGGCGAGCGATAATGGCTTCGGCTGCGGCGCCGGACGACACGGCGGGCCGGACATCGCAGGGGGACACCGATGGCCGAGAGCGAGCCGAAGGGCGAGCGGCGCGGGTTGGCAAAGCGGCTGGGGAGCTGGGCGCTTCGGGCACTCGGCCTGTTCGTCATCCTCGAGCCCATCTGGATGCTCCTGCCCTTTGCCGGGTTCCTCTACGGCTCCGTGCTGCACATCCAGGCGCTCAATCGGGACCCTCGCACCGCGTGGCTCACCCACTTCGTGTGCCCGGTGCTCACGGGTGGCCTGCTGGGGCCCGTCCTGGTGGTCGTGGGCTTTATGCTTTTCTGCGCTGGCGCCGCGCAGATCTACACGGCGAAGCTGCGCAAGTCGGGGCTCGTGACGGCGGGCCTCTACCGCTTCGTCCGCCACCCCCAGTACATCTCCCTCACCCTCTTCGGCCTCGGGATCCTGCTCACCTGGGGCCGGGCCGTGACGTTCCTGGCCTTCTTCCTCATGATGTTCCTCTACTACTACCTGGCGAAGAGCGAGGAGCGCACGTGCCTGCGACTGTTCGGCGAGGCCTACCAGCGGTACCGCCAGCGCACCTCGTTCATCTTCCCCGGCGACCGGCGGCTGCGCCCCCTGCGGGCGAAGCTGGGCCCTCCCCGGCTGCCGGCGCCGCTTCGGGTGGGCGGCGCGTTCCTCCTGGGCCTCGCCGCGTGCCTGGCGCTGATGTGGGGGATCGACGCCGCGAAGCGCTCGTTGCGCACCGTTCCCTGGCGGATAGCCCAGGTGCCGCTCGGCCCCCCGGACCCCCTGGCGACCGCCCTCGAGGTGGAGGCCGGGGAGGCGGGGGGCATTCCGTTCCTGCGCAGCGGGCGGCTGGTGGTCGCCCGGGGGCCGTGGCGCGCGGCGCGGAGCAAGGCCTTCGCCGCCCGCGTGCTGCTCGGCGTGCAGCGGTCGGCTGCGCTGGACGACTTCCTGGCCTTTCTCGAGCAGCCGGAGGGGCATGTGGCGGTGGTCTTCTGCGGTCGCTACGAGCCGGCCGAGACCCCCGGTCGCCCCGGAATGCGCGCCGGCGGCGGCCCTGGCGGCCGCGGTCCGGCCCCCGAGCCCTGGGGACCGAATCGGCTGAGGCTGATCTTCATGCGCTGCCGCCTGGAGCCCGGCGCCGGACCCGTGGACGCGCTGGCCGACCGCTCGCGCCGTCGCGTGGTGGGAGGGTGCATCGCCAAGGTGGACCTGGGGAAGGGCGCCGAGGCCGAGATCGTGGAGGGCGAAGTAACCATCCCCGGGCCAGGCTTCCCGGCCGAGCGCTTGTGGGGCCGTTTCGTCGAGCTGTTCGCATCCCGAGGGGCCAACGAGGAGGGGGAGGGCGGTGGGGACGTGCCCGTGCCCGGGCGGGCGGAGACGGCGCGGCTGGTGCTCGTCCAGGCTCCCATTCTCCGTACGCGGCTGGACCCGGGTTTCGCCGATGAGATTCGCGACCGCCTGGCGGCTTCCCCGGCCTTCCGCCGACAGCTGCGCCAGCGCGGCGCGGGAGGCCAGGTGGTGGCGGCCGCCTTCCCACGCCCTGGCCCCAACTGGTACCGCGAGCACCACGGCAAGCCCCAGATCAGCGTGTTCGTGATGCTGGCGCGGCTGCGCGAGGGGGGAGCGGTGGACGCGCTGTTCGAGCCGGGGGGACGCCGCTTGCTGAGCGCGTTCACGGCGGAGCTGGACCTGGCCGTCGAGCCGCCGGCCGACCCGGTGGGGGCGATTGCCACCATCGGCCCGTGGCGCGACCTTGAGGAGCGGTGGCGATTCTTCCTCAGCGGGGTGGGCGGCGGCGGACTCCACGTACACCGCCATTGACGGCGGCAGCGGCCCGGGGAGGGCAACCAGCCACGAAGTGGGGCAGGGGAGCGGCTCTAGCTCGAGCGCCTGCGGCGGCGGGCGGCGATGGCGGCGAGCGCCCCGCCCAGCAGCGCCAGCGAGGCGGGCTCGGGGATCACGTGGATCTGCGAGAAGGCCCACTCCGACCAGTCGCCCCCGGCGAAGACCCGCAGGCGGAGGGGGTGGACCGAATCCCAGTCCCAGCCGCCGGGGACGACGAAGGGCACCGTCTCGGTGGTATACTCCACGCTGCCGTCGGCCTCGATGTCCCACTCCCAGTCGGTGACGGGCTGACCGTCGGGGTCGAAGGACCCCCTGGCGTCGAGGGTCAGCAGATCGCCCCACAGGCCGCTGTAGGGCCCGCCGGGGTCGGCCACGGGAGGCCCCGCCTCCAGCGTGGCGACGAAGAGGTCGGAGTCCCTCTGGTAAGGCCCCCAGACGAGGCCCTCCCAGGCGATCGTGGTGCCGTTGATGCAGGGGCGGTAGTCCTTGTAGTCGTTGGTGGTCAGCCGCGTGGTGATGTCGTCGTCGAGGTTGTGGACCATGATCTCGCTGTTGGTGTCGCTGAGCCACTCCTCCCAGACGACGTAGGGGCCACTCAGGGTCGGGGTGCCCTGCGCGAGGCCGTCGTCGGTGAGCCGGTGCATGGTGGCGCCGTCGTAGTAGTAGATCTCCCTGTCGGTCTCGCCGTCGGGGACGCCGGAGAAGACGAACCGGTCGCCATCGATGCTGTAGTTGGAAGGGACGACGGCGTAGGCGGTATCGGTGGTGAGGAACGTCGTGGCGTGGGTGGCAGGGTCGTAGCGGACGAGATCGTACTCCGTGCCGTCCCACTGGGACCAGAGAATGTAGGAATCGGCCAGGTGGGGGTAGCCCTGGTGCAGGTCGTCGTTCGTGATGTTGGTGATGCCGGAGCCATCGTAGTAGAAGATGTCATCGTCGTGGAAGGCGCTCACTTCGTCCCGCGCTCGCCATACGACCCGGTTACCGGAAACATCAGCGTGCCCTTTCATGCTGCCGTACGCGGGATCGCTGGCGGGCGCGATGGTCACGGGCGGTGCGGGGTCGTCGAGGTCGTCGGCATAGACGGCCCCGTAGGGAGAGGTTGCGTCCACCCACGCGACCATGGAGCGGCGGATCACGGGGTTGCCGCTATGCGTGGGGCCGCTGGTGAGCTGGTGGGACGTAACGCCATCGTTGACGTAGACCTGGGTCCATCCGCCGGGGTCGGGGCCATGCCAAACTACGTAAGGGCCGCCAGCCACGACGCCTGCTTCTTGGCGGGGAGACGCGCTGAGGTTGGTCACCCCACCTGCCGGGTCCCACCGCATGGCGTCGTAGGTGCTCGTGGCGGGCACATAGGCCTGCCAGCCGACGACGTTGTCGCCGACCTTGGGATAGAGGTCCGCTCCGTCAGGAGTGTTGGTCACGCGCACGGTCACCCAGTCGGCGTGCGCGCCGGCGGCGAGGAGCAGGAAGGCGGCGAGCGTGATGCTGAAGGCGAAGCGGCTACGGGCGTGGAAGAATCCCATGGCTCGGTCCCCGATGTCAGTCCAGGTGTTGAGCGCAAGCGCATCGTCGCGACGCGGACACAGTCCCCGGCTAGGGACGGATGGGAAGGGCGCAAATCGCATGCCAGCGCGCCGCAGCAGCAGAGGCTCAAGGAGGGCAGGGCATTTGTCCTTGCGGTCGCTGCACTTAGGCCCGGCTTGCCGCAGCTATCAGCGGGCCGCCGCGGCCCTGCGGAGGCCCGCCATGTTGCGGAGCGGCAACGCGCCCTCGCCGCCGCGCCCGCGTCGGGCCGGTTAAGGATCGAGATGCCAGGGGGATAGGCCATGTTGACGGTTGGCAACGGCCCCACCCGCCGCGTCAACATGGCCCCGCCGCTGGTCGGCGGCTACCACGCGAGGCCCGCCTCCCGCAGCACGATGGCCTCGCGGAGCGGAACCACGCACACCCACAGGGGGTTCCACGTGGTGTACCCGCCGCGCCAGAGCGAGCGGTCGCCGGGCCCCTGCCAGTAGTTGGTATGGAAGATGGCCTCGCCCTGCTCGCCCGCCACGTTGCACTCCTGAGGGCGGTTGAAGCCCCAGGGAGAGCCCTTGCGGGCCACGCTCTGAGTCGTCGCCTGGGCCATGGTGCGGGCGAGCTGGCGGTACCGCTCATCGTCGGTGGCCTGGGCGAGACGGAGGAACAGCGAGGGCAGGGCGAAGGCGTCCAGGTGGTGGTTCTGGACGGAGACGGTGGGCCAGCCGACGGCTCGCGCCCGTCCCCGACAGGGCTTGCCCGGGGGGAACCCGGGATGCCACACGTAGAAGAAGGTGAGCGCCCAGTCGGCGGCGAGCCGAGCCCAGTCCAGGAAACGCCCCTCCCCGATGGACTCGTAGGCGTCGAGCGTCGCGGCCAGGAGGGTGAGCCCCGCTTCCTTGTCCTCGCACCAGGCGTCCAGGGTCGAGCCCCAGGGCGGGGTAGAGAGGTCGGCGAGAAAGGCGCGGTGGTAGGCCACCAGCAGCTCGCGAGCCGCCACGCGATAGGGTCCCCGGCCGGTGAGCACGCCCGCGAGGGCCAGGGCGGAGACGCACGGGGCGCCCGCGGCGCCCGGCGGCCCGGGCAGGGGCTGGCCCTCGGGGGTCCAGCCGTGGGGCAGAAGGCCCTCGGGGCTGCGGTGCTCCCGCGCGGCCAGGAAGTCGGCTCCTCGTTCCAGGCCCTCCAGCCAGCGGTCGACGGCGAGGCCAAGCTGGCGGCCCAGCTCTACCAGTCGCGCCAGGTTAGTGAGGGCCTCTCCGAGCTGGCGAGAGCTGACCCCCTCGGCGTCCTCGGCCTGGCGATGGACCCAGCGCTTTGCGGCGAGGTCGTAGCGCAGAGCGGGCAGTTCCCCTTCCGCCCTGCCCCGTAGCTGCTCGACGAAGAAGTCCGCCGCCCGCACGGCCTGGCGTTCGAGGGCCTCCTTGCCCCGTCGGCGTCCTTCGTGCAGGGCACACCAGGAGCCCAGCAGGGCCTGGCCCACCCAGCCCCACTGGAAGTACCGGCCGCGGCGGTAGGCGTTCTTCTGGGGCACGCACAGGTAGCCGGCGATGTCCCCGCCCTCGACGTATCGGGCGCGGAGGGCGTTGAGCTTCAGGTCGACGAACTGGTCGAGCGACAGGGCCGGCTGCGCCTGGGGCTCGAAGAGGGCGTGGGCCGCCCACAGGCCGCGGCGGAAGCCGTAGCCCCGTGGCTCCGGCGGCCCGCACTCCAGGAGCGCCACCTTCTCGAAGGTCTGGCCCGGGGCGGCCCGCACCAGCCAGTCCTCGACGTCGGCCAGCTGCCCCTGGGCGCCGTAGACGGCTCCCCGGCGGCCGTTGGTCTCCACGGCCCCGCTGGCGGCCACCAGGACGGCGGCGTCCTCCTGAAGGGCCAGGCCCAGGCTCCACCAGTGGTCGTCTTCCTCGGCCCCGATGCGAGCGGGCCGCACGAGGAGCGCCAGGGCCATCGGGCCCTCGGCCCCGCGCCACTCGCAGCTGGCCATGGGCAGCGGGTAGCGGTGCTCCTCGTAGAGGCAGCGGGCGGGCCGCTCGGCGGGAAAGCGGGGCACCACGCGGTCGGGATGGGAGCTGGGGTTGCCGTTGCAGCTGATGCCGGGAAGGAGGAAGTGCTGCGAGCCGCCGGTGGGGCAGCGGGCCTCGATGAGCAGCGTGAGGTCCTCCTGGCGAGCCTCGCCGTCGTGGGTCCAGCGCCGGACCAGGCGCAGGCGCTGGCCCTGGAAAGCGAGCTGGTCCTCGATCTTCCAGGGATGGTCGCCGATCTGGCCGTTGCCGGCGAGCCGGAGCGTGCCCGCCTGGGCCTCGGCGGCGGTGGCTGGGACGTGGTGGCGGTGGCCTTGATGCTCCATCGGCCAGCCCTTGGGCCCGAGGAGCTCGGCGACGCGGCTCCAGCGAGCGCCCGTGCGGGCCTCCAGTCGCGCCGCCCACCTGCCGTCGCTATCCTCGGCCACGACCCGGCGCGAACCGTCGGGCGATTCGATGCTCACCATGGCTCGCTCCGCCCTCCTTGGACAGCGGCGTCGCGGAGGCCACTTTACCGGGCAGGAAGCCAGGCGTCAAGGAACCGCCGCGGGGCGGCAGGGGCGGCGGAGAGCTCACCGCGCCGCGGCGGTCACAATGCAACGGCGGCGGCGGGGGCCGTCGAACTCGCAGAAGTAGATGCCCTGCCAGGTGCCGAGCACCAGCCGGCCGTCGGCCACCGGGATGGTGGCGGTGAAGCCCATGAGGCTGGCTTTCACGTGCGAATCGGCGTTGCCCTCCCTGTGATGGTAGCCCCCGCCCCGGGGCACCAGCTTCTCCAGGACCGCGATGATGTCCCGCCGCACGTCGGGATCCGCGTTCTCGTTGATGGTAATGCCCGCCGTGGTGTGGGGGACGTAGACGTGGCAGACCCCGTCCGAGAGACCCTCCTGGGCGACGGCGTCCTGCACCTGGCCGGTGATGTCCACGAACTCGACGCGGGAACGGGTGGAGACGGCAAGCTCCTGCATGGCGGTGGGCTCCGTGGGAGGGGCTGTGGAGGGGAGCGTCCCTGGCCTCAGATGGTGATCACGTCTCGCAGCAGGGACACGCTGACGACTTCGGCGATGCGCACCTTGGCTCCGTTGCGGTTGGCGCAGATGCCCAGGCGGCCCGCCTCCATGATGTACTGGTCCTTGGTCGATTCTGCGAAGCCGGTGTCGTGGACGTCCACGGTCTCCAGGGTGAGGTAGTCGCGATGGATGCCCACCAGGGTGCCCAGGAGGACATAGCTGGAGCGGGTGTCGACGACCACCTGCTCTCCCAGGTAGTCCTCCAGGCCGGAGGGCTGCGTGGGGGGCTGCGATTGCTCGGTCATGCCCGTGGTTCCCAGCCGGGGCGCGCGGTCAGTAGAGGAGGGCGGCGAGGGCGCGGGCGAGGCGCTCGTGGGCCGCCTCGTTGGGGTCTCGGCGGAAGACGCCGTCGGCTTCGGTGGCGTAGTAGGCTCGCAGCCAGTCGTCGGCCCCCTTGGTCAGCAACTGGTGGAGGTCGAGGAAAAGGATGTTGTGGCGTGCGGCCATGCGGTGGAGAGCCTGGGCGTAGCGGCGGGAGCGGCGGGGGTTGCCGGGGAAGGGGGGCGGAGAGACGATCACCGGCTTGATGCGGGGGTCTGTGGCCCGCAGGCAGTCCACCATCACGTCGATGGCGCGCACGAAGTTGCGCACCCCGGTGGCCTGCGCCACGTCGCTGAGGCCGGGGGAGAAGACCACGATGTCGGGCAGCTCGCCCTCCGACTCCAGGCTCTGGAGCTGCCGGGCGAAGCGCACCACGTCGGGCACTGTAGGCAGCCGCCCCGGCGTGCGGGGAACGAACTGGACCGTCCGGCCTTCCGCCTCCAGGCGAGCCGCCACCCGCTCCACGTAGTCGGTGAACGGCTCTCCCGGCTGCGGGAGGGGCGCCATCCGGTCCCCGAACAGCAGTACCCGCCGCCGCGTCTTGGCCCGTCGGGCGTAGAGCTCGTCCCGGAGGTAGCGGGCCAGCACCCAGCGCCAGTGGCGGTCGGGGTCCTCGCGCTCTGCCACGATCATCACGCGGTAGCCGTGCTCGTCGAAGAGGGCGCCGCGATGGCTGCGGAAGGTGGCCAGCCGCCGGGGCGAGGGCGCCACGTGGGCCCGCATGGAGGCCACCTGTCGCTCGTCGAGCAGGACGTCCAGGGCCACCGTGGCGTGTGCCCGGCCGATCTTCTTGAGGTCCACGGGCACCACGCAGAAGTTCTCGCCTCGAGCCTCGATGAGCAGCCTGCGGTTCAGCACGATCTCCGTCTCACCGCGGGTCGTGAGGCGAGCCACGGCGCGGAGGATGAGGGGGCTGAAGCCGCGGTTCCGCAGCCGCACCGAGATGCCGGTACGCTCGTCCTCGTAGACGATGTCGGCGAAGCTCACCACGTCGGCGGCGATCTGGAATGGGTCGGCCTCCTGCTCCGGCACATGCACGTCGCCCCGGTAGCGCCCGATCACCCGCCGGCCCACCACCACCTCGAGCGAGGCCGCGAAGGTGGTCGAGCGCTGGCCCTGGGGCAGCTTGTAGAAGTGGCAGGCCTCCCGCTCCCTGCTAGTGGTCCCGTCGCCCAGCTCCCACACGTAGCTCGCCTCCGCCCCCGCGTCCCGGGGGGGCAGCACCGTGCGGTTGTCGAACCGCACGAACTGGTATCGCTCGCCCCCCCTGGCGGCCACGGCGCGGGGCGCCAGGCGATAGGTGAAGAAGGCCTGGTGGCGCTGGTCGCGGGCCTCGTAGCCCACCACGCGGGCCGGAATGCGCGACAGAAAGGCCTCCGGCGGCATGAGCTTGAAAACCTTCCCCGTCACCGGCTGCCAGGCCAGGCGGGTGAGGTACTTCTTCCCCGACTCCACGGCCAGGAACACCACGTGGTGGGCGCCCTCGTCGAGCGGGATCTTCCCCCGGTGCTCGAACTGGTTGGCCACCTGGTGGTGGAAGCCCGGCCGCTCGGCCGCCTTGCGACCGTCCACGAAGAGGAACGACGAGCCACCGCTGTCCACCGAGAAGCGGTATAGCCCGGGCATGGGACAGTAGATGTAGCTCTCGTAGGCGCTCACGTACCACGCCTCGGCGCTCAGGTCGAGGACGTTGGAGCGGTTGTTCACCTGCTCGTCGTGGCGCTTCTTGAGGTATTTGGGCGAGGCCCGCATGCAGTTCCGCAGCTCCTCCTCCGAGGTGGGGACGCCGCCCGAGGTGATCAGCCAGGCATACTGGGTGACGGCGTGGCCCGGGGGGGCATAGGAGGGCGCGGCCCCCTTCGCCTCGGGATTCCCGTAATAGACGAAGTACTGGGCGTCGGTGAGGACCGCGGAGCGCACCGGCGCCCCCTTGTCCCGGCTGGGCACGGGACGGCTGACCACCCGCGCGGTGGACGTCTTCTCCTCCGCGGAGACCACCTCCAGCTCGGCCGCGCGGTCCGGCCCGTCCGTGACGTAGAAGCGCATCCCCTCGACCACCGCCTCCTCGTGCCCCACGGTCAGCTCCACGGTCTGAGCACCGGGTCGCAGGGGGCTGGCCAGCTGGCCTGCGATGGTCCGCCGTGCGGGGAAGACCACCCGCACGCGTCCCAGCTCGTCGGGCCCGGTGGCCACGGACGGGAGGAGGTTGCCGCCGGCATCCACCACGCGGATTTCCTTCTCCGCGCCCGCCTTCAGCGTTCCCTCGCACGAGAGGACCACCTGGGCGGCCAGGAGGTCCTCTCCGATTTCCGAGGGCGGCTTGTAGAAGAAGCCGAGGGGCTTTTCGGCCGCCAGTGGCACCACCACGCGCTTGCGATAGGCCCAGGCCGCGTCCCACCACTGGTCGCCGGGTGCGGCGGCGGCGCCGGCGAGCAGGGCCCAGAAGGCGGCGAGCGCGGCGCGCAGCGGCAGAGGGCTTCGGCCTCGGGGCAGCGCGTGCCTGGTCACGGCGCACCTCCTCCGGCGTCGAGCCCGTGATGAGTTTTCTCCCACTTGAAGGGCTTGAAGAAGAGCTGGAGGAGGCCCTTCCACGCTCCCAGGCTGATCAGCACCCAGTAGAAGGGGGTGAGCAGGGCGTGGGGGATGAGCCCGTAGAGCCGCCGCCGCAGGCAGGCCCACAGGTGCATCAGGACGAACAGGAAGTTGGCGAAGAAGAGCACCGCGGTCATCACGAAGAAGACCTGCGACCAGCGGTTCCAGAAGGGGTTGCCCTCCGGGTCGTCGAACCACATCCGCCACACCCAGGGGCCCTCCCAGGTGAGCCACCGCTCCCAGGGCCAGCGCATCTGGAGGGGGTCGTAGCCGCGCTGAAGTTCGCGCGCCGCCTCCCAGCTCCAATTGACCAGGGAGAGGTCGTGGGCCCAGCAGGCGAAGTAGAAGAGCACGATGACCCAGAAGATGGGGTTGAGCAGGAGCATCAGGCTCAGGCCCCCCACCGAGGAAAGGAAGCCGAAGAGGCCCGCCGGGCCGAGCTTCCAGAAGGTCTTGAACGGATTTCGCATGTGCACCAGGTGGGTCTGGATGTAGCCCTTGACCCAGCGGGAGCGCTGGCGCACCCAGTTCCACACCCGGGAGTTAGCCTCCTCCCAGGTCGTGGAGTCGAGGATGCGGGTGCTGTAGCCCATCTTGTGGAGGCGGATGCCCAGGTCGCAGTCCTCGGTCACATTGTAGGGGTCCCAGCCGCCGATGTGCTGGAGCACCTCGGTCTTGAAGTGGTTCGACGTGCCGCCCAAGGGGATGGGCGAGCCCAGGTGGTGGAGGCCGGGCAGGAAGAGGTCGAACCAGGTGCTGTACTCGATGGTGAACCAGCGGGTCAGCAGGTTCTGGCGGGGATTGAAGTAGTTGAGCTTGGCCTGGAGGCACACCGTGTCCGTGCGGCGCACCAGGCGGGCGAGTCCGGTGCGGGGCGCGTTGGCCTTGCGGAAGGCGAGGATGGCCTTCTTGAGCTGGTCGGGCTCGGGGCGGTCCTCGGCGTCGTAGATCACCAGGTAGTCGCCCCGGGCCCGCTCCAGGCCGTGGTTGCAGGCCTTGGGCTTGGTCTTGGGCACGCTCTCGGGCACCACGATGATCTCGTAGTTGGCGGGCAGGCGGGTGCGGCGGCACACCTCCAGCGTTTCCTCGTCGTCGGGCTCCAGGAGGAGCTTCACGTCCAGCTTCTCCTGGGGATAGTCCAGAGCGCCGAGGTGGCGGATCACCTTGTCCGCTACTTCCCTCTCGCGATAAAGCGGCACCAGGATGGTGTAGACGGGCAGGTCCTCATCGCCCAGAGCCGCCACCTCCTGGGGACTCACCGCGATCTCGCCAGGATGCACGACCGACAGGAACACCGCGACCAGCTTGTAGAGAATGACGATGAGGTAGAGCGTGCACAGGGCGTGGAAAACGTGGAGAAAATGCAGGGCGTGGTAGTTGAACAGCACGAACAGGCCAAGCAGAATGGCCGTGTACCAGACCTTCTGGTACCAGGTGAACACCTTGTTCGCCGTGTCCTTTGGGTGCTTCTGGAGGAAGGCCCGCACCGTGTGGTCGGGATGAGCCGCCGCCGCGGCACGGTACCATCGCGCCGTGCGGACGGCCTGCACAGGCAGGAGGAGCAGCGCCAGGGGGATCAGGAGGGGATAGAGTGGGAGCTTCCACCAGCGGAAGGCCAGCACGGGGCGCGGCGGCGGCCCGGGGGCCGCCCCCTCCACGGGACGGAGCGGCACGTGGACCACCTGGGCCTCTCCCGCTTCGGCCTCCTCCTGGTCGGGCCGCGCCGGGGCTTCAGCCTGCTCCTCGGGCTCCGGCTCGCGAGTCGTGAACCGCAGGGAGATGGAGCCCGCCTGGATGGTATCCCCTTCCTTGAGGTTCACCGAGTGCTCGACTGGCTGGCCGTTCACCAGCGTGCCGTTCACGCTGTTCAGGTCGTCGAGAAAGTACTCCAGCCCGTCGTGGCGAACGCAGAAATGCTCGCGCGAGACCTCGCGATCGAACAGCACCAGGTCCGCCCCGCTGCCCCGCCCGACGACCACGCGACCCTTCGCCGGAACGACGAAAGGCGGCTCCGGGTCCACCTGCCCACCAGACACGAGATGCAGCCTTCCAGGCATCGAGACCCCCAATGGGTGTGGTAGACCGCGCCAGGACAGCGGGCGCCAGCGGCGCAGTAGGCGGATTATACTGGGGGGCGCGCGGCAAGTCAAGGAGCACGGGCTTCCCCTCTACGACGGCCCCCCTGCTCAGGCCTGCCCGCGGCCGATCCAGCGGGCCGGCGGTCGCATCGCGCCCGCAGAACTCCCATTCTCAGCGCCCGGCGACGGGCCGCCCGGGCCTCCGTGCCCAGTCGTCGCTGGCGCCGCTGCCTGGACGGGCGAAGGGTCTTCAGGCGCCTCCGCGCTGCGGCCCCGCAGCGCGGTTTTACATCTAGGTTACATTGAGGTCATTGCTGGCGCTGGACTTATGTCGATCTCCAATCTCATTTTCCTCTTGCCACGAGGCTCTGAGGCGCTATAATTCAACCAGTGGCGGGAAAGACCGCAAGGACGGGGAACGCAAGATGGCTCGCCTGGCAAAGACAATCGGCCGATGGGGCTTTCCCCTGCTCCTTCTGCTCACGGTGTCCTGCGCCGTGCGCGCCGGCGCCCAGGATGCCGACCGGGCCGGCGAGCGCCCGCCCCAGGCGGCGAGCGAGCCGGCCAGCCCCGCCTCGCCCCAGGAACAGGCCGCCAGCAGCCTGCTCGACCGCTACCGCAGGGACTGGGCGATCCGCCAGCAGCAGCGACGGCACGAGGCCGAGCGCGAGCTGGCGGCCGCCAGGGAAGCCTACCAGCTCAAGGAGTGGCAAGAGGCTCGACGCCACCTCGAGAGTTGCCTACAGCTCGAGCCCCGCAACGCCGAGGCCAGGGAGCTGCTCCGCAAGACCCTCGCCCTCCTCGGCCTCGACGAGGGACGCGTGGGCAGCGTGCTCGAGCACTACCGACGCCAGCACGCCATCGCCGTCCAAGTCCAGATCACCGAGATCAAGAACCTCTTCGCGCGGGCCAAGCGCCTCTACCGACAGGAGCAGTACCGCGAGGCCCTCGACCTCTTCCACCAGGTGATCGCCAAAGCCCAGGCCGTCTATCCCTATATCGATGCCAGCGGCTACGCCGAGGACAGCGAGGTCTTCATCCGCAAGGCCCGCCAAGCGGCCGAGACCGGGCGCCAGCGCGAGAGCAAGGCCCGGCGCGAGCAGGCCATCCAGCAGGCCGTGGGGCCGCGTCCTCAGGCCGCGGCCGAGCAGGCCCCCGCCCTCCTGGCCGAAAAGCCCCGGCGGCCCCTCCTCCTGCGCCGTCCCCGCGAGGCTGCCACGGAGCGCCATTGGCGCACCGTGGGGACATGGACCGTCCCCCAGGCACCTCTCGTCTACATGCCGCCCGGCGGCCTGCGGGCCCTTCGACACCGCCCGTCCCACCTCCTGGGCGAAGAGACGAAGCCGCAGCCCGAGTGGGAAGCCGCCCTCCGCGAGGCCCTGGAGCGGCGCGTGTCCTTCGACTTCGTGGATACGCCCCTCTCCGACGTGGCGAGCTTCCTGAGCACTCTGGCCGAAGTGACCATCGTGCTCGACAACGAGGCTCTCGGCCAGCAGGAACCCCGCGTGACCCTCCGCGTGCGCGACATGCGCCTGGGCGCCGCACTCGACTGGGTGTCCCGACTCGCCGGACTGACTTACGGGCTCAAGGACGAAGCCATCTTCATCTCCAGCCCCGGTCGCTTCGCCGATGAAACCGTCCTCAAGCTCTACGACGTGACCGATCTCACACTGGAGATCCCCAACTTCAAGGGCAATCAGCGGGCCCTCGCCACCGACCTGGGATGGGGGCCCGAGCAGCAGACCGAGCAGGAACTCCTCCGGGACATCTTCCCCGACGAGCCCGAACGGCAGGAGCCGAGCGACGGGGGCGCAGTGACCGACCTCGTCCGACAGCTCCTGCCGCCCGGTCAGCGGAACGACGAGGACGCGCGCCAGCTGCTCGGCGAACCCGTCTTCGCCATCAAGAGCCACAACGCCCAGCGCCAGAGCGGCGAAGCGCTGGTCGACATCATCGGACTCACCATCGGAGGCCAGAGCTGGATCGGGGCCACGTCGCGGGAGTAGCACCTTCCGCCCGACCGCCTGGCCCGTGAACGAACGGGCATATCGGCTTCGAAAGAACGACTGGGAATACAGGACAGACGACCGCAACACTCCTTGGAAAGGGGGCTCACGATGCGAAGGGACGCTTGGACGGGCACGTGCAGGGCTCTGGTGGCTGCGGCAGTGGTGCTGGCTGGGGCGGCCGGCGCCGGCCGGGCCGGCGCGGCGGACCCTGGTGAGGGTGGGGAAGGTCAGGCCCTCTCGCCGGAGCGCCAGCAGGCGGAGGCTCTGCTCGAGCGCTATCGTCGGGACAAGCGGGTGCGCGAGGACCAGAAGCGCTTCCTGGCCACCCAGCACCTGGCGGCGGGGAAGGCGAACTTCGACATGGGCGAGTTCCGGGAGGCCCTGCGGCACTTCCAGAAGGCGGTGGAGCTGGCCCCCGAGCTGGAGGAGGCCCAGGAGTACGTGCGGAAGGCGAAGAGCCTTCTGAACCTGGAGGAGCGCCGGGTGGGGGACCTTGCGGGGGTCTACGCGGCACAGCGGAAGATCGCCATCGAGGTCCAGGAGACGGAGCTTCGGAACATGTTCGAGCGGGCGAAGCGGCTTTTCGAGCAGGAGCACTACCAGGAGGCGGTGGAGGCGTTCACCCGCGTGGCGGGGAAGGCCCGTTTCCTGTCCCCCAAGATCGACGTTGGTGAGATTGCGGAGGAGGCGGAGGTATATATCCAGCGGAGCCTTGCGGGCATCGAGGAGAAGCAGGAGCAGATGGCGGCTCGTCGGCGGGAGAAAGCTGAGGAGGCGACGGCTCAGCTTCGCAAGGAGCGCGAGAAGCTGCTCGACGAGCGCGTGGAGGCGCTGTATCGTCAGGCGAAGGTCTTGTTCGAGCAGCACCGCTACGAGGAGGCGCGGAAAGTGTGCGACGAGATTCTCCTCAAGGACCCCACCAACGGTGCGGCGGAGGCTCTGCGGGAGGCCGCGATCAAGGCGGCTCACGACGAGCAGATCGAGCATGCGATCAACGCCCGTCGGGTGGAGACGGAGCGTCACTGGGACGAGACCCGAGCGATGACGGTTCCGCAGTCGGAGCTGGTCTACATGCCGCGGGAGCAGTTCGAGGAGGTCCGCAGTCGCCTGGAGGAGGCGGTGATCGGGGAGGCTGTGGAGAAGAGGGAGCCGTGGGAGGCGAAGATCCGGGAGGCCATGGAGAAGAAGATCTCGTTCGACTTCGTGGAGACGCCTCTCCAGGACGTGATCACGTTCATCAGCAGCCTTGCGGAGGTGACGATCGTGCTGGACCAGAAGGTGATCCAGGACGAGCCTCACCCCATCACGCTTCGGGTGAAGGACATGCGTCTGAAGTCGGCCCTGGACTGGGTGCTTCGCCTGGCGGGCCTGACCTACACGCTTCGCAACGAGGCGGTGTTCGTGTCCAAGCCGGAGCACATCCACGAGAAGCCGGTGCTGCGGATGTACGACGTGACGGACCTGACGATCGACATCAAGAACTTCCAGGGGCGCCAGCAGGCCCTGGCCAGCGACGGGGGCTATAGCTCGACGGGAAGCAGCGGGGGCGGCTACGGCGGCCAGGACAGCGTTGGCGAGGACTTCTTCGGCGACGAGGACGACGAAGAAGACGAGGACCACCTGACCGGCGAGTCCCTGGTCGAGTTCATCAAGAAGACCATCGCCCGCGGCACCTGGGCCGACGACACCGAGATCCAACCCTTCTGAGGGCCGCTTACACTCTCAAGAGCACTCTCAGCTGCTGGCGCTGGGAGAGGCACCCAGAGAGGCCGGGCGCGCTCGCCGCCCGCTCTAAGTGCCAGAGGCGCCAAGCTCTTGGGCGCGGCGAGATTCCGCTTGAACCGCGGGCCCAAACCGGTATAATCCCGGGCCGAGGGAGCCGCAGGCAGGCCGCCGCGCGCGGCGAGCCGCACCGTCGAGCAAGGAGCCGTGCTCCAACGCATCCTGGGATTGCTCTTCCTGGCCCTTCTGGCGCTGCTGCTGGTGCTGGCCGGCGCGGCGCTGGTCTTGCTGGCCATCTACGGCCGGACGGGGCGGGTACGGTGGCCGCGATTCTCCGCCTTCGTGGGCAGCCTGCTCTACTCCCCGCTATGTAAGCTCTTCCGGCTCTTTGGCAAGCCGACGCAGATTCTGGACCTGTTCCTGGTCGACGCGGCCAACGGGGTCATGGCGGAGGCTTTCGCTCGCGCCGGACCCCGGCGTATCGTGGTGATGCCGCAATGCTTGCGGCATGGCGAGTGCCAGGCGCCGCTGCATCCGCTGGAGGGCTACCGCTGCCAGCGATGCGGGCGGTGCGTCCTGGGCGAACTGAGCGAGGCCGCCGAGAAGTGCGGCTTCCGGCTGTTCATCGTGCCCGGCGACCGCTTCGCCAAGCGCCTGGCCAAGAAGCTCGGGGCGGACGCTGCTATCGGCGTGGCCTGTCCCGCCGAACTCAGCCAGGCCATCGTCGTGGGGATGCGGATGGGCGTGGCCAGCGCCGGCGTGCCCCTCCGCCGCAACGGATGCTTCGAGACCGACGTGGACGTCGAGCGCGTGAAGGACACCATGCGGCGATGTGGTACCTCGTCGACCTAGCGGGCCTCGTGGTCATGGCCCTCGTCGCGGTAGCCGCCCTGGCGGTGGTCCTGGCCCTGGGCGTAGCCCTGGCCGTCTATCGGGGGCGGCGGGCGCCGCTCAAGCGCTTCAGCGCCTTTGTGCTCGACGTGCTCTATCTGCCCCTCAAGTTGGCCTTCGCCGCAGCGAAGGGTAGCAGGGGCATCGCGGCGCTCGACGCCATGATGGTGGCCATCAAGAACCAGGCCAACCGCCGGCGCTTCGCCCGCGCCGGCCGTCGCCTGCTCCTCGCGCCGCAGTGCCTGCGAGCGGTGGACTGCCCGGCCCCCAGCACGCGGCGCGGCGTCCTGTGCCAGCGCTGCGGGCGGTGCGTCGTGGCCGACATGCTGGGCGAGTCCGAGCGGCTAGGCTACCGCCTGTACGTGCTCGCGGGCTCCTCTTTCATTGCTCGCATCATCGAGGAAGAGCAGCCTGAGGGGGCCTTGCTGGTAGCCTGCCCCTACGAGTGCAACAAGGTGATGATGGCTCTCGGCCGTCTGGCGAGCTACGCCGTCCCCTTGGACCGCGATGGCTGTATGAACACCGAGGTCTCGCTGGCAAAGGTCCAGCAGGCCATGGCCCTCGGGCGCCAGCCCCAGGACGGCCCCGCGCCATCGGACGGCTGAGATGAAGCGGTACCCGTTCGGTAGAGGTCCCCGCGCCGTCGCTGCCTACGTCGCCTACGTCGTCAATACCGGCGACCAGCGGGTCAAGGACCTCCTCGAACAGGTCCTCGAGCGCAGCGACTTCGACCGTCGCGACCGCGACCTGGCGACCGAGCTGGCCTACGGCATGGTCCGTCGGCGCGGGACCCTCGACTGCGTGGTCGATTGCTTCAGCCGCCTGGGGCGCAAGAAGATCCAGCCCCGGGTGCTCGAGATCCTGCGTCTGGGCGTATACCAGCTCGTGTTCCTTGACAAGGTGCCTGCCTCGGCCGCAGTGAACGAGGCCGTGCGTATCGCCAAGCGCGTCGCTTCCAAAGGCGCCGTCGGCTTCGTCAACGCTTGTCTACGCGCCGTGGCTCGAACCATCCGGGGCACGGCCGAGGCGCCCGGCCCCGACCCCCGGCGGGCCGTGCCACTGGGCGGAGGCGCCTACCGGTGCTTCGCCCGGCCGGTTCTGCCCGACCCTGGGAAATCGCTGGCCGCCTATCTGGCCGCCGCGTGGTCGCACCCACAGTGGATGGTGCGGCGGTGGCTCCGCCGCTACGGCGAAGACGAAACCCGCGCGGTGTGCCGGGCCGGGTGTGCCTCGCCCGATATCGTCCTTCGCGTGAACCGACGGCGCGCAGCCCAGGACGACCTGGTGGCCGAAGTGGTGGCGGAGGGCCGATGGGCCAGGCCCTTGGGAGCCGACCACGTGGCTCTCCGCCGCGGCGGCGACCTGGCCGAACTCGTGCCTCTGCGGGAGGGGCGCTGTACGGTGCAGGGCGTGGCCGCATCGGCGGCAGCGCCGCTGGTGGCTCCCAAGCCTGGCGAGCTCGTGCTCGAGGTATGCTGCGCCCCGGGCTCCAAGGCCTGCCAGCTCGACGAGCTGGCCGACGGCCGGGCCACGGTGGTGGGCGTCGACATCTCGCCGCGACGCCTCGCCCGCGCGCGGGAGAACGCCCGACGCCTGGGAGCCGAGGCCCTGTGGCTGGTGGCCGGTGACGGCTGCTCTTGCGAGCGGTTGTTCGCCGCGGACTTCGACGCCGTGCTGGTCGACGCTCCGTGCTCCAACACCGGCGTGCTGGCGCGGCGGGTGGAGAGCCGATGGCGGCTCGATGAAGCCAGGATCCGCCAGTTCGCCCAGCTCCAGGCCAGGCTGCTGGCCTCGGCGGCACAAGTGGTGCGGCCCGGCGGGCGCCTCGTCTACAGCACGTGCAGCCTCGAGCCCGAGGAGAACGAGCAACAGATCGAGAGGTTTTGTGGTGGCGCATCCAGCTACCGTGTGGTAAAATCAATAGTGTATCTGCCGTCCGACACAGGCGACGACGGCGGATACGTAGCGCTCTTGGAGCGCTCAGACCGCTTCTGAAGCACAGCTAGCGGGGAACCAAGTCGCCCAGAAAGGGGGCTCACGATGCGAAGGGACGCTTGGACGGGCACGTGCAGGGCTCTGGTGGCTGCGGCAGTGGTGCTGGCTGGGGCGGCCGGCGCCGGCCGGGCCGGCGCGGCGGACCCTGGTGAGGGTGGGGAAGGTCAGGCCCTCTCGCCGGAGCGCCAGCAGGCGGAGGCTCTGCTCGAGCGCTATCGTCGGGACAAGCGGGTGCGCGAGGACCAGAAGCGCTTCCTGGCCACCCAGCACCTGGCGGCGGGGAAGGCGAACTTCGACATGGGCGAGTTCCGGGAGGCCCTGCGGCACTTCCAGAAGGCGGTGGAGCTGGCCCCCGAGCTGGAGGAGGCCCAGGAGTACGTGCGGAAGGCGAAGAGCCTTCTGAACCTGGAGGAGCGCCGGGTGGGGGACCTTGCGGGGGTCTACGCGGCACAGCGGAAGATCGCCATCGAGGTCCAGGAGACGGAGCTTCGGAACATGTTCGAGCGGGCGAAGCGGCTTTTCGAGCAGGAGCACTACCAGGAGGCGGTGGAGGCGTTCACCCGCGTGGCGGGGAAGGCCCGTTTCCTGTCCCCCAAGATCGACGTTGGTGAGATTGCGGAGGAGGCGGAGGTATATATCCAGCGGAGCCTTGCGGGCATCGAGGAGAAGCAGGAGCAGATGGCGGCTCGTCGGCGGGAGAAAGCTGAGGAGGCGACGGCTCAGCTTCGCAAGGAGCGCGAGAAGCTGCTCGACGAGCGCGTGGAGGCGCTGTATCGTCAGGCGAAGGTCTTGTTCGAGCAGCACCGCTACGAGGAGGCGCGGAAAGTGTGCGACGAGATTCTCCTCAAGGACCCCACCAACGGTGCGGCGGAGGCTCTGCGGGAGGCCGCGATCAAGGCGGCTCACGACGAGCAGATCGAGCATGCGATCAACGCCCGTCGGGTGGAGACGGAGCGTCACTGGGACGAGACCCGAGCGATGACGGTTCCGCAGTCGGAGCTGGTCTACATGCCGCGGGAGCAGTTCGAGGAGGTCCGCAGTCGCCTGGAGGAGGCGGTGATCGGGGAGGCTGTGGAGAAGAGGGAGCCGTGGGAGGCGAAGATCCGGGAGGCCATGGAGAAGAAGATCTCGTTCGACTTCGTGGAGACGCCTCTCCAGGACGTGATCACGTTCATCAGCAGCCTTGCGGAGGTGACGATCGTGCTGGACCAGAAGGTGATCCAGGACGAGCCTCACCCCATCACGCTTCGGGTGAAGGACATGCGTCTGAAGTCGGCCCTGGACTGGGTGCTTCGCCTGGCGGGCCTGACCTACACGCTTCGCAACGAGGCGGTGTTCGTGTCCAAGCCGGAGCACATCCACGAGAAGCCGGTGCTGCGGATGTACGACGTGACGGACCTGACGATCGACATCAAGAACTTCCAGGGGCGCCAGCAGGCCCTGGCCAGCGACGGGGGCTATAGCTCGACGGGAAGCAGCGGGGGCGGCTACGGCGGCCAGGACAGCGTTGGCGAGGACTTCTTCGGCGACGAGGACGACGAAGAAGACGAGGACCACCTGACCGGCGAGTCCCTGGTCGAGTTCATCAAGAAGACCATCGCCCGCGGCACCTGGGCCGACGACACCGAGATCCAGCCCTTCTAGGGCTCGCCCCGTGCTCCCGAGGGCAGCTTGCGAGCCCGGCCGCGTGGGCTGAGCGCGGGCCGGGCTCGCCCATGTGTACGCCGGGTTCCGCGGAGGCACGGGCCTCGAGGTTGCGGCCATGCCCAATCTACCGTTCCGCCCGCCTCCGTTCGCCCGCCAGCGACTGCCCACTGGCCCAGCGCCGCCGCAGCGGCCGGCCCTCTGGCGCCGACTGGGCCGGGCAGTGCGCCGAACTCCGTGGTTCCTCCTTTCGGCAGCCGTCCACCTGGGCGCGCTTCTCCTCCTCGCCGACCTGACGACCGAGTGGGCACCTCGCGAAGAGACCTCCACGGGGGTCTTCGAAGTCCGTCTGGTCGCCGAGGAGCCCCCGTCGCCCGAGCCAACCCCCGAGCCCGAGATGCCCAAGGCCGAGGAGCCCCCCGAGGAGTCTCCCCCCGAGGAGGAGACTATGCCCCCGAAGGCCGGACCCGATCCGCCGGCGCCCCCCGCCGAGGAGACCGCACCCGAGCCGCAGCCCGCGGCCAGGCAACTGCCCCCCGTGGTCGGCGTCCCAGGTCCCGAGCAGCCGGTCCACGACGCCTTCGCCGCACGGATGGCCGAGGCGCGGGAGCAGGCCCTTCGCGAGCGCGGCGGCAGCCCGGCTTCCGAGAAGGCTGTGGACGCCGGACTGGAATGGCTCAGCCGCCGCCAGGAGGGGGACACGGGACGGTGGACCGACGGCGACCCCCAGCTCAAGCTCGCCCCGGCGCTTACCGGCCTCGCCTTGCTGGCCTTCCTGGGTAAGGGCCATACCCATACGGACTCGGGGCCCTATCGCGATACGGTGGCTCGGGGCATCGCGTGGCTGCTGGGCATCCAGACCGCCCACGGCCGCTTCGGGGGGCCCTATCTGGTGCGGGGCGAAACGAACAACCGCTACCTCATGTACCACCAGGCCATCGCCACCCTGGCCCTCGCCGAGGCCTACGCCCTGTCCCACGACCCCAAGCTGCGCGGGCCGGTGCGCCGCGCCGTGGCCTTCATCGAGCGGGCCCAGCAGCCGGGCGGGGGCTGGGACTACGGCGACGCGCGCACCAACCGCAACGACACCTCGGTGACCGGGTGGCAGCTCATGGCCCTCAAGTCGGCCCACGACGCGGGCATCGAGGTCCAGTGGCAGACCCTCTTCGGGGCAATGCGCCATCTCGACACCCACACTCGCCCCGGCGGCGAAGTCGTCTACGCCGACCGCCCGCCGCCGCGCGTCTACTGGCGTCGCGGGCCGGGCATGGTCGCCGTGGGTCTGCTCAGCCGCCAGCTCCTGGGCTGGCCTCGTCGCAGCCCCCTGCATGCCCTCCAGGCCGACTACATCCTCCGCCATCCGCCCGACTGGTCAACGATGAACGCCAACGACCCCAACGACCTGGACAGCTACCTCCACACCATGTACTACTGGTACTATGCCGCGCTGGCCCTCTTCCACACCGGCGGGCGGTGGTGGCGGGAGTGGAATTCCCAGTCGCGGGATATGCTCATCGCCCATCAGGTGAACCACGGAGAGCGGCGAGGAAGCTGGGACCCGCCCAACCGGGGCTTCGACTCCGCCGGCGGACGAGTCTATGCCACCGCCATCAACGTCCTGAACCTGGAGATCTACTACCGCTATCTGCCCCTCTACCAAGGCGGCGGCTTCGATGCCGTGGGCGTGCTCGAACGGGCCGCCCGGGTACGTGGCCACGGCGGCATGCGGGCCCGCGCCCTGGAGCTGCTGGCGGGCTTCCCCGGCAAGCGCGCCCGGGCCATCCTGGTAGAGGCGCTGGACGACCCCTCGGCGGCGGCGAGAGCCGCGGCTCGCCGGGCCCTCGTGGAGCAGCGGGCCGAGGTCGTCGTCCCCGCGCTCTTGGCCGACCTCGAGGCCAGTCGGGACGCGGTGCGTGCCTCGGCGCTGGACGGGCTCTTGGAGCTGGGCGGCAGCCGCTTCGTGCCCCAGTTCCTGGACGCTCTGGAGGACGAGGCGCTGATGGTGCGGGCCAAGGCCATGGTCGCCGTGCGGGAGGTGGCGGGCCAGAAGCTCGGCTTCCGACCCGATGCCGAGCCCGAGAAACGCCAGCGCGCCATCGAGCGCTGGCGACGGTGGTGGAAGGGCCAGGATCTGGTGGCTGCGTCGGGCGGCTTGCGCGGCGGAGTGCTCGTCGTCGAGCCTCGGGAGCCCGACTCCGTGGTGCTGAACCTGGGGAGTGAAGACGGGGTGCGCCGCTCCATGCGGTTCGAGGTCCTGCGGGGCGGCGAGCGCATCGCCCTCCTGGCTGCCGAACGCGTGGAGGCCACGCTCACCGTCGCCCGGGTGGTGGAGCAGGGCGAGCAGGCGATCGAGGAAGGCGACGTGGTCCGTTGCCTCTCCGACCTCGAGGTGTCGCGGGCACAGGACTGAGGCCCGCCCGCCGCGGTAGATGTCCCAGAAGCATTGGCGGCTGAACGGCAAGGCCGCGGCCCACCCCCAGCCCCGCCGCGGTCAAGCCCGAAGACCGGACGACGACCCGGTAGGGCATGGCCTCCGGGAGCCTAGTCGTGGGTCGAAGGGTTAAAGGACCTCGGCCCCCGCAAACGCCTGGACTCTGTGGGGGAGGAGCACAGAGGCCGTGGGGTGGCGTTTATCGCGGGGGCCGAGTAGGTTGGCCTGGGTGTCAGTCACCTGTCCCCTAGCTCCTGTAATGTACTGTAGCGCCCAAGGGCGGAACTGTCAAGAAAAAAACGCTGTCCTCGGGCCTCGCTGCGGGGAGGGTCAGGCAGCTCATGTGGGGGGCTCTGCCGGCTGCGCTTTGGGCCCGGCTAGCCCTGGTCTCTGCGGCTCGCGCCGCCCTTGCGGCGCAGGAAGCCGTGGATGGTCGCGGCCTGCTTCTGGGCGATGCCGGGCACTTCGGCCAATTCCTCGATACTGGCCTGGCGTATGGCGCGCACGCTCCCGAAGTGGCGCATGAGGGCCTTCTTCCGTGCGGGGCCGATGCCCGGGATGCGGTCGAGCACGGAGTGCTTGTAGGGACGTCGTCGCAGCTTGCGATGGTAGGCGATGGCGAACCGGTGGGCTTCGTCGCGAAGGCGCTCCAGGAGGTAGCGCTCCGGGGCGTCGGCCTCCAGCATGATGGCCTCGGCGCGGTCGGGCACCAACACCCGCTCCTGGGTGTCCTCGAGGGGCCCCGCCGAGCGCGGGGCGGCCCCGCGTTGGCGGCCCTTGGCCAGGGCAGCGAGGTCGACGTCGCGGATGCCGAAGCGGTCGAGCACCTGCCGAGCGGCGCCCAGTTGGCCCTTGCCGCCGTCGACCACGATGAGGTCGGGCAGGTCACCTTCGTCGATGCCCCGGCGGAGCCTGCGGGCGAGCACCTCGCGCATCATGGCGGGGTCGTCGGCGCCCTCGACGGTCTTGATCTTGTAGCGGCGGTAGCGGGCCTTGTTGGGCACGCCGTTCTCGAAGGTCACCTGGGAGCCCACGGCCTGGTCGCCACCGACGTTGGAGACATCGAAGCACTCCATCCGCCGGGGCAGGCGGCGGAGCCCGAGGGCATCGCGCAGGCGCTGGAGGGCCTGCCGGCGGTCGCGTTCGGTGGCGTGGGCGGCGCGGAAAGCGCTGTGGGCGTTGCGCATGGCCATCTCCACGAGGCGCGCCTTGTCGCCTCGTTGGGGGCGCAGGATGTGCACCTTGGTGCCTCGCCGCTCGGCGAGCCACTCGGCCAGGGGCTGGGCGTCGGGCAGCTCCACGGGCACCAGCACCTCATGGGGGATGAACCGGGTGCGGCTGTAGAACTGCTCGATGAAGGAGGTGAAGGCGGCCTCGGCGGACAGTCCCCGGGTACGGAAGCCGTAGCTGGGCACGTCCTCGAGCTTGCCCCGTCGCACCAGCAGGGCTTGCACCTGCATGGCGTCGCCCTCCTTGAAGTAGCCGAAGATGTCGCGGTCCACCGACCGGGAGGTGGTGATCTTCTGCTTCTCCATGGTGCGCTCCACGGCGTCGAGCTGGTCGCGGTAGCGGGCCGCCAGCTCGTACTCCTGGCGCTGGGAGGCGGCGAGCATCTTGGCCCGAAGCCGCTGGGCCAGCTCCTCGTTCCTGCCCCGCAGGAACATCTCCACCTCGTCGAGCATCTCCTCGTAGGCGGCCTCGTCCACGAGGCCCGAGCAGCAGCCGAGGCACCGGCCCATCTCGTAGTAGAGGCAGGGGCGGGCGCGGTCGCGGAACACGGCGTCGGGGCACTTGCGGATGGGGAACACGGCGTTGACGATGCGCAGCGTCTCCCGGGCGGCGGCGGCGGAGGAGTAAGGGCCGTAGTACAGGGCGCCGTCCTCGGTGTAGCGCCGCACCAGCTCGAGGCAGGGAAACTTCTGGCGGCGGTCGAGGCGGATGCTGAGGAACGTCTTATCGTCCTTGAGGTTGATGTTGAACCGGGGCTTGAACTGCTTGATCAGGTTGTTCTCCAGGATCAGCGCCTCTTTCTCGCTGTCCACCAGCACCCAGTCGACGTCGGCCACCTTGGGCACCATGTGCTCGACGAAGATGCGCTCGTCGCCGCAGGCCTGGAAGTAGGACCGCACGCGGCTGCGCAGGTCGGTGGCCTTGCCCACGTAGATCACCTTCTGGCCGCGGTCCTTGAAGAGGTACACGCCGCAGGCCTGGGGCAGGGCCTCGAGCTTGTGCTGGAGCTTCTTCGGTGCCATGGCCTGCATCTGTGCGGAGGAATGGCGCGCCCGTTCTTGCCCCTGGCGCGGAGGGCTGTTATCCTATTCGCTCATTGGCCATTATACGCCTGGCGCCCGCAGGTTTCTAGTTTGTGGCGGGAGGCGGGGGGGCGTCGGAGCGGGGCCGTGGACGGTGCGGTTTGCGAGTGATGGAGGCACGAAGTGGCTTCGCACAGGCCCACCGGCTGGCTGGGCGTGGGCATGCTGGGGCTGTGCCACGGGCTCAGCGACTTCTATGCCACGCTGCTCACTCCCCTGGTGGAGACGTTCCGCACGATGTTCGCGCTCAGCGTGACGTCGGTTTCGGCGTTGGGGTTGGTGGTGGGCGTGTTCGGCTCCATGATGCAGCCGGTGCTGGGCCTGGTGGGGGACAGGGTGCACCGGGGCCGGCTGGCGGCGGCGGGGCTGCTGGTCTCGGCGGTGTTTATGAGCGCCATCGGCCTGGCGCCCAGCGCCGGGGCGCTGGCGGCTCTGCTGGTGGTGGGGGCCTTGGGGGTGGCGGCGTTCCATCCCAGCGGTGCGGCGCTGGCCAGCCGGCCGGGCCGGGAGCGAGGGCTCGCGGTAGGGCTCTTCCTGGGCGGCGGGGGCCTGGGCCTGGCCCTCTCGCCGCTGGCGGTGGGCTGGCTCGTTAGGGAGCAGGCCGACCTGCCGTGGTTGTGCGTGCTGGCGGTCCCCGGGGTGCTGTTTTCGGCATGGGTGTTTCGGGTGGCGGGCGGCGAGGAGCGGTGGGCGTCGCCGGGACGTCGGTTCGTGTTGGGCGTGCTGTTCGAACGTGGGACGCGGCCGCTGTGGGCGCTCTTCGCCGCGGCCACCCTGCGCTCCTCGGTCTTTGTGTCTTTCCCCTTTTTCCTCACGGTCCTGGGCGCGACGCGAGGATGGGACCGTGCGGCGTCGAGCCGCGTGCTGGCGCTGTTCATGGCCTGTGCCGTGGCGGGGGGGATGCTGGGTGGGGTGCTGGCGCGGTGGGTGGACGGCCGGTGGGTGCTGGGGGTCTCGTGCGTGGCGGCCTCGCCGCTGTTCTTCCTGTTCGCGTCGCGAGGAGGGGTGGCGGGGGTGGTGGCCTTTGCGGCGGCGGGAGCCGTGTTCGGGCTGGGGAACCCGATGAACGTGGCGCTGGCTCAGGAGCTGCGCCCCCGTAGCGCAAGCGCCGTGAGCGGGCTGATGATGGGGCTGGCCTGGGGACTGGCGAACGTGGTGATGCTGGGCGCGGGGGCGGCGGCGGAGCACGTGGGCGTGGGCACGGCGCTCCAGGGGGTGGCGTGGCTGAGCGCGATGGCCGGGCTGTTTGTGGTCTTCCTGCCGCGCGGCGGCGAGGGGGCGGGAGGGTAAGGGAGCTCAGGGCGGAGGTGGGGAGTCGCCGAACTCGAGCTGCTCCTCCTGGAAAAGGACAGGCTGGCCGATGATGCCCATGTGGACGAGCTGGCGGACGACGCGGCGAGTGAGGGCCCGGCTGTCGGTGTAGAAGCCGACGTAGCGCCGCTGATCGTCGTGGGGGGGCAGCTCCTCGGCGAGGAGGGTCATGTGGATATCGCGGCTGATGTTGATGGTCACCCAGTTGTTGGCCAGTTTCTGGGCCTGGGCGGTGACCACGTGGACGTTGTCGGCCCACGGCTCGATGGGCACGTCGGGCACGCCGATGATGTAGATATGGCGTGCTGCTTCGGCGAGCTTGCGGTAGTGCTCGAGATGGGGCTCGAGGAGGCCCAGGCGGCGGAAGACCGAGTAGAGGGTGCAGCGGCCGGGATCGGCGAAGCAGGCGTTCTCGATCCGCCGGCTCATGAAGGTCAGGGTGCTCTCGGCGGTGGTGAAGTGGTAGTCGCCGTTGAGCAGGTCGCCGTCGATATCGCCGAACAGGGGAGCCGGATCGCGGTGGTGCTTGAGCTGTTGGATATCGACGATGAGGTCATGGAACGGACTGATTGGCTCGCTCAGCGGCCGCCCTCCTAATGCCCTCTGCCAGGCGTTGGAGTGTAACGCTTCGCCTCCCTCGTGTCAAGCTTGCCCCCCACACGGCTTTCTGGTATAAGGGCGCGGTGGAGTATGGAGACGCCCCGGATGACCATCGCCGAGAAGATTATCGCCGCCCACGTGGGCCGGGAGGAGGTGTCCCCGGGGGAGTTCTGGTTCGTGCCCGTGGACGTGGTGATGGCCAACGACGTGACGGCTCCCATCGCCATCGAGCAGTTCGAGCGCACGGGGGCCCAGGAGGTCTTCGACCCCCGGCGGGTGGTGCTCATTCCCGACCACTACGTGCCGAACAAGGACGTCGAGGCGGCGGAACAGGCCCGGCGGATGCGCGAGTTCGCTCGCCGCCACCAGCTCCCCTTCTACTACGAGGTAGGCCGGGCCTGCGTGTGCCACAGCCTGATGCCCGACGAGGGCCACGTGGTGGGCGGCGACGTGATGGTGGGCGCCGACTCCCACTCCTGCACCCATGGGGCACTGGGCGCCTTCGCCACCGGCATGGGCTCCACCGACGTGGGCGTGGCCCTCGCTCTTGGCGAGACCTGGCTGCGAGTGCCCGAGACCCTCCGCTTCGTCTACACCGGCAGGCCCGCAAGCCCCTGGGTGGGGGGGAAGGACTACATTCTGGCCACCATCGGCAAGATCGGGGTGGACGGCGCGCTCTACGCCGCCATGGAGTTCACCGGCGAGGCCATCGACGTCCTGCCCATGCACGGGCGCTTCACCATGTGCAACATGGCCATCGAGGCCGGCGCCAAGACGGGTATCGTGGCTTACGACTCGAACACCGCGGCCTTCCTCGAAGGACGGGCCCGGCGGCCCTCCAGGGCCTACCACAGCGACCCCGACGCCCGCTACAAGGCCAGCCACGAGATCGACGTGGGGAGCCTCGAGCCCCAGGTGGCCTGTCCCCATTCGCCGGCCGACGTGCGGCCCGTGGGCGAGCTGGACCGCGTGCCCATCGATCAGGCGTTCATCGGCTCGTGCACGAACGGCCGCTACGAAGACATCAAGCTCGCCGCCGACGTGCTGGCCGGCCGCCGCGTGCACCGCGATGTGCGGCTCATCGTCATCCCCTCCAGCCGCGAGGGCTACCTGCGGTGCCTGCGAGAGGGCCTCGACGAGGTGTTCGTGGAAGCGGGCGGCGTCTTCTCCACGCCCACCTGTGGCCCCTGCCTGGGCGGCCACATGGGCGTGCTCGCCGGCGGCGAGACCTGCGTGTCGACCAGCAACCGAAACTTCCAGGGGCGGATGGGCCATCCCCAGAGCCACGTCTACCTGGCCAACCCCGCAGTGGCGGCTGCTTCCGCGGTGCTGGGGCGCATCGGCTCGCCCGAAGAACTGTAGGCCGGCCCGCCCAGTCCCTTGCGGTGAGGAACGCACGTCCATGGGCAGAGCCTTCAAGTTCGGCGACGACGTGAATACTGATGCCATCATCCCCGCGCCCTACCTGGTGACCACAGACCCGGAGGAGCTGGGAGCCCACGCCATGGAGGGCAGCGAACGGCCCGGCGTCGCCCAGGAGGTGGCCCCTGGCGACATGGTGGTGGCCGGCCAGAACTTCGGCTGCGGCTCCTCCCGCGAGCACGCCCCCCTGGCGCTCCTGGGCGCGGGGGTGGGATGCGTCGTGGCCAAGAGCTTCGCCCGCATCTTCTACCGCAACGCCATCAACATCGGCCTGCCGGCGGTCGAGTGCCCTGAGGCTGTCGAGGAGATCGCCGACGGCGACGAAGTGGACGTGGACCTCGCTTCGGGCACAGTAAAGGATCTGACCACGGGGCGAGAGTACGCCGCGCAGCCGATGCCCGAATTCATGCGGGCCATTTTCGAGGCGGGGGGCCTGGTGGAGTTCGCACGCCGTCGCCTGGAGGCTCGCCGCCGGCAGCCAAGTGGAGAGAAGCCATGAGGCCGTTCCCATTCCTCCTGTCCCTCATCCCCGCGCTTGTGGTGTGTGGCTGCGGCGGAGGGGGCGAGGGGCCGTCGCTCGCGCAGGAGGGCGTGGACCGCGTGTTGGTGACCACGCAGACGGGTAGCGGAGCCGGGGCCGAGGTGACCATCACCGAGCCCGAGGCCGTCGAGAAGATCCTCCAGACCATCGCAGACTCCGAGCTGGCTCCCGACGCCTACGAGGTGGCCAAGACCAAGACGATGGAGCTGTTCAGCGGCACAGAGTCGGTGGCCAAACTGTCCATCGGAGGCGACCTGTTCGAGACCGGGGAGAAGCAGTACCGCGACCCCTCGGGCTTCCTGAACCGCGTAGTGGAGTGCGTGCTGCTGGCGCGGGCGCCGCTGCTGGGCACCATCTCGCCGCCGGAGACGGTGAGCATCGGCCAGACCATCGACCTCGTCTACACGGTGCAGAACGTGGGGCCCGAACCGGTGGAGCTGGCGGGCGAATTCACCGCCCGGGGGGCCTGGGCGAAGAAGATCGAGGCCGCCGAAGGGGAGGGCACGGACTGGACGCGCGGAGTGGAGGAAGACCAGGTGCCCGATACCGACCTGCGCATCGAAGTTCAGGCAGGAGGCCAGCAGACCCTCCAGCCCGGCGATTCCCGCACCTACACCTTCCCCATTCCTACGGACAACTTCCTGCCGGGCACGATCATGATTCGGATCGCCTCGACCGAGAGCCTCCAGCTGGACCCCGACGGCCCGGTCAAGCTACCGCCTCCGCCTCCCCCCTTCACCGTTGAGGCCCGGTAGGACGCCCCGCTAGAGCGGGAGGCGAACCGGCTTGCCGCTGTGGGCGGAGCGGTAAGCGGCTTCGGCCAGCTCGATGCCCGCCCGGCCGACCTCGCCCGAGGTCGTGGGCTCGGCTTTGCCCTCGATGCAATCCAGCCAGTGCTCGATGCTGGCGCCCTTGGAGGCGAATCCCCAGTACCGCTTCTCGCGCTCCTCGCCGGTAACCTGCGGGTACGAGCCGTCGTCGGGGACGGTCTCGGGGAACGTGGCGGCCTCGTCCATCTGGTGAGTTTTCCACGTGAGGCCGGCGCCCAGGCTGGCGGAGCCGCCGGCGCACACGACGCCCTCGCCGCCGTGGCGCACCTCGGCAGCCCAGCTCTTGCACAGCATCCCTGTGGCCCCGTTGGCGAAGCTGACCACCACGGTGGCGTTGTTCTCCACGGCCTCGTCGGCCTCGGGGTAGGTGCCCCCGAGAGGCACGTGGCTGAGGCGGGCGTAGACGCTCTCGGCCGGGCCGTAGAGCCACAGCCACTCGTCGAGCACGTGGATGGCCTGCTCCACGAGCATCCCCCCGCTCTCCTCGCGGACGAAGAGCCACGGATGGCGGGGCGGGAACCAGCTCACCTGGTTGCAGTAGACAAGGTGGGGGGCGCCCAGGGTGCCCTCGTCGAGCAAGGCCTTGAGCTTCTGTCGCGCCGGGCGGAAGCGCAGGATGTAGGCCACCTGGAGTCGCACCGCGGCGCCCTCGGCGGCGGCGATCATCCGGTCCGCCTCGGCCACGGAGCGGCACATGGGCTTCTCCACCAGGATGTGCTTGCCCGCCTGGGCCGCGGCGACAGCGAGCTCGCAGTGGGGGCGGGGATGGGCAGCGATGATCACGGCCTCCACGTCGTCGCGGGCCAGGAGCGCCGAGGGGCTCTCGCAACGCTGGGCGCCGAACCGGGCCGCCTCCCGGGCCGCGGTCCCGTCCTTCACGTCGTGGACCGCAACCACCCTGGCTCGCTCGCTCTGCCATTCCAGGTAGGGCACATAGGCACCATGGAAGATGCCCCCGCAGCCGATTACCCCAATGCCGATGGGCGCCATGGCGCGTCTCCTATGCGTGCGGACCGCCGTGGGTGCGCTGCCCGGGCACAAGCGCCCGGGTCGCCCGACGCGGGGCATTTAAGCGGCCACGGCACGTGGTGTCAAACGCCCTTGGGGAGCGCCTCCGGCGGCCCGGGACGGGGACGCCCGGCGTTACAAGGCTGTTACAAGCGGCTGCGCGGCGCCATGTTGACATCGAGCGCGAGCTTCTGCTATCCTAACCTTTGGGGAGTGTTCCGCTTGCGAAGGACAGCGATGAAGCCCCAAATGTCCCGACGCAGCTTCCTCCTGGGCTCCGCGGGTGTGGCAGGGGGTTCCTTTGCCCTCGGCCTGTGGGCCCGCCATCGCCACCAGGACCGCCGTCTGAAGACCTTCAAGGTCCCTTCCCTTCGCGAGGATTCGCGCGTCGGGCGGGGCCAGGTGGTGGTGGCCCGCGGCGATGACCCCAAGGCCAACGTGCAGCGGGCCCTCCGGAAGTCGGGCGCTATCGAGGCCTTGGTGTCGCCCGGCGATACCGTGGTGGTGAAGCCCAACATGGCGTGGAACCTGCCGCCCGCCCTGGGAGCCAACGCCGACCCGGGCACCGTGGCCGGGGTGGTCGAGCTGTGCCTGGAGGCCTGCCGGCCCACCGGGCGGGTGTTCGTCTTCGACCGCACCATGGCTCGCAACCCCGCCGTGCCCTACAAGACCAGTGGCATCGCTGCCGCCGCGGACGCCGCGGGGGCGACGGTGCACTACGTCGACGAATCTCGCTTTCACCCCGTGGACATCCCCGAGCCCTACGTCCTCGACCGTTGGACCTTCTACGACAAAGTCCTCTTCGCCGACCAGGTGGACGTGCTCATCAACATTCCCGCGGCCAAGACCCACAGCACCTCGGGCCTCACCCTGGGGATGAAGAACGTCTTCGGCATGGTGGGCGGCGAGCGGGGCCAGCTCCACCAGCAAATCCACCAGAAGATCGCGGACCTCAACCGGGTGGTGCGCGTGGACCTCACGATGCTGGACGCCACCCGGGTGATGTTCCGCAACGGCCCCAACAGCTCCCGCCGCGCCGACCTCCATACCTCGGCCCGCCGCGCTCAGCGGATCGCCGTGAGCACCGACCCCGTGGCACTCGATGCCTACGGTGCCACGCTCTTCGAGCGCGACCCCACCGAGGTGCCCTTCGTGCGCTACGCGGCCGAGGCGGGCCTGGGGTCGCTGCGTTTCCAGGTCCACGAGGTGTGATCCCGGGCAAGGGCGCCGCGCCCGCCCCGGCCTGCTCGGAGCACCGCCTTGCCAACCTTCCGCCGAATCGCCCAGGTGGTTACCTTCCTGCTCTTCATCGCCCTCTTGCTCCACGCGGCGTGGCTGGTGGAGAGGCTGGCGGGGCCCGACTACGTGCCCATCTCCTACGTGCGCCTGAGCCCCCTGGGGGCCGCGGCGGCCATGCTCGGCGACCACGCGTTCATCGTCCGCTACATCCCTGCGCTGGGGTTGCTGGTGCTGGCCGCCCTGTTCGGTCGTTTCTTCTGCGGTTGGGTGTGTCCCCTGGGCAGCACCCTGGACTTCACCGACAACCGGCTGGCCCGCGTGCGGCAGAGGCGCCAGCGGGCGCTCTACGACCGTCGCCGGCTCAAGTACTACCTCATGGCAGTGCTGCTGATCGGAGCCCCGCTGGGGGTCGCCGTGGCCGGCTGGTTCGATCCCCTGAGCATCGCCGTGCGCAGCTACACGGTGGCCTTGGTGCCCTACGTGGGGTGGCTCAGCGGCCGTCTCGGGACGCTGCTCCAGGACCTGCCCGCGGGACGGTTGGGGGAGTGGTGGGGACGGGGCTCGCGGCTGGTGCTCGCCGACACAGGGACGCCCATCTACCAGTACCACGGCCTCTTCTTCCTCATCCTCCTGGCGCTGGTGGGCCTGGGCGTCTGGCACCGTCGCTACTGGTGCCGGAACCTGTGCCCCCTGGGCGCCCTGCTGGGCCTGTGCTCGCAGAAGCACCTTCTCAAGCGGTCGGTGAGCGAGGCCTGCATTTCCTGCCGCAAGTGCGAGCGCGTCTGTCCCATGGGTTGCATCACCGACGAGGGCAAGGGCACCCTGGAAGGCGAGTGCATCCTGTGCCTGCGCTGCCAGGAGGTGTGCCCCGTGGACGCCGTGCGCTTCTTCCGGCGACAGCCTGCCGAGCAAGGGGTGACGGTGGATCTCACCAAGCGCGGCTTCCTGGCCACCCTGGGCGCCACGGCGGCGACGCTGCCCTTCCTGGGCGCCAACGTGCCCCGGCGGCGGTTCAAGGAGCGCCTGCCCGCGCTCCGCCCGCCCGGCGCCCTGCCCGAGGACCAATTCTTGGCCCGCTGCGTCCGCTGCGGCGAGTGCATGAGGGTGTGCCCCACCCGCGCCCTCCAGCCCTGCGGCTTCGAGACCGGGATCGAGGGGCTGTGGACGCCTCGCCTGGTGCCCAGGATGGGCTACTGCGTGTACGAGTGCGTCCTGTGCGGCCAGGCCTGCCCCTCCCAGGCCATCGAGAAGCTCACCATCGAGGAGAAACACACCCGCGCCCTGGGCAAGGCGAAGCTGGACCGGAGCCGCTGCATCCCCTGGCGAGGCCACGCCCGCTTCCCCACGGGCCTGAAGGGCGAGGCACTCCAGGCCGCCGTCCAAGGCTGGGAGGACTGCAACTGCGGGACCTGCGAGGAAGCCTGCCCCGTGCCCGGCAAGGCCATACGCTACAACCGCTTCCAGGTCCGAGCCGGCGGCGCCGAAGTGACGATCGACCGTCCCTACGTCGTCGAAGACCTCTGCGTGGGCTGCGGCTTCTGCGAGAACGTCTGCCCCGTGCCCGGCCAGGCGGCTATCCGCGTGGAAGGGCCGGCAGCGAAGGCCACTTTGGCCTCGGAGGAGGAAGCCGAGCCGCCCAGCGAAGAGCCCCAGCCGCCGGAGGAAGACGGCGAGCAGGAGCCGGAGAAGCTCGAAGGCATCGCAGCATTTTTCCCCGCCCAGGTGAGCGGCTTCGCACGCCAGGAGCCGCCCAAGGTCTACGAAGGGCCGAAAGGCCTCTTCGAGTACATCGACGGCGCTGGCGAGCCCTACCTCACCTACGCCTTCGAGCGGGTGGCCATGGCCGATTACACGAAGGGCCAGAAGCTCCTGCGCCTGGACGTCTGGCAGTTCGCTTCGCCTCCCGAGGCCTTCGGCGCCTATAGCCGCGATTGCAGCGTCGGTGCCACCGAGCCTCAGCCCCTGGGCGACGCCGCGGGCCTCGGCGCCGGGGAGAACTGGTGCGATCTGTTCGTCTGGGCCGGGCCTTACTACGTGCACCTGGCCAGTCTCGGGGGGATCGCCGCCACCCCCGACGATGCCCGCGCCCTGGCCCGCGACGTCCTGGCCAGAATACCCGAGACCCGGGCCGAGCTGCCGCCGCTCGTCCAGGCACTGCCGCAGAAGGGGCGCCAGCCCCTCAGCGTGCGCTACTTCCGGGACGACCTGGCGCGTCCCGACGAGCTGCCCCCCGGTCTCGACGGCGCCAAGGCACTCGACGTGGGAGCCAAGCGCCCCGCAGCTTACGCCCGATACGCCCAGGACGGCACGATGCTCTACGACCTGGTGGCCATCGGCTACGACTCCGAGGCCCAGGCCCAGGCCGCCTGGGAGCGCGTTCTCGCTTTCCACGCCGATGCCGCTCGAGCCGCCGAGGAGGACGAGACGACCTGGCTGCGCCTGGCCGACGGCTCCTTCAGGGCCGTGCTCCGCAGAGGCCCCCGCGTGGGCGTTGTAGTGGGAGCGGACAGCCTGGAGGCTGCTCGGCAGGGGGCCGCCGAGCTGGCCCGCTCCCTGGCACCCTGACCGCTTGCGGCTGCACGGTAGTGTGACGACATGACTTCCACCATGCCCACCATGCGGGACACGGACTACTACCAGCTCCTCGGGGTCGGTCGCGACGCTTCCGTCGAAGAGGTCACCCGCGCCTTCCAGCGCCTGGGCAAGAAGTACCACCCCCGGATGAATCCCGGCGACCCCGCGGCGCCCAGGATCTTCGAGCAGCTGGTGGCCGCCTATCGCGTGCTCAGCGACCCCCAGGCGCGGCGCGCCTACGACCGCCGTCTGCGCGCTCGGGGCCGCCGACCCCGGGTGCGGTCCGCCGACGAGTTCTTCGCCCGCCGGCGTGGCCAGCCCCTCGCGGCGGCGCGGCCCCGCCGGGCCACGGCAACAGTGCGGCGTGCGGCACGCCCTGCCGCGCCTCCGGTCGCGACGCTGGGGCACACGGCGCGGAGCACGGCCTGGCGGCTCCCGTGGTGGGGCATCTCGGCGGCGGTGCACGCCGTGCTCATCGTCGTGCTCGCCATCTGGCCCGCCCGCGTGGCCTCGCAGGAGGAGTACATCGGCCCCGTTCAGGTGGAGCTGGTGGAGGTGCCGCCCCCGCCCCCGCCCATGGACGTCACGGCGCCCGACATCGAGCCGCAGCCGACGTTCAGCCAGCCGACGATCGCCAAGCCGGAGCCCGAGCCGGTGGTCGACCCCAAGGCCATCGAGGAGTACGAGAAGCAGCAGCGGACCGCCGTGATGGCCGTGCCGGGCAAGGGAGCCTTCGGGCTGCGAGGCAGCCGAGGCGACCTGGTGGACCGCCGGGGAGGGCCTACCACCGCCTCCGAGAACGCTGTCGAGGAGGGGCTCCTGTGGCTCGCCGAAAACCAGCTCAAGACCGGCGGATGGCAGACCGACCGCCCGGTGTCCCAATGGGCCGCCCCCGGCGTAACCGGCCTGGCCACCCTCAGCTTCCTCGGCGCAGGCTACACCCATCGCAACGCCAGCGTCCATCGCCAGGTCGTCGAGCGGGCCCTCGGCTACATCAAGCGGATGCAGGACACCGAGGGCTGCATCGCCTTCTCCAAGGGCGGACGGCGCATCGGCCGCTACATGTACTGCCACGCCATCTGCGCCCTGGCCCTGGCCGAAGCCTATGCCATGACCGAAGACCCTACTCTCAAGGAATCCGCACAACGGGCTATCGACTTCATCGTCGAACACCAGAACTCCACCGGTGGGTGGCGCTACTACGCGGACACCATGGAGGCCGACTCCTCCGTGAGCGGATGGATGGTCATGGCCCTGCACTCCGCCCGCATCGCCGGCCTGGAGGTGCCCGAGGCGGCCATGGACAGGGCACGCAAGTTCTTCCAGGCGGTGACGAAGGAGGACACCGGCCTGACGCTCTACATGCCCGGCGGCAGGGGCTTCACCATGGCCCTCGCCGCCGTGGGACTGCTGTGCAACCAGTACCTGGGCATCCAAGGCGACCATCCCTACATCCAGAGAGCAGGCAAAGTCATCAACCACTATCCCCCCAAGTGGGTGGATACCCACGACTTCGCCATCCTCCAGACCCTCCCCGGCGAAGACCCCGGCGCCAACAACTACTACTACTGGTACTACGCGAGCCTGGCCCTCCACCAGCGCCGGGGCGACGCGTGGGACAAGTGGCATCCCAAGATGCGCTCCCTGCTCGTCCAGATCCAGGAAAAGGGCGGCCCCCGAGAGGGCGAGAGCGAAGAGGACGAGCCCACCAGCCTCCGGGCCCGCCGACAGCGCCGCAACCGCGGAAGCTGGCCGCCGTACACCCTGTGGGCTCGCGAGGGCGGGCGCGTCTATGCCACCGCACTGGCTATCCTCACGCTCGAGGTCTACTACCGCTACGCCCCCATCTACCGCGAGGTGGTGGACAAGCAGCTCGCCACCTTCGGCCGCGCCGCCGCGGCCTTCAACCGCTTCGTGGCACTCGCCCGAGCCGAGAAGACCGACGCCCAGGGGGCCGCACGGGAAGCCAGAAGCCAGCTCCAGAGTTTCCTCCAAATGTCCAAGCCTCAGGAAGGCCAGGCCCTCGAGCGCGCCACCGCCCGACGGCGCGCCCAGGCGGCCACCATGCTCCTCGACCTTCACCGCGTGCAGCGCAACTACCGGGAGGCCATCGAGGCGCTCCAGGACTTCGACCAGCGCTTCCCCGGGGCTTTCGACGAGGCCGAGCGGGAGAAGTTGCTCGCCGAATGCTACCTCGGACTGGCCCGAAAGCTCGAGGAGGCGGGCAAGCCCGAAGAGGCCCGCCAGGCGGAGGGCGAAGCCCTGGAGCGCTTCCTCGCTCTCCTGGCCCGCGAGCCAGGGGCGAAGCCCGATCTCGAGCGCTGGCTGGCCCGCCGCCTGGCCGACCGCGGGGAGTGGCGCAAGGCTCTCCGCCTCTACCTCGACAGGGCTCGACCGCTCGTGGACAAAGGCCTCGACCCGCGCACCGAGGAGGGCAAGCGCGCAGCCGCTCTGTTCCAGCGGATCGTCGAGGCCTATAGCGCCTTGGGCGAGCAGGCTCGGGCCGCCGAATGGCTGGGCCGCCTCGAGGACCTCGTCGGCCCCTCCCTCGAACTGAGCCTCCGGCGAGCTCGAATGCTCCGCCAGCAGGGACACTACGACCAGGAGCTGGCCATCTACCAAGCGACGCTCCCGCGCCTCGATAAGTACAGCGACGCCTGGTGGCGGGTGAAGCGGCGCGAGCTGGAGGCGGCGCTCGAGCTCGGACGACGCGACTCGGTGCGCCGCGAGATCGAGAGGCTCGAGGTCCTCCAGCCCGACCTCGGCGGCGAGGCCCATCGCGAGCGGATTCTCGAGCTCCTCCGTCAGGCCCGAGAGGCCGGCTAGACCTCGTGCCCCACGGCAGCAGATTCCCATGGGCGATATCCGAGAGCCGCGGCCGGTCAAGCTCTTCGTGGGGCTGCTCGCGGGCCGCGAGGCCTGGCTGGGGGCCGCCGGGGAAAGGCTTGCCCCGTGCTTTGGCGCGGTCGACCTGCGGTCGTCTCTGATCCCCTTCGACCACACCGACTACTACGAGCCCCAGATGGGGCCGGGGCTTCTACGCCAGTTCGTCGCCTGCCAGCCCCTCGTCGACCCCGGCGAGCTGGCGACCATCAAGCTGCGCACCAACGCCCTGGAGGCCGAACTCGCCGAGGAGCTGGAGGCCGACGTGCCCCGGCCCGTGAACCTCGACCCCGGCTACCTCGACGACGCGAAACTCGTCCTCGCCACCACGAAAAACTACAGCCACAGGATCTACATCGGCCAAGGCATCTACGCTGAGGTGACTCTCACCTGGCACCACGGCGCCTGGCAGCCCACGCCGTGGACCTACCGCGACTACCGCAGCGAGCCTTACCGGGCCTTTTTCGCCGAGGCCCGCGCCCGGTACCTCGAACAGCGGCGCCACGGGCGCTGAGCGACAGGCGTGGTAAGGAACTCTCCCTGCATCGAGGGGCCACCCGATGCGAGAAGACGTCGTCCTGTCCGTCCTGTTCGTCCTATGCCTTTGCTCCGCATCCACTTCCGCTACGTTCACCTTCCGCGAGGGGCCTCTGGAGCTCGCATTTGACGAGTCGACGGGCTCTTTGATGCGGCTGACCATCGCGGGGGAGACCCTCGCCGAGTCGGCGGGGCCGTGGCCCTTCAGCTTCGGCATCGGCCCGTCGCCGAGCGAGGTGCGCTGGGCGGAGCAGCTCGGCTATCCCCGGAAGCTCGTGAAGCGGGCGAAGCCGCGGCCCGACACCCTCGAGCTGACGGTGCGGGTCGGCCCCTTCGAGGTAATCGACCGCTACCGGCTTCACGCCGACCGGTCCCGCCTCGACCGCTCGGCGGTGCTCACGAACCGGGGCGAGGAGGCGGTGAAGCTCCGCGGCTTCGCCTTCCACACCCACGGACTGCGGGGCGCGGCCGGCGGGTTCTACCGCTTCCCGGGCAAGTGGCCACCGGGCTCGCACCCCTTCGCGGAGATGCAGGCCGGCCGGCATCGGAGCGGCCGCGGCTCCATCGCGCCGGCCTTCGCGCAGCTCGGGTCCGAGCGGTGCCTGATGTGGGCGAGTTGTACCACTGACTCGCCGTCGGTCCGGGTCACGGAACGGGAGCGGAGCTTCCAGGTGAGCCAGGGCGTCGGGGCCGCCGGCTACCTGCGGCCCGGCGAGCCGCAGCAGATCGGCTTCGTTACCATGGAGGTGGTGCCCAGGCCCTACTGGCAGGCGCTGCCTCATCTATGGGAGTGGATGGACAGCGTGGGCATCAAGGTGCCCTCCGACCGGCCCCGCTGGATCGAGGAGGCCATCCTCTACGAGTTCCACCCCGGCGGTACCATCGGCAGCCGTTGGACCGACCTCGGCGGCTTCCAGGCCGCGACCGAGAAACTGCTGCCGACGATCCGCAAGCTCGGCTGCACGGCGGTCTGGATCCAGCCCATCGAGCATCGCAGCCCCTACTGGCCGCTCGACTACTACCGCTTCATGGCCGGCCTGGGCACGGCGCAGGAGTACAGAGCGCTGGTCGCCAAGGCCCACGAGCTGGGCCTCAAGGTCATCCAGGACATCGTGCCCCACGGCGGGGCTCCGCAGGCCGTGCACAACCAGGCGCATCCCGAGTTCATGCTCCGCCGCGAGGACGGCTCGCACCTGAGCTACTGGCTGAACGACTTCGCCCGCCCCGACTGGCAGGACTTCATCGGGAAGGTCGCCGCCCACTACGTTCGCGAGTATGGCGTGGACGGCTACCGCATAGATGCCTGCTACGGCAGCAAGGAGGCGAACTGGGACCCCGACATCCCCTACGCCCGCGCCAGCCACGCCCGGCTCCACGGCGGCCTGGGGATGGTCCGGCGCATCCGCGACGAGGTCAAGAAGCTCAAGCCGCACGAGGGCGCGGTGCTCGCCGAGGTCGAGAGCGCCCGCCACGCCGCCGTCAGCGACGTGCAATACGACTTCGGCCTCTGCTACACCGTCCTCCACGCCTGGCGGAAGATGGCCGCCGCTGACTTCGTGCCCCTGCTCCAGGACTACCTCGAGGAACAGAAGTACGTCTACCCCCGCGGCACGCTGTTTCTGCGCCACATCGAGAGCCACGACAGCCTGCGCGCCGAGGGCTGGTACGGCGTCGAAGGCATGCGGGCCATGTATGCCCTCACCGCCTTCATCCAGGGCGTCCCCCTCATCTACCTCGACCAGGACATCGGCCATGGCTTCGCCCTCCGCGAGATCAACGAGCTACGCCGCAGCCGCCCCGAGCTCTCTTCCGGGGAAGCCTTCTACCGAGTCGTGCAGTGCGACCAGCCGGATGTCTTCACGTGTCTGCGCAAGCTGGGCGATAGGGAGAGCGTGGTCCTCATCAACCTTGGCCGTGCGGTGGCGACGGTCACGATGGACAGGGGGCCGGGCAGTCTCGTGGTGCCCCTCGCTCCTGTGGAGTACACGCTGGTCTCGTGGCGCGGGGGCAGCTACAGCATGCCGTTCAAGCGCCGTACCGTTCCCCGCGGGAGCCTTGGCCTGCCTCGTCTGCAACCACGGGTGGCAGGGACGCGGGTATCCTTCCCCGGGGCGACGGACTGGCTGGTAGACACGGTGGAGGGGCGACTCTGGGACTGGTACCGGGGGCGCTACGACGGAGCGACCGAGGCACCACGCTCTTCCATCTACTGGCGCGAACAGGGTACGCCCGTCCTCTGGGAGAACCAGACCCTCCCGCTGCACTGCGAGCGACATAGGGTCGCCGCCAATGGCGGAAGCGTGTATGTGACATTCAGCGATCGGGCGCACCCGGGCCTCAAGCTCATCGAGGCGGAGGGGCCCGCCAACAGGCTCACCCTCTGCGGCTATCCCGGCTGGGAGGCGAAAAAGGGCCGGACGAAACAGCCAACTCCGGCCCCCGGCCTCGCCGTAACGCCGGTGGAAGGCGTGGAGTTCCGTGTCGTAGGTCCCGACTACATCGTGAGCAACGGGTATTTCGCCTGCGTCCTCCGCCGCCAGGGCGGGGTGGTGCGTGAGCTGATCGTCGGCGGTAAGCAGTGCGTGGTGGACCACGATCTGTATGGTGACCAGGCGTACTTCGCGCATCCAAGGGCACGGCGGGTGGAGGCGCAGAACGACGTCGAGTCCGGCATCGGCCTCTGGAGGGCCGAGGACGGCCTGCATCTGCGGTTCGAGGGGCAGCTACGCGGCTTCAGCCGCTTCGCGCTCCAGCGGCCGCCGCTGTGGTATCGCAACGAGTACGTCTTCACCGACGCCCCGCGCTTCACGCAGCGGTGGGCCTTCCGCACGGAGAAGACCTTCGAGGAGAAGACCGCCTTCCTCGCCTGGTTCCTGCGGCTGCCCGCGTCGGACCGCTTCCGCCTCCTGCGCGGCGGGGAGGTCGTCGCCGAAGGCCCGGTCGGCCAAGGTGGCTCGCGCCGGGGCGAGACGGGGGGCGGCTCGCCGCCCGGCGCCATCGAGTTCCTGGCTGGCGGCGAACCGCAGTGGCGTCTGTGCGGCCTGAACACGCCCCGCGAGGCGGGCCTCAACGTCTTCGTCCACGGCCGCAACGTCTTCATCACGCTGTTGGACGGGAAAGGCTCGGGAATGGAGGCGGGGCGGTGGTACGAGTTCGAGGCAGCGTGGGCGGTCGGCGCCGAGTGACGGGCTGGAGGGGGCGAGCGGCGCTGTCGTGCGCAGCTCAGGACGCTGGCTTGACCAACTGCTCCCCCAGGATCTTCGCAAGGACGTTGTCCCTGGGATAGGCGTGGCCGCGATGCTGGCAGAACGCCTCGGCGTATTGGACGCCGCACTCCTGGCCGCGCCGCGCCGCCCATTCCACCATCGAGTTGGTGTATTCGTCCAGGCCATGCTGGCGCATGAGCCACTCCCGCTGGCTGCGGTGGCAGGCGAGCATTTGCTTCTTAGTGTCCATGGTCGTCGTGATGTCGACGTAGAAGTGGACGGGCGTGGGGCGACCGAGATGGTCGATGCCCTCCATGGCATCCCAGTAGTAGAGGTAAGGGATAGCGGCGGTGTGGGGGAGGTTGCCGTAGGCGCCGTAGTTGGGGATGGGGGCTCCGAAGCAGGCGTCGCGGGCCAGCCGCGAGGTGAGCTCGTGGTCCGCCATGTAGTCCGCGTGGGGGTGGGTGAGGACGAGGAAGGGGTCGATCTCGCGGATGGCGTTGGTGGCCTTGCGGCGAGTCTCCATGTCGAAGCAGATGGCGAGGTCGCCCTGGTCGAGGCAGACGTAGCTGCCGTCGAGGAGGGCGGCGCTCTCGGCGGCCTCGCCCTTGCGGATGCGGGCGATCTCGATGGCCGAGCGCTCGGTGGAGCCGCAGTCGCCGTTGGCCACTGTCGCGATGGCGACCTGGTAGCCCCTTTGGCGAAGCAGGGCGAGAGTGCCGGCGCAGCCGAACTCCACGTCGTCCGGATGGGCGCCGACGGCAAAGACGCGGCCGTTGTCTTCCATCGCGGGTCTCCCGGTATCTTGTGGTGGACGTGAGCCTAGCGCCGAACGGGCGGGGTGTCAATGGCGGCGGGTGCGGCTCCGGGCTCCCGGATGGCGGGAGGGAGGGTCTGCCCCTGCACGAGGCGCGCTTCCAGACCGCTTGGACGCGGTGAGCGGCGCGCCGCGAACGAACTGCGCAGGTACATCGTGATCCCCCTGGGGAGGGTGGTGAGGGCGGCGG
>JBKHIY010000051.1:0-31336 GCA_046538415.1 Candidatus Brocadiia bacterium | reverse complement strand
CTTAGGGGTAGAGGGGTGTGTTTCCAGGGGGAGGCCTTCGCCCGGGCCCCTCCCAGGGCGGGAGGGGCCGTGCCGGCCGGGGCGTTACTTCTTCTCTTCCTTCTTCTTCTCGTAGTAGCGCTCGAAGACCTTCTTGGCGTCGCCGCGGTGGCGTTTGTCCTCGGACTCCTCCATGACCTTCTGGAGCGCCTTGCGGATGTCGTCGCGCGCGGCGTCCTCGTCGGTGCCCTTGAGTCGGTCGGCGAGACGAATGACGGCGGATTCGGCCTTCTCCGCGAGGGCCTCGTCGTCCAGGCAGGCGGCGGCGAGTCGGAGGGATTCGATGTGCTCCACGCCCCGCAGCTCGTCGAGGATGGCTTTCTTCTCGTCGGCGCGGCGGGCCAGCTCCATGGCCTTGCGGTAGAGGGCCACGGTGTCGGCGGCGGGCCGCTTGCCCTCTTCGGCGAGGCGGAGGACGCCGCGGAGGGCGCGGACGTGTCGGTCGGTCTCCCGGGCCTTTTCGGCCACCGCCAGGAGGTCGGGGACCACGGCGTCGTCCGGCCACTTCTCGGCCATGCCGCGCAGCGCCGCTTCCCGGGCCTTGGGCTCCTGGCCGGCCAGGCTGCTGCGGAGCACCTCGAGGGCCTTGGGCTGGCCGGTCCCGCCCAGGAGGCGCAGGAGGGCGCAGCGGGCCTCCAGCTCGGCCTGGGGCAGGACGTCGAGGAGGGCCTGGGCGCAGCGGCGCTTGTCGCCCGTGCGTTCGCAGATCGGGTCGGCGGCGCGCTCGGCGGCGTCGCGCACGCGGCCGCTGCGGGCGGCCAGCAGGCGCTCGAGCACGCGCGGCAGGGCGTCCACGGAGGCTAGCTCGCCGATGGCCTCGAGGGCCTCGGCGCGGACGCTGTCGTCCTCGTCGCCCTTGGCCGCGTCGAAGAGGGCGTCGAGGTGGTCGACGGCCCGGCGGCCGGCGAGCACCTCGGGCAGCTCGCGGCGGGCCTGGGTGGGCGCGGAGCCCAGGGCGGCCACGAGCTGCCGCGTGGCCGCCTCGCCGGGGATGTGGACGAGGGCCTCGCTGGCCGCCTCGCGCACGCGGCGCTCCTCGCTGGCCAGGGCTCCGAGGATAGGCTGGAGGGCCTTCTCGCCGCCCAGGGCCGCGGCCGCGCGGACGGCGGCGATGCGGACCTTCTCGTCCTCGTGCTCCAGGGCCTCGAGCGCGGCGGGCAGGGCGGCGGGGTCGCCCCGGCGGGCCAGGAGGCGGAGGGTGTCGATCTGTGCCCCGGGCGGGGCGGTCGCCAGGTCGGCGGTGAGCCGTCGGGTGGCCTGGGCGCCGGGGACGACGGCCACGGCCCGCGTGGCCACGGCCCGCACCTGGTAGTCCTTGCTCCTCAGGGCCTCGAGCACCACGTCGGTGGCGCCCTCGCCGAGGGTATCGACGAGGCCGAGGAGAGCGGCGCAGCGCACCTGGCGGTCGCGCAGCTCGGTGCGGGTGTCCCACAGGTGGCGGTAGATCCTGGCCGCGTGGTCCTCCTTCTCGGCCTTGGCGAGCTGCTCGGCGAGGGTCAGGAGCGCCTCGGTGGCCTGGCTGCGCTCGTAGAGCGGCTCGGGGGTGGCCGCCTTGGTCAGGGTGTCGGCCTGGTCGGGCTGGCCGGACCGCCCGAGGGCGTAGAGGGCGGCGAGGCGCAGCTCGCGGTCCGCGGCCGAGACGTCGCGGCGCACCGCGGAGGCGGCCTCGGCGTCGCCCAGGGCGCCGAGGGCGCGGACGAGGGTCAGGCGGTTCGGCCCCCTGGCCCTGGGCAGTGCGGCGCGGAAGGCGGCCCGGGCCTTCTCTCCCCCGATGGCCAGGAGGGCCTGGGCCGCGTACTCGTGCATCGGCGGGTCGGCGAGGAGCAGGCCGCCGAGGGGCTCGACCGCCTCCTCGCCGCCGACGAGCTGGAGCTGGCGGACCAGGAAGCCCTTGACGCCGGGGTCCAGGTCGCCCTTGAGCCCGTCGATCAAGACGTCCACCAGCACCTCCCGTTCCTCGCTGCGCTCGGGGGCGGCCACGTAGGTGGCGACGGCGTGGAGGGCGTACTCGACCTTGCTGTCGTCGCCCTTGTCGTCGGGCAGGAGCATGGCGAGGAGCTGGCGATAGGTGCCCGGCGCGCCGTCGACGAGCTTCTGGCAGATGCTCCTGCCCTCCTCGGGGCTCTTGGTGGGCAGGGGCTCGATGAGGTCGGCGACGGCGGGCTGGCCGGCGACGGCGGGCGCGGCGGCGAGGACGAGTGCGGCGGCGAGCGGCAGGAGTCGGGCTCGTGCGGTCTTCACGGCGGTCCCCTCCTATGAGCTTACAGGTGCCAGGGAGCTCGCATGGGCACGTCGACCAGGCGGTTGGCCTCCTGGTCGCCGACCGCCTGCTCCCGGACGGGGTCCCAGCGGATGGTTCGGCCTGTGCGGATGGCGATATTGCCCAGGTGGAAGAGCATGGCGGAGCGGTGGGAGCTTTCGGCTCCGCCGCCCGAGGGTCGGCGGGTGCGCATGGCCTGCTGGAAGTTGATCAGCGGCTTGGTGTCGGGCAGGGCTCCGAGGCCGTCGAGGAGGCCCGGGGGCTCGGTGCGCCCGCTGCGCCACACCTTGCCGCCGGGGCCCTCGAGGAAGGGCTCGGGGTCGGGCGGCGGGCCCCACTCGCCGCTCGCCACGACGATGGTGATCTCGTCGGGGTAGCGGATGACCAGCTTGCTCCAGGGGCCGCAGGCGTCGGGATGGGCCGGCTGGCGCGCCACGGCCTCCACCTCGACGGGGCCGGTGGCGTCCTTGCCCAGCATGTACTGGATGGGGTCCAGGTGGTGCTGCCCCTGGTCGGCCAGGCCCCCGCCGTCGTAGTCCCAGTAGCATCGGAACATGAAGTGGACGCGATGGGGGTTGTAGGGCTTGTAGGGGGCGGGGCCGAGCCACAGGTCGTAGTCCAGGTGGGGCGGCACGGGCCGGGGCGGGAGGTGTGTGCGGCCTGTGAACCAGCGGACGTTCCAGTTGTAGCCCTGGGCGCGGCCGGCCCGCACGGTCAGGGGCTTGCCCAGGCGCCCGCTTTCGACGAGCTTGCGCATCTTGCCCATGCCGAAGCGTCCGTAGGTGCCGATCTGGAAGACGCGTCCGTATCGGCGGCAGGCCTGGGCCACGGCCCGGCCCTCGCGGATGAACTTCGTCATCGGCTTCTCGCACAGGATGTCCTTGCCCGCCTGGGCGGCGTGGATGCAGATGAGGGCGTGCCAGTGGGGCGGGGTGGCGATGCACACGTGGTCGATGTCGGGCAGCTCGAGCAGCTCGCGGAAGTCGGCGTAGGCCGAGCAGCCGGTGCCGATCTTCTTCTGCGCCGCGGCCAGCCGCCGCTGGTCCACGTCGCACACCGCGAGTACCTTGCCGTGGAGGAACGCCTGGCCCCGCCCGCCGGTGCCGACGACCCCGCGGGTCACCACGTCGCTGGGGGCCTTCTGGCCCGGGCCGCCGAGCACGTGGCGGGGCACCACCGCGAGCAGGCCGGCCGAGCCCAGGGCGCTGCGGAGGAAGCGGCGGCGGCTCACGGGGCTCTCGCCCATGGCGTTGCTCCCTGCGGCGGCGGATGGTGCCCCGCGGCCCGGGCCGGGGCGGCTACTTCTCGTCCTCGAGCACTTCGATGGTCACGTTTCGGAACCACACGGGCTTGCCGTGGTCCTGGAACCCGATGTGCCCCTCGCGAGGGAAGTCCTTGAGGGGCCTCTTGTACTTGTTCTTCGACCCGTCGGGGTTCTTCCCCGCCTCGTCCCACCGGTCGAGGTCCATGTCGACAATGTGCTCGCCGTTGAGGGTCACGTCGATCTCGTTGTCCTTGCAGGCGATGACGATGGCGTTCCACTCGCCGGCGGGCTTGACGGCCTGCCTGGTGGGAGCGCAGGCGTGGTAGATGGCTCCGCAACAGGTTCGGTTGGGCTTCCTGCCGTGGGAGTCGAGCACCTGGACCTCGAGTCCGTGCTGGACGGGGCTTCGGGGGTTGGCGCGGATGAAGATGCCGCTGTTGCAGCCCTTGCTGACCTTGAATTCGAGTCGGAGGATGAAGTCGGCGAAGCTGTCCTTGGTCCAGATGTAGCCGCAGCCCTTTTTCCAGGCGAGGTTGCCTTCGTCGTCGATGTGCCATCCGTTGGGCTTGCACTTCCAGTGGGCGAGGTCGGTGCCGTCGAAGAGCACCTTCTTCTCGCCCTCGGCGGCCTGGGCCGGGAGGGCGCCCAGGACCATCAGGCCTCCGCTCAGCAGCATGAGCCAGCGGGCCATCGCTTTCTCCTTTCCCGCGCGTGGGGTGCAGCCGGGGTGCCTACCCCGCGGTCTATCCTGGTTCGTTCGGTTCGCCGGCAGGGCTGGGCTACTTTCCGCCGGCGGGGTCGGCCTGGATGCCCTCGAGGCCGGTTCCATCGGTAGCTCGGAAGCGCAGGCAGGCGGCCCATTCGCCGCCGCCCTGGGTGATCTTCATCATCAGGTCGTTCCAGCCCTCCTGGAGGCTCACGGCCTTCTTGTCGCTGCCCGGGGAGCAGGGGCGGGTGACGTTGTGGGCGTAGACCAGCTCGCCGCGCAGCCACACCTTGACGCCGTCGTCGCTGCCCAGCTCCATCCGCACCTTCTGGGTCGTGGGCGACCAGACGCGGGTACGGAGGTAGGCGGCGCGGTTGCTGCCCCGCACGCCGGGCACCTTGTCGAACTCCAGCAGCCAGGGCCGGTCGCGGCTGGTGCCCACGGGCATGGGCCGCCACTGGACGTCCTGGGCGCCTTCCTTCTCCGGGGGGAACGCGATGTCGAAGAGCTGCTCGGCTCCCTTGTCGCGCTGGGTGTAGGGTCCCGCGAGGAGCCAGGCGGTGATGTAGTCCTCGAATCGCTCGACCATGCTGATGGCATCGGCGGCGGCCTTGCGCAGGCGGTCGTTGGCGGTGGTATCGGCGACCTGCTCGAGGGCCGCCTTGGCCTCCTGCTTGTGGGTGCCGCTGATGGCGCGAGCGATGCTCACCACGGCGGCCTCGGCCTCGCCGCGCAGCGCCGCGTCGCCCAGGTGGTCCTGGGCCATGCGGAGGGCTCCCAGGTTGCCCACGTTGGCGACGCCGGCGAGCACCATCTTGCGGTCCTCGGGGCGTGGCGCGGCTTCCATGGCGGCCTGGCACATGGCCAGCAGCCTCTCGGGCGGCAGGCCGCCGAGACGGCCCAGCATGTCCACGTAGCCCCGGAGGGCCAGCACGCGGTTGCGCAGCTCGCCCTGGCCTCGGGCGATCTCGAGGAGGTCGCTGGCCACCTCGGGCCGGGGCCACTTGGGGAGCTGGCGGATGGCCTCGGCGCGGACCTCCTCGTCGGGGTCTTTCAGGGCGCCGCGCACGGCGCCCAGGGCCTTCTCGCCGCCCAGGCGGGCGAGGGCCTCGAGCAGGGCCCGGCGCGCCGGCGGCTCGGCGCGGTCGAGGGCGGCGACGAGCGGCTGGACCGTCGGCTCCGCGCCCTCCTCGCCGCGGCACGCGGCCACCAGGGTGCTCACCGCCTCCTCGCGCTCGCGACGGCCCTTGGCCTCGACCACGATACCGACCAGTGCGAGCACGTGCTTGGGCTCGGCGCGGTCGCGCAGGGCTTTGAGGGCCTCGGCCCGCACCGCCTCGGCGGGGTCGCGGGCCGCGTCGAGGAGCGCGGGCGCGATGTCGCCAGTGCGCCGCGCGGCGAGGCAGCGGATGAGCTCCACGCGTGCCTCGGCCTCGGCCCCCTCCATGGCCTTCACCAGGGCCTGGGCGACGCCTTCGCCGGGAATGCGGTTGAGTGCGGCCTTGGCGGCGCCCAGCTCATCGCCCTCGGCGGTCCGGATGGCGGCGATGAGCGCGGGGACGGCGGCCGGGGCGCGCAGCTGGCCCATCCCCTCGTAGGCCGCGATGCGCACCTCGGCGTTGGGGTCCTTGGCCGCGCCGAGGAACGCGGGGAGGACGTCCTTTCCCCCGCGGTTGGCCAGGGCGCGGAGCAGCACCACCTTCATCTGCGGGTTCGCGGTCCCCACCTTCTCGATGATGGCCTCGGTGACCTCTCCCGAGGGCAGGAGCTCGAGGGCCGCCTGGCCGGCGCCGCGGATGGTGGGCTGGGGGTCGGCCAGGGCGTCGAAGATGGTGCCCAGCTCCTCCAGCCCGGCGGCCCGGCCGAGCCCGATGATGGCGGCGCACTTCACGTGGCCGCTGGCCCGCAGCAGCCTGCGGTAGATGGCCCGGGCGGTCTCGCGGTCGCCGGCCTGGCACAGCTTGTCGGCGAGGAGCAGATAGGCGTCGGTGGCGACGGCTCGGGCCTGCTCGGAGCCGGTGGCCATGGCCCCTGCGATGGCGTAGATGGCCTCCTTCTGGCCGATGCGGGCGAGGGCCTGGACGGCGGCGCCGCGCACCGACTCGTCGTCGGAGCGGGCCTGCTCGATGAGCGGCTTGGTGCTCGCCTCCTCGGCCCGGCAGGCGAGGGCGTTGATGAGGGCCACGCGCCAGGCCGCGGAATCGGCGGCGGCGAGGGCCTTTCGCAGGGCGGCGCCGGCCTGGGGGGAGGGGTTATTCTGGAGGGCTCGGCGGGCCCGCTCGCGCACGCGGTGCTGGGGGCTGGCGAGCTTGGCGGCCAGGGCGTCGACCGCCTCGGCGGCGCCGATGTGCTCGAGCTGCTTGATGAGCCATAGCTGGGCGTGGAGCGGCAGGTCGGTGCCCAGCTTGCGCGCGATGACGCGGCACACGGCGGCCCGCTCCTTCTCCGCCCCCGGCCGGCCGGCCCGCCAGCAGATGGCCTGGAAGGTCTGCTCCGGGTCCTTCCGCACGTTGGGGTCTTCGCTGCCCATGGCGGGCAGGAAGGCCTCGAGGACCTTGGTGTAGGCCGCCTCCAGCTCCTCGACCGAGCGCTCGACGGGCTCCGCGCCCCCGGTGAACTCCGCGACCAGGTCGTCCACGCTCGCCTCCCCGCCCACGGCGCAGGGCAGGGCGAAGAGGACCCACAGGGCCACCAGTCCAGCGCGGGAGAATCGCATATGCCCGGCTCCTTCTTGTTCGTCTCCAGATGTCCGCCACGCCACGGGGACACGGCGGGCCGCTATTCTGGCAGGCCCCGGCGGGATTGTCAACCTGCGCCGCCGCCTCGCTCCTCGACGCGCGTCCGCGCCGCGGCCACGTGGCCGGGGAGGCCCTCGTGCTCGCCCAGCGCCCGGATGGCGGGCCACAGCGCCGCCAGGGCCTCGGGGTCGAGGGAGGCGAGGGTGGAGTGCTTGAGCATGTCGCGACAGGTCACCCCGCTGAACACCCGTGCCAGGCCGTTGGTGGGGAGCACCGCGGTGATGCCGATCGCGTAGTTCGCCGCCGAGAAGGGGGTGTGGTGGCCGAGCAGGATCTCCCCCGCGTGGTGGATCCTGGCCAGGGCCTCTCGCGCGGCGTGGCGCTCGCAGGCGATCATCAGGTGCTCGGGCGCGAAGCGGTCGACCACCTGGCAGGCGGTCTCGAGGTCGGGCGCCACGGCCAGGGCGCCGCGCCCCTCGGAGCCGAAGACGGCCTCCAGGAAGCCCCGGCGCGGCGCCGCCGCCTCGGCTATCGCCGCGGCCAGCTCCTCCGCCGTGCGCTCGGCGAGGGGCCCCGACGTGGTGACCAGCACGGCGGCGGAATCGGGGCCGTGCTCCGCCTCGTTCACCAGGTCGCGGGCCACGCGGGCCGGCGAGGCCGATGCGTCGGCCAGCACCATCCCGTCGCTGGGCCCGATGCCCATGGTGGTGCGCTTGCCGTAGGCGAAGGCGGTGGCCATGGCGGCCGCGATGGCCCCCGGCCCGGGCCCGAAGATGCCGTCCACCTCGGGCACGCTCTCCGTGCCCAGGGCAAGAGCGGCGATGGTACCGACCCCGTTGCCCACCACCGCCTCGCCGGCTCCGGCGAGCCTGGCCGCGGCCACGGTCGCGGGGTCGGGCGAGCCGTCGGCCCGCGGGGGCATAGCCACCACGATGCGGGGCACCCCCGCCACCCGGGCGGCCGCCGCCAGCATCACCGCGGTGGACACCAGCGGAGCCTTCCTGGCCGGCACCCACAGGCCCACGGCCTCGAGGGGGGTGGCCCTCTCGCCCACCAGGGTGCCCGGCCGGATCTCCCGCTCCCACGTGGGGGGCGGCATCAGGGCGCGGTTCACCTCCTCGACGTGGCGGATGGCCAGGTCGACCGCCCCGCGCAGCTCCGCCGCCATGGCCGCCACGCAGGCGTCCATCCGGTCCGGGCCGAGGCGCAGCTCGGCCACCTGGGCGCCGTCGTGCCGCGCCGTGGCCTCGCGGACCGCCTGGTCGCCGCGGGCCGCCACGTCGTCGAACAGGCGGGCCACGTCGGCCAGCAGCGAACGGTCGAAGAGCGCCCGCCGGCGAGCCATCCGCCGGGCCAGCGCCTCCTCGTCCTGGGGCAAGACCAGCACGTCCGGGCGCATCGCGCGTTCCTGAGCCTTCACGGGGCCACCCTCACGAAGCCGCCTGGGAACTGAACTACCCGATTTCCGCCCCGCGGTCAAGCGGCCCCTCGGATCGCCCCGCTGCTTGACAGGCGAAGGGCAATTCCCTTAAATGCAGCCCAGGAATCGCCCGGGGGGAAAGGGTGCGATACGTCGTCGAGAGGCGAGGGGCTCTCGGCTGAATGCATGCAACGGGGACGGCTGCGACGAAGGAGAAGCCATGGGCAAGATGGAGCAAGCGCTGCGTTACGAGATCAGCAGGCTGGCCCGCAAAGAGATCCGCGCCACCTGCGGCCCCCTGGGCCGCGACGTGCGGGAACTGAAGCGCACGGTCTCCAAGCTGACCCGACAGGTGGAGAAGCTCCAGAAGCTGCGCTCTCAGATCACCGAGCAGCAGGTGGCCGAGAAGGCCAAGCTGGAGGCCCCCGACGAGGAGGTCCGCAAGGCCCGCTTCTCCCCGGGCCTGATCAAGAAGCTGCGCAAGCGCCTGGGCATCACCCAGGCCGAGATGGCCACCCTCATCGACGCCAGCCCGGCCACCGTGGCCTTCTGGGAGCAGGGACGCACCCGCCCCACGATGGACAACCGGGCCGCCCTGGTGGCCCTGCGCAAGCTGGGCAAGCGCGACGTGGCCCGCATCCTGGCCGAGAAGAGCGCCCAGGCCGGCTAGCCCGCCTTACTGCGAGCCGATCTGCTCCCGGAGCAGGGCCGTGGCCTTCTCCCGCTGGGGATCGGGCGGCTCCTGGCCGGGCTGGAGCTTCTCCAGCACCTCCGGCCCGGGGGGCTGGACCACCACGTCGGGCTCCAGGCCCTTGCCCTCGATGGCCCGGCCGCTGGGCAGGAGGTACCTGCCGGTGGTGAGGAGGATGCCCGAGCGGTCGGGCAGCGGAAAGCGCTTGTTCACCGCCCCCTTGCCATAGGTCTTGGTGCCCACCAGCAGGGCGCGGTCGTGGTCCTGGAGGGCGCCGGCGACGACCTCGGCGGCGCTGGCCGTGAAGGCGTCGACGAGCACCACCAGCGGCAGGTCCTCGGCCGGCCCGCCGGGCTCGGCCTCGTAGGTGCGGTCGTCGCGCTCGTGGCGGCTGCGGGTGGAGACGATGAGCCCCTGGGCGATGAACAGGTCGGCCACGCGCACCGCCTCGTCCAGGAACCCCCCTTCGTTCTGCCGCACGTCCAGCACCAGGCCCTTCACCCCCTCCTCGGCCAGGCGCTGGAGGCCCTCCTGGACCTTGGCGTGGACTCCGTCGGGGAAGTCGCTGATCCGCAGGTAGCCCAGCCCGTCCTCCACTTCCACGTGCACCAGAGGCCGCTCGATCTCCCGGCGCTCGACGGGGACCTGGAGGCGTTTGCCCTGGCGGTCGATCTCCAGGCTGACCACGGAGCCGATCTCGCCGCGCAAGGCGTCGGAGGCCTTCTCCAGGGACTCCAGGCCGGTAAGGTCGTGGCGGGCCGGGGGCTGGAGGCCCTGCGGGTCGTGCTCGGCGGCGGCGAGGATCAGGTCGCCGGCCTTCAGGCCCGCCTTCTCGGCGGGGGAGCCGTCGAAGACGCGCACGATGAGCACCTTGCCCTCCTCCAGGGCGATGCGGATGCCCAGGCCCACGTAGCGCCCCGTCTCCGTCTCCTTGAGATAGCGGTTGCGCTTGGGCGAGAGGAACCGGCTGTGGGGGTCCTCCAGCGACTGGACCATCCCGTCGATGGCCCCCCGGACCAGCTCCTCGGGCCGGCGCGGCTGGACGTATTCCTCGAGCACGATGCCCAGCGCCCGGTCGAAGGTGGCCAGGGCGCGGTAGCGCCCGGAGAAAAACGAGCGCACCGGCCCCTGGAAGGTGTAGAAGACGATGAGCAGGAGCAGCACCAGGGTGAGGAAGGGCAGGTGGCGGGGCAGGGAAGCCGCCTGGGGCTTGCGGTGGTCGTCGGCCATGGGCCTAGCGCCCCGCGAGTCGGAAGGAGTAGGCCTGGTCGAAGAGCAGGAAGAAGAGGTTGGTCCGGGGCTCGCCGCGGGCGATGGCCCGCTTGTCCGCCTCGACGATCTCCTCCCAGCGTGCCATGGGCACCTGGGCCTCGAGCGCCACGAGGGCCTCGGAACGGCTCACCGCCGGGGGCTGAGGACAGCCCACCAGGCGGCACAGGGCCTCGCCGCCCTGCTCGCTGGCCAGGGCCGCTTCCAGCTTCTGGGCCGCCTCGCCGTCGCGGGCGAGCAGGTGCACGGTGAGCCCCACGCTCTCCTCGGAGGACGTGACGGCGTAGAAGGCGGCCCGCACCGCCTCCCCGGCCTCGCCCAGGAGGGCCTGGACGCGGGGCTCGGCCAGGATCGCCTCCCCGGGCTTCTCCAGGCGATAGAAGACCGCGGAGCGGGCCAGCTCGGGGGAGAAGGCGGCCTCGAAGTTCTCGTCCGTGGCCGCCGAGTCGTGCATCTCCGCCCGCACCCGCAGCACCCGCCGGACCCCCGCCGAGGAGCCGAAGCAGACCACCGAGGAGCCCACCGTGGCGAAGGCGTAGTCCACCCCCTCCTGGTCGACGTAGAGGAAGGGGCGGCCCTCCACCGCGTCGCTGCGAATCTCCAGCTCCGCGGGGGGCCGCAGATTCTTCCCATACTGGGCCACCCCCGCCTCGTAGGCCTCCCGCAGGCGCTCGGGGCGGAAGTCGCCGATGAGCACCGTGGCCCGAGCCGTGTCCACCGCGTACGTGATGTCCCGCCGAAGGCGGATGTTGTAGTCGAACTCGAATTCCACCAGCCCGTCCTCGAGGGGATGCTCAGCGGAGCGAATGGTCTGGTAGAGGGCGCTCTGGAGGAAACGCTCCATGGGCACCACGTCCACCTCGTTCTCGCCGTAGGGCACGTAGTCGAGGGGGCGACGACGCACGCGGGAGGCCACGGCGATGATCACGATCACGGCCACGACGATGACCCCGGCGCCCACGTAGAGGGTGAGTTTCTGGTGCTTGGGCGCGGGCGCGGGGGCCGGGGGGGATGCGGGCATGGGCGGCGGCTCGGGAGGCCCGGGCGTAGGCTCCTCGGGGGGCTGGGCCTCGGCCGGCGGGTCTTGCGGCGGCTGGTCGGCGGGGCCCCCGTGGGCGCCCGCTGCGCCATGGGGCTCGGGCCGGGGCTCTTCGGACTCGTCGGCGCGCCCGTGGCGGGGGCCCAGGGAGAGGGGGAGCGGGAGCAGGCGGCGGCGGCGGCGCAGACCGAGGGAACGGGCCATGGAGGACCTCCTATCCGTGGAGCACGGCTCGCGGCGGGAGCGGGGGCTCGCCACGTCGCGGGGCTTGTCCGGGACGGGCGGTCGGCGGGCCGCTGGCTACTTGCGGCCCCGGAGCAGCGCGATGCGGCCGGTGCGGCAGACCTCCTTGATGCCGTAGGGGCGGACGAGGGCGATGAAGGCCTCGACCTTCTCCTCGGGCCCCGCGAGCTCGACCATCAGCTCGCTGGCTCCCACGTCCACCACGCGCCCTCGGAAGAGGTTCACCAGCTCGATGATCTCGCCGCGGCGTCCTGGAGGGGCGTTGACCTTGAGGAGCATCAGGTCGCGCTCCACGAAGTGCTTGCCCGAGAAATCCTGGACCTTGATCACGGTGATGAGCTTTCGCAGCTGCTTGACGATCTGCTCCAGGATCTGCTCGTCGCCCTCCGCCACCAGGGTCATCCGCGAAATCTCGGGATCCTCCGTCTCCCCCACGGCCAGGCTGTCGATGTTGAAGCCCCGACCGGCGAACAGACCCGAGATGTGGGCCAGGACGCCCGATTCGTTCTGCACCAGGGCCGAGATGATGTGCTTCACGCCGCAAGCCTCCGCAGGCACGTGCCGCTCGTGGGAGGGACCGCCGGGAGCAGCAGGCCTACGCCGCCACCCCCGGGACCACGCCAGCTATACTAGCGCGAAGGCCGAACCGGTGTCAAAGCCCTTGCCACGGCCAGGCGGAGCGGGCTAGGGGGCGGGGGGTGGGAGGTCGGGCGGGGGGATCTCGCCGCGGCCGTCGCAGGTGGGACAGGGGATCCGCTTCTCGCCCTTGCAGCGGGGACAGGGCTCGCCCCTGGTGAGCTTGCCCTTCCCGCCGCACCGCTTGCACGTGGCTCGCCCGTTGGTGCAGTAGGGGCAGTCGACTCGCCCGTCGCCGCCGCAGTAGGAGCAGGGGCCGGGGGCCCGGCCGGTGCCTCCGCAGTTGGCGCAGGTCTTCCAGCCGCGCCCGCCGCACCGGGTGCAGCGGGTCCAGCCCTTGCCGCCGCAGGCCTGGCAGGGCACGACCTGGACGTTGATGAAGCCGGTGCCCTCGCACCGAGGGCAGTCCACCGTGCCCTGGCCCTGGCACTGGGCGCAGGGCGTGGGGGCGAATCGCTGGAGGAGGTCCTCCGCCTGGGCGACGTCGGCCCCCGCCGCCTTGGCCTTGCCCAGCTCGGCCCGGGCCGCCTCGTCGTGCCCCTGGGCGAGAAGGTAGAGGGCGAACTTGACGCGGAACCGCGGCTCCCAGCCCGGGGACTGCCCGAGGAACAGCCGCGCGTGCGACGGCTTGAGCTGGGCGAGGCTCAAGCCCCGCTCCGCCTTGCCCATCCGCAGGCGCAGGATGCCGTCGTCGAGGCCCACGAACGTCCACCCGATGCCGTCCAGGCGCACGGTGTCGCCGCGGTCGAGCTTGCGGATCCCGCCGAGGACGCGGCCCCACACCTCCTCGGCGGTGCGCACCAGGTGTTGTAGCCCGTCGAACCGCTCTCGCACGGGCGCCACCTGGGGGTCCACCTTGCGGGTGTCGACGAGCTTGTGGGCCGCCTCGTAGTCGCCCGCGGCCAGGAGGTCGAGGGTCTCCTTGGCGACCTGGCGGTAGGCGGCCCGGGCCTGCTGGAAGCGCTGGTCGGCCTGCTTGGCCACCAGCTCCTCGATGGCGGCCAGCTGCTCCTCGGCCCGCCGGCTCACCTGGGGCACGCCCCACTGCTTGGCCTCCAGGTAGATGCCCCGGGCCTGGTCCAGGTGGCCCTGTTGGATCAGCTTGGTGGCCCGCTGGTCGATCTCTTCGAACTGCTCGGCGGCCCGCTGGCGGTAGTGGCTGCGGTAGGCCTCGAGCTTCTCCACGGCGGCGGCGGTGCGCAGCCCCTGGGGAAAGGTCTCCAGGAGGTGGAGGCCCTGGGCGAACTGGCCCTGGGCGAACAGCTCGTCGACCTGGGCGTTGAGCCGCTGGAGCTGGGCGGCCGCGGCCTCGTCGGCCTTCTGCTCCAGGTCGGCGAGGGTCTGCTCGACCTGGTCGACGCGACGGAGCAGCTCGGCGGGCAGGCGCTGGCGCTCGGCGGCAGGGAAGTCGCGCAGCATCTCACGGTAGCGGAGGGCCTCGCGGTAGCGCTCGATCTGGCCCACGTAGTCGTCGGGATGGTCGCGGGCGTAGGCCCTGGCGTCGGCGAGGGCCTGGTCGAGGTCGCCGAGCAGGCGTCGGGCCTCCTCGCGCACCGAGCCCGTGGGCGAGGGGCCATCGCCGGCGTCGGCGTCGGGCTCCGGGCCGTCCTCGGCGGCCTGGGCGTCGGCCTCGTCGCGGTCGCCGCGGAAGAGGTCTTTGGAGAAGAAGATGAAGATCACGGCGTTTGCGGCGAGGATGAGGACGAGGGTGACGATGGCCCCCACGAGCTTGCGTCGGCGGCGGCTCCTGCGGCGGGCCTGGATGGCCTCGGAGGGGGCTCGGGGCTTGATGCGGGGCGCCGCGGCGGCGGCCTCCAGGGCGGCGACGGCGTCGGCGGGCGTGGCGTAGCGGTCGGCGGGGTCCTTGGCGGTCATCTTCTCCACCGCTCGCACGGTGGCCTGGCGTATGTCGGGGCAGCGCTTGCGCAGGGAGGGCAGGGGCTCGCCGCAGACCGCGGCCGCCACGGCCATGGGGTTGGCCCCCTGGAAGGGCAGCTCGCCGGTGAGCATCTGGTAGAGGGTCACGCCCAGGGAGAAGATGTCGGCCCGGCAATCGATGTCGGGCTCGGAGCGGACCTGTTCGGGGGCCACGTAGGCGGGGGTGCCGAGGAAGCGGTCGCCGTCGCCTGGGGCGTCGGCCCCCAGGGCCTTGGCCAGGCCGAAGTCGGTCACCCGCACCCTGTCGTCGCGGGTGATCATGATGTTGTCGGGCTTGATGTCGCGGTGGATGAGGTCTTTCTGGAAGGCGTGGTCGAGGGCCCTAGCCACCTCGGCGGCGATGTGCAGGGCGCGGGCCTCGGGCAGGGCTCCCTGGCGGGCGATGAGGCGGGAGAGGGGCTCGCCGTCCACGTACTCCATGGCGAAGAAGTAGAAGCCCTGGTCCTCCCCCACGTCGATGGCCGCCACGATGTTGGGGTGGTTCAGGCGTCCCGCGGCCCGGGCCTCCCGCAGGAAGCGGGCCACGAACTGCTCGTTGCGGGCCAGGCGGGGGGAGAGGACCTTGAGGGCCACCACCCGGTCGAGCTCCTTCTGCCGGGCCCGGAACACGCTGCCCATGGCCCCCTGGCCGATCTTCTCCAGGAGCTCGAAGCCGGCCAGCTCGCGGGGCACGCGGGTGGCCTTCTTGCTGGCGGCGATGGCCTGGTGGACGAGGCCCACCTGGCGCTCGTCGAGCAGCCCCCGGCGCTGGAGCATCTGGGGCGCCGTGGCCTGGCCGCCGAGCTGCTCGATCTCGCGCAGCGCGGCGCTCGCCTCCGCGGCCTGGTCCTCGGTGATGTGGCCGCGGGCCACGGCGAAGCGGAGGAATTCCTCGTCCTGGGCACTGGGCATGACCGCTCTCGCTGGCCGACTGCCGTCGCGGCGGACACAGAGCGTAGAGGCCGGACGCCGGCGCCGCGCCCGGGGCGCAGGCTGGGCGGGGCTCTCGACTATACCTCCGCCGGGACGGGAAGTCAACCCGCCGGGAAAGGCGGCATACCGGCCCGCCGGCGGCTCATTCCGCCCGCAGGGCCATCTTCAGCAGGTTGCCCCGGGCGGGATGGGGGCGGTGCTCGAACTCGCTGAGCAGCTCGGGCGCCGAGCCGAAGTCCGAGGCCCCCATGGGCTCCCCGTGGTCCACCACGCGGAGGGCCAGCTCTCCCCCGCGCTCGAGGACGAGGACGTGGATGGTGCCGTTGGCGTCGCCCCCGTAGGCCTTGCGGCGAATGGCCTCGCACACCTCGCCCATGGCCTGCTCGAGGTGCGCCTGGTCGGCCTCCGAGTAGCCCTCCCAGGTGGGCAACTGGGCGATGAAGTGCCCGAGCGCCTCCACCGCGTGGGGCCGGCAGTCCAGCGTCATCTCGATGGGCCGCCCGCCGCCGCCGGCCCGGGTGCCCGAGACCCGCCCGCTGGCGTCCACCGTGTAGACCGCGCTGCACCGGGGGCAGCGGTAGCGCCCCTCCTGGGGCAGCTCGAGCAGCACCTTGCAGGCGATGCACTCGGCGCGGACGGGGAAGGCGGAGGGCTTGCCCGGCTCGGCCGCCTCGGGGGCCGAGGGACCGGCCGCGCCGGCCAGGTGGCCCCGAGCCTCCCGCAGCGACTCGAAGACCTTGAACACGCTCTTCAGGCCCAGCATGTCGAGCACCAGGTCGACCTTGGGCTGGGGGCTGAGCAGGGCCAGCTCCCCGCCTGCGTCGCGGAACGCATCGGCCTGGGTGACCAGGGCCCCCAGGGCCGTGGAGTTGGCGTAGCTGACCCCCTCCATGCCCAGCAGCGCGCGGGTGGTGCCCTGGGCCCTGACCTCGTCGAGGCGGGAGAGGAAGCCCTGGAGGGTGGGCTGGTCGAGCACCCCCTCGAGGTGGACGAGGGCGCCCTCCTCGACCCCCTCGAGCGGCTCGACGCGGGTTTCCAGACTGCTCATGGCGCAGGTTCTCCGGCGGCTGGGGGAAGCAGGCATGCCGGGGGCCGACACCGACGTAAGTATCCTAGCCCAGGGGCTGTACAGAGTCAAGGACGGAGTGCTCGGGGGGCTGGGAGGCGGGATCGGCGGGCGGGGCGAAAAAAGCCCTTGACAGGGCGGGAAGGGTTGTGATACGATTTGGATACAAGCCTGCCATCTATCCCTGGCATCTGAATCGCCCTTCGACGCGTTTTCCATACCTGGACCAGGCTGACTTCTGCGAGCTTCCTGGATAAGCCTCCGCCGCAATACCTCTTGGCCGCGTGGTCCTGTGCATGTAGGCTAGCCGCGCCCTCCCCAGGGACCCCGAAGGGCACGAAAGCCCCATCCAAGACACCGAGTTCGGAGACAGACGTCGAACCGCGACCTGTTGGCGCCCCGGGCGGCGGCTCCGGGTAGGAGAGCCGAGCCTGGTCGCGCCTACGCCGTGCGCGTCCCGACCATCATGAGCCGCAGCCAGGGCGCCCCCCCCGTCATCGGCCTGCTCGGCGGCATCGCAGCTGGGAAGTCCACCGTGGCCGAGATGCTCGGCCGCCTGGGAGCCAGCGTGGTGGATGCCGACGAGATCGGGCATGCCGTTCTCAATAGACCCGCTACGCGGGAGCGCATCACCACCCGATGGGGCAACAGTGTGGTGGACGACAGCGGGAAAGTGGACCGCAGGAAGCTGGCCGAAACCGTCTTCGGCGACGCCGAGGAGCTGGCCGCCCTGGAGTCCATCATCCATCCCGCCATTCTCGGCGCGATGCGCGAGGAAATCCAGCGGGCCCGAAGCTCCCCCGAGGTGATGGCCGTCGTCGTCGACGCGCCCCTGCTGCTGGAAACCGAGCTCGACGGCCTGTGCGACGTGCTCGTCTACGTCGCATGCCCCGAGGACGCGCGCCGCCGCAGGGCCGCCCAGCGCGGCTGGAGCAAAGAGCAGTTGCACCGACGCGAGAGCCGCCAGCAGCCCCTCCAGGCCAAGCGCCAGCTCGCCCACTACACCATCGACGGAAACGCGCCCCCAGAAACCACTTTCCGACAGGTTGAGGAGCTATGGCAAGAAATTCTCGGGCTGTGAAGGAAAAAAACCGGGGTTCCCGAAAGGCCAGCGACTTTGGCAAGGGCATCCTCCCCAACGACACTGAACTCCTCGAGGAGGAGAAAGCCATCGAGGAACGCTGCACGAAAGGCAAAAAGGGCGAGGAGCTCCATATCTCCGAGCTCAAGAAACAGAAAATCGCCGAGCTCCACAAGCTGGCCGAAGAGGATGGCATCTCCGACATCGCCGGCCTCAGCAAGCAGGAGCTGATCTACAAAATCCTCGAAGAGCGGGTCAGCAAAAACGGCCTGATCCGCGGCGAGGGAGTCCTGGAGGTGCTCCCCGACGGCTTCGGGTTCCTCCGATCCCCCGACTACAACTACCTGCCCTGCCCCGACGATATCTACATCTCCCCCTCCCAAATCCGACGGTTCGGTCTCAAGACCGGCACCGTCATCTCCGGCCAAATCCGGCCCCCCAAGGAAAACGAGCGATACTTCGCCCTCCTCCGCGTCGAGGCCATCAACTACGAAGAGCCCGACGCCGCGCAAGACCGCGCCGTGTTCGAAGACCTCACCCCCCTTCATCCCGACGAGCGCCTGGTGCTCGAGACCACCCCCGACCAGGTCGAAATGCGCATCATGGACCTCATCGCGCCCATCGGGAAGGGCCAGCGGGGCCTCATCACCTCGCCCCCCAAGGCGGGAAAGACCATCCTCCTCCAGAAAATCGCCAACGCCACCACCGCCAACTACCCCGACACCTACCTCATGGTCCTCCTCATCGACGAGCGGCCCGAGGAGGTGACCGACATGCAGCGCTCGGTCGACGCCGAAGTCGTCTCCTCCACCTTCGACGAGCCCGCGGCACGACACATCCAGGTCGCCGAAATGGTCATCGAAAAAGCCAAGCGCATGGTGGAATACGGCCGCGACGTGATGATCCTGCTCGACTCCATCACCCGACTGGGGCGGGCCTACAACACCGAGTGCCCCCATAGCGGCAAAATCCTCTCCGGCGGCGTCGACGCCGCAGCCCTCCAGAAGCCCAAGCGATTCTTCGGAGCCGCGCGAAACATCGAGGAAGGCGGCTCCCTCACCATCATCGCCACCGCACTGATCGAAACCGGCTCGCGAATGGACGAAGTCATCTTCGAAGAATTCAAGGGCACCGGCAACATGGAGCTGGTCCTCGACCGCCGACTCGAGGAACGACGCATCTTCCCCGCCATCGACGTCAACCGCTCCGGCACCCGCAAGGAGGAACTCCTCCTCAGCCCCGACGAACTCCAGCGCGTGTGGGTCCTCCGCAAAGTCCTCAGCGAGATGAACGCCACCGAGGCCATGGAACTCCTCATCGAGCGCATCAAGCGAGCGAAGACCAACAAGGAGTTCCTCGAAAGCCTCGGCGACTCCAGCTAGCCCCGGCCCGCCAGCCCTCCCGCAGGCGCCGAGCAAGCGCCCGCGGGAGGCTCACCCTACAGGGAACCGCGCCATGCCCCCCTGGGGCCGCTCGAGGAAGAAGAAGCCTCCCCGCCAGGACAGCTCCCTGGCCCCTGCCCCGGCCCCCGACCCGCAGGCCCCCAAGACCGGCCTCTTCGGCCGCATGACCTCCTCCCTGGGCCGCGTCAAGGAAGGCCTGGCCAAGACCCGAAGCTCGCTGACCGCAGGCCTCAAGGCCGTCTTCAGCGTCCGGGGCCGCATCGACCAGGAGACCCTCGATACCCTCGAGGAGCTGCTCATCACCGCCGACATGGGCGTGGAAACCGTCCAGAAGCTCCTCGACCGGGTGCGCCAGGCCTGGAAAAGCCGCGAGATCGAGACCACCGACCAGCTCCAGGACTACCTCAAGGCCCAGCTCAAGGCCCTCCTCCGCCAGGACGAGGTGGCCCTCCGCCACGCCGACCAGCCCCCCACCGTGATCCTCGTCGCGGGGGTCAACGGCTCGGGCAAGACCACCTCCATCGCCAAGCTCGCCCACCACTTCACCGACCAGGGCGGCACCGTGCTGCTCGCCGCCAGCGACACCTTCCGCGCCGCCGCCGTCGAGCAGCTCTCCATCTGGGCCCAGCGACTCGGCGTGGGCATCGTCCGCCACCAGCGCGGCGCCGACCCCGGGGCCGTGGCCTACGACGCCTGCGAGGCCGCCGTGGCCCGCGAGGCCGACATCCTGATCGTCGACACCGCGGGACGCCTGCACACCGAGCGCAACCTGATGCGCGAGCTGGAGAAAATCCGCCGCGTGCTGGGCAAGAAAATCCCCGGCGCCCCCCACGAAGTGCTCCTCGTCCTCGACGCCACCACGGGCCAGAACGCCATCGCCCAGGCCCGCCAGTTCCAGCAGGCCATCGACGTCACGGGCATCTTCCTGGCCAAGCTCGACGGCACGGCCAAGGGGGGCATCGTGGTGGCCGTGCGCGACCGGCTCGGCATCCCCGTCAAGTTCGTAGGCATCGGCGAGCGGCCCACCGACATCCAGCCCTTCGAGCCCCAGACCTTCGTCGAAGCCCTCTTCGCTTGACCTCCGCTCAGCACCGTGATACTATCCCCGCAGCGGGCGAATGCTCCTCGCGGAAGGCATGTGGCCGACCAGGTACGGGAGATGCGCCATGGGCGTCTCAAGCTTCGAAGGCATCGTCGAAAACGGCAGGATCCGCCTCCCCGATAGCGTGAGGCTGCCGGAGAAGACCCGAGTCTACGTCGTCATCCCCGACGTCCAGCCCGGCCCGCGGGCCCACGTCCACAGCCCGCGCCTCGCCCATCGCGAGCAGGCCAGCGACTTCGCCAAAAAGATCGTCGAGGCCCCGCCTGATGAGTAGCTATGACGCCTCCCGCTTCGATCCCCCGGCCCCCGTGGCCGACGTGAAACTGGTGAGTCCAGACGGAGCCAGTTCGGTAGCGGGAGTTTCTCTGCTTATCGACACGGGGGCCGACATCACCTTGCTGCCCCCCATGGCCGTGGAGCGTCTCGGCGTCCGGCCCTTGCCCCAGCACCGCTACGAAGTCATGGGCTTCGATGGAACCACGACCCTGGCACCGGTCGTCGTCCTCGACATGGTCTTTCTTGATATGACCTTCCGCGGCCGGTACCTCGTGGCCCAGCACGCCCAAGGCATTCTGGGCCGGGATGTACTCAACCATGTTGCTCTCCTGCTCGACGGCCCACGGCAGCAGTGGACGCAGCATTCGCCGTCCTGATACCGCGTAGGCATCGGCGAGCGGCCCACCGACATCCAGCCCTTCGACCCCCAGACCTTCGTCGAAGCCCTCTTCGCTTGACCCCGCGCCCTCTTCGTGGCATGCTCGGCGCGAGCCGCCGCTAACCACCCGTCAGAGCACAGGAGAGGCACCCATGAGCCAGGGCCATCCGCCGCCGTCCCCCATCGGCACCATCCTGCGCGAGAACGGGGCCATCACCGACGCTCAGCTCGACCAGGCCCTCGATCAGCAGGCCCGCATGCCCCAGGCCCGCCTGCGCCTGGGCGAGGTCTGCGTGCTCCACGGCTGGTGCGGCCTCCACGACGTGGCTCGCGCCCTGCTCCAGCAGCACGAGGCCCTCTTCCGCGCCACCACCCTCGGCCACCTGCTGCTCGACCAGGGCCACATCGCCCTGCCCCAGCTCGAGGGGGCCCTGGCCGCCCAGGACGACGTGGGCGCCCCCCTGGGCGAGGTGCTCGTCCAGCGCGGGGCGTGCACCGAGGAGCAGGTCGAGGCCGCCCGCGAGCTCCAGGCCCGCCGCCGGACCGCCGCGGTGCGCCGCCTGGCCGCCGCCGACTTCGGGGCCATCAACGTCACCGAGATCATCGTCAACCAGGAGCTCGATGCCATCCTCGGCGAGGAGGGCGCCTGTACCTGCGACGCGTGCCGCGCCGACGCCCTCGCCCTGGCCCTCAACAGCATCCCCTCGCGCTACGTGAGCGACCAGCGGCTCCTGCTCCTGTTCATCGAGCGGTTCCGGGCCGAGTCGCTCGACCTCATTCGCCAGCGCACCCGGCTGGCCGTGCGCCGCGTCAAGCAGCACCCCCACGCCGCGTGCGGCCGTTCTCCCATGGCCGCCGAGGCCCCGCCGACAGAGGTCCCGCCCCGCCTCGTGCCCGTCCGCGCCGTCGAGCGCCACGTCCACCCCTCGCAGGCCCACGTCCAGCGCCTCTTCGGCGCCGGGGCGGAGCTCACCTCCTGGCACCCCACCTCCCAGCCCGGCTACTTCGCCGCCCGCCAGACCGTCCAGGTCGCGGGGCCCAGGGGCACCCTCGAGCGGGTGCGGGTCATCGGCCCGCCCGCGGAGCACACCCGCGTCGAGCTCACCGGCCCCGACCTCTTCGTCCTCGGCCACCCGGAGGAAGAGGGCGAGACGCCGATCTCGCTGTGGGGCCCCAAGGGTAGCGTCGAGCACGGGCTGACCGTTCGCCGCATCGAGCCCCACGTCCACGCCTCGGCGGCCCAGGCGGCCCGGCTGGGCATGGACGAGGGGGGAGCCGTGCAGGTGCGCGTGCGGGGCGAGCGCCCGCGGGTCCTCCGCCGCGTGCCCATCGTCGTCGCCGACGAGGCCCGGCTCGAGTGCCACCTGGGCGCCGACCAGGCCGCCTCCGCCGGCCTCCGCGCCGACACCCAGGCCGAGCTCCTCGCCTGCCCCGAGAGCCCGAGCGAGGGGTAGGCCGGATTCGCACGCCGGGGGGCCGGCTTCGGGCATCCGAGGGCTGGCCAAAAATGAAGGGCCGTGGCCAAAAATGAAAGATCGCCCCCCGGAGGGCGATCTCCCGCCTAAGTGATTGCCACGGCGATGCTTGCGGCGACTGGGGCACAACAAGCCCCGGAGGCCCGCCGGCGGGCGAGCGCGAGGCCCGCGGCACGGCGGCCCGCGCTTTGACACCAACGACGGGGCGGCCTACGATGGGCCGGCGCGTGGGGGGGCGGCCGAGGCGACGCCCGCCGGGGAAAGACGCGCCGTGGGAAGGAGCGACGTGGAGCATCGGCCGACCGAGCGCAGCGACCGGGCCGTCCGGATCGGCTCCCGGGGCAGCAAGCTGGCGCTGGCCCAGGCACGGAGGGTGGGCGAGGCGCTGGCCGCGGCACACCCGGGCCTGGCCTGGTCGCTTGTGGAGATCGGGACGAAGGGCGACCGCCTGGGCTCGAAGGCCATCCCCGAGATCGGCGGTAAGGGCTTATTTACGCTGGCGATAGGGCGAGCGCTGCTGGCCGGGAGCATCGACCTGGCGGTCCACAGCCTCAAGGACCTGCCCACCGAGACCCACCCCCGCCTGGCGGTCCGCGCGGTGCCCGAGCGGGCGCCGGCCAACGACGCGCTGCTCTCGGCCACGGGCGCGGGGCTGGCCGAGCTGCCTCGCGGCGCGCGGGTGGGCACGTCGAGCCCGCGGCGGGCGGCTCAGCTTCGCCACGTGCGGCCCGACCTCCGTCCCGTCCCCATCCGGGGGAATCTCGACACCCGCATCCGCAAGCTCCGCGAGGGGGGCTACGAGGCCATCGTGGTGGCCCTGGCGGGGCTGGTGCGCCTCGGCCTGGCGGGCACGGAGAGCGAGGTGCTGAGCCTGGAGGCGATGGTGCCTGCCCCCGGCCAGGGGGCTCTGGCGGTGGAGGCCCGGGCGGAGGACCGCCGGGCGGCCCGCCTGGCCGCGGCGGTGGACCACGGGCCCACGGCGGCCGCGACGGCGGCCGAGCGTCATCTCCTCCAGGCCCTGGGCGGCGGCTGCTCCCTGCCCCTGGGAGCGTACGCCTCGGTGGCGGGCGAGGCCCTGCGCCTGCGGGCCGTGGTGCTGGCGCCCGACGGCTCGGCGGCGTGCACCGCGGAGCGCTCGGGCCCGGTCTCCGAGCCCGCGTCGGTGGCCCGGGAGGTGGCCCATGAGCTTCGCCGCGCGGGCGGCGAGGCCCTGCTCGCCCGCCAGGCCGAGGGCGGCGCGGGGAGCTGAGGGGCCGTGGCTCGCGCGGTTTTTTGGCCTTGACCCCTCTGGCCGCGACGGCTAGAATGCGGGAAGGTCCAGCGAATCGGCGGTTCCCCCCAATCCCGCGAGCCTCGTATGCCCGCGAGTTCGAGCAATCCGCTCATCGTCCAGAGCGATCGCACGGTCCTCCTGGAGGTGGACAACCCCCGCTACGCGGAGGCCCGCGACCAGGTGGCGCGCTTCGCCGAGCTGGAGAAGAGCCCCGAGCACTTCCACACCTATCGCATCACGCCGCTCTCGCTGTGGAACGCGGCGGCGGCGGGCCTGGGCGCGGGCGAAATCCTGGAGGCCCTCGAGCGGTTCACCAAGTACGAAGTGCCCCGAAACATCCGCTTCGAGGTCCAGGACTACGTCGCGCGCTACGGGCGCATCCGCCTGGAGCGGGGCGAGGAGGGCCTGCTGCTGGTCTCGCCCGACGCGGCGTTGATCGCCGAGGTGGGCCGCCACAAGCTGCTCCGGCCCTTCGTGGTCCAGGCGCTCGACGAGCACACCCTGGTGGTCCGCGCCGACCGGCGGGGCCACGTGAAGCAGGCGCTGATCCGCCTGGGCTATCCCGCGGAGGACCTGGCGGGCTACGCGGAGGGCGAGCCGCTGGCCATCGAGCTCCGCGAGGCCACCTCGGCGGGCGAGCCCTTCGTCGTGCGCCCCTACCAGCAGGAGGCGGCGGACGTCTTCTTCGCGGGCGGCAGCGCCCGGGGCGGCAGCGGCGTGGTGGTGCTGCCCTGCGGGGCGGGGAAGACCATCGTGGGCATCGCGGCCATGGCCCGCTGCCAGACCCACACCCTGGTGCTGTGCACCAACATCACGGCGGCGCGGCAGTGGGTGCGGGAGCTTCTCGACAAGACGACCCTGGACGAGAGCCAGGTGGGGGAGTACTCGGGGGAGGTGAAGGACATCCGGCCGGTGACCATCGCCACCTACCAGATCCTCACCTACCGCCGCCGCAAGGGCGAGGGCTTCCCCCACTTCAAGGTCTTCAACGCCCGCAACTGGGGCCTCATCCTCTACGACGAGGTCCACCTCCTGCCCGCCCCCGTGTTCCGCATCACCGCGGAGCTCCAGTCGTGCCGCCGCCTGGGCCTCACGGCCACGCTGGTGCGGGAGGACAAGAAGGAGGACGACGTCTTCAGCCTCATCGGGCCGAAGCGCTACGACGTGCCCTGGAAGGTGCTGGAGAAGCAGGGCTGGATCGCCACCGCGGCGTGCACGGAGATCCGGGTGCCCCTGCCCGAGGAGCTTCGGATGCCCTATGCCCTGGCGAGCAACCGCGAGAAGTTCCGCATCGCCTCCGAGAACCCGGCGAAGCTGCCCATCCTCCGCCGGCTGCTCGCCCGGCGGAGCGACGACCGGGTGCTGATCATCGGCCACTACCTGCGCCAGCTCCACCAGGTCGCCAAGGAGACGGGGGCCCCGCTCATCACCGGCTCGACGCCCACGCGGGAGCGCGACCGCCTCTACGAGCAGTTCCGCCAGGGCCAGATCACGGAGCTCATCGTCTCCAAGGTGGGGAACTTCGCCATCGACCTGCCCGACGCGAACATGGCCATCCAGGTGAGCGGGACCTTCGGCTCCCGCCAGGAGGAGGCCCAGCGCCTGGGGCGCATCCTGCGGCCCAAGAGCGACGACTCCGTGGCCCGCTTCTACTCCCTGGTGACCCGGGATAGCCGGGACGCGGACTTCGCGGCGAACCGCCAGCTGTTCCTCACCGAGCAGGGCTACGCCTACACGATCCTCGACGCCCACGAGATGGACGAGGCCTCCCGGCCCTCGTCCTGAGCCCACCGCCCGGCCGAGCCCGACACGGAGCCCCACCGCCCATGCACCTCGACGAGTTCCTCAACGAGCGCAGCATCGCCAGCCTCCAGAAGCTCCAGCTCGCGTGGGCCCCGGCCACGGCCCGCAGCTCCTCGAAGCAGGAGCTGCTGCGCCTGCTGCGCCAGCAGATGCTCTCCCCCGAGCGAGCGGCGGCGTGCTTCCTGGACCTGGCGCCGCGAGAACGGGAGCTGCTCGGCCTGCTGCTCCGCCAGGAGGGCTACGAAGGCGACATGGCGCTCCTGGCCCGCCGCCTGTCCTATCGCCTCGACTCGCCCCAGGCCCAGCGCCAGGTGCTGGACGAGCTGTCCTACCGGGGATTCGTCCACTACGCGGCCACCAAGAGCTGGAGCCAGGCCACGTCATTCCGAGTCCTCGTGCCCCAGGAGCTGGGCGACGCCCTCTGCGAAGCACTCAACCTCGATACCCGCGAGCCGGCCCTGATGCTCAGCCTCGCTCACTACCTCGAGCAGCTGGAGCCCGCCGAGCGCGACCGGCTGGCCGCGACGCACGGAGGGGACGAGCCCCTCCTTGCCCGGCTCACCCGCTGGGAGGGCGTCGAGGAGCGCATCGAGGGCCTGGCCGAGCCCGGTCTCCAGCGCGCCGTGCGCACCGCGCTCGAGTACCACGCGGGGGTCCTGCCCGTGGAGGAGTTCGCATCGCACGGGCTGGAGACCGGGCCGGTGGACAGCCCCTCCTGGCGGGAGGCCCTGGAGGAGGCCCTTCTGGGCACCTTCGGCCACCTCTCGCTGCTGGACTACGGGATCGGGGAGGAGGACGACGACTGCCTGGTGGTCTACCAGGAGCTGGTCGCCGCCCAGGCCCGCGGCGAGGCCCGGGCCGAGGCAACGATGGACGAGGTGTGGGCTTGCGGCATCGACTTCCTGACCGACCTGGCGAGCACGGTGGACTTCGTGCGGGCCAACCCCGCCAGGCTCACCTCGGCGGGGCGCCTCTTCAAGGGGGCCCGCAACCAGTTGCGGCCCCGCACCGCGCTCCACGCCACCTTCTTCATGGACGAAGATGCCCTCCTGACCTACAAGCTCTCCGTGGCCCAGGAGCTGGGCCTGCTGGAGCTGCGGGAGGACGGACGCCTCTACGCCACGCGCAGCAGCCTGGAGTGGGAGGCCACGAGCCTGCCCGACCAGGCGCGCTCGGTCCTCGAGGTGATGCAGGGCCTGGTGGAGGCCCCCCTGGCGGCCCACCTGTCCGCCGTGGTCCAGACGGCCACCGACCTCCTGCTCGAGCTGCCGCCCGACGCATGGGTCGGGGCCTACCCCTTCGTGGGGGGAGCCGTGGCTCGCTACCTGTTGGACCGTATCGAGGAGGAGGAAGCCGCCCCCGCCCAGGAGGAGCCGCAGGAGCCCTGGCCCGGGGCCTTCGAGTACTTCCTCCGCGCCCCGTCGCTGTCCGACATCGCGGCGGCCACGCGCCGGGACGCGCTGCGCGCGCTCCACTACGTGGGCCTGGCCGACGTCGGCCGCCGGGCCGACCGCACGTTCGTCCGCGCCTCGCCGGTGGCGGGGGCCATCCTGGGCCGCGAGGAGGCCCCGCGGCCGGGGGCCATCCTGATGGTCAACCCCGACTTCGAGGTGATGCTCTTCCCCGAGCCGGGCCACGTGGCCCTCCTCCACCGGCTGTGCGCCTTCTGCGAGAGGGAGAAGAGCGAGGTCACCCTCCACCTGCGCATCACGCGGGAGAGCGTCCGCCGGGCCGTGCTGCGGGGGCTGGACGCGGAGGGGATGGTCGCCACGCTGCGCCAGCACTGCCGGGTGCCCCTGCCCCAGAACATCGAGTACTCCGTGCGCACCTGGGCGGACAGCGTGCACCCCGCCGAGGTGCGCACCTGCCACGTCCTGGAGCTCCCCCGGGCGGAGCTGGTCGACGCCGTGCTCCAGCTTCCCCAGGTGAGGCCCCTGGTCGAGCGGCGCCTGTCGCCCACCGCGGCGGTGCTCCGCCGCAAGCACCTCGGCCCCGAGGCGGAAGAGGCCCTCAAGGAGCTGGGCATCCACCTGATGTGACCGGCCCCCGGCCTTGACTTCCGGCCCGGCGCCCCGGATACTGGACGGCGCCTTCGCACCCGACCACGGGGACCCTGCCATGGCCGAGCCCATCTACCTCGACCACGCCGCCACGTCCTGGCCCAAGCCCCAGGGCGTGGAGGACGAGATGACCCGGCTGCTGCGCGAGCTGACCGCCAACGCGGGCCGCAGCGGCCACCGTCCCGCCCTGGAATCCGCCCGCCTGGTCTTCGGCGCCCGCTCCCGCCTGGCCGCCCTCCTCGGCGTGGCCGACCCCGCCGACCTGGTCTTCACCCGGGGCGCCACCGAGGGGCTCAACCTGGTGCTCAAGGGCCTCCTCCGCAGCGGCGAGCGCGTGGGCGTCTGCCCCCTCGAGCACAACTCCGTGATGCGGCCCCTCGACCGCCTGGCCCGCGAGCGGGGCATCCAGGTGGAGGCCCTGCCCGCCGACCCCCTGGGACGCATCGACCTCGACCGCCTGGCCCCCCTGGAGGGACGCTACGGCCTGGTGGCCGTGGCCCACGGCTCGAACGTCAACGGCGTGGTGCAGGACGCCGGGGCCATCGCCGCCGCCCTGCCCGGCACGCCCATGCTGCTCGACGCGGCGCAGACCGCGGGCGTGGTGCCCATCGACGTGGCCGGCCAGGGGATCGCCTTCCTCGCCTGCTCCGCCCACAAGGGCCTGCTCGGCCCCACCGGCCTGGGGGCCTGCGCCCTGAGCCCCGAGCACGACCCCGAGCCCCTGCTGGAGGGCGGCACGGGCAGCCACAGCGAGTCGTTCCGCCATCCGGCCTTCCGGCCCGACCGCTACGAGGCGGGCACGCTGAACCTGCACGGCATCGCCGGCCTGAGCGGCGGCCTCGCCCACCTCGAGGCCCATGGGCTGCTGGGCGAGCACAAGCGGCGGCTCACCGCCCTGCTCCTGGAGGGCCTGAGCGAGGTGCCCGGGGTGCGCCTGTTCGCGCCCAGGGACGGCACGGCGCTACTGGCCAGCCTGACCATCGAAGGCCTCCCGCCCGACCGCGCGGCCCAGGCCCTGGAGCGGGACCACGGAATCCTGTGCCGCCCAGGCCTCCACTGCGCCCCCGCGGCCCACGCCCACCTGGGCACCCTGCCCCAGGGCACGGTGCGCCTGGCGCCCGGCTGGGGCAATACCGAAGAGGACATCGAGCAGACCGTACGAGCCGTCCACCGCATCGCCACCACAAGGGGGAAGCCGTGATGGAAACCATCGACGTCCGCGGCCTGGCCTGCCCCGAGCCCGTGATCCGCACCAAGAAGGCCATCGAGGAAAACCCCAACTCCGTGCTCACCATCCTCATCGATGACCCCGCGGCCCGCGAAAACGTCACCCGAATGGCCGCCTCCCTGGGAGCCCAGGTCCAGACCGAGGAGAGCGAGAGCGGCGAGTACACGCTCACCGTCAGCACCGGCGAGCCGCCCCAGGAGCCCCAGACCGCGCCCGCCGTGGCCGAGAGCCCCGCAGACGCCGGGCCCGCCAGGGCCACCGTGTTCGTCAAGAGCGACACCATGGGCCTGGGCGACGACGAGCTGGGCCGCGTGCTGATGAAAGCCTTCCTCAAGACCCTCAAGAGCGCCCAGCCCCCGCCCCGCCAACTGATCTTCGTCAACCACGGGGTGTTCCTCACCACCCAGGGCTCGGAGGAGATCGCCAGCCTCCAGGCCCTGGCCGACATGGGCGTGGAGATCGTCTCCTGCGGCACCTGCCTCGACTACTTCGGGAAGCTCGACCAGGTGCAAGTGGGGATGGTGGGCAATATGTTCGACATTGTGGAGCGGCTGAACGGCGCGACCAAGGTCATCGCCCCATGATGAGCGAGGGCGGGCAGCTCCTTCTCCTCTTCCCCTCCATCCACCACGTGCTCGCCGCCGAGCAGGCCCTCCGGGAGGCGGGGGTGGGCTTCGAGCTGGTGCCCGTGCCCCGGGAGATCAGCCCCGACTGCGGGATGGCCGTCACCGTGGATACCGGCGAGCGCTCCCGCGCCCTGGCCGCCCTGGAGGGCACGCCCCCCGAGAGGGTCCTGGAAGGCTGGGAGAGGTGAGCCCCACCTGCCCGGCGGGCGGCCACCCGACCTTGACATCGCGGGGCAAAGCCGCTAGACTGCGAGCAGGCCGAAGTGGCGGAACAGGCAGACGCGCTAGGTTCAGGACCTAGTGGGCCACAAGCCCATGGGGGTTCGAATCCCCCCTTCGGCACCAGCCCCCCCTCACACCTGCCCCCTCAGGGCCTCTCCAGCGCGGGGTCTGCGCTCCCCCCCCGCCCTGCCGCACGGAGGGATATCAGAGAGACCAGGGCTCGCGCTTGGGCCGGTCGAGCCAGCGGGCGGCCTGGGCGTCGCCGACGATCTCCTCCTTCTCCGGGTCCCACCGCAGCGGCCGCTTGAGCCAGTAGGCGATATTGCCCAGGTGGCAGGTGGTGGCGGTGCGGTGGGCGAGCTCGATGTCGCGGAAGGGCCGCTCGCGGGTCTTCACGCAGTGGAGGAAGTCGCCGGCGATGCCCCCGCGGCCCTTGTAGTTGGGGATGTGGATGTTGGGCGGCTTGGGCTTGCGCTTGGTATCTCGCGGTGGACAGTAGCCGTCGGTGCCGCGGAAGGCGATGCGCCCGCCCCAGGCGCCGGTGTGGTAGATGCGAATGCCGTTGGCGAAGATGTAGGTGAGCTTGCCGTTCTCGCTGTGCTCGGGGGGGATGATCTGGACGGGCCCGGTGCGATGGAGCTGGAGGCAGAAGAGGGCCCCGCCGAAGTTGTGGCAGCCCCAGTCGGTCATCCCGCCGCCGGAGTAGTCGCGATAGGGTCGGAACCCGCCTCGGATCAGCTTGGGGTGGAAGGGGCGGACGGGCGCCGGCCCCAGCCACATGTTCCAGGCCACGTCGTCGGGGCAGGGCTCGGGCGGCAGGTAGCACGGCCCCGAGGGCCCCCAGCAGTTCACCCACGCCTCCTTGGGCTGGCCGATGGCCCCGCCCCAGACCATGCGGTGGTACCAGTTGTAGTCGCCCCACACGCGCTGGCTTCCGCCGCTGAAGACGCGGCCGTAGCGGCGGGCCGTGCGGGTCATGATGCGGCCTTCGCGGACGGTGAGGGTCTCGGGCTTCTCGCAGTAGACGTCCTTGCCGCTCTTCATCGCCTCGCAGGAGATGATGGCGTGCCAATGGTCGGGGGTGCCGATGAGCACCGTGTCGATATCGGCGCGGTCGGTGATCCGCCGGAAGTCGGTGACGGCGTCGCACGTCGCCTTCTCCTGCCGCGCCTCCACCATCTTCTTGGCGGCCCCGGCATGCCGTCCGACCACGTCGCACACGGCGAGGACATCGAGCTCTTTGAAACCCACGAATCCCCTCAGGACGCCGCGGCCCCGGCCCCCCATCCCGATGCCGCCCATGGTGATCCGGTCGTTGGCCCCGAAGGCCCGCGACCCGATCACCATCGGCGCCGCGGCGGCCGCAGCGGCCCGGCGGAGGAACGCACGCCGACCGATCCGAGCTTCTGCCATCGCCCTCTCTCCTTTGCCAAGGTCCGTAAAGTGCCCGGCCCGTGCAGCCGTGGGGACTCGCGCCGCGAGACGACGGCGCGCTGCCCGTGCCGCATTCCCCACGATATTCTAGCCGCAACCAGCCCACGCCGCAACTCACGGGCCCCCTGCTGGACCAGGCGAGGGCGGGACGGAGGGCGCGCTTGCGCGGCCCCTCCGCGGCGCGGTATGATGCAGGCGGCAGGCCGGAACCTACCAGATGTCCGGCGAGGACAACCCGTGAGAAGCATCCTACAACTCACCGCTCTGACGTGCGCGCTGACCCTGTGCGGCTGCGGCCGACCCGGGGAGGCCCGCGATGCATCGCTGAAAGTGTTCGTCCTGGCCGGCCAGTCGAACATGGAGGGGCAGGCCGTGGTGGACCTGGACCACCCGCGGTACTACAACGGCGGGAAGGGCAACCTGGAGCACGTCCTGCGGGACCCGGCGAGGGGGCGAGGCTTCCAGCACCTGCGCACCCAGGACGGTGGGTGGGCGGTGCGCGACGACGTGTGGGTCTGGTACCGCCCGAGCAAGGGCCCCTTGAAGGCGGGCAACCTGTCCATCGGCTACGCCGTGTATCCCGGCAAGCACCACTTCGGGCCGGAGCTTCAGTTCGGCCACGTGGTCGGCGACCACCTGGAGGACCAGGTGCTGCTGATCAAGACGGCCTGGGGGGGAAAGAGCCTCCACGAGGATTTCCGGCCTCCCAGCTCCGGCGGCGAGGTGGGCCCCTGCTACACGAAGATGCTGGCG
>JBKHIY010000166.1:0-7429 GCA_046538415.1 Candidatus Brocadiia bacterium | reverse complement strand
AGGTGGGGGAGCGGGAGGGAGGCTCCCCGCGGAAATTCCCTCCCCCACGGGAAGTTCCCTCGCCGCAATCCACGGGCGGAATGGGCCCCGCGAATCCCCTCCCCCCCACCGTCGGAAGTCAACAGCAGGCGATATTCTGCTGCGGTGCACATTGCGTCCACGCGGCTGGCCGCGCTCGGCGCGGCAGAGCGGTCAGCAGTCGCCGGAGCGCGGCCCCTCTAGGGTACTGACGGGTGGGTGAGGGGTTTTGTTGCGCGGGAATCTCCGGGCCGCGCCTACGGGGCTTCGGCGCGGGGCGGATAGGGCCCGAACTCGGTCCTGGGCGTGGCAGGGTTGGTGGTGACCGGTGTCCAGTAGGGGGCGTTGCGGCTCCAGCAGGTCACCCACCAGTCGAAGTGGTCGGAGGCGAGAAACCGCGCGGGGAACGAGAGGGAGACGGTCCTCTCGCGGGCGTCGATGACCACCTCCTCGGGGCTTACCGCCACGTCGTGCGCCAGCGCCACGTCGGAGACCCGGAGGAGCAAGGGCCGCCAACGACCGTTCGGAGAGAACACGATGTGGATGTTGTAGTCGTTGCCGCTGACGCTCTGCCCCGTATCCACGTTGCGGTCGATGTCGATCCACCAGATGAAGTCGAATCTCTTGCCGCCTTCGATCATCTCCTGCCGCGTGGGGAACGGGGCCGCGACCACGACGGTGAAGGTGTAGGTAGGGCCCTCTCGCGCCACGCTGGCCTCGAGGACGTCCATGTAGCGGCGCGTCTTGTCGCCCTCGAGGTTGCCCGCGGGGTCCTGGACGGTCTGTTTCAGGAGCTTGGGGCGTCGCCGGGCCTCCGCCGCGGGCGTGAGCCCGGAGAGGCCGAATGGCCTGAGCGACGCCGGCTCGGAGGCCGAGCCGGGGGACGCCTCGGGCTCCCTGCCTTTTCGGCCCCTGCCCCACAGGAACCAGCCCACGGCCCCCATGGCGGCGAGCGCCAGGCAGCCGCCCGCCGCCCAGGCCAGGACAGCCCTGCGTCTCCGGCTCGCGGGGCCGCGAGCTTGGCCCCCGGCGGCCTCCACTGTGGACGTCTCGGAGGGCGCCGCTCGCGATGTGCTCACGCCATCGAGCTCCTCGAGGAGCGCCTCGGCCGACGGAGGCCGGGCGGCGGGGTCCTTGCGCAACAGTCGGTCGATGATGTGGCACAGCCGGCGATCGACGTGCGGGGCCAGGGACTCGAGGGGCGGCGGGGCCTCGTTGACGTGCTTGACAATGACCTCGGAGACGGTGTTTCCCTGGAACGGCGGGCGGCCGGCGAGGAGGTGGAAGAAGGTGGCGCCGAGGGCGTAGAGGTCGCTGCGGGCGTCGGCCTCCTGGCCCTGGCACACCTCGGGGGCCATGTAGGCCGGGGTGCCCAGGGCGGCGCCGGTCTGGGTGAGTGCGGCGTCGCCCTCGGCCCGCTTGGCCAGCCCGAAGTCGGCGACCATCGCGTTGCCGCGGGCGTCGAGCATGATGTTGGCGGGCTTGATATCGTGATGGACGAGGCCCGCCTCGTGGGCGGCGGCCAGCGCGCTGGCGACCTGCCGCATGTAGGCCAGGCCGCGCCGCGGGTCCAGGGCGCCGTCGCGGACCAGGATGTCCTCCAGGCTCTCCCCGTCGACGTATTCCATGGCGAAGTAGTAATGGCCCTCGGCCTCGCCCGCGTCGTAGGCCTGCACCACGTGGGGATGGCGGAGCCGGGCCGCGGCGCGGGCCTCGCGGACGAACCGCGAGACGAACGCCTCGTCCCCGGCCAGCTTCGCGGGCAGGACCTTCAGCGCCACGAGCCGGTCCATGGCCACCTGCCGCGCCTTGAACACGGCGCCCATGCCACCCCTGCCCAGGGGGCCGAGGAGCTCGAAGCCGGCGAGGCGTTTGCGCCCCGCCAGTTCCGCCTCCAGCGCGTCGGCGGGCGGCCGAGGGGCGCCGCCGAGGCGGGCCATCACGGCGTCCGCCAGCTCGTCCGCGCTGCGCGGGGGCCTGAGGGCGTAGCAGATTTCCTGGGACTGGTAGGCGGCTCCCCACCTCTGCCTGCATCGGCGGCACTGGCCGAGATGGGCCGCCGCCGCGGCTCGCTGCTGGGGGGTCTGCTCGGCGAAGCCCTTCTCCGACAGGAGGCGTGCGAGCTCCCGGCAGTCCATGGGCCGTCCTCTCCTTCAGCCCTTGCCCGCCTCCAGGGCCTCGAGGTGTCGCTCTAGAGCTCTCTTGGCCCGGTGGAGGCGGCTCTTGACCGTGGTCATCGGCACTTCGAGGTACTCGGCCATCTGCCGGTAGGTCATGTCGTTCGAGTAGTAGAGCATGACGGCCACGCGCTGGCGCTCCGGCAGGCGGCCTACGGCGGCTTTCACAGCGTCGCAACGCTCGCCCCGGCTGGCCAGGGTGGCGGGCGTGAGGAGCTGACCGCGCACGCGGCGCAGGACCTGGACGCTGGTCGCGAAGTCCGCCAGCGAAACCTTCTCCCGCGTCGAGCGGAGAATGTCCCGGCACGTGTTCGCCGTGATCCGCGCCAGCCACCCCGCGAACCGCCCCGCCGAGCGAAGCTGGCCCAGCGACTCGAAGGCCTTGACGAACGCCTCCTGCACCGCGTCCTCCGCGTCGGCGTCCGAGGCCAGGTAGGCCCGGGCGAGCGCGAACATGGCGGGCGTATGGCGGCGGACCAGCTTGCCGAACGCCTTGCGATCGCCGTTCCGCGCCCGGGCCACAAGAGCCTCGTCACCTGTCGTGGCCATGGTGCTTCCTCGCGACGGCGTGACGGGACCGCGTTCGAGGGCGCTGCATTGTGGGAGGGGAACACGTCGCAGACCGGGCCCGCGTTCCCCACAGCGGTCCGGTTCGGTGTACATCCTGCGTCCTCAGCCCATTCGCCGCTATTCTACTCCCTGGACGCCTCGCGCGCAACCGCGCGGCGCGGCCCGCCGCCTCCACGGGCGCCTAGCGGCTCTCGCCGACCAGGCGGAGGGCGTTGCCGCCCAGGACCAGGGCCTCGTCCGCGGGGGCCAGGGCGAGGTCGGCGATGGCCTGGCGGCACGCGACGGGCGTGTCGAAGGGATAGTCGGAGCCGTAGAGGAGCTTCTCCGGGCCGTAGGCGTCGAGGAAGGTGCGAAGGAGGCCCGGCTGGTGGGACGGCGCGGCGCTGGAATCGGCGTAGACCCGCGGCCGCTCCCACACGCGGCGCTCGTGGAGGCGCTCGAAGCCGCCGTTGAGAACCCCGCAGTGTGGAATCACCACCACGGCGTCGGGCGCCAGCTCGTCGAGGAACCGCAGGGTGTTCTCGAACGTCTCCTCGAGGGTGACGGGCAATTGGCGCGCGACGACGGCGTCGAGGAAGCGGCGGCAGCGCGGATCGTCGTAGCGGTAGACCGGCTCGTCGGGGTGGCGGTGCCACTTGACGCCCCGGAACTCGGCGGTCAGACCCGCCAGGTCGAAGTCGTTCCACACGAAGAAGAAGGGCACGATGCGCGGGACGAGGGCCTGGCGGGAGAGGCCCAGCAGGTAGTCGTGGGCCCGGCGGCGGCGGGCCTGCCACTCGGGGGCGTCGACGAAGGCGGGATCGTGGCGGTCGTAGACCTCGAGCACGGGCGGAAAGGCCCAGGCGGCGTCGACCCCGGCCTGGCGATGGAGCGCGGCCACGGTCTCGTAGTCCTGGGGCGGCGAGGGGTCCTGGCAGCCGCAGTGGCAGTGGGCGTCGACGATGCAGGTCACGGCGTGCTCTCCGCGGGGCAGGGGGTCAGGAGGGCTCAGGGGTGGCGGCGGCGCGGGGCGTGAGGTGCCGGAGCACGAGGTTGCGCTCGAGGATGCGCAGCCGCTCGGCGGTGGCGGGGGGGCAGTCGACGAAGACGGCTCCCACGCGGTGGCGGCGGTCCTCGCGGGTCACCCGCTTGACCCGGGCCTCCAGGGAGAGGGTCTTGTGGAACGCCGGGGTGTCGATGTGCACTCGCAGGCGGTCGTCGGGCTGGAGCTCGACGCTGGGCTCGAGGAGGGTGAACCGCAGGCCGCCCGGGGAGAGGTTGTCGAGGCTCACCTGGCCGGGGAGCTGGAGGGGGGCCTTGCCGTCGGGGGCCAGCTCGACGCGCAGGGCGCAGTGGCGGAGGGCGAAGCGGAGAAAGGCCCGCTTCTCGTGCTCGCCCCGGGGCAGGTGGGGGGCGAGGACGGTGTTGTTGTAACACGCGGGGCACACGCCGAGCCGGCCCGCCAGGTGGGGCGGGGCGGCGAGTGGGGCCTGGCAGTTGGTGCAGGGGAAGGCGGCAAGCGCGGGCTCGAGGCCGGCCGGCGGCTCCTGGGGGAGCTGGCTGGCCAGGGCCTCGCTCAGCGCGGAGGCGAGGAGGGCCTGGGCGAGGACCAGGACCCCGGCGGGAGCCTGGGGCAGCTCGATGGCCGGCTCGGCCTCCAGGCCGCAGGCGGGCAGGCCGAGGGCGGCCACGCGGGCGCCCTGGGCCGCGGCAGCGGCCGCGGCGGCGGCCAGGTCGCCCGAGGGCTCGGCGCCCGCGACGAGGAGGGCCACGTCGCCCTCGCGGAGCAGCGTCTCGGCCTTGCGGGTCAAGGGGTCGGGTACGCCGAACTCGATGCCGTAGAGGGCCAGGGAGGGGGTCTGGGGGTCGACGACCAGGGCGGGGGGCCAGTGGTCGTGGGGGAAGCGGCGGCGGAGCGCGTCGGCGAGGGCCTGGGCTACGGGGGCGTGGGGCGCGTCGGCGAGGAAAGCGAGGAGGCGGCCCTCGAGCAGTGCCCCGGCGATGGTGCCCGCGAGGTCGCCCCGCTCGACGGCGGCATCGCAAAGCTCGAGGCCGCGAGTGGCCGACTGGCGGGCCTGTGGGACGAGCTGGGCCACGGGCTGTCTCCGAGCAGGGGGCTAGCGGAGGACGTTGATCTTGACGTCGCGGAAGGCCGCTTCGCCGCCGGTGACGCCCAGGGCCACGCCCCCGCGGTTCCAGCCGCTGAGGGGCCAGGTGCGGCGGTCGTGGCCGTCGACGAAGAGCTGGAGCTTGTCGCCCTGGACCTTGATCGTCACGTCGTGCCACTTGTTGAAGTCGTTGCGCAGACCGTGGCGGGCGCGGCCCGTCTCGCGCCACCGTCCGTTGCGGTAGACGCCCAGCTCGATGATGCCCTCGAGCACGAAGCGCACGCAGGAGAAGTTGGCGGGGTCCTGGTAGCGGACCATCACCAGCATGTACTCTCCCTGGCGGGGCATGCGGCCTTCGCGGGTGAGGCGGCACTGGGTCTTGAGGACGTAGTCGCGCCACTCGGGGGAGCCGGCGGCGGCGACGGCGATTTCGTCGAAGGGGGCCTTGCCCACCATGGCGCCCCGCCGCACGGCCCAGCGGCCGGTGGTCTTCCAGCCCTCGAGGTCTTCGCCCTTGAAGAGGGTATGGACGCCGGGGCCGAGGTCGACCTGCGTGCCGTCGGGGCTCTCGGGCTCCACGGGCACGAGGTATCCCTTGCCCAGGGCGACGGCCTCGTAGGCGGGGTCGCTCTCGTGGAGGCGCAGGCGGACGTTTCGCACGCGGACAGCCCCCCCGTCGACCTCGATCACGGGATTGCCGGGCTGGGGCTGGCGGCCTGCGGAGGCGAGGACCGTCTTGCCGCTGATGGCGAGCTGGGCCTTCTGGCCGTGGACGTCGAGGGTGGCGGAGTACCACTTGCCGCGGTCGGGGGCCTTGCGGGTCTCGTCGAGCACCTGCCAGTTGATGCCCGGGTAGCCCAGGCGGAGGCCTTTGTCGGAGATGACGGCGGTGAGGCTTCCCTGGTGGATGAGGAGGGTGCCGCTGCGGCCGAGCATGAAGTCGAGGGCCAGCTGGTAGTCGGTCCACGCGGCATCGAGGGCGGCCAGGCTGGCCGAGCCGTCGGGGGCCTGGCCCTCCAGCACGCCGCCGGGGCGAAGGGTCCAGCTATCGGGGTCGCCGTCCCAGCCTTCGAGACTCTTGCCGTCGAAGAGCTGGATCCACTTGTCCGGCCCCGGCTTCCAGCGGCTCTGCACGCGTCGCACCTCGGGTTGGGGCTCGGTGTCCGGGGTGGCGGGCGTGGGCTCGGGCTGCGTGTCCTCGGGCCGCGGCTCGGGGGGCTGGAAGTCGGGCACCTGGACCTTGGCGGTGGGGTCTTCGACGCGGGGGACCGAGCGCCCGTCGTCGCCCTTCTTCTTGGCGGCAGGGTTGCGGGTGGAGGTGTCCGGGGGCTCCTCGTCCCCCCGCCCGTCGCCGGGCAGCGGCTGGGGCTCGGGCGTGGCGTCGCGGGCGCGGGCCTCGGTCGTATCCTCGCGGGCCCGCTCGCGCAGCTTGGGCAAGATGACGACGGCGGCCGCCGCGGCGGCGGCGATGGACACCAGGCCCACGACGATGCCCAGGCGGGAGGTCCTCCGCTCCGGGCGCTGCGCGGGGGGCGGCGGCCGGGGAGTCGCGGAGGGCAGGCTGGGCAGCGGACGCTCCTGGGCCAGCTGCTCGTCGAGCAGGCGCTGGGCATCGTCGAGGCTTTCCTCGAGGTGGCGGAAGTCCTCGAGCGAGAGGCCCAGGATTTCGTCCAGCGTGGTCTCCCGCAGGACGCCGGTGAGGACGTGGTAGCCGGGGGAGGGCTCGCCCTCGGGCTCTGGGATGAGGCGGGTGGCCAGCTCTGTGGCCCGGTCGGCCTGGGTGCGAAAGCGCAGGCGCTGGTCGTCGTCGGCCTGGCCTTCCTGGTAGCAATGGACGATGAGCTGGCAGAGCGGGGGCCACAGGGAGCGCAGCTCGTCGGGGTCGGGCTCGGCCTGGGGAGCTTCGGGCACTTCGGCGGCCCGGGCGGCGAGGGCGGGGTCGACGCGGAACTTCTGGCCGCAGCCGGGGCACCGCACCTTCTCGCCCGAGGTGGGCACGCTGACGGCCCGACCGCAGCGGGGGCAGTCGATCTCCCGCACGTCCTCCGTGCCCGGCTCCTCGCCTTCGGGCAGGGGGGGCGGAGCGGCGGCGGGCCGAGCCTCCTCGGCGAGGTCGAGGCGGTAGCTCTGCCCGCAGCCGGGGCAGGTGGTGCGTTGGCCGGAGGTGGGGAGGCCCACCTCCTCGCCGCATCGGGGGCAGCGCATGCGGGCGAATTCGTCGAGGGCCGGCGGCTGCTCGGCTTGGGGGGCTGGTCCCTCGTCGCTCCCCTCGCCGGGCGGCGAGGCCCCCTCGGCGTCGTCTTCGGGAGTCCGGTGGGTCTCGAAGCGGAACTTCTGGCCGCACTGGCCGCACACGACCTTCTCGCCCGTGGTGGGCACCCGGACCGCCTTCCCACATCGGGGGCATTCGACCGTGCGTTCGCTCACCGGGGCTCTCCATCGGGCTGGCGTGGTCCGGGCTGCGGCGTCGCAGGCGTATTCTAGCCCGAGCGCAGACGGAAATCAAGGCGGGGGCGGCACTCGCGCGAACTGCGCAGGTACATCGTGATCCCCCTGGGGAGGGTGGTGAGGGCGGCG
>JBKHIY010000050.1:0-31374 GCA_046538415.1 Candidatus Brocadiia bacterium | reverse complement strand
ACGGTTCGGAGGGAGGGGAGGCCAGGCAACTGGCCTTCCCTACCCCTATCAAGGAGGCGGGGCGGCGGATGCCGATTTGGTTTGCAACCGTTCCGGAGCGGCTGTATAATCCTGTGGGCTCTGCACTTGGTGCACACTTCTGGCGTCTGAGTTTCCGGAGCGCGTGCGTTGGCTGGGTTCACATTCGTCGGCCGGGAGCGGTTGATCGCCCGCTTTGGGGAGTTCCTGGCGCGCCCGCGCGGCGAGTTGCTGGTGGTGACGGGCGCGGAGGGGAGCGGCAAGTCGCATCTGCTGCGTCGGCTGCGCCGCGAGGCGGACGCGGCGGGCCGGCACTTCGTGGGCCTCAACGATGTGGGCTTCCTGCCCGACGCCGACCTGCGGCTCTACTCCATCGTGGCCTCCCTGGCCGTGGGGCAGGAGGGGGCCGGGGAGGAAGGGGGCTTGGCTCTGCCCCAGTTGCGCGAGTTCCTCCAGACCCTGATGACCGAGGACCGGCGCGAGCCGCAGGAGAAGCTCCTGCGGGTCTTCTCGGCGGCTGCGGCCCGGCTGGGGGAGGACGCGCGGCTGGTGCTCCTGGCCGATCTGGGACCGGCGGAGCCGGAGGCGGGCTTCCCCCTCGACTTCCTGGCCCGTCGCCTGCCGGAGCGGGCCAAGCTGGTGGTGGCGGGGCGGGAGGTGTCGGCCGCGGTGGCGTCGCTGGACAATGCCACGGTGGTCTCGGAGCTGCCCTCCCTGGGGGAGGGCGACGTGGGCAAGCTCCTGGAGTTCCACCTCCCCAGCGGGGCGGTCGATGGTGCCCTGACGATGGCCGCGGTGCGGCGCTTCGGCGGCCAGCCCATGCTCACCGACCTGGCGGCCAAGCTGGTGGTGGAGGCCGAGGGGCGAGCCGAGGCCCTCCGAGCCCTGCCTCCCGACGCCGGGGAGCTGTGCCGGGCACTCATCGAGGGGCTCGACGACTCTCAGCGGGCCCTCGCCCTGTGCCTGGCCCGCGTGCCCTCGGGGGTGGACATCGAGTCGCTGCGCTCGCTCACCGACTTCTCGGACGCCGATCTTCGCCGCCTCCTGCGCTCCGACGCCATCCGCAACATCGTGATCACGCAGCGCACCCCCCGCGGCCCCCGCGCCCACCTCTTCCACCGGCTGTTCGTCGAGCAGTTGCTGGCCGACGTCCCGGAGGACAGCGAGGAGGCCCGGGCCTTCCACAAGCGGGCCGCCGCCTTCTTCCTCGGGGTGGTCGAGCGCGATCCGCTGAACGTCGACGCCCTCAGCGCCCATGCCTATCACCTGCGGCTCTCGGGCGACAAGCGCCAGTTCCTCAAGGACTTCCCCCGGACCTACAAGGTCAAGCACAGCCTCCGCCTGTTCGCCCGCCTCGCCGACGAATACAACCGCCTGATCCAGTACACCGACGAGCTGGGCGAGGCGGCCATCCACCGCTCCGCCTGCCTGGCCAACCTGGGGCGCGTCCACGAGGAGCTGGGCCAGAACGACGACGCCCTCCGCTGCTACCGTCAGGCCCTCGAAGGCTACCAGCACAACGACGACACCGCGGGCACCGCCGAGCAATACGCCAACATCGCCAGCGCTCTCCAGGCCAAGGGCCGGCTCCAGGAAGCCCACGAACACCTCCAGAAAGCCATCGGCCTGGACCGCCAGACCGACAACAAGGGCGCCCTGGCCGCCGACCTGAACAACCTGGGGATCCTGTGCCAGCAGCTCGACCGGCACGACGAAGCCCTCCACCACCACCAGCAGGCCCTCGAGCTGCACCAGGAAGTGGGCAACGACGTGGGCGTGGCCAACCAACTGGCCAACATCGCCGCCATCCACCGCACCCGAGGCGACCTCGAGGCCGCACGCGACGCCTACCAGAGAGCCTGGCAGATCGACAACCGCACCCAGTCGCGCATCGCCGAAATCGCCGACCTGCGCAACCTGGGACTGGTCTTCCAGGACCTCGACGACATGGAGAAGGCCATCACCTGCTTCCAGCAGGCCATCGAGCTCGACCGCGCCGTGGCCGACCGCGAGGGAGAGGCGAGCCACCTGCGCACCCTCGCCGCCATGCACGCCAGGCTTGGCAACAGCGACCAGGCCATCCCCCTCCTCCAGCAGGCCACCGAGATCGACCGCTCCATCGGAAACCCCCAGGGCGAGGCCGAGGGACTCCTGGGCCTGGCCAACGCCCACCGCCTCCAGGGAGCGCTCGGCGAGGCCCGAGCGGCGCTCGAACGCGCCGGAGAGCTGGCCGCCAGCTGCGGCAACGAGGAGGTCGGAGCCGCCGTCGGGGAGGCCCTCGGCAAGGTCGAGCGCCAGGAGCGGGGCGAGAGCGTGGAGGAAGAGCAGGAGGCCCCCCCCCAGAAGGAAGCCGCCCAGCAGCAGCACTTCCAGCGAGAGGCCGCCGACGCCGACCTGTGGGCCAACCTCCAGCTCGTCGACGAGGAGCAGGCCGCCGCACAACCTGCCGCCGAGGCCCGGGCCGCCCCCTCCGACAGCGACGACGTGGAGAGCCTGCGGCGCGAGCGCGACGCCGCCCTGCGACGAGTGGCCCAGCTCGAAGCCGAGCTCCAGGAGGTCAAAAAGGTGCTCGACAGCCTCCGAAAGATCATGGGGGCGGGCGACGAGCCGTCCTGATCGTCCCGAGGAGAACGGCCCATGTGGCCCTTTCGACGCAAGCCCAGGCCCGAGCCCGAGCCCGAATCCCAGGAGCCGGAGCCCCGGGAGCCGGAGGCCGAGCCGCCCCCGCCCCAGGCTCCGCCCTCGCCCGGCCGCGGCCGCACCGCCGCCGACGTGCTGCGCGAGCTGGAGGAGGAGGCCGAGCCGGAGCCGGTCGAGGAGGCGGCCGACCTGGCCGTGGACCCCAACGTGGGCCGCTGCCTGCTCGCCGAGGGCCCGGTGACCCGCGAGTTCCTCCGCCAGCAGCTCGCCGTCAGCGGCAAGGCCGACAGCTACCTGGGCCAGCTCGTGGGCAAGTGCCGGGCGCCGCGCGAGGAACGGCTCTTCCGGGCCCTGGCCGCGGGCTACGAGATTCCGACCATCGACCTCAAGCAGTGCCGGGTGCGGGTGTCGGTGGCCCGCTCCATCTCCCGGGAGATCGCGCTGAAGTACAAGGTGGTGCCCATCGACCGCCTGGGCGACCTGCTGTGCGTGGTGTTCAGCGGCAAGCCCAACCCCAAGGCCTTGGAGGCCATCCGCCGGGCCACGGGCCTTCGGGTGAAGGCCCTCCGCTGCCCGCCGCACCATCTCAAGCTGCTGCTCCGCCGCCTGTTCCTCGGCCGTCCGTCGGGGCGCAAGGCGCTTCGGGCCACGTCCATCTCCGACCAGGAGTACCAGCGGCTGGCCCACGACCCCGGCTCGCGCGTCGAAGCACGATGGGAGGCCATCCACGCTTCCAAGGGGCCCATCCGCGCCGTGCGATTCGAGCGCCGCTGAGTCCATCGCGAGGCGTGAGGGAAGCGCGCCATGGGCTACCTCACCCATCGGGCCCTCGTGCCCCAGTTGGCCAAGCATCTGGGCCTCCCCGAGGGCGAGGCCCCTCGGATTCTGCTCCGCGCCCCGCGCTCCGACGCCTTCACCCACATCGTCCAGTGCCACTTCGCGGGCTCCGGGTGGGACGCTCGCCTCCTCTACACCCCCCCTCCGTGCGACCTGCTCGCCCACGAAGCCAACGCCCTGGTGGTGCTCGACACCGCGTGTGGCGATGCCGCGGCTACCCTCCGCTGCTTGAAGCTTCATCCCCGCTCGAACCCCGTGCCCGTGCTGGCCCTTCGTCCCCGGCCGGAGCGGGAACGGGCCCTGGCGGGGGTGCGCATCGCGGGGGACCTGGAGCTGGTCGAGCCCTTCCAGATGCGCCCCCTGCTGGTCGCCGCGGAGCGGGAGATTATCCGCTTCGCCCGCCGGCCGCGGGGCGAGCGGCGGCTGCGGTTTCTCTTCCCCAGCCGCCAGGCCCACCTGGAGGCAGCGGCGGAGCTCCTGGGCCGTTTCGTGCGGCCCTGCGGGCTCGGCGAGGCCGAGCGGGTGGGCTTCCTCGCCGCCTTCCGCGAGGCCGCCACCAACGCCGTCCAGCACGGCAACCGCCGCGACGCCGCCAAGCGGGTGCGGGTCCGCGCTCGCTGCGGCCCGGGCCGCATCGACGTGACGGTGCACGATGAGGGAGGCGGCTTCGACCACGCCGCGCGGCTCCAGCAGGCCCGCACCATGGAAGCGGCCGACGCGGCCCGCCAACGCCACCGGTCGGGCGGCCAGGGAGGCCTGGGCCTGTTCATCATCGTCCGCTCCACGGACGCGGTGGCCTACAGCGCCGCCGGGGACGCGGTGACCCTCACGAAGTACCTGGCTACGCCGGGCCGGGCCAACGCCGAGCCCGGGCAGGCCGCATCGCAGGCCCGCTGAGGGCCGCTGTGGGGGCCAGGGCCGCCGGGGGCGGCGAGTCTTGCTGGCCGTGCTCCCTTGTGCTATGGTGGGGCCAGTGAGGCCGAGGAGGACGCCCGTGAACGGCCGCGAGCGCACCCTGGCGACGGTACGGGGCGAGGGCACGGATATCGTGCCCCGGGTGCCGATCCTCATGCAGTTCGCCGCCGAGTTCATAGGCTCCAACTACGGCGCCTTCGCCTCCGACCACCGCGTGCTGGTGGAAGCCAACCTGCGGTGCGCCGAGCACTTCGACTTCGACCAGGTGAGCGCCATCTCCGACCCCTACCGCGAGACCCAGGGCTTCGGGGCGCGCATCGAGTTCGTCCGCCACGGCGTGCCCCGCTGTCCCCGGCCGCCGCTGGCCGAGGACCGGGACCCCGCCCGCCTGCGGCGGCCCGACCCGCGCCGCAGCGAGCGGATGCGCGACCGCGTGCGGGCTATCGAGGCCTTCGCCCAAGCCGTTCGCGAGACCCACTCGATCCTCGGCTGGATCGAGGGGCCCGCGGCCGAGGCGGCCAACTTGCGGGGGGTGACCAACTTCCTCACCGACCTGGCCCTCGAGCCCGCCTACGCGGACGACCTGATGGCCCGATGCGTGGACGTGGGCGTGGAGTTCGCCAAGGCCCAGCTCGACGCGGGGGCGGACACCATAGGGGTGGGCGACGCGGTGGTCAGCCAGGTCTCGCCCGCCACCTACGAGCGGCTCATCTTCCCCCACGAGCAGCGGCTCTTCGACGGCATCCACCAGGCGGGGGGCCTCGTCCGCCTCCACATCTGCGGCGACACCACCCACCTGCTGCCCCACATGGCCCGCCTGCACGTGGACGTCATCGACCTCGACTGGCAGGTGGACATGGCCGAGGCCCGCCGCGTGCTGGGAGCGGGCAAGGTGCTCACGGGCAACTTGGATCCCGCCAACGCTGTGAAGGCCAGCTCCCCGGAGCGGATTCGCAGCGACCTGCTGGCCGTCTACCGCGCCGTGGGCAATCCCTACATGGCCGGCGCGGGCTGCGAGATTCCCTCGGGCACCCCCGAGGCCAATCTCCGCGCCCTCTGCCAGCCCATCCCCTACGAGGCACCCGGGCCAACTCACGTGGAGGCGATGCGGAAATGAGGGCCTCCGAACGAGACCGCAAGCTGGCCCTCAAGTGCCTCGACTGCGGGGTGTGCAACATCGCGCGACGCAAGCAGAAGGGCATCATCTTCTGGCTGGTCAAGAAGATCGAGGGCAGCCTCTGCCCCGCCTGCAAGGCCTACGAGCGCGTGCTCGGGCGCCAGGCCCACCTGCCGCTGTCCGACGAGGAGAAGGCCGAGCTCAGGGGGAAGCTCGAGGGCCCGCCCGACCCGGAGCCCCAGGCGGACGACAGGGAGGGTTGCTGAGGCGGGGCGAGCGCTTCATTCACGCGAGGAGGTATCGCGCCCCATGGCCGAGACCATCGCCGAGCCGGCACGGGACACGGAGGTTCTGGGCGACTACGACGTGGTGGTGGCCGGCGGCGGCCCGGCGGGCACCTGCGCCGGCCTGGCGGCGGCGCGCGCCGGGTGCCGGACCCTCCTGGTCGAGCAGTTGGGCTGCCTGGGGGGCATGGCCACGGCGGGCCTGCACCAGAAGATCGCGGTGTACTTCGGCTCCGGGGGCTCGCCGGAGATCGTGGGCGGGCTGCCCAAGGAGATCGCGGACCGGGCGGTGGTCGAGGCGCAGAGCGACTACCGGCCCGACGGCCTGTTCGTGGAGCCCGAGGGCCTCAAGCTGCTCCTGGATTGCATGGCCGAGGAGAGCGGCCTCCAGCTCCTCTACTACACCCACGCGTGCAGCCCCCTGGTCGAAGAGGGCCACGTGCGAGGCCTGTTCCTGCACAGCAAGTCGGGGCGCCAGCTCGCACGGGCCAGGTGCCTGGTCGATTGCTCGGGCGATGCCGACGTGGCCTTCCGGGCCGGCGTGCCCTGCATGCAGGGCCGCGACGAGGACGGCCGCATGCAGCCCTGCACCCTGATGTTCCGCCTCGGCGGCGTCGCGTGGGACGACGTGCGCCGCTACCTGGGCACCGACCCGGGCCTGGAGACCTTCTGTCGCACGGCCCACGAGAGGGGGCTCATGGGCCCCTGGCAGAGCCGCCTGATGGGCTTCTGGCGGATCCCCAGCCGGCCCGACCAGGTGGGCGTGAACTTCACGCACATGCACCTCGACGCCACCTCGGCGGCGGACCTCACCCGGGGCTGCATCGAGGGACGCCGCCAGGTCCACCAGGCGGTGCGGGCCATGCGCCGGCTCATCCCTGGCTTCGAGCACGCCGTCCTCCTCGACACCGCGCCCTACGTGGGCATCCGCGAGACCCGCCGCATCCGCGGCGAGTACATCCTCACCGCCGAGGACATCCAGGCCCAGCGGATCTTCGACGACAGCATCGGCCTGGGCGCCGCGTTCATCGACATCCACAACGTCGAAGGCCCGGGCATGGACCGCCGCTCCGGCTACCACCTGCCCCCCGGCGGCTACTACGCCATCCCCTACCGCACCCTCGTGCCCCAGGGCGTGGAGGGCCTGCTGGTGGCCGGGCGATGCCACAGCGCCACCCACGAGGCCGCAGGCTCCACCCGCTGGATGACCCAGTGCATGGTGATGGGCCAGGCCGCGGGCACGGCCTCGGCGCTGAGCATCGAGGCCGGCACCCCCCCCCGAGCCCTGCCCGCCGAGGCCCTCCGCAGGCGCTTGCTCCGCGACGGCGCCATCCTGGCCTGAGGGCCGGCGGCGGCCCGTCCGGGCCGGACGAATGGCCGGGGGCAGGCGGAAGGCGAGGCGGGAGCCCGGCTCCTGGGCTCCCCGCCGCTGCTCCCTGCTCGTGGGCGGCTGAGCCCGGTTCTCACCGATTCCTAATGGAGCGCCAACAAACGGCCGCTATAGTCGAGAATGGGGACTTCGTGCGGAGGACAGGGCGATGGCCAAGGCCCACGTGCTGGTGGTCGACGACGAGGAGGAACTCCTCGAGCTGGTGGAGTACAACCTGGCCAAGGAAGGCTACCAGGTCACCTGCGTAGCCACCGGCGAGGCGGCCCTCCGCGTCGCTCGCTCGGAGAGCCCGGACCTGGTGGTGCTGGACCTGATGCTTCCCGGGGTGGACGGTCTGGAGGTGTGCAAGATCCTCAAGCGCGACGCCCGCACCTCCCAGATCCCGGTGGTGATGCTCACCGCCAAGGGGGGCGAGGGCGACGTGGTGGCCGGCCTGGAGCTGGGCGCCGACGACTACGTGACCAAGCCCTTCAGCCCCCGCGTGCTCCTCGCCCGGGTGAAGGCCGTGCTGCGGCGCAAGGCCGAGGGCGCGCCCGACTCCTCGGCCACCATCCAGACCCGCGAGCTGGTGCTCGACCCCCGCCGCCACGAGGTGCTGGTCCGCGGCGAGCCGGTGACCCTCACCTCCACGGAGTTTCGCCTCCTCCACTTCCTGATGCGACGTCCCGGATGGGTATTCACCCGCCAGCAGATCATCGACGCCGTGCGCGGCGAGGACTACCCGGTGACCGACCGGGCCGTGGACGTGCAGGTGGCCGGCCTGCGAAAGAAGCTGGGCCCCTGCGGCGACTACGTGGAAACCGTGCGGGGCGTGGGCTATCGCTTCAAGGAATAGGCCCGTGGCCAGGAAGCGCCTGCTCTGGAAGCTCTTCCCCTCCTACCTGGTGATCACCCTTCTCTCCCTCGTCGGCGTCACCTGGTACGCCACCCGCTCCCTCCGCGGCTTCTATCGCCAGGAGACGGAGGACGGCCTCGCGGCGCGAGCCCACCTGGTGCGCGACCGCCTGGGCCAGGCCCTCCAGGCCCGGAAGCCCGGCGAGGTGGACCAGCTGTGCAAGGACCTGGGCAGCCGCTCCCGCACCCGGATCACCGTGATCCGCAAGAACGGCGAGGTGGTGGGGGACTCCCACGAGGACCCCGAGAAGATGGAGAACCACGCCACCCCCGGCCGTCCCGAGGTGCTGGCCGCCCTCGGCGGCGACCAGGGCGTGGCCACCCGCTACAGCAAGACCCTGGAGCGGGAGATGATGTACCTCGCCTTGCCCCTGCTCCAGGACGGCCAGGTGGTGGGCCTGGTGCGGACGTCCATCCCTGTGACCTCCATCGAGGAGGCCCTGCGGCGGGTCTACGCCGAGCTGGCCCTGGCCGGCCTGGTGATCGCCGCGGTGGCCGCGGTGGTGAGCCTGCTCGTCTCCCGCCGCATCAGCCAGCCGCTGGAGGAGATGGAGCGGGGGGCCGAGCGGTTCGCCCAGGGCGAGCTCCAGGCCCGCCTCCCCGTGCCCGAGACCGAGGAGCTGGCCAGCCTGGCCGAGGCCATGAACCAGATGGCCGCCCAGCTCGACCAGCGCCTGAGCACCATCCTCCAGCAGCGCAACGAGCAAGAGGCCATCCTGGCCAGCATGGTCGAGGGGGTCTTCGCCGTGGACCGCCAGGAACGCCTGATCAGCATCAACCAGGCGGCCGCGCGCATGCTGGGCCTGGCCCCCGATCAGGGGGAGGGCCGCAGCATCCAGGAGGTGGTGCGCAACACCGCGCTCCAGCAGTTCGTCCAGCGCGCCCTGGGCGGCGAAGGGGTGGTGGAGGACGAGATCGTGGTGCTCAACGGCGGCGAGCGGGTGCTCCAGGCCCACGGGGCGGCGCTGCGAGACCCCCAGGGCACGCGCATCGGGGCCGTCGTGGTGCTCCACGATATCACCCGCCTGCGGCGCCTGGAGGAGGTGCGGCGGGAGTTCGTGGCCAACGTCTCCCACGAGCTCAAGACCCCCCTCACTTCCATCAAGGGCTTCGTGGAGACACTCCTCGACGGGGCGCGCCACGACCCCGACGCCGCCGCGCGCTTCCTGGGCATCATCAACAAGCAGGTGGACCGCCTCAACGCCATCATCGAGGACCTCCTGCTCCTCTCCACCCTCGAGCAGGACGAGCAGAAGGCGGCCATGAGCCTCGAACAGGCCCCCGTGCGACCGGTGCTCGAATCGGCCCTCCAGGTCTGCGCCGTGAAGGCTGCTGAAAAGGACGTCGCCCTCGAAGTCGACGCCCCGGAGAGCCTCCACGCTCGCATCAACCCCGCCCTGCTGGAACAGGCGGTGGTCAACCTCGCCGACAACGCTATCAACTACTCCCCGCCGGGCAGCACGGTGACCGTCGAGGCCACCGAGACCGACGACGAGACCGTCGTCGCCGTCCGCGACCAGGGCTGCGGCATCGAGCCCCAGCACCTGCCCCGCCTCTTCGAGCGCTTCTACCGCGCCGACAAGGCCCGCAGCCGCAAGCTGGGCGGCACGGGCCTCGGCCTGGCCATCGTCAAGCACATCGCCCAGGCCCACCGCGGCCGCGTGGACGTCGAGAGCGCCCCCGGGGAGGGCAGCACCTTCCGCCTCCACCTGCCCCGAAGCGCCTAGCCCCTCGCTACCATCACAAGTCCTTGCAAGCCCACGGCATGGGCACACGCCAGCGGCCCGCCGCCCCCTGCCCCGGGTGATTTCACACAATCCTAACTGGGGGCTAAAAACCGTCTGATGATCGCGTGGTAGACTTCGCGCGGCATCGGATGACGAAGGGACCGATTCGGCGCAACGAAGGAAGATCGACAGTGGCACAGAGCAGCCGCACGGCCCGCACCGCAGGCGGCCATGGAGCACGAAGGGCGGCGTCGGCCGCGGCCCTCGCCCTCCTGGCCGCTGTGGTCGCGGGGTGTGGCCCTCGGCGGGGCGCCGCGCCGCCGCTGGCCCTCTCCGCCTCGCTGGACCGCGAGCAGTACGCCGTGGGAGAGCCGCTGGTAGTGGCCTTGCGGCTGGAGAATCGCGGCCGGCGGGCCGTCGAACTGCCCCAGTTCACCCACCAGGCCGTGAAGTTCCTCTACGGATGCACCGAGCGGGGGGCGCCGCGCATCATTCGCCAGCCGGTCCACTCGCGACAGGTGGCCCCCCAGCCCCGGCACCTCGAGCCCGGGGAGTCGCTCCGGCGGCGCTTCCTGTTCACCCGCCTCACCGACGAGCCGGGAGAATACGCCCTGCTGGCGGGGTTCAAGGGCGCGGTAGTCGGGGGGACATGGACCGACCAGCGGGTCTACGCCCAGCCCGTGGCCTACCGCGTGGGCGAGCAGGTAGCCCTGCGGCGCGACCCCACCAGCGGGATGCTCCTGAAGGCCCAGGCCGTGGAGCTGGCACGCCGGGAAGGGGAAGGCGAAGTGGCCAACGCCCGGGGCGTGCTCGTGCCCCTGGGCGAGACCGGCCTCTACACCTGGGTGGTGCTGCTCGAGGTGCGAGGGGAGGACGGCGAGCGCCGCCGCGTGGTCCAGGTCAACCCCTACTCGGGGCGCGTCGAGCCCCTGCCCCTGAAGAATGGCAAGCCCCGGCTCGAGCCGGTGGCGGAGCCCCACAGGACAGCCGTCCCCACCTCGCGTGAGGCGGACGGGCGTCCCGAACAGCCGCTTTCTCGGAACACGGCAGACACGAAAGGGGATGCGCACCAGGAGAAGTGACCCTTGCGCCTGATTCGGGGCAGGCTGGCCCTCCCTGCCCGGGTGGTCCGGGCCCCTCCCTGCCCGACGCGCGTCCGAAGAACAGGAGGAGACACCACGTGTTGCTTCGACGCGGACTGCTGATGGCGACGCTCCTGGCAGGGGCCTGGGCGTTGGGCGGTGCCCCGGAAGCGCCCCCCCAAGACCCCGCCGAGCTGCCCACCCATCTCATCAAGGTCCTGCGCACCACCAACAAGGCGCAGACCAACCGCTACGTGCCCAAGGTCTACACCCTGAACAACGTGAATCCCTACTCGCTGCTGCGCTGGATCCGGCGGACGGCGCAGATCGAGGAGGGCGGCTTCTACTTCTTCGGCAAGCCTCAGACGGAAGGCGACCGGGAATCGGTGAACAGCGGGAAGGTCGTGGTCATCGTGCCGGAGTACATGGTGCCCGGCCTGGACCGCCTGATGGCCACCATCGACCGCGAGGGCCTGACCAGCAGCTCGGGCGAGAAGTTCTTCTACTTCCGGCCCAGGCACCGCCACGTGGAGGACACCGGCTTCACCGACCTGGTCAAAGCCCTTCGGGGCAACAGCGGCGACGCCGAGGCCGACGAAGAGGCCAACATGTTCCTCGTCTACGCGGCGCCCAGCAAGATCAGGGACCTCCAGAAATACCTGCCGCTGTTCGACGTGCGGCCCCCCCAGGTGATGGTCGAGGTCACCCTTTACGAGGTGACCGTGGACAACGAGTCGAAGATCGGCCTGGACTACGTGGCGTGGAAGAACGGCCCGGGGCGGAACCTGTTCGCCGCGGGGCTGTTCGCCGAGCGGGAGTACATCATCGAGCAGCAGGGGGCCGACCCCCTGCACAACACGGGCACGGGCGGCACCTTCGGCCTCCCGGGGCACGGCTTCCGGGCCAAGGGCAGCAACGCCGCCTGGTTCCTCGACGTGCCCAGCGCCTTCTTCGACTACCTGGTGGTCAAGGGCAAGGCGCGGGTGATGACCTCGGCCAAGCTGGCCACCCGCAACCTGGTGCCCGCGGCCCTCGCCGCGGGGGACACCATTCTCTACTACCACAGCCGCACGGGCAGCATCCCCGACGGCGGCGTTCGAGCCGCGGGGCGCCCGGTGGACCCCCGGGGCGAGGACGGCGACTTCCCCGACAACCGCTCCGTGGTGGGCACCCAGGCCGACCGCGAGCTGACCGGCGACCTGGCCGGCGTGGGGCTGGCCATCACCCCCATCATCGCCGAGAACGAGATCGACCTGGAGATCGAGGTGGGCCTGGTGAGCCACACCGGGTTCGACGACGAGGGCGTGCCCCAGCTCAGCGAACGCGAGGTGGTCAGCCACGTGCGGCTGCGCGACGGCCAGGAAGTGGTCCTCGGCGGCTACTCCCGCCAGGTGTTCGTGCAGCGGGCCGACAGGATGCCTTTCCTGGGCAAGCTGCCCCTCCTGGGCTATGCCTTCGGCGGCGAGGGCAATACCACCGAGCGCCGACAGCTCGTGCTGGTCCTCTCCCCCCACGTCATCCAGGACGCCTCGGCCATGGCCTACGAGGGCACGACCATCGATGCCGCCCTCATCAAGGCCAAGGCCCGCCGCGAGGCGCCCGTCGAGGTGCCCCGCACCACCGTGGGCTTCGACCAGTGGCTCCTGGACACAGGGAAGTAAATGGCCCCGCCGCACCCCCAGCAGAAGGAGGCAGGAATGAGACTCGCCACGAGCGGCCGGCTGATGGCCTGCGTCGCTGCCCTCGGCCTCGCCCTGGGCGGGCCGGCCTACCCCGACGGCGACCACGAGTGGAGCGACGTCCAGAAAAAGAGCGGCAACCCCAGCCCCTCCCAGTTGGAGAGCAACGTCAACGAGTACACCTTCCAGGACGAGCAGATCAACATCGACGGGGACCAGGATGCCCTGGTGAAAGTGCTGCGCACCGACCAGAAGATGCTCATCAACGACTACGTGATCGGCGTCTTCCCCATCCAGAACGCCCATCCCATGGAGCTGCGCAACGTGTTCCGCGAGATCGCCGCCGCCGAGGGCGGGCGCGCCGAGGTGATCCGCGACAAGGTGAAGAAGGAGTACTTCCTCTTCGTCCTCGCCCCCCGCTTCCAGATGCCCTACATCGAGGCCGCCGTCGAGGCCCTCGACGAGGCCTGGGTGAGCGACGACATCGACGGCTCCCACGAGGTCTACTACAAGGCCAGGTTCCGCGACATCGAGCGGGTCCACGAGATCGCCACGGTGCCCGCCTCGGCGGACATCCGGGGCGAGGGGGAGGACAATAACGTCGACCTGGACACGGTCAACAACGCGGCCCTGTTGATCGGCGAGCCCTACCGCTCCGAGAGCTACGTCAAGTACGCCAGGCAGGTCGACCAGCCCATCCCTCAGCTCCTCCTCGAGGCCGCCGTCTACGAGGTGGAGGTGAGCAAGGAGACCCGCCTGGGCCTGGACTACATCGCGTGGAAGAACGGCCCGGGGCGGAACCTCTTCGACTTCGTCCACTGGGGCGCCGACCACAAGCAGGTGGCCCGCAACATCACCAGCGTCTACGACCCCTTCCTGCCCGCTCGCCTGCCCGTGGTGGGCAAGCAGACCGTCGCCTCCGGCGACGTGAGCGGACGCTACTACGCGGTCAACTACCTGCTCACCACCTCGTGGCTGGACTTCCTGGCCGGCTCGGGTCGGGCCCGCGTGATCACCAAGGGCAAGGTGCTCATCAAGAACGGCCAGACGGGCAGCCTGACCGCCGTGGACGAGGTGATCCACTTCCGCACCGACCCCGACGAGGACAACACCCCGGTCTTCGGCATCAACCCCTCCCAGCCGTTCGAGGGCAACGACCTCACGGTCTACAACCGCACCCTGCACAAGGACGGGCGTCTGGAGATCGGCTTCGTGCTCGACGTCCGGCCCCTCATCGCCCAGGAGACCACGCAGCTATCCATCTCCATGGCCCTCAACAACATCGTGGGCCAGACCCCCAGCGGCGCCCCCCAGGTGCGCACCCACTCCCTGGCCACCACCGTGCTGGTGGCTGACGGCCAGCCCATCTGTATCGGCGGCCTGCGGCGTACCGAGGAGGTGGACAACGCGGCCAAGATGCCCATCCTGGGCTCCATCCCCCTGCTCGGCTACGCGTTCGGCCACCAGGCCTCGGCCCAGCGGGAGACGGAGGTCGTGGTGGTGCTCCATCCCACCATCCGCTTCGGCAGCGAGGCCGACCTGGAGATGGCCAGCGAGGAGGACAAGCTCGTGCGGGCACAGGTCCAGCGACGAGCCGACCTGCCGCTGCCAAAGACCGAGTTCGGGTTCGACCAGTGGCTGCTCGACCAGAGCAAGTGAGAAGAAAGGAGAGCGTGCGATGACGAAGCTAGTGGTAGTATGTGCGAGTGTGGCCCTGGTGGCCACCGGACTGGGCGGGGCCGTGGCTCCCCAGGCCCTGGCGGAGGACTCGAAGATCGTGCTCGACGGCTCCACCACCGTGGGCCCCATCGCGGAGGTCTTCGCCCAGTACTACATGGAGCTGCACAAGGACGTGAACGTGACGGTGAGCGCCTCGGGCAGCGGCAATGGCGCCAAGAGCCTCATCAACGGGGCCTGCGACATTGCCAACATGTCCCGCTTCATGAAGGACAAGGAGTGGAAGGCGGCCTTCGACCAGGGGGTCAAGCCCGTGGCCCACGTGGTGGCCTACGATGGCATCGCCATCATCGTCCACCCCGCCAACCCGGTGAGCGAGCTCACCACGGCCCAGGTGCGGGACATCTACCTGGGCAAGACCACGAACTGGAAGGAAGTGGGCGGCCCGGACAAGAAGATCGTGAAGGTCCGCCGGGACGCCAACAGCGGCACCCACGATACCTTCGTGAAGTTCGTGATGGAGAAGCAGAAGCTGGCCGGCGGCTGCGAGACCCAGGGCAGCAACGGCGCCGTGCGCACCGCGGTCCAGACCACCCCCGCGGCCATCGGCTACGTGGGCCTGGGCTTCGTGGACCGCACGGTCAAGGCCCTCACCATCGACGGCGTGGAGGCCAGCCCGGCCACCGTGAAGTCGGGGCGCTATCCCATCGGCCGGCCCCTCTTCATGTTCACCAACGGCTACCCTAAGCTGGGCAGCCACATCCACGCTTTCGTCACCCTCCACCTGACGCCCGACGGGCAGAAGCTGGTGAAGGCCAAGGGCTTCGTGCCCGTGACGGCCTACTGAGCGCCGCACCGGCGACGAGGTGCCTGTGACGACCGACACGCGACGCGACATCGCCGCGGAGGCCGGCCCGAGCCCGGGCCGGCCTGCCCGCGCCCGGCGGAGCCTCCTGCTGAGCCAGCGCGCCACCCGCGCCCGGCGGCTGGCCTCGCTGGCCGGGCAGGCGGTGCTGCTGCTCATCACCTCGGCGTCCGTCTTCGCCGTGCTGTTCATCTTCTACTACATTGCCCGGGACGCCATTCCCTTCTTCCAGCTTCGGGGTTTTCGGGAGTTCTTCACGGGCCGGGAGTGGGCCACGGCGATCATCTACGAGGAGCCGTCGTTCGGCGCCCTGCCCATCTTCTACGGGAGCGCCATGGTGACCGTGGGCGCCATCCTGGTGGCCGTGCCCCTGGGGGTGTCGGCGGCGGTGTGCCTCAGCGACGTGCTGCCCTTCGCCGTGCGCCAGATGGTCAAGCCGGTGATCGAGGTTCTGGCCGCCATTCCCTCCGTGGCCTACGGCTTCTTCGCCCTGGTGATCCTGGCTCCCCTGCTCCAGGAGCAGGGGGGCCGGCTGATGGCCCTCGGGGTGTGGCTCGCAGGGGCTCCGCTGGCAGGTCTCGCCGTCCTGGTGCTGGGCGACCTGCTCACCGCCCGCGTGGCCGGGGGGGCGCGGCGGATAGTCCAGTTGGCGGTCAGCGTGGGCCTGGCGGTATTGGCCTTCGCCGGTCTTCGCGAGCTGGCAGGGGTGCTGAGGGATGTCGACGTGGCCAGCGGGCGCAACGCCCTCAACGTCTCCCTCATCCTGGGCGTGATGGCCCTGCCCACGGTGGTGAGCGTGGCCGAGGACGCCCTCCAGGCGGTGGGCCGCGAGCTGCGGGAGGGCAGCTACGCCCTGGGCGCCACGCGGGCCGAGACCGTGCTGCGGGTGGTCATCCCCGCGGCCAGCAGCGGCATCGCCGCCGCCGTGATCCTGGGCGTCATGCGGGCCTTCGGCGAGACCATGGTGGTGTGGATGGCCGCCGGCGGGGCCACCGAGGTCCCCTCGCCGTGGTACGACTACACGGCTTCCATCCGCACCCTCACGGCCACCATCGCGGGGGAGATGGGCGAGGCCGAGCAGATGACCGGCGCGGCCCGCTACCACGCGCTCTTCGCCATGGCCCTCTGCCTCCTCGCCATCTCCTTCGTCCTCAACCTGGTGAGCGAATGGGCCGTGCGGCGCACGCGCAAGAAGATGAGAGGAGGCTGACGCCCATGCGCCGGCGCACCACGAGCCTGGCCCAGCGGGTCGGAGGAGCCCTGGCTACCTTTCTGGCCCTGGCGCTACTGGCCTGCCTGGTCCCCCTCGACCTGGCGTGCGAGTGGCCCGGGCGGCGAGCCCGAAAGCGACTGGGGAACGCCCTGCGATGCAGCTAGGGACCCGCAAACTGCTGGACCGCGCCTTCGCCGCCCTGGGGGTGGTGGCCATCCTGCTGGTCGCCTTGGCCCTGGTGGCCATCCTGGGGCCCATCGTGGTCGGGGGCCTCAAGGCCTTCGTCTTCCGCCACACGGTGGAGCGGCGGGAGCTGATGCTGGAGAAGTTCGCACGCGGCGACCGCGCCGCCATCGAGGCCGAGACGGCCGAGGCCAGGGAGGCCCGCCAGCCCATCTACGACTGGATCGCCGAGTTCGAGCGCGACCTGGCCAGCGGCGGCATCCTCGAGCGCCTGGAGAAGCAGGAGAAGTACAAGACCGCCATCGAGAGGCTCCCCGAGCTCAAGGAGGCCCTCCGCGAGCTGTTGGGGCCTCCGCCCGGCGAGCCCCGCCCCGTGGAGCTCAGTGCCCGCACCGGCGCCACCCGCTGGGACCGCGCCCTGGCCAGGCAGGAGCACGTGCTCTACAAGACGGAGTACGAGTTCCCCGACCCCGACGAGTTCGGGGTCAAGGTGCTGGTGCCCCGGGCGGAGGACTTCGCGGGCACGCCGGTGGCCAAGGTGTTCCCCTACGTGGAGGAGCACCTGGAGGAGATGCTGCGGCCCCGGTGGACTTTCTACTGGCGATTCCTGTTCGACAAGTCCTACGACTCCCACGCCTTCGGGGGGGTGTGGCCGGAGATGCTGGGCACGCTGTATCTGACGGTGGGGGCCATCCTCTTCTCGGTGCCCATGGGGGTCATCGCGGCCATCTACCTGGTCGAGTATTCGGGGGAGGGGCGGCTGGTGAGCGTGCTCCGCACGTTCATCAGCACCCTGGCGGGGGTGCCCAGCATCGTCTTCGGGCTGTTCGGCCTGGCGTTTTTCATCAACGGGATCCACGTCTCGGACTCCAAGAGCGTGCTGGCGGGCTCGCTGACCCTCGGGCTGCTGGTGCTGCCCATGGTGATCCGGGCCTCGGAGGAGGCCCTGCGTGCCGTGCCCCAGACCTACAAGGAGGCGGCCCTCAGCCTGGGAGCCAGCCGCTGGCGCACGGTGCTCACGGTGGTGCTGCCCGCGGCCCTGCCCGGGATCCTCACGGGCATCGTCATCTCCATGGGCCGGGCGGCGGGCGAGACGGCGCCCATCATCTTCACCGCCGCGGTGATCGTGGGCCAGCCTCTGGGCCCCGCCGAGACCCTCTCCCAGCCCACCCCGGCGCTGCCCTGGAACATCTACTACCTGTGCAGCGAGCACGCCGAGGTCTACGAGATCCGACACGTCCAGTACGGAATGGTCCTCACCCTGGTGGGCCTGGTGCTGCTGCTCAACGCCGTGGCCATCGTGCTGCGGGCCAGGATATCGAGGAAGCTGAAGGGATGAGCACAATGGTCGACTTCGCCGTGGAGGAGAGCGTGCTGCGGGACGGGCCGCAGGAGATGCCCTCCCAGGACGACTGCCACGTGGCCACCGAGGGGTTCTCCGTCTTCTACGGCACCAACGAGGCCGTGGCCCGGGTGACCCTGGGCATCCCCCGCGGCCAGGTGACCGCCATCATCGGCCCCAGCGGCTGCGGCAAGAGCACCTTCCTGAGGGCCGTGAACCGGATGAACGACCTCATCCCCGGCTGCCGGGCCGAGGGGCGGATGACCGTGGACGGCGAGCACATCTACGGGCCCCGCGTGGACGTGGTCGCCCTTCGCCGCCGCATCGGGATGGTCTTCCAGAAGCCCAACCCCTTCCCCAAGAGCGTGTTCGACAACGTGGCCTACGGCCCCCGCATCCACGGCGCCCGGGGCAAGCGCCACCTCAGCCAGGTCGTCGAGCGCAGCCTGGTGCGGGCCGCGCTCTGGGAGGAGGTCCGCAACCGCCTCGGCGACAACGCCCTGGGCCTCTCTGGCGGCCAGCAGCAGCGTCTGTGCATCGCCCGCGCCCTGGCCGTGGACCCCGAGATCCTGCTCATGGACGAGCCCACCTCGGCCCTCGACCCCCGCTCCACGGCCCGCATCGAGGACCTCATCGGCGAGCTGCGGGGGCGCTACACCATCATCATCGTGACCCACAACATGCAGCAGGCCGCCCGGGTCTCCGACTTCACCGCCTTCCTCTACGAAGGCCAGCTCATCGAGTTCGGGCCGACCAGGCAGATCTTCACCAACCCCCGGGAGAAGCGCACCGAGGACTACATCACCGGCCGGTTCGGATGAGGCTCGGCCCCTCCCACGCGAGGTCCCCATGTCTGCACACCTGCAACGCGAGATCGACAGGCTGAAGAAGAACATCCTGGCCCTCAGCGCCGTGGTGGAGGAGAACGTCCGTAAGGCCGTTCACGCCATCGAGCGGCGGGACGAGAAGCTGGCCCGACGGGCCATGGCCACCGACGTGGAGATCGACCACCGGGAGATCGACGTGGAGGAGGAGTGCCTGAAGATCCTCGCCCTCCACCAGCCGGTGGCCATCGACCTGCGGTTCATCGTGGCCTGCCTGAAGATCAACAACGACCTGGAACGCATCGGCGACCTGGCCGTCAACATCGCCGAGCGGGCCGTCTTCCTGGGCAACCGCGAGCCGGTGGAAGTGCCCTTCGACTTCCCCACCATGGCCGAAAAAGTCCGCACCATGCTCAAGAACAGCCTCGACGCCCTGGTGAACCTCGATGCCAGGCTGGCCCGCCACGTGTGCCGCTCCGACGACGAGGTGGACGAGATCAACCGCCACATGTACGACCAGGTGAAGGACGGCATCCGCCGCCGCCCCGAAGACGTCGACAGCCTCATCCACCTGCTCTCCGTCTCCCGCCACCTGGAGCGCATCGCCGACCACGCCACCAACATCGCCGAGGACGTGATCTACATGCTCGAGGGCGTCATCGTGCGCCACCAGGCCGAGGACTACCTGACCGAAGACCCCCAGGAGCCCGGCCAGCCCTGAGCGTCGGCCCCCCCGACCCGGAGTCCCTGCGAGAGGGGAAGCACCACCCCGTCACGTGGCACAGCCGCTATGCTGCGGCTGTGCCACCATTTTTTCCCGTCCTCTCGCGAACCCGCCCGCCGCGGGCCCGCTGCTTGACAGACCTGGGAGGGGCGGTCTATAATCCGCCGGCTTCGCAGCCCCGCTCGCGGCGCCGACAGGAGCCCCGCGATGCCCCCCGCCGACCCCCTCCGCATCATCGTGGGCACCGCCCTGGCCTACCTGCTGGGAGCGGTGCCCTTCGGCCTCCTGGTGGGCCTCGCCCGGGGCGTGGACATCCGTCGCCACGGCAGCGGCAACATCGGGGCCACCAACGCCATGCGGGTGCTGGGCAAGCCCATGGGCATGGCGGTGCACGCGCTGGACATCGGGAAGGGCTTCGCGGCGTCGTTTCTCATCGCCCGCCTGGCGGCCGGGGGCCGGGCCGAGGCGGTGCCCGCGCTGGGCATCGCCTGCGGCTCCGCGGCGATCCTGGGCCACGTGTTCCCTCTCTACCTGAAGTTCCGGGGCGGCAAGGGGATGGCCACCAGCCTGGGGGCCTTCCTCGGGCTGGCCTGGCTGCCCACCCTGATGGGCGCCGCGGTGTGGCTGGGGGTGAAGACGGCCACGCGCTACGTCTCCCTGGCCTCCATGGCCGCGGTGGCGGCCGTGCCCCTGGCCATGGCCCTGGTGCCCGATCCTCTCCGTGGCGGGGAGCGCACGTGGTGCCGGGCGGAGCTGGTGGGCTTCGCCGCGGCGGTGGCCCTCCTGGTGATCGTCCGCCACAGGGCGAACATCGGGCGGCTGCTGCGGGGCGTCGAGCACAAGGTGGGCGAGAGCTCGCCGCCCCCGCCCGGCGAGGAGGCAGGCCCGTGAGCGCGCAGCGGGTGACGGTGGTCGGCGACGGCGGTTGGGGCACGGCCCTGGCCCTCCTGCTGTGCGGCAAGGGCCACGCGGTGCGCCTGTGGGGCGCCTTCCCCGACTACGTGGCCGAGATGGGCCGCCGCGGAGAGAACGTCACGTTCCTCCCCGGCATTCCGCTGCCCGAGGAGCTGGAGCTGGCCGACGACATGGCCGCCGCGGTGGCGGGGGCCGGGCTGCTGGTGGCGGCGGTGCCCACGCAGTTCATGCGCCGCGTGCTCGAGCGCCTGGCGCCCTGCTGCCCCCGGGGCGTGCCCGTGGTCAGCGTGGCCAAGGGCATCGAGGAGCGCACGCTGCTGCGGCCCACCCAGGTGGTGCGCGACGTGCTGGGCCGGGTGCCCGTGCTCGCCCTCTCCGGCCCCAGCCACGCCGAGGAGGTGGCCCGCGGCCTGCCCACCACGGTGGCCCTGGCCAGCCGCCACGCGGGGCGGGCCAGGGCGGTGCAGGAGGCGTTCATGAGCCAGCGGTTCCGGGTTTACACCAACACCGACGTGGTGGGTGTGGAGCTGGGGGGCGCGGTGAAGAACGTGATCGCCATCGCGGCCGGCATCTGCGACGGGCTGGGCCTGGGCGACAACGCCAAGGCGGCCCTCCTCACCCGCGGGCTGGCCGAGATGCGCCGCCTGGGCACCGCCCTGGGGGCCCGCCGGGCCACCTTCGCCGGGCTGGCCGGCGTGGGCGACCTCATCACCACCGCCATCAGCCCCTACGGGCGGAACCGCGCCGTGGGCGTGGCCATCGGAGAGGGCCACGGCCTCCGCGACGTGCTGGCCTCCATGGAGCAGGTGGCCGAGGGGGTGCGCACCACCCGCTCCGTGCGTGCCCTGGCCCGACGCCACGGCGTGGAGATGCCCATCACCGAGCAGTGCTATCGCGTGCTCTTCGGCGGCAAGGACCCCCGCAGGGCGGTGGACGACCTGATGCGCCGGGCGGCCAAGGACGAGGAGGCCTAGCAGCCCGCCCCGCCCCCCGAGGGGCCTCAGATCCAGAACAGGCTGTTGCCCGTCTTGCCCGTGAACAGGTCGATCACGATCCACATCCCGCTCGCCGTGTACTGCCCCAGGATGAGGCCCAGGAAGAAGAAGCGGGTGCGCTTGTAGAGCTCCGCGCCCCCGTAGCGCAGCACCAGGCTCTTGACCGACCAGGCGAGGAAGATGCTGAACCAGATCTGGCCGGTGAGCCAGATGCTGGCGATGGGAAAGCCCAGGGGGTGCAGCGGCCACCACACGAAGCGGTGGTGGAGGACCAGCAGAGCCCCCATCACCGTGGCCCCGATGGCCCCGAAGCCCAGGCCCTCCCAGTTCGGCCCCTGCGGCGTCTTGATCAGGTTGGCCATGAACTGGAAGGGCAGCGTGGGGCCGGCCCGGAAGAACCAGTCGTTGGCGTTGGCCCCCCCGTAGGCGTAGGCCAGGCGCATGGTGGACCAGATGGAGGCCCCCAGGGTGAGGACGATGGCCAGGCCCATCATCCAGAAGATGGGCCGCTTGCGGGCCTTGATGTCGGAGACGATCTTCAGGCCGTTGGCCGCGGAGGCCATGACGAAGGTCCGGATGTCCGCCATCCAGATGTAGGTCATCCCCATGGGCACCAGGTTGGTGGGGCCCAGGGTCTCCGAGCCCACGCCGGAGATGAGGACCGTGGAGGTGGGCATGGCGGCGCGGGTCTCGGCCACCCCGCCGGCGGCCACGATGCGCGTGATGCCCAGGAAGGCGGCCAGCGAGATGAGCACGAAGAGGGCCGCCACCCACAGGTCCATCCCGCTGTGGGAGAGCCACATGGTGAGGTAGACCATCCCCCCCACCATGCCCCAGAAGGCCTGGCGGTAGGAGAGCACCTCGTCGCTGTCGTCCACCTCCTTGCCCCTGCCGAAGGCCTTGGCCGCCACGTCGCGCAGGTGGCGCCGCCCCACCCACAGGCCGAAGACCACGAGCACGAAGAGAGCCGCCTGGCTCTGGTGGCAGATCAGCGGGCCGCCCGCGTGCTCGCTGTAGACGTCCACCTTCTGCGTCCCCTCATAGCCCACCATGTGCATGGCCGCGCGCTCGACGGTGGTCAGCAGGCTGAACAGCCACAGGCTGAAGGCCACGCTGCGGCTGAGCAGGTAGGAGAAGCCGATCATGGGGAAGCTGAGGCGGAAGATCAGCTCCCCCGCACCCCGGAAAATCTCCAGCCGGGTCACCATCTCGATGGGCGGCAGCCCCCGCATGTAGCGCGTGCTCGCGATGTAGCAGCCCAGGAGGAAGGGAATGGCGAAGCCCGCCCACAGCCACGGATTGCGCAGAACGGGATTGGTGAATCCCGGGCGGGCCTCCTGTCGCACCATCTCCATGGGCAGGTGCGTGATGGGGTAGATCAGCCGCTCGTTCTCCACCCACTGCTTGCGCAGGATCACCATCACGCAGATCATCACCAGGTAGAGCGCCAGCAGGAAGCTCACCCAGTGGGCCAGCGGCATCGCCCACGCGCTCCAGGGGATGCTCTCCCCGCTGGGAAGCCCCTCGTAGAGCCACCGGATGGCCAGCGGATCGTCGGGATACAGCCACTTGCGCACGTGGGGCAGCAGGATGCGCGACCACTGGTTCTCCGGCGCCTGGTAGTAGAACGGCGCCGCGATGGTGGACATCAGGTAGGAGGTGACCCCCATGGTGGGGATGGCACAGCCCACCGCCATCATCACGAACACCACCAGCAGCTCCCCCGAGGTCAGCGCCAGGCGATGCCACAGCGCCCGAAGCACGCCGTTGACGCCGAACACCAGGATGAAAAACAGGAATACCGCCGCCGGCGTGCTGAAGTCCAGCGCCATGTAGCTGGCGTGCATCACGTGGCAGGCGTAGGGCGTACCCACCCCGATGAGCACGCACATGGCCGAGCCCACCAGTGCGGCCCGCCACGTGGCGCCCCGGCCCATCCCCGCCATGGGCTCGTCGTAGGCCTCCACCGGCTTCGCTACGTCCGTGGCCATAGACCTCTCCTGGAGGCGAGACGAGCGGGATTCTAGCAAGCCCCCCGGCGCGAGTCAATCGCCCCCTGGCGAAGCCTTGACACCTCGCCCCTCCCCCCGCCATAATGCCTCCCCGAGTCCCCACACCGAAAGGCGCCCCATGGCCCCCGCCGCCCGGCCCCTCTCCGTCCTCTTCCTCGGCGTCGATGCCTGTACGCCCACGAAGGGGGAGAACACCGCCTCGTTCCTGGTCGACGGCCGGGTGGTGGTGGACACCGGCTGGTTTCTCGTCGACCGCCTTCTGGCCGCCGACGTCGATCCCCTGGGCATCGAGGCCGTGCTGCTCACCCACTGCCACCACGACCACATTCTGGGCCTGCCCCAGCTCTTCTTCTACCACGGGATTCGGCGCTCGCCGCGCCTCCCTCGCCTCTACGGCCCCCGCGGCGAGGCGAGCCGCGTGGCCGCCGACGCGGCGCGGTTCCTCCAGGTCGACCGCTACCCCGAGCTGGAGCTCGAGCTGGAGGTCATCGAGGTGGCGCCCGGCCAGCGCTTCGCCCTCGCCGGCCTCCAGGCCAGCGCCTGCGCCGCCCGCCACGCCCTGCCCGGCCTGTGCTATCGCATCGAGCGCCCGGCGGGCCCCTCCGTGGTCTTCTCCGGCGACACGGCGCCCAACCCCGAGCTGGCGGAGCTGGCCCGCGGGGCCGACCTCCTGGTCCACGAGTGCTCCCTGGGCGCCGCCTCGGCGCCCGACGGCCGGGCGTGGGGCCACAGCGGCGCCGCCGACGCCGCCGAGCTGGCCCGCCAGGCCGCCGTCGGGCGCCTGGCCCTGGTCCACTGCCCCGCCGAGCGGCGCCAGGCGGCCCTGGCCGCGGCCACGGCCCGCTTCGCCGAGAGCGTGCTGCCCCGCGACGGCGAGGAACTCGCCGTCCACCCCGCCCCGCGGCCGGGAGGCCCCCTGTGACCCCTCGCCAGCGCTTCCGCGAGACGCTCCTCTTCGGCTCCCCCGACCGCGTGCCCTTCGCGCCCGGGGGACCCCGGGAATCGACCCGCGCCCGGTGGCGCCGCGAGGGCCTCGCCGAGCCGGCGCGGTACATGGAGGCGCTGGCCGAGCTGCTGGGCTTCCGGCCCCAGCCCCCGCGGCGGCCGGCGGTGGGCCTCGGCGTGTCCTTCAAGATGATCCCCACCTTCGAGGAGAAGATCCTCGAGCACCGCGACGGCCACTACATCGTCCAGGACTGGATGGGCGCCATCACCGAAATCTCCGACGCCTACGACCCCACCTACATCCGCGCCGCCAAGGACTTCGTGACCCGCAAGTGGCACCGCTTCCCGGTGAGCACCCGCGACGAGTGGGAGGCCATGAAGAGCCGCTACGACCCCCGCGCCCCGGGCCGCTTCCCCCGCGACTTCGAGGACCGCTGCCGCCGCAACCGCGACCGCGACGGGGTGCTCACCGTGCGCTTCAACGGCCCCTTCTGGCAGATGCGCGAGTGGTGCGGCTTCGAGGGCCTGTGCTTCAAGATGGTCGAGCAGCCGGAGCTGGTGGACGAGATGGCCGCCTTCTGGGCCGACTTCGTCTCCGCCACCCTCCAGCCCATCCTCGACCGCGTGGAGCTCGATGCCGTGGGCATCAGCGAGGACATGGCCTACAAGGAGCACGCCATGGTCAGCCCGGCCATGGTCCGCCGCTTCCTGGTGCCCGCCTACCGCCAATGGGCCGAGGCCATCGGGGCCAGCGGCTGCCCCCTCGTCGACATGGACTCCGACGGACGGGTCGACGAGCTGATCCCCATCTGGATCGACTGCTCGATCAACCTCTGCGACCCCGTCGAGGTGGCCGCGGGCAACGACATCGTGGCCTACCGCCGCCGCTTCGGCCGCCGCATGGCCTATCGCGGGGGGGTGGACAAGCGGGCCATCGCCCGCGGGGGCGCGGCCATGGAGGCGGAGCTGGAGCGGGTGCGCCCGGTCGTCGAGGACGGCGGCTACATCCCCGGCTGCGACCACGGCGTGCCGCCCGACATCTCGTGGCCCCATTTCGTGGCCTACGCCCGCCGCCTGGCCCGGCTCACCGGCTGGCTGTGAGGGGAGGAGCGGCTCAGGAGCGGCTGGGCGCCCGCTGCTCCCGGGCGTCCACCACCTCGACGCGGAGGTCCAGGCCTTCCTCCTCGGCCACTTCGTCCACCACGCCGCGGATGCGCTTCTTCTTCCTCAGGTCGGCGTCCGTGTAGGCGATGACCACGTAGATACCGAGAGGCACCCCCTCGGGCTTGAGGTACCGGGGGAGTTGCGCCCGGAGGCTTCGCCACAGGTTGTGGTTGTCGGCATTCTTGATCTCGATGAACGCCTTGTCGCGGTGGCCTCTGGAGAGCTTGATGTCGACGGCGCCGGCTCCCGCCCGGGCTTCGAGCGAGTAGTCGATGCCGTCGCGGGGGACCTGGGAGCGGAGGACGGCGTCGAAGAGGAGGGTGGCGATCCATTCCTCCAAGTGCTTGGCCTCCGGGTCCCGCGTGCCCCGGGCGCGGCGGTGTTTCCACAGGAGCTGCCATCCCCGGTTCTCGACGACCTGGCGGTAGCATTCGACGTAGCTGGCCACGGCCTCCCCGAAGTCTACGTCGCGCGGGTTGGTGGGCAGGGCCTGGAGCGAGTCGCCGGCCTCCACGTCCACGAGGTAGCGGCTCAGGTCGTCCAGCACGGTGTCGGTGGCGGCGAACAGCGGGGCCTTCTCCTGGCTGCTCCTCAGCGTCGTGCCCGCGAACTTCGCCCACTCCCTGGGGAGCTGGCCGTGGGCCAGGGGGCGGCGCATGGCGGCCACCCTGTCCAGGAGCGTTCGGCTCTGGCGGCTGGCGGGGCTCAGGGCTCGGTCTCCTTCCCTGTGCCGGGCTCGGCGGGCGGCTAGAGGGGGAGGCGGAAACGGGGCGTATTGCGGAGCCAGCGCCGCACCTCGTCGGTGAGGTCCGTGAAGCGCAGGCCGCAGGTCTGTATCCTCTTGCCGCCGCGGCCCTGCCTCTCGGTGCGGGTGCGCACGACCTCGGCGCGGAGGGCCATCTGGGGGTCCAGCTCCCAGCACACCAGCCGCACGATGGCCCCCTTGGCGAAGCGCTTGCGGCGGCTCGAGCCCCGCAGGGGCAGGGGCTTGTCCAGGACGAGGCGGGCCCCGGAGAGCGAGAGGCGGTCCAGGCGCCCGTCGCCGGCCCACACCTGGCCCTCGAAGGCCGTCCAGAAGCGCACCCGCACGGCGTCCCCTTGCGCCTTGGGGTCCCGAGGGTACCTCCGGGAGCGGACCACCTTCTTGCGGTTCCCGCCCAGGGCGGCCACGGGGCCGGCGAGCTCCTGGGGGCGGTCGGTATAGAGCTGGGCGTCATTTCCCGCGGTGGCGGCGAGGAGGAGGGCGGAGAGCTCGATGCACAGCTCGCGGCGCCGCTCCGGACAATGCCAGTTGGCCCGCAGTTTCTGGATCTTGCCCCGCAAGGCAGGCCCTCCCCGGCCGCGCAGCGCCAGGCCGTCGAGCACCTCCAGGACCTTGCACGAGGGGGCATGCTCGCTCAGGCAGCGGGAGGGAGCCAGGTCCCACCGGCCCCCGGCGCAGTGGACGACGCGGCGGAAGCCGTCCAGGCATTGCACCGCGTCGGCGCGGGGGCGGCACAGCAGCCACCACCGACGCAGGATGAGGTCGAGGGTGAGCTTGACGGGATGGAGGACGATATAGTCGTAGTTGTCGCCGGCCTGCTTGACCTTCCGCCAGTAGGAGGCCAGCGGGCCCACGAGGCGCTGGTGTCGGGCCAGGCGGCCAGCGACGTCCCGCCGGGCCAGCGGCACGGGGCTGGCGAGGACATCGTGCACCGCCCGGTAAGCGGCCACCAGCCGGCAGAGGAACTCCTCGGCGCAGCACATGCGGGCCACGGAGTCCAGCCGCGGCCCGCCCCAGGGGCCGAGGACGTGGGCGAAGGGGGCGAGGGGGCGCTGGTCGGGCGGGATGAGGCTGCCCTCGTCGCCGGGGGCCTCCGTGTAGGGGCCTCCCCTTTCGGCCTCCTGCTCGGGGGCCAGCAGGTGGGCTTTGAGGGCCGAGGCATCGGCGTTCGCGGTCACGACTGCCTCCACGCTGGCGGGCGGGGCGCGACGGTCTCTAGCGGCTCGGCTCCTCGGGTGGGGAGAGCAGCTGTTGGACCTCCCTGAACTGCTGGGCGCCGAACCCCGGCCGCTCCATCAGGCGGATGGCCCGACGCAGCGCATCCAGGCGGCTTGCATCGAGGTGGTCGAGCGAGGCGTGCTCGAGGGTCAGGCACAGGAGGTCCGCGGCACGGGCCACGGCCCCGTAGTCCGCGTCCTGGGCGACGGTGCGGCTCATGCGCCGCGCCCTGTCCTGCATCTCCCGCAGGTCCTCCTGGGCCACGTCGCGGCTGGGGTCGCCGGCCGGGGCGCCGAGCTTGCGGTCCAGGTCGAAGGACGTTTCGCGCAGCCGGGCCAGGTCGTCGACGAGCTGCTCCTGGAGGGACAGCCGTCCGGCCCGCCCCACGGGCCGGACCCCGGAGGACCAGCGCAGCATCGGCCCGCGCAGGGTCTCCACCGTGCGGCCCGTGCGCGGACGGGCCCTCCTGGGCAGGGGTCCGGAGAGCTCGCGAGGCCCCCCGTCGGGGGGCTGGGGTGCGCTAGGCTGGGCCATGGGGGGCTCCCGGCTCGAACAGGATGCGGGTGATGCAGGCGTCGCGGAGGTTGCGGATGTGGAGGGGGAAGGACCACAGGCGCCCGAGGGCGAAGCGCCGTCCGCCGTAGTGCTCGTCGAGGGCCTTGCCCTCGATGCCCAGGCTCTCCACGAGCAGGAGGTGGGCGTTGAGCAGCCGGCTGTGTGCCGGCTCGGCCAGCTCGTCGCCGTGCACCGTCCGCCGCCAGTAGTTGCGCTGGAGCTCCTCGTACCTGGGCACGATGAGGGGGTCGGCGTAGTAGAGGGGGCACTCCAGGTTGGAGCCGTCGATGCCCACTCCTGCGACCTGCGCCTTGATGAGCCACTGGGCGGTCCCCGCGTCCAGGAAGGGATGGACGAGGTAGGGGTGGAAAAGCTCCCAGCCGGGGTTGCCCAGGTCGTGCCAGCCGGTGGCGAAGCGCTCCCGCCAGCCGGTGTGGAAGACCACGAAGCGACCCTCCAGGATGCCCCGCTCCTGGCCCGCCTCGTCGGCTCCCTCCAGGGCGCTCTCGATGTCCCCCGGCGTGATCAGCAGGTCGCAGATCAGCTCGTGCAGGCGGTCCACGGGGAGGGGCTCGAGGGGCCGGGTCTCCTCCAGGAGCGGCTCGCCCAGCGCCGCGGCCAGCACGTCCTGCTTGGCCCGCAGGTCGAGCACCACGGCGTCGAAGGCCTGGGTGCACGTGTAGCGCTCCATGCGCAGCTCCTGGGCCTCCCGGGTGCCGTAGGCCGGCTCGACGCCGTCGAGGGCCCAGGGGAGGTCCATGTGGGTCACGCTGTGGGGGCAGAGGTGGACCCGGAAGCTGTCCCACAGCTCGCGCCGCCGGGTTCCCACCCCGCGGGGCGGGTAGACGCTGGTCTCGGTGTGGGTGAGCATGGTGCCGTGGTGGGCGAAGGAGTCGGCCCAGTCGACGGTGAAGTCGATGGCCCGGTCGAGGTCGAGGGGCGGGTCGCTCACGGGCTATCCTCCTCCTGGGCTGGATCGCCGGGCCGGTCCACCTGGAACGGCCCCACGCCCAGGGACAGGCCGCCCAGGTCCTCCAGCTTGGCGATCAGCTCGTAGGCGGTGGCCTTGGGGTGGAGGGTCCAGATGGTGGCCGGCCCGCTCCTTCTCCGGGCCGCCGCGGCGCTGGAGGCGATGAGCCGGGCCACGTAGCCCGCCCGGCTCGCGTCCGCGTCCACCCCCTGGTCGCGGGCCGCCGCGCGCAGGCGGCGCGCCAGGCAGGAATCGTAAGCCGGCGCCAGGACGGCGATGCCGTGCTCCCGCACCAGCCTGGAGAGCGAGCGGATGGTCTCGAAGACGAACGCGTCGTAGGAGTTGCGGTAGGAGCGCAGGAAGTGATGGACGAAGGTGCGCTCCTGGAGACGCGTGAAGACGGCGTCGAATCGCTCCGCGGCCACCGTCTCCAGCAGGCGCACCGCGGTGCGCGTGGTGCGCAGGCGGCGGTCGAGCTGCTCCAGGGTCGCCTGGCACACCGCGAAATCGCACCGGCCGCCCAGCCCCTCGAAGACCGCCCGCGCCGTCTGGTGGAACAGGTCCTCCGGGCGGGCCAGGGCCATGAGCACCGAGACGTCGAGGATCACCAGCGGCCGCTGCCCGCCGCCCGCGTCCTCCTCGGCCACGGCCTGAGGCCCCTCGGCGTCCCAGGCGTCGGAATGGAAGTAGACCTTGGCCACCACCGCCTCGCGCTGGGGACTCATCACGAAGGGCAGGAGGAGGGCCTGGCCCGTCGCGTGGGGCGGCGGCTCCCAGCCCTGGCGCGAGCGCAGGAGCTCGGCCAGCCGCGGCTCCCTCCCGCCCGCCGCGTACACCCCCGCGGGGATACTCAGGTTCTCCACCACCGCGCGGCGGCGGGACAGCAGGCGGCGGTGCACGGGGCCGAAGTCCTGGGGCTTCTGGGGCTCGAGGCCCGGCCAGCCCGCGGCCAGGGGGTTCATCGACCACATCCACTCCGGCGCCTCGAGATTCGTCGAGTCCGTGGCTACCCCCACGGCCCCGGACTCCAGGAGGAACTCCACGGCCTCCCCGTCGAGGTAGGGGAACAGGAGGTAGGGGTGGAGCCCCGCCCAGTAGGGGTGGCGCAGGTCGGTGACGCGGGGCACGAAGTAGTCCCACCCGGTGTCGATGATCACCAGCTTCTTCTCGAAGCCGCCCGTCTTCTTCGCCACCCGGGCCAGGTCCGGCGCCGAGATGCGCAGCCGCTCGCACAGCTCCTTGCGGCGAGCCTCGTCGGCCAGCAGCTCGACGATCCGAGGCAGGTCGCGGAACGAGACGGGCCAGGGGAATCCCGAGAAAAGCCGCTCGACGGCGGCCCGCTTCGCCCGCACGTTCACCACCACCGCCTCCCACCACGCCCACCGCGTGGTGCCCGCAACCCGCCGCTTCGACTTGCCCGGGTAGACCAGCCCCACGGAATCGGGCAGGTCGACGTGGGTCAGGGCGTGGGGGCTGAAGCGCACGTTCGAGATGCGCTGCATCGCCGTGGGCGTCCACCGCTCCATCTCCACCACCGTCAGGCCCAGCATATGGCGCAGCCCGGCGCGGCTCACCGCGTCCGTCGGCGAGAGGGTCAGGTCGAGAAGGCCCTTCGCTTCGCTTCCCATGCACTCGCTCCCCCATCGATGGGCCACAGGACCAAGACGCCGCGCCCCAGGCCAGCCCGGCCCGGACGCCTCCCGCGGGCAACCAGTCCCAGGCGGAGGGAGCCTCAGGACGCACACCGCTTTCCGAGGAAGACACCTCCCCGGGGTCGAGGATCCCCCTCCCCGCGGGCGCCGCAGACGCTCGAGGCCACCTCCCTTTCCGTATGCCTGGAGGGCTGCGACACGCCCGCACGCCCCGGCGCGAGCGTCGAGCCGCCGGAGCGTCGTCCGCTACTATAGGGCGAGCCCAGGCCGAATGTCAAGCACTTTCTCTCGCCGAAGCTCCCCCGCCCCGAGCCCGGCGCCCCGGTGGGGGGTGTCCAAAAATGAACGGCCCTGTCCAGAAACGACGTACCGCCCGGCCCCGCGCAGGGCGGAGGGCAGCCGCCGTTCCGCGCCAGGAGCGTGGCCGCCGGGGCGGCGGGTCGTGCCAAAACGGCAGGCGCCGTCCGTAAGCGTCGTCGCGGTAGGCAGATAGGGCGTTGCGGGTCGGCGGGCGGGGCTCGAAAAAAATTTCGCGTCGTAAGCGCTTGGTGTCTCGATGGTTCGGGCATTGGCCCAATTTTTTTCGCCACTTTCACGATTTTTCGTGTCCGCATGGAGGGGGGGCTTCGGTTTGTAGGGGTACAGGGGGAGCGCGGCGCGTGGCCGGGCACTGATTCTTCACCTGTAGGCGGGGCGTCTCTGCCCCGCGTTCTGCTCTTCTGTAGGCGGGGCGTCTCTGCCCCGCGTTCTGCTCTTCGCGGGCCGGAGACGTCC
>JBKHIY010000049.1:0-31569 GCA_046538415.1 Candidatus Brocadiia bacterium | reverse complement strand
GTCGAAGTAGAGCATGCCGATGGGCAGGGTGCGCAGGTGCTCGCTCTTGATGAGGATGAGGGGCCAGAAGAAGGAGCGGTAGTTGCCCAGGAAGGTGAAGATGGCCAGGGTGATCAGCCCCGGTCGGGCGAGGGGCATGATCACGTTCCAGAAGATCTGCCAGTGGCTGGCCCCGTCGATGGCCGCCGCCTCGTCCAGCGAGGGCGGCAAGGTGAGCATGAACTGGCGGAGCAGGAACGTGCCGAAGGCGCTGAACGAGGCGGGTACGATGAGCCCCACGTAGGAGTCCAGGAGGCCCAGCTTCACCATCAGCGTGTAGTTGGGGATCATGGTCACCACCCCGGGCACCATCAGGGTGGCCAGGTAGAGGCGGAAGACCACGTCGCGGCCGCGCCACCGCAGCCGGCTGAAGGCGTAGGCCGCCATGGCGCTGGTGAGGCACACCAGGAAGGTCACCCACGCCGCCACGAAGAAGCTGTTGAAGTAGTAGCGGGCGAAGGGAATCTCCGCGAACACTCGCGGGTAGTTCTCGGGATGCCAGGCCGAAGGGATGGGATTGAGCTCCTGCATCTCCGCCAGCGGCTTGAAGCTGGAGAGCACCATCCACAGGAACGGCATGAGCATGGTGAGGGCGAGGACGCCCAGCAGCACGTGGCTCGCCCCGAAGCGGCCCTTGCGGTACCACCACGCGGCGAATCCCCCGGGACGAACGACGGGAACGCTAATAGCTCAGCTCCTTGCTCCCGAACTTCCAGTTCACCAGCGTGACCACGAAGATGATGGTGAACAGCACCCAGGCCACCGCGGAGGCGTAGCCGATCTGGAACTCCTGGAAGGCCTTGGTGTAGATGTAGTAGACCAGCGTGGTGGTGGTGCCCGCCGGGCCGCCCTGGGTCATCACCCGGGCCTGCTCGAACCCGCCCTGGAGGCCCCCGATGAAGCTCATCACCACGATGAAAAACGTCGTGGGCGCGAGCTGCGGCCACGTGATGTTGCGGAACGTGGCCCACTTGCCCGCCCCGTCGATGGCCGCCGCCTCGTAGAGGTCCTGGGGGATATTGCTCAGGGCCGCCAGGTAGAGGAGCATGTTGTTGCCCCCAATGGCGATCCAGATGCCCATGAGGATGATCGCGTCGCGGGCCCCCAGGCCCCACCGTCGGGCGCTGAGGCCCACCTGCTCGACCTGGAGGCCCAGGAGGTTGTTGGGCGACTGAAGCCAGTTGGGCGCGGCCAGCGGCTCCCCGCCCAGCCAGGCCAGGAAGTGGTTGATCCCCAGGTGCTCCAGGCCCCAGTTGATGACCACGTTCACCGGCCCGAAATCGGGGTTGTAGAGCGCCTTCCACAGGATCATCAGGGCCACGCCGCTGGTGAACGTGGGGAGGTAGAAGAGCGTGCGGTAGGCCACGATGCCCTTCAGCCGCTGGCTGAGCAGAATGGCCAGGGCGAGCGAGCCCGCGATGGCGATGGGAAGTCCCATCATCAGGTAAGCGGTGTTGAGGAAGTAGAGCCAGAACTCCTGGTCCCTGGCCAGCTCCACGAAGTTGGTCAGGCCGATCCAGTCGAAGGGCACCGTGCGCTGAAGATCCCAGTTGGAAAACGCGATCACCAGGGAGAAGATCACGGGGCCGGCAGTGAAGACCACGAAGCCCACGAAGTTGGGCAGCAGGAAGCCCATGGCGGGCCACAGGTCGCGGCTTCGGCCGCTGGTGGGCTTGAGCGCCGTGGTGGACTCTTCGGGCAAGGGCTTGGTCCCTGTGGCAGCGGGGCGGGGCCTACTGGACTCGCTGGCCGGTAAGCTCTTCGTAGCGGCGCCGCAGCGAGGGGTTTCGCCGCAGGGTCTTGTGGATTTCCTCGTTGATTTCGCGGGCGGCGGTCTCCATGGCGTCGGCGGCGGGCTTTTCGTTGGCTTTCACCAGGTCGAGTTGCTTGGTGATGATACGTCCCGCCGCGTTGCCGTTGATGAACGGGCTGTCCCTGTCGGGCACCCCGAACTGCATCACGTCGCGCCACATGGCGTTGAAATCCTCGTTCGGGAAGTCGGGGTCGTGGAGGTACTGCTCGGTGTAGCAGTATCGCTTGACAGGGGCCAGGGCGTCGGCCTGGTGGTTGATGAGCTCGCTGAACTCGCGGCTGGCCAGGTACTTGAGAAAGGCCAGGGCCTCCGCGCGGCGGGGGCTGTTCTTGTTGATCAGGGTGGAGCGCCCGTAGCCGCGGTAGGTGCGGTAGGGGCCGTGGGGGCTCTCCACGGCTCCCAGGCGCAGGCCCTCGTACTTCCGCAGGTTGCACAGCCACCACCGCCCGCCGAGGGCCATGGCCGTCTTGCCCGCTCCGAGGAACTTGATGTCGCCCGAGCCCCAGCCGCCCTGGATGGGGGTGGCCGCCTCCTCCGCCGGCGTGGGAGCCACATGGTGCTTGTAGATCAGGTCTTGCATAAACTGGATGGCCGCGATGGCCTCGGGGCTGTCCAGCACGCACCGCGTGCCGTCCTCCGTGTAGACCCGCCCGCCCCACTGGACGAGGAAGTGGCGCCAGTTCCACCAGGCGAACATGAACCCGAAGTGCTTGATCCGCCCGTCGGGCCGGTAGACGGTGAGCTGCTTGGCCAGGGGGATGAACTCCTCCCACGTCCACGGCCCCTCGGGGTAGGGGATGCCGTGCTCGTCGAAGATGTCCTTGTTGAACCAGATGGCGTTCACCGAGGCGTTGTTGAGCACGCCGTAGACCCGCCCCTCGTAGACCATCAGGGGCAGGCCGACCTTCCAGAAGTCGCGTCGCACGTCGATGCCCGCCGCCTCCAGCTCCTCCGTCACGTCCCACGCGATGCCCGACCGCACGAAGGCCGAGAGCTGGAAGACATCGTAGCAGTCGAAAAGGTCCGGCCCCACGCCCCCGATGCACTGGACGATCACCTTCGCCATGTCCCGGTTGGTGGGGTCGAGGCCCAGGTGGTACTGGGGGTGCAGGCGGTTGAACAAGGCGATCTGCTCGCGCCGGGCGGGGTTATCGTCGCTCACCCACACCAGGGGAGTCTTCCCTTCCTCCGCCAGGCGCGGCTGGAGCCCCCAGGCCGCGAGGGACATGAGCACAAGGGCCACCAACCCGCCGCCGAAGACCTGCTTCATCGCGGTGGTGCCTCCATCGGGCCGCTGCCCACAGCAAACCAGCAGCCGAGGCGAAAGTCAAGGATGGGGGGAGGCCGGCCTCAGGAAGCTTCGCCGCCAGCGGGGCCGCGCAGGGCAGCCACCTGGGCGACGTAGGCGTCGATGTCGAACTTCCGTTCCAGACCCCCGGCGCTCATGTAGCGGACCTTGCCGAACACCGGGCGCTCGGCCCACGGGCGGTCGTGCTTGCCGAAGCACCAGGCCACCCCCGCGAACGAATTGGGGTTCCGCCCGTCGAGGAAATACTTGTTGTTCAGCGACAGTAGCGTGCGGAAGGCGAACCGGGGGGTGCGGGTCCACTCCATCACCTTCTTGCCCCAGTACATGCGCATGTAGTTGGCCATCTTCCCCGTGAGCTTCATCTCCCCCATCGCCGCGTTCCAGTAGCGGTCGCGGGTCTGGGCGGCCTCGAGCTGGGCCGCGGTGTAGACCGTCTCCCGGCGGTCCCTCTTGTGCTCCTCGAGGGTCTCTCGTGCCCAGTGGGGCAGGCAGCGGTAGGAGTCGTAGCGGGGGTTGTAGTGGACGAAGTTCATGCTCAGCTCGCGGCGGACCACCAGCTCCTCGAGGAAGGCGTCCTTCGCCTCCCGCTTGCGGCCCCGCGCCCCCTCGATCTCGCGGGCAACATAGAGGGGCGAGACCTGGCCGAACTGGAGGTAGGGGCTCAAGTTCGACCAGATGCCCAGGCTGGGGTCGTTGCGGTCCTCGTGGTAGCGGTCGAGCCTAGTCTCGATGAAGTCGGCCAGCCGCTCCCTGGCCCGCGATGTGCCCCCGAGATAGAAGCCCTGGGGCGGCACCGAGCGGTCGACTTTCAGACGCCCGAGGAGGCCCTGAGTGTCTGCCGCATCCAGGCTCTCGAACTGGAGGCCCAGGGAGTCCTTCCGCAGCTTCCGCTCGTCCAGGGGCACCAGGAACTTCTCGAGGTGCTTGTGGATCCTGGGGCGAATGGTCGCCGCGGCGTACTCCTCCTTGCCCGACACCACCTTCACGGGCACCACGACGTCGGTCTCCACCTGGACGACGGAGCAGGGGGCCGCCTCGGCGACGTGCTTCCGCCACCGCTTCTGGACCCGCAGGTAGCCCCGGTCGGTGACCACCAGGGAGGCGTCCTGGGCCATCTGGGCGGCGGCCCGTTCCGGCGAAGCGTGGCAGAGGACGAGCTGGACGCCGCGGTCGCGGAGTGCCGCCTGGGTCTCGGCCAGTCCCTGGAGGAGGAAGGCGTAGTGGCGGAGGTTGGCCTCGGGATAGGCGTCGGTGAGGCCGAAGAGGGCCACCAGCGGCTGGCCCAGCTCGTTGGCCCGGTCGATGGCGTGTTCGAGAGCATGGTTCCACTCGGCCCGCTGGGAGGCCTGCATCCAGTAGAGGACGTATTGCCCCCGCTGGATGTCCTTGAAGTTGAGGCGCTGGAGGCGCTCGCGCTGGATCATTGCTCTATCGCTCCTTGCCGGCGACGAGTCGCGAGCGCAGGGCATCCGCCTGCTTGCGCACCTGGCGCCGCTCCGCCCGGTCAAGGCGCTCGAGGTTCTTCACCTGGAGGGCCATGCGGCGGTTGCGGCTCAGCCGCTCGCGGTGGCGGAGCAGGAAGTCCCAGTAGAAGACCGTGAACGGGCAGGCATCCCCGCCGGTCCTGGCCTGGGGCTTGTAGGTACAAGCGTCGCAATAGTTACTCATCCGCTGGATATACTTGCCGCTGGCGGCGTAGGGCTTGGTGGCCATCAGCCCGCCATCGGCGAACTGCGACATCCCCAGCACGTTGGGCAACTCCACCCACTCCACCGCGTCCACGTAGACTGCCAGGTACCAGCGGTGCACCTCCTGGGGCTCCACCCCCAGGATGAGGGCGAAGAGGCCGGTGACCATGAGCCGCTGAATGTGGTGGGCGAAGCCCAGCGCGAGGGTCTGCCCGATGCACTCCCGCAGGCACGCCATGTCCGTCGCCCCGGTCCAGTAGAAGCCGGGCAGCGGAGCGTCGTGGCCGAAGGCGTTGCGCGCCGCATAGTCGGGTATGAACCTCCAGTAGATGCCCCGGATGAACTCCCGCCAGCCGATGAGCTGGCGGATGAAGCCCTCCGCCGAGGCCAGCGGCACCCGCCCTTCGCGGAACGCGGTCTCGGCGGCGGCCACCGCCGCGCGGGGGTCCAGGAGATGGAGGTTGATGGCGTTCGACAGCCGCGAGTGGTAGACGTAAGGCAGCCCCGTCCACATGGCGTCCTGGTAGGGCCCGAAGCGGGCGAGCCGGTGGGCCACGAAGTCGTCGAGCGCCTGGCGGGCCTGCTCGGGGGTCACCGGCCAGTCGAAGCTGTCCAGGGTGCCGGGATGGTCGGCGAACCGGCGGTCCACGGCGCGGATCACCTGGCGGGTCGTCTCGTCGGGAGAGAAGCTCCTGGGGGAGGGCACCTCACCCGGCCCCTCCTTGCCGAAGCTCTGGCGATTGGCGGAGTCGTAGTTCCACTCCCCCCCGACCGGCTGGTCGCCGTCCATCAGGTGGCCCAGCTTGCGACGCCTCTCGCGGTAGAAGTACTCCAGGCGGAGGGCCTTGCGTCCCTCGGCGTGCTCCTCGAAATCGGCCTGGGTGCAGTAGAAATGGGTGTCGTCGCGAAACTCGAGCTCGATGTCCAGCTCGTCCGCGGTCTCCTGGAGGCTTTGGCGCACGCGCCATTCGCCGGGCTCGAGGGCCAGCAGCTTGCGGGGCCGCAGCTTGCGGCCCGACCGGCGGAGCCGGGAGGCGAAGCTGGTGGGTTGCTCCGAATCGCCGATCTCGTGATAGTCGACGGCCAGGCCTCTCTCCCGCAGGGCGTCGCGGAAGTGGCGCATGGCGGCCAGGAAGACGGCGATGCGGGGCTTGGCGGACCACACGTGGCTCGCCTCCTCGTCCACCTCGGCCATCCACACCACGTCGTGGTCGGGGTCGAAGCCCTGGAAGGCGGCGGAGGCGGGGTCGAGCTGGTCGCCCAGCACAAGCACGAGGTTGCGCACGTCGCCCTTCGATCGGCCCATGGACTTCTCCCTGTGCGGCCCCCTCCTGGGAGTGCGCTCAGCTCGTCCGCGGATGCCAGCCCCACATGGTGTCGTGGGGCTGGAGGTCTTTAGAGAGAGGCCAGCTTACGTCGGCCAGGCGCTGCCAGTCCTCTGGCTGGAGCGACCAGTCGAGGGCCTGGATGTTGCGCTCGACCTGCTCGGGCCGCGAGGCCCCCACGATGGCGGCGGTGATGCCCTCCTGGTCGAGGAGCCAGCGGATGGCCGTTTGCGCCATGGTCTTCTCGTAGCGGCCGGCCACCTCTTCGAGGGCGTCGAGCACCTTCTGGACCTGGGGGAACTCGGTGGGGGTGAGGCGTCGGTTCTTGCTCCGCGAATCCGCGGGGATGCCGGCCAGGCTGCGCCACTTGCCGGCCAGGATGCCCTGGCAAAGCGAGGAGTAGGTGATCACGGCGATGCCGTGCTCTCGACAGAGGGGCAGCACCCGGGGCTCGATGGAGCGCCACAGGAGGCTGTGATTGGGCTGGAGACAGTCCACGCGGGCGGGGTCGTCGATCTCCTCCCACTCCGGCTCCATCCAGTTGGAGACGCCGATGGCGCGGACCTTGCCCTCCTCCTTGAGCTGATCGAGGGTTCCGATGGTGTCGGCCAGGGGGATGTCCCTGGGCGGCCAGTGCTGCTGGAAGAGGTCGATGTAGTCCGTGCCCAGCCGGCCCAGCGCGTCCTCGCAGGCCTTCCGCACGTCGGCCGGGCGGCTGGAGGGATGGGAGAACTTGGTGGCCACGACCACCTGTTGGCGTCGTCCGGCGATGGCCTGGCCCACCAGCTCCTCCGAGTGCCCCCGTCCGTAGCCCACCGCGGTGTCCAGGAAGTTCAGGCCCAGGTCCAGCCCGTGGCGCAGCGTGGCCACGAAGCGTTCGTCGTCCGAGGTCTCCCAGCCCGCCGCCTGCCAGCACCCCATGCAGATGCGGCTCACCTCGATGCCCGTGCGCCCCAGCGACGTGGTTTCCATGCGTCTCCTCTTTCGGTTCAGGGTTGGGGACCTTCTCGCGAGCCGCTTGTTCCAGCGAGGGGGTCCGTGGACTGCGAGCGGCGGTCGGCGGTGGCCGCCAGGGCCGGGGCTCAGCGGTGGTGGCCGGTGAGGCCGTTCTCACCGTCCGCCTTCCTTTGCTCCCATTCCTGGTCGATCTGGGCGCGCCAGGTCTCCGCGGCGTCCTGGAGCTCGGCGGCCAGCTCGGGATGCTCGGCTGCGAGGTTCGCCCGCTCGCCCATGTCCTCGTCGAGGTTGGCCAGGTGGACGGCGTCCTGTGGCGGGGCGCCCTCGACCAGTCGTCCGTTGAGGACGAGCTTCCACGGGCCGCGACGGAGGGCCGTCTGGTCGCCTTGCTCCCAGAAGAGCTGCTGGTGGGGGCTCGGCGCTCGCTCGGCGACCATGGGGAGAATGTCGTGGCCGTCGAGGACGTAGTCCGAAGGGTCGCCGCCGGCGGCCCGCAGGAACGTGGGGAAGACGTCCATGGCGGCGCCTACGCCGTCGAGCACCTGGCCGGCGGGCACCGTGGCGGGCCAGCTCAGGAGCGCGGGCATGCGGATGCCGCCCTCGTAGAGGCTGAACTTGTGGCCCTTGAGCTTGCCCGCCGAGCCGCCGTAGTAGGGGTCCGCCGTGCCGTCCAGCCAGTTGCGGCTCTCGCGCGAGGGGCCGTTGTCGCTCTGGAAGACTACGCAGGTGTCCTGGCGCAGGCCGTGGCGCTCGAGTCGACCCAGGATCTCGCCCACGCTGTCGTCCACGGCGGCGAGCATGGCGGCCATGATCTGCCGGTCCCAGGGCAGGTCGGGGAAGCGCTCCAGGTACTCCTGGGGCGCGTGCATGGGATAGTGGGGCGCGTTGTAGCCCACGAACAGAAAGAAGGGCTGCTCGGCCTCCGCTGCCTCGTCGATGAAGCGGCTTGCCCGTTCGGTGATCAGCTCCGTGAAGTAGCGGCCGTTGGCCCACACCTCGGAGCCATTCTCCCACAAGTCGTGCACCGGGTTGGTGCCTCCGCCCATCCCCCAGTAGAAGATGTGGGAGTAGTAGTCGATGCACCCCGCCAGGAAGCCGAACCACTCGTCGAAGCCGTGGTGATGGGGCTGGGCCGCCTGGGCGACGCCCAGGTGCCACTTGCCCACCAGCGCCGTGCGGTAGCCCAGGTCCTTCAGCGCCGCGGCGATGGTGGGCGTGCCCGGGGGCAGGCCGGTGGCCTGGCGGTGGCCGGCCAGGATGGAGCGGACGCCGGCCCGCACGGGATATCGGCCCGTGAGCACGGAGGCCCGGGAAGGCGAGCAGACGGGGGAGTTGGAATACCAGTTGGTGAACCGCGCCCCCGAAGCCGCCAGGGCGTCGAGGTGGGGGGTCCGCAGGTCGCTGGCGCCCATGCACGAGAGGTCGCCGTAGCCCTGGTCGTCGGTGTAGAAGATGATGAAGTTGGGGCTGTGACGACGCGGCCCGGAGGGGGCTTGGTCAGGCAAGGCAGCTCTCCTTCCCAGTGTGGCGCGGGCGGTCGGGGCCGCTCGACGCTATCCCCGCGCCTTGCAGCCTTCGTCGCGTGGCGCCGGCCTATCCGAAGTAAGGCGGCTCGTTGCCCGGCTTCCACTTGATGTTGCAGCCGGCGCTGGGCTTCTGGGGCTCGGGCACGGGCTGGCCCTGGAGGACGGCGTCGATGGCCGCCCGCAAGTCGGCTCCGTTGTTGGGCTTGTCGTTGCCCGGTCGGCTGTCGTCGAGCTGCCCGCGGTAGACCAGCTTGCGGTCCGCGTCGAAGAGGAAGAAGTCGGGCGTGCAGGCCGCGGTGTAGGCCTTGGCCACTTCCTGGCTCTCGTCGTAGCACAGGGGAAAGGTGAAGCCAGCGTCCTGGGCCATGGCCCTGAGGCTCTGGGGCGAGTCGTCGGGGTAGTTCTCGACGTCGTTCGCGCTGATGGCCACGACGCCCAGGCCCTTGTCCGCATAGTCCGCACCCAGGCGGGCCAGCTCCTCCTTGACGTGCTGGACGAAGGGGCAGTGGCGGCAGAGGAACATCACGAGCAGCGCTTTCTTGCCCCGGAAGGTGTCCAACGACACCGTTTCGCCAGAGACCACGTCGGGCAGCTCGAACTTCGGGGCGGCGGTGCCCAGCTCGAGCATGGTAGATTCTGTGAGTGCCATACGCTCTCCTCCTATCGCATCCCCTCCATCGCCGAGCATACAGAAGCCCCGGGAGCGAGTCAAGGGCGGGCGCGGCAGCCCAAAGGCGCTTGACAGAGTCCGGCGCGGGGGTAGGATGAAGCCGCTGGAGGGCGGGAAGGACGGAGGGGCGGTCGATGTCGCACACGCGGGCCATTGCCTGGCGAGAGTTCACGACCACGGTGCGCCGTCCCACCTACATCGTGGCCACGCTGGGCACGCCGCTGTTCTTCCTGGTGATCGCGGGGATCACGGCGGTTCCCTCGGTGCTCGCCCTGCGGCGGGAGCTGGCCGAGAGGCGGGAGGTGGCCGTGGTCGATCGCTCGGGCCTGCTCACCGGCCAGGGGGCTGGCGCGGAGGGGGCCGAACCGGGACCGTCGCAAGGCGTGCTCGAGGAGCTGATGACCCGCGTCGTGGGCGGGGAGGAGGGCTCCGAGCCCACGGCCTTCCTGTCCTACGAGACCGAGGAACGGGCTGTCAAGGACCTGCGCGCGGGGGTCATCGAGTCCTTCTACCTGGTGCCCGAGGACTACGTGGAGACCGGGGAGATCGAGTACCGGAGCCGGCGGCGCCAGATGCTCTGGAGCCCTGCGGGGCGCGGCAGCCCCCTTCGCTCCCTGCTGGTGGCCGGTCTGCTGCGGGGACGGCTCGCAGAAGAGCGCCAGACGCGGGCCCAGGAGCCCATCGAACGGGTGCGAACCCTCGTGCTGGGGCCGGAGGGGGACTTCAAGGAACAGGACCCTCGGGAGGCCCTGGCGCGGATCGTGGTACCCTTCGCCTTTGCCTTTATCCTTATGCTTTCCATCTTCATCTCCTCGGGCTACCTGATCCAGGGCCTGGTGGAGGAGCGGAGCAACCGGGTGATCGAGCTGCTGCTGTCCAGCGTGCGCCCCGGGGAGCTTATCGCGGGCAAGCTGCTGGGGCTGGGCGGCGCCGGGCTGCTCCAGCTCGCCGTGTGGGTGAGCGTGGCCATGATGCCGGTGTTGCTGGTGGGGTGGTTCGAGGTCTCGCCCGCGGTGGTGGCCCTCTCGGTGCTCTACTACCTGGCGGGTTTCGTCTTCTATGGGAGCGTGATGGCGGGGCTGGGCTGCCTGTCGTCGGGAACCCAGGAGAGCCAGCAGTTCGCCAGCCTGTGGTCGGTGGTGGCGGTGATTCCGATGCTCTTCTCGCCGATGATCCTGGAGTCGCCCAACGGCGTGCTCTCCCGTGTGCTGTCGTATGTTCCGCTGACCACGCCCATTACGATGATCATGCGGTGTGCGGCGGCCGAGGTGGCCTGGTGGGAGGTGCCCCTGTCGATGGCGGTGATGCTGGTGGCCATCGTGGTCTCGCTGCGCCTTTCGGCGCGGCTCTTTCGCGTGGGCTTGCTGCTCCAGGGGCAGCGCCCGGCGCTGGGCGAGCTGCTAGCCCACTTGCGCGAAGCCTAGTCCGTCCCCCTCTGCAATGCCCCATAACCGGCGCAGGGCGCACAAACCGGTGCGCCGGGGGGCCATCTCCCGCGGCGCCCCCCGCCCCAGCCTCTCTGGCCTTGGCCTCATAAGCTATTGGGAAAGGGCAACCTAGAACATCCGGCACGCCCGGGGATGTAGATTGGCACGCGCGTTGCAGTAGAAGACAGATGAAAAGAGAAATGACCCCCAGGGAACGATCCTCCCAGGGCTTTCTCGTCGCGAAGGAGGGCGTAGTCCTGCAACGCGGCCCGCACTGTGCCGCCCGTCCCCTCCCGTAGTGCGGTGACCGCGCCAGGTAGCCACTCCGCGGCGAGAAGCGCCTGATTCGGGAGACCGGCGGAAGGGCCTCTTCAGGTCCTTCCGCCTATTTTCTTGCCCTCATCTGGGGCGCCGATCGGCCCACGTGGAGCCGCTGACGGCTCTCGCGCCCCGCCAGCGCCCGTGGTTGCTTCTGCTCTCCCCATGCGATAGAATCGCGCCCGTGAGCCCCAACCGGGGGCGACTGCGGGCCGTGGCCGGACCAGGGGACCTCCCCTCATGCTCGACGCCGAAGCGATCCGCAGCCTCGCCGGCTGGCCAGCCCAGGACGGCGCCATCCGTGTGCTGGGGAGCGTGAGCTCTACGAGCGACATCGCCTGGGCGTGGGCCGGCGCCGGCTGTCCACAGTGGACGGTCGTCCTGGCCGAGGAGCAGGTCCAGGGAAGGGGTAGGTTCGGACGCACGTGGGTCTGTCCCCGCGGTGGCGGCGTCCTCATGTCCGTGGTGCTCCGCCCGCCGAGCCAGCTCGTCGGCCCGGCACACCTGATGGCCCTGGGGGCGCTGGCCGTGGCGGAGGCGGTGGCCGAGAGCGGCCCCGAGGCTCGCATCCGCTGGCCGAACGACGTCGTGGCCGGCGGTCGTAAACTCGCGGGCGTCCTGGTCGAGAGCCGGGCGCGGCGGGCCAGCCCCGTATACGTCTTGGGCGTGGGGCTGAACGTGAACGTCGCTCGCGAGGACTTCCCCCAGGCGCTCCAAGGCCGAGCTACCTCCGTGGCTATCGAGACCGGGCGCCAGGTGCCCCGCGAGCCGCTGGCTGGCCAGGTGCTCCGCCACCTCCGCCACCGCTACGACCAGGCGCGGGGGGGGCACTGGGCCCGTGTCGCGGACGCCTGGCGGAGGCGCAGCTCCCTGGTCGGCCAGACGGTCGAGCTCGAATCGCGAGGGAGTCCCGTATACGGTCGCGTGGTCCAGGCCGACCCGCTAGCGGGCATCGAGCTGGAGCTGCCCGGGGGCATTCGCCGGCGCTTCCGCGCCGAGCACACCACGCTCGTCTCTCCGAAGCTCCAGGACCCCTAGCGACGGCTCGGCCCCGTCCACGGGCCGAGAGGGAAGGAGAACCATGCTCCACGCAGTGATCATGGCCGGCGGCAGCGGCAAGCGCTTCTGGCCCATGAGCCGGCGACGGCGTCCCAAGCAGGTGCTGCCCATCGGCGGCCCGCGGCCCATGGTGGCCGAGACCGTCCTGCGCCTGCAAGGCCTGGTGCCCCGGGAGCGGACCTACATCGTGACCCACGAGGACCAGGTGGGGCCCATCCTCGAGGGCCTGCCCGTGGGCCCCGCCCCGTCCGTGATCGCAGAGCCCTTCGCCCGCGATACCGCGGCGTGCATCGGCCTGGCGGCGGTCCACCTCCGGAGGGCGGACCCCGAGGGGGTAATGCTCCTGATGCCTGCCGACCAGGTGATCCGGCCCGCCGAGCGCTTTCGCGAGGTGATGCGCGCCGCCGCTCGCCTCGCCGAGCAGGGCGATGCCCTCATCACCTTCGGCATCAAGCCCACCCATCCCGCCACGGGCTACGGCTACATCCATCGCGGCCAGCGGCTCGCGGACGCCGACGGCCTGCCCGTCTACGACGTCCACCGCTTTCGCGAGAAGCCCGCTCGCGAGGTGGCCGAGGACTACCTCGCCTCTGGCGAGTATTACTGGAACAGCGGCATCTTCTGCTGGCGCGTGGCCGCCATCCTGGACGCCCTGGAGCGCTTCACCCCCGACCTCTACGGCGCCCTGGAGCGCATCGCCGGGGCCATCGCCACCCCCAACGAGGACGCCGTCCTTCGCCAGGCCTACAGCCCCCTGGAGAAGATCTCCATCGACTACGCGGTGATGGAGAAGGCGGAGAGGATCTATGTCGTGGAGGGGGACTTCGAGTGGAGCGACGTCGGCTCCTGGGCCTCCGTGGCCCGGCTGCGCGCCGGAGAAGCCGACGAGGCGGGCAACGTCCTCGTCGGGCAGTGCGAGGCCCTCGGCCTCTCCTCCTCGCTAGTCATCGGCGACGAGGAGCATCTCATCGGCGCCGTCGGCCTCGAGGATGTGATCGTCATCCACACACCCGACGCCACCCTGGTATGCTCCAAGGAGGCCGCCGAGGAGGTCAAGCAGCTCGTCGACCGCCTGGAACAGAAAGGACTCGACCGCTACCTCTAGCGGCACCCGCCCATGAGAGTGCTGGGCATCGACTACGGCGAGCGGCGCATCGGCCTCGCCCTCGGCGACACCGAGGCCCCCGTGGCCACCGGGCTGCCCACCATCCAGCGGGCCCCGTCGCACGGCGACCCTGTGGAAGCCATCGCCCGCGTTTGCCGCGAGCACCAGGTGGACCAGGTGGTCGTCGGCCTGCCCCTCCACATGGACGGCAGCCGCGGGGACCAGGCGCGCCGGGCACAGGCTTTCGCCCAGCGGCTACGCCGGGCCCTGGACGCCGACGTGGTGACCTGGGACGAGCGGCTCACCACCCGCCAGGCCGACCGGGCCATGCTCCAGGCCGACCTCTCGAGGGCCAGGCGCAAGAAGCGGCGCGACCGCCTCGCCGCACAGCTCATGCTCCAGAGCTACCTCGACGCCCACACCAGCTAGGCGAGAGCCATCAGCCACGGGCGAATGGGCCGCAAAGCTGGCGCCCGAACGTCCGACACCTCCCCACTCAGGCCAGACCCTCCTCCTTGCGCAGCGCGAGCTTCTGGACCTTGCCCGTGGGGCTGTGGGGCAGCTGGGGGCGGAACTCGAAGAGCGCCGGCACCTTGTAGCGGGGCAGCCGCTCCTGGCAGAAGGCAGCCAGGTCCGAGCCGTCGGCTGCCGCTCCTTCCCGCAGCGTCACGAAGGCCTTGGGCACTTCGCCCCGCGTCGCGTCGGGCACGCCGATCACCGCGGCCTCGAACACCGCGGGGTGCTGGTGGAGCACGCTCTCGATCTCGTTGGGCGAGATGTTCTCCCCGCTGCTGATGATGAGGTCCTTCTTGCGGCCCGTGATCCACAGGAAGCCGTCCGCGTCGATGCGTGCCAGATCGCCGGTGCGGAACCAGCCCTCGGCGGTGAGCGCCGCCGCTGTTTCCTGGGGACGGCGGTGGTAGCCGGGGGTCACGCATTCGCCGCGCAGCCAAAGCTCGCCGACCCCTCCCGTGGGTAGGGGCTGCTCCTGGTCGTCCACCACGCGGGCCTCCACCCAGGGGAGCATGGGGCCGACGGAGCCGGGGCGGTGGCGGTGGGGCAGGTTCACGGCCACTACGGGCGAGGTCTCGGTGAGGCCGTAGCCCTCCAGGAGCGCGAGGCCGAAGGTCTCCTCGAACCTGGCGGCCAGCGGAGTCCCCAGCGCCTCGCCCCCCGCGATGGCCAGCCGCAGCGGGCCCAGGTCGGGGCTCCCCGCCGCACCGGCCCGAAGGAGCACGCGGTACATCGACGCCACGGCGAAGCACACCGTCGCACGGTGGCGGGCCACGGCCTCGACCACCCGTTGCGGCGAGAAGCGCGACACGTAGGCCGCCGAGCAGCCCAGTAGCAGCGGGATCAGCAGCGACGTGGTGATCCCGAAGGAGTGAAAGAAGGGCAGCACCCCCAGCAGCACCTCGTCTTCCCCGATCCCCACGTGCTCCAGGCACGACTCCGCGTTCCGCACCAGGTTCCGATGGGTCAGCAGCACCCCCTTGGGCACGCCGGTGCTGCCCGAGGTATAGAGGAGGGTGGCGCACTGGTCGCCCCCGCGGGCCGGAGCCGGCAGTTCGGAGGCCCGCTCCGCGGGGTCCTCCACGAACAGGGCGCCCCTGCCCAGCGCCCCGGCCAGACGCTCGAAGGCCCGGCTGGCCACCACCGTATCCAGCCCCGCGTCCTGGGCCAGCAGCCTCAGGGTCGAGGGGTCGAGCAGGAAGTTCAGGGGCACGGGCACCTTGTCGGCCAGCAGCACCCCGAAGTAGGCCACGGGGAACGCCGCCGAGGTGGGCGCCAGGATGCCCACGTGCTCCCGCTCCGTCGCCTCGCCCACCCGCGAAGCGACCGCGCTGGCGGCCCCCAGAAGCGCGGCGTAGGTGTGCTCGCCCGCCTCGTCGTAGACCGCGATGCGGTCGGGCACCCGCTCGGCGGTAGCCGCGAACCGGCTCGCCAGGTTCATCGTCATTGCGGCTCCTCCTCGTTCGAGCTCTCGGCCCGCTGCGGGCGGGCGGCCCCCAGGAAGGCCAGGCCCACGCCCAGCGGCACCAGAAGACTCAGCAGCGCCGGGCGGTAGCCCACCCAATCCGCCAAGCCGGCGAACACCGTGCAGCCCAGCACGGAGAGCTTGATGGTCACCCCGTAGAGGCCGAAGAACTCGCCCACCCGCTCCGGCGGGGCCACTTCGAGCAGGAACTTGCGCCCCGCCACCCACATCCCCGCCAGTCCCCCGCTCCCGAACACCACGATCACGGGCACCAGCACGTAGGGGCTGGCCGACAGTCCCGCCACCACGATACACAGCAGCAGGCTGGTCGCCGCCGCCAGCATGGTGCGCTTCGGGCCCATGCGGTCGGTGAGCCAGCCCATCCCCAGGCCCAGTGGGAAGGCGCTCACGCTCATCGCGAACAGCGACCACTTGGCCCCCGACGCCGAGAAGCCCGCGCCGCGCTCCAGGTAGGGGCGCGTCCACATGATCAGCGTGTTCACCACGTCCACGCAAAGGAAATTGCCCACGAAGAAGCACAGCACCGCGGGCAAGCCAGCGATCCGGCGCAGCGTGGCCCCCAACTGGCGATACTGCTCTCTGATCGCCCGCAGGCCGAAGCCCACCCGGCGCCGAGGCCGGTGCGGGTGCACGAAGAAGAACAGCGGCAGCGCACTGACCAGGAACAGCACGCCGGCCACGAAGAACGCCGAGCGCATCACCCCCGTCACGTGCTCGACCAGGAACGCCACCGGCAGCGCCACCGCCACCCCCAGGTAGCCCAGGCCCACCCCCAGGCCGGAGACCCGCCCCTGCCGCTTCGGCGAGGCCACCGAGGGCAGCAGCGTGTTGTAGAAGACCAGCGACGACTGGTAGGCCACGTTGGCCAGGCCGAAGAAGACCAGCACGGGCACCAGCACCCGCGCCGGAGCCGAAGCTCCGCGCTCGCTGTCGTAGAGGGCGTCGTCGCCCACCAGGCCGATGCACACCGTCGCCGCGCAGCACGCCAGGGTGAGCCACCACAGATAGCTCTTCGTCTTGCCCGTCCGATCCGCCCACGCGCCGGCCACGGGCACCACCAGGCCGGCCAGGACCATGGACAGGGTCTGGGTGAGCCCGGTGTAGATGTCGCGCCCCGCCAGGCGGCGCATGAAGGTAGGGAAGAAGGCGGTGACCACGATGGCCGAGTAGATCGTGTTGGCGAAATCGTAGAGCGCCCAACTGAACACGGGCAAAGGCCGGTCCAGCGAGGGGGGCGGGCTGGCGGGCTCCTGGGGCATCTAGGGACCTCGCCGGGAGCGATGGGTCCGACGGCCGGCGCGGGCCGACCTCCGTGCTGCCGAGGCCATACCACGCTGTCCCGATGGCTCGCCGCAGCCCTACGGTGGCAGGTGGCCCTGCTCGTGGCCGGCGAGCAGGTCGTCGGCCGCCTCCAGCACCATCTCAGGTGTGATCCGGGTCATGCACCGGTGGTCCTCCCGGCACACCTTCTCCTGACACGGGCCGCACCCCACGTCCACCCGCACCACCTTCTGCCTCTCGAGGTTCACGTCGGTGTAGCGGGGGCTGGTGGGGCCCATGATGCACACCACGGGCACGCCGAAGGCCACGGCGACGTGGCGAGCCCCGGTGTCGTTGGTCACCAGTAGGGAGCAACCACGGATCAGGGGCTTGAGCACATCGAGGTCCAGCGCGCCGGGCTCGAAGACGATAGGCTGGTGGTCCATCGCCTCCGCCACGCGCTGCGCGATGGGACGCTCCGCCGGGGAGCCGAAGATCGCCACTCTGTAGCCCCTCTGGGCGAGGCCGTCGCCCACCGCGGCGAAGCGCTCCGCAGGCCACAGCTTCGAGGAGCCGAAGGCCGCGCCGGGGTTGAGGCCCGCCAGCCGGGCCTCGGGCTCCACGCCGTGGCGCTGGAGCAGCGCCTCGGCCCGCTCCACCGCCTCGTCGGTGACGAAAAGCTCCTCGTGGCGGGAGAGGTTCTGGCAGCCCAGGTGCCGGCAGAGGCCCAGGTAGTAGTCCACCATATTGGTGGGCTGGAACTTCCCCCGTTCGTCGCGCGGCGGGGCGATGGGGTCAGTGAGCAGCAGCCACCGGTGGCGGCGGTCGTAGCCCAGGCGGCGAGGCACGCGAGCCGCGAACACCTCCAGCGCGGTGCGAAGGGAGTTGGGCAGCAGCACCGCCACGTGGTAGTGCCCCTGGCGCAGCCGTCGTACCATGGCGGCGAAGTGCCCCAGCCCCCGGTCCTCCTGGGCGATCACCTCGTCGAACCACGGCGCTCCCGTCAGAATGGGCTGGACATAGGGCCGGAGGGCCACCGCGAGATGGGCGCCAGGATAGGCCTCGCGGACAGCGCGAAAGGCGGGGGTGGCCATCACCACGTCGCCCACCCAGTTGGGCGCCCGCACGACGATTCGCTCCGCTTCGACCCTGGGCACCGCTTGCGTCCCTTCGCCGGCCCACAGTCCCGTCACTGCTCTGAAGCCGCTCCTTCGCCGCACAGGGCTTCTTCGACTAGCAGGCAGATGGCGTGGCCGGCCACGTTGTGGCATTCCTGGATCGTCGGAGTGTCGTCGGAGGGGGCCTGGATGCACACGTCGCACGCCTCGGCCATGGCCCCGCCGCCGGCTCCCGTGAAGCCCACGACCCGCAGGCCCCGCTGGCGGGCGACCTCGATGGCCCTCAGGACGTTCGGGGAACTCCCGCTGGTGGAGTAGGCGAACACGACGTCGCCGCGGGCCCCCAGGGCCTCGACCTGGCGGGAGAAGACCTGCTCGAAGCTGTAGTCGTTGGCGATGGACGTGAGGTTCGACGTGTTGGTGGTGAGGGCCACGGCGGCCAGGGCGCCCCGCTCGCGGTGGAAGCGGCCTACCAGCTCGGCGCAGATGTGCTGGGCCTCCGCGGCGCTGCCGCCGTTGCCGCAGAGGAGCACCTTGCCGCCCGCTCGCAGGCATTTGGTCACCAGGCGGACCGCGTCGGCCACGTCGCCGGAGGCCCGCTGAGCAAGGCACTTCTTGATCTCGGCGCTACAGAGGATGGCATCGCGGACCTTCTCGGCCAGGTCGTCGCGGAGGGGCTGGTCGGGGAATTCGCTCATGGTTCCTCCGCCTCAGGAGAGTTGAGGACCTTTTCCACAATGCCGCTGGTGGAGCTATAGCGGGTCATCGGCGCCCGCTCGATGCGGCCGCCATACTCCTCCACGATCTGCCAGCCCACGACGTCCTCCTTCCGCTTGTAGTCCCCGCCCTTGACCAGGATGTCGGGCTGGAGCAGGCGGAGGAGGGGACGGGGCGTGTCCTCGGCGAACGCGATCACATAGTCCACGTGGTGGACGGCGGAGAGCAGCTCCAGCCGCTCGGCCTCAGAGAGGATGGGCCGGCGCGGCCCCTTGAGCCGTCGGATCGACGCGTCGCTGTTGGTGGCCACGATGAGGACGTCGCCCAGGCTCTTGGCGTGGCGCAGCAGGGCGATGTGGTTGGCGTTCAGCAGGTCGAAGCAGCCGTTGGTGAACACCACGGTGCGCTCCTGGGCCTTCAGGCTGCGGACGATGGTGACCAGCTCCTCGCGGCTGCGGACCTTGCTGGCCGGGGAGTGGCGGCCCCGCTCCAGCTCCTGGACGATCTCGTCGCGGGAGAGGGGCACGACGCCCAGCTTGCCCACCTCCAGGCCACCCGCTACATTGGCGATCTCAGTGGCCTCCTCGAAGCTCCCCCCGCCGGCCAGCACCAGGCCCAGGATGCTGAGCACCATGTCGCCGGCCCCCGTCACGTCGAACACCTCGCGTGCCCGGGCCGGGATGTGCAGGGGCTTGCGCCTGCCGCGGTAGAGGGAGATGCCGTCGCGGTCGCGGGTCACCACGCAGGCGTCGAGCTCGAGGCGGCGGATGAGTCGGCGGGCGATCTTGTCGAGGTTGGCGGGCTCGTCGGGCAGTCCCGCGGCTTCCGCCGCCTCGGCCCGGTTGGGGCAGATGGCGGTGACGCCGCGGAAGCGGCTCGGGTCCGCCCCCCGCGCCGGGTCGGCGAGGACGGTCTTGTCCTCCTCCCGGCAGACCTCGACAAGCGGCGCCACGAAGCCCGGTGTCAGGAGGCCCTTGTTGTAGTCCGAAAGGAGCACGGCGTCGGCGCGGCGGATCTGGGGCCGGAGGATATCGAGCAGGCGGCTGGCCACGTCGTCGGGGATGGGCGCCGGGTCCTCCCGGTCCACGCGGATCACCTGTTGTACGCGGGCGATCACGCGGCTCTTGACGGTGGTGTGGCGGCGTGGGAAGCGGGTGACCGCGTCGTGGTCGATCTCGTGGGCCTCCAGGAGGCGCCGCACGGTGTCGGCCTCGGGGTCGTCGCCCAGGATGCCTGCGCACACCACCTCGGCCCCGAGGTTGGCGAGGTTCACGGCCACGGATCCCGCTCCGCCGGGCCGTTCGTCCTCGGCGGTGACCTTGAGCACGGGGATGGGGGCCTCGGGCGAAATCCGGTCCACCGAGCCCCATACGTAGCGGTCCAGGATCAGGTCGCCCACGACCAGGACGCGGGGCCGGGCGATGCCCGTCAGCCTCTTGGCGAGCTCCATGGTCACGGAGTCGACCCCCCAATCGCAGGCCTGTGGGCCACCTGGGCGGCTTTCCTGGCCTTCTTCTCCTCGGGCGGCCGCGTCTTCCAGCGCGAGTGAAGCCAGAACCACTGATCCGGGTGGCGGCGGACCCACCGCTCGACTCGCCGCGTGAACTGCGCCGTATTCGCCGCCACGTCCGCCTCCCGGTCCCCGCTCCGGATGAGGTCGATGGGCGCCTCGCAACGCAGGCAGTGGAAGAAGCCGTCCCCGGTGCGGTGGCCGTAGCCTGGGATCACGGGGACGTCGTACTTGAGGGCGATGCTGGCCGGGCTGGGCACCGTCGAGGCGCGTCGCCCGAAGAAGTCCACGAACACCCCATCCTTCCTCTGGTTCTGGTCGATGAGCATGGCCACCACGCCCCCTCGGCGGAGCTCCTGGACCACGGGGCGCAGAGCGCCGCGGCGGTCGACGACCCGCTGGCCCAGTTGCTCGCGGCGGGCGTGGAAATAGCGGTCGAGCAGCGGGTTGTCCAGCGCTCGGGCCACGGAGAGCAACGAGCCCACCCTCCGGGCGACGCCCAGGCCCGCGATCTCCCAGTTGCCGATATGAGCCGTGATCACGATGGCTCCCTTGCCCCGGTCCAGGGCCTGCCGCAAGTGCTCCTCGCCTTCGAAGCAGGTGAAGTCGGTGATGTCGCGCCGTCTGAGGATGTGGGGCAGGAGCACGCACTCGACGGCGGTCATGCCCACGTTGCGATACACGCGGCGAACGAAGCGCCGCGCCTCGTAGGGCCCCAGGCTTAGGGCCCACGCGGCGTTTTCCACAGCTACCACCCGGTGGCGACGGTCGAGCTTCCAGGCGAGCCACCCGATGGCCCGCCCCACGCGCAGTGCGACGGAGACGGGCAGGAGACGGAGCGGCAGCTCGATGCTGCGCACCAGCGCGTATTCTGCCACGTTGCGGAGGCGGCTGCGAGGCTTCTTGGCCATCTCGGTTCGGCCCTCTCGGCGCTCAGGCGCTGAGCACGTCCTCCAGCGCGTCCACCAGGAGGTCTTCGCCGTCGGTCAGCGCGAACTCCACGGCGAGCACGTAGAGGGGAGGCGCGGTCTCGGGGAAGCTCCGAATCTTGACGGCGTCCTTCTCCGTAGTCACCACGGTGTCGGCGCCCAGCTCCCCGGCGTGGGCGGCGATGGCCCGCAGGTCGTCGGGCTGATACCAGTGGTGGTCGCGGAACGCGCGGTGGTGCACCACCGTCGCCCCCAGGGTCTCCAGCGTCCGGGGGAACGCGGCGGGATTGCCCAAGGCGCTGAAGGCGTAGGCCCTGCGTCCCTCGACCCAGCCCAGCGGGCGACTCTCCTCGGTGGCGTGGTGGTAGAAACGGCAGGGCCGATGGGCCGACTCCACCACGCGCCCTGGCCCGCCGACGTCCTGGATCGTTCGATGGAGCTCGGCCAGGAAGTCCTTCGGGCACAGGTCGCACCGCGTGAGCACCACGACGTCCGCTCTCCGCAGGCCCCGCAGGGGCTCGCGAAGCAGGCCCCTGGGGAGGAGGTGACCGAACCCGAACGGCATCAGGCTATCCACGAGCACGATGTCCAGGTCGCGCCCCACGGCCAGGTGCTGGAAGCCGTCGTCGAGCACCAGGCATTCCACACCTTGCTCGCGGATGGCCCGGGAGCCGGTGCGGCGGCGGTCCTTGCCCACCACGTGGGGGACGGTGGGCAGGTACCGGCGGAAGATGAGCATCTCGTCCGTCTGTCCCGCCTGCTTGGGCGCCTTGGGGCCGTAGCCCCGGCTGAGAATGGCTGTGGGGATGCCTCGCTGCTGGAGCCACCGTGCCAGCCAAATCACCATGGGGGTCTTGCCCGTCCCCCCGGTGGTGATGTTGCCCACGCTCAACACGCGGGCCTCCAGCTCGTGGCTCATCAGGAGGCCCGCGTTGTAGAGAACCAGACGGCCGGTGCAGGCCAGCCAATAGGGGCCGGAGAGCAGGCGGAGGCCGGAACGAACCAGGGCCGCGTCCGCCCCCTGGCGACGGCCGCTAATGTAGTCGAGGAATCGCTCTTGCAGCGCCGCCATACCTGGCCCCCATCGGGGGCGTATTCTAGCAGGCCGGCGCGGCGAAGTCAAAGCCGCACGCGGGCCGTCCATCACCGTCCGTCGCGGACGAATCGCAGCGCCCGGGGCAAGACGACGGGGATGAACAGGCTCATGCCGTAGTGCCCCGCGGGACGCCACTCGATGGCCGGCTTGCCCATCGCCTCCCACAGCGCCTCGGTGCATTGCCGGGGCACCGTGTCGTCGTACCTGGCGTTGATCATCAGCACCTCTCGGGGGTCTACGCGGTGGGCGAACTGCACGGGGTCGACGGGCCGGGCCAGCTCCCGCACCCTCGCCAACGTGTAGCCCAGCTCTTCGAGGCGCTGGCGGACGCGGCGTGTCTCGGGAGCGTGCCACAGGATCGCCGCCGGGTCGCCGCCGCCCAGCACCAGCACGGTGCGCTCGAACCGCGGGTCCACCCCCGTCCCCAGCGCGGCGGCGATGGCCCCCAGGCTCACCCCCACCAGGCCCAGGCGCCGGGGGTGGACCTCCGGGCGCTGCTGGAGCCAGCAGGCGGCGCGGCGCAGGTCCATGGCGGTAGCGTGCATGGCGTCGAACATTCGCCGCGGCTTCGCCCATATCAGCCGGTCCAGCGACCGCCCGGGCGGGCGACGCCAGCCGTAGTAGGGCATCTGGAGCATCAGCGAGGGCACCCCCTCCGCCGCAAAGTGCCGACAGATGAGACGAGCCACCACGAACCGCCCGTCCAGGATGTGCAACACCACCACCGCCGGAGCCCCGCGGGGCGCAGGCACGGGCACATAGTACTCCCCGTGGACCACCTGGGTCTGCAGCATGGGGAGCTTGGCGGGCGAGGGAAAGGCCAGCCGATAGACCGTGCAATGCTCCTCCTGGGCGCAGAGTCGCATCCGCCAGGGGAACGGATGGGGCGCGAAGTTGTACGATTGGAGGAGCTTGTTCGTGGCCGGCTTCGGGTCGCTCAGCTCCTCGAGCGTTTCCTCGCAGGCGCACAGTCCCAGGACCAGCGGCTTCCGCGCCGGCGGGCTGCGCTCCTCGGCGGCGAACCGCTCGCCCCGCACAAGGGCATGGAGCGGATAGCGGCAAAACGCTGGAGCCGCGCCGCCTCCCCGGCCCCCAGGTGCCAGCCACAGGCACCGCTCAGCGGGAGACAGCACCGCCTGCCACAGGGACCTCTCGCTGGGCGGGCGGTCGCGCAGCAGACGGCGCAGCACCTCAGGGCCCAGAAGGCCCCGGTAATGGATGAGGAACATCTCGTCCGAGGCGTAGCGCAGATAGGAGCCGGCCGCCTCGTACGCGGGGTGATAGGTCTGCCGCTGGGCCGCTGCGGCCTCGGGCTGGAGCAAGTGCCCGGCCCGGTGCATCACCCCGGGGATGCTGCGATGCGGTGGCTGAGCGGCCCCGAGGTCGCCCGACCGCACGACCCGCACCAGGCCGCGCGTGGCCTCCACGACCGCCGCCCGCGGACCTCTCGCGTGGCCCAGGACGTAGGCACAGGGGCTGGAGTGGGGGAACGCCCGGAGCATGGCCACAGCGTCCTCGAGCTTCTCGCCCCCGCTCAGCACGCTCTTCACGGCGAAGGGGGGCGGAAGGCCGCGCCGGCCGCTAGGGCCGTAGGGCGCGGCTGCCGCGCTCAGCCCCGTCAGGTTCATCCCCGCCAGGGGCAGCAGGCAACCGGGCAGCGAAGGATAGGCGTAGGCCACCCCCCCGTCGGGCACGGCCACCACGAGAATCGGGGAGGGGAGGTCGCGCCCGTCTGCGGGCACCGCCAGGTCGTATGCGTGGTAGAGGCGGCGGTCGGGCGTCGCCTCGCCCCACGCCGCTATGCTCCGGGCCCGGGCCGCGGCCATCGGCGCCGCGAAGTGAGCCAGCTCCACCCCCTCCAGCTCCACGCCTGCGCCCTGGGCGAGCCCGCGCAGCTCCGCGAGGACGGTGCCCGGCACCCTCGAGCGAATCCGCCGCCAGTGGGGACGGAGACGCGGGAACGCCAGCTCGCGCCGCGCCCAGGCGACCCCGGCGTTCACCTGGTCCGCCAGCAGGCGGCCGTGCTGCCAGCCCATCTGGTAGGGCGTGCCGCGGACCACCAGCACCCGCTGGCCACCGACCGCTTCGATGCGTCCGCCGCCCGCCCTGGCCACCACCCGGCCTGTGGCAGGGGCCGCAGCACACGCGGAGCACGCAACCAGGAGATGGAGCAGCGGTTTCATGTGGCTCACCGCCAGCTCACAGGCCCACGACGGAGTAGACGATGTCGGTCAGGATGCCCTCTTCGACCAGGCGCGCGAGGACGGGGTCGAGCTCGCTGGGCGAGCCGGCCACGAAGTAGGTGTAGGCGCCGCGCCGCTCCTCCATCAGCTCGCAGGTGAGAAAGCTCTCGCGGCCGGCCACGTCGCGCGGGGTGAGGCGGCGGGTGACGTGGATCATGGCGCTCTTGCGCAGGCTCTGCGAATCGTAGGGATGCTCCTCCAGGTGGGTCACCTTGGACAGGCGGTCTACCACGCGGACGATCTCGTCCTTCTCCTTCTCCGTGCACCAGAAGGTGACCACCACGGTGCCGTCGTGGGTAGGCGCCTGGTCGGAGCCGTGCCCCACCACGGTGTCGATGGAGATGCCGCGGTTGGAGAAGGCGGAGGCGATGCTGGTGAGGGCACCCGCGCGGTCGAGCACGCGGACTCGGAAGACCCAGTGCTTTTCTGCTTGCTCGTCGGCCATGGGCGGCTGGTCCTTCTACCTGGGATTCACGGCTCCTCGGGCGGCGGGACGTAACGGCGCGGCTTCTCCTCCCCGCAGAGGACGCGGCACACGCCGGCGGCCAGGGCCTCCATCTCCGCGCTCTCCCTGAGCACCAGGACCGGGAAGAGGTGGGCGAGGCGCTTCTTGAGCGAGCGGACGATGAGGTCCGAGCGGGTGAGCGCTCCGGTGAGGATAATGGCTTCCACGTCGGGGCCTGCGGCCACGCACATGGCGCCGACGGACTTGGCGATCTGGTAGACCATGGCCTGGAGGACGCGTCCCGCCTCCTCGTCGCCCGCTTCCACGCGTCGCTCGACGGCCTCCATCTTGTGCTCGCCCAGGTAGGAGTAGACCCCGCCGCGGGTGCTCAGCTCTTCGAGCAGTTCCTCCCTGGTGAACCGCCCGCTGTAGCACAGCTCGACGAGGTCCTTGAGGGGAAGCGTGCCGGCGCGGTTGGGGGTGAAGGGGCCTTCGCCCAGGAGGGCGATGGTGTCGTCCACGATGCGGCCCCCTCGCACCGCGGCCACGGTGATGCCGCTGCCCAGGTGGGCTACCACGAAATTCGTCTGCTGGACGCGGGAGCCTGTCTTCTGGGCCATCTTGTGGGCCGCGGCGCGCACGCTGAGCACGTGGGCCACGCTGCGCCGCGTGATGGGAGCGTAGCCGGAGACCTCGGCCTCGGGCACGAACTCGTCGACCACCACGGGGTCCACCACGTAGGCGGGCACGCCCAGGCGGCGGGCCAGGCGGGCGCCCATGGGGATGCCCAGGTTCGAGGGATGGTGGCTCTCGGGGCGGGTGGTGATGGCCGCCACGATCTCGCCGTCGACCACCACCTGGCCGTCCTCGATCTCGGCGACGACATAGGTGCCGCTGGGCAGCTTCTCCCGGGGCCGGGGCAGAAGGCCACCGCGGGCCGCGATGGCGTCGATGTCCCGCATCTCCCGGGCACTCAGGAATTCCTCCACCGCGGCGTTGCGGCGCTCCGCCTCGGCCTCCAGGGCCTCCGGCCCGGCGGGCAGGGGCTCGTGGGGCACTTCGGCCTGGCGCACGCAGCGGTGATTTTCGAAGACGGCCAGGCGGGTGGAGGTCGCTCCCGGGTTGAGCACCAGGATGCGGTACGTCGTTTGGGTGGCGGGGAAGAAGACCTGGACGGCCGGCCCGGCCTGCTGGCTCATGGGCATCCGGTCGGCGGCGATGCTGCACAGGGCGATGGACTGGAGCTTGGTCTCCACGGTGTCGGCGCGCGACAGGATCACGTAGGGCACGCGGACGCCGACGGTGATCCCGGCGAAGGAGCCGAGGCCGTACTTCACCGTCTCCATGACCACCTTGTAGAGGATGTTCGCCGAGTCCAGGGAGGGGCATACCAGGACGTCGGCCTGGCCGGCCACCTCGCGGGCCCCGCCGTGGGCGGGCAGGCCCTTCGCCCCCACCGAATCGGGGTCCACCGCGAGGTCGAACGACAGCGGGCCGTAGACCACGGCGTTCTCCCACTGCCGCTGGGCCAGGGCCTGGCCCATCTTGGTGGAGGGGAGGGAGTCGATGACCTTCTCATTGGCGGAGAGCACGGCCACGCGGGGCCGCTGGATGCCCATCACGTGGCGAGCCACGTCCACCGCATTCTCCACCAGCCCCACCATTCGCCCGAAGTTGCACACGGTGGTGACGCCCGGGTCGGTGAGCAGCATGGGCCGGCCGCCGGCGATGGGCTCGGCGTCGAAGAGGGTGACCAGGCTGATGGTGTTGCGGGCCACGATGCGCAGCATCGCCCGGTTGAGCACGGGCGTGGAGATGTTGCCCTTGAGGATGATGTCCACGCCGCCCTGCTGGACCCGCTCGACGGTCCTGGCCGCGGTCTGCTCCTGGCTCTCCGTGGCCACGATGTCCTCGTCCGCCAGGGGCACGCCGACGCGGTGGGCGGTGCGGCGAATGGCCGCCTCGTCGCCCACCAGGATGCAGCGCTGGACGATGCCGTGGTCGCGGGCGGACTCCACCAGGCGGATGTCGTCCTCGCGGTCGCCGCCGGCGATGACCACCGTCTTGGGACGCAGGTGGCCCGCGAGCACCACCAGGTCGGAGACCGCATGGATGGGCTCCAGCGGCGGGACGCCGCCGGGGGCATCTCGACGGGCCTGGTTCACGACCAAACCGCCTCTCATCCGAAGAGCTTGCCGGCCGTTCGAGCCACATCTCCGAGGCAGCCCAGCATAGAACCCAGCGCCAGCAGAGTCAAACCCACAGCACGACGCCTGGCGGGCTTGAACCGGCCAGGCGAAACGCGTAGGATCCCTGCCGCGGGACACCGCCTTTCGGAGAGCCTGTGGTGATGCGAGCACAAGCAGTCGCCGGGGGCCTTTGCCTTGCCCTCCTGGCCCGTGCCGGCACGGTGCGCGTGGACAACAGCGAGGCCCTGCACCGGGCGCTGCGCGCGGCGACGCCAGGCGCCGTGATCCTCCTCGAGCCGGGCGAGTACCGAGGCCACTTCCGAGCGGGAAAGCTCCGGGCCGACGCCGACCGGCCGACGGTCGTCGGCGCCGCCGACCCCCAGCGGCCCCCCGTCCTGCGCGGCAGGCGCCAGTGCATCCACCTGTCGAACGTCCGACACCTGATCCTGCGCGACCTGGTGCTGGCCGACGCCACGATCAACGGCCTGAATATCGACGACGGCGGCTCGTTCGATACCCCCTCCCAGCACGTGGTCCTGGAAAACCTGGTGGTCCGGGACGTGGGCTCGGGCGGGAACCACGACGGTATCAAGCTCTCCGGGGTGGACGACTTCCTGCTCATCGGCTGCACGGTCGAGGGCTGGGGCAGCGGAGGGTCCGCGGTGGACATGGTGGGCTGCCACCGGGGGCTCATCGCCCGTTGCCGATTCCGGCATTCCAGGGGACGAGGGGCCTCCGGGGTCCAGGCCAAGGGGGGCAGCTCCCAGGTGGTCCTCTGGCGGTGCCGCTTCGCCGCCGCGGGCCAGCGGGCGGTGAACATCGGGGGCTCCACGGGAGAGGACTATCGCCGCCCCCCGGGGGCGACGTGGGAGGCGCGCCAGGTGGTCGTGGTGGGCAACACCTTCGTCGGCTCGAAGGCCCCCCTGGCCTTCGTCGGCTGCCGCGACTGCCGGGCGAGCTACAACACCATCTACCGCCCCACAGGCTGGCTCTTCCGCATCCTCCGCGAGGGCCGAAAGCCCCACACGGTGCTCACCCGCGAGAACACCCTCCGCCGCAACATCGTGGTCTGGCGATGGCGCGAGGTGGCCGCCACCGTGAATATCGGCCCCAACACGGCGCCCCGGACCTTCCGCTTCCAGGCCAACTGGTGGTACTGCGAAGACCGTCCCCGACGCAGCCGGCCCGTCCTGCCCGCCGAGGAAGCGGAGCCCGTGACCGGCCGCGACCCGGGCATCCGCATCGACGGCATCCGCGTGCAGGCCACCGAGGCCGCGCACCACGGCGCCGATGCGCCGAGGGCCGAGGAGGCCTTCGCCGCCGCGGCCGCCGAGCTCGTCCCCTGGGCCCTGCGCGAATTCCGCGACCGGACCGTAGAGACCGAACCCGGCCCCGAGTGACACTTCCCAGCCCTGTCAGGAGCGGAGCCATGCAAGACCTGCGCGACCAGGCCACGCGGCGCACCCGCGAGGAGTTGCTCGACCACCTGAACAGCTTCGAGCTGGACCTCAAGATGGCGGTGGGGGTGTGGTACTTCTCGCCCGGCGGCGGCCGCTTCCACGACCGCTACGTGCCCGACATCCCCATCGAGCAGCGCCTGGAGATGGCCGCCGAATGGGCCTCCTGGGGCATCCGCGGCATCGAAGCCCACTATCCCCTGGAGGTGAACGAGGACAACCTCCAGCTCTACAAGCAGCTCGAGCAGCAGGCGGGCATCCGCCTGACCAACGTCGGGCCGTTCATCTTCTTCGACAAGGCCTACGAGTTCGGCTCCCTCTCCAACCCTATCGACCGCAACCGCCAGAAGGCCTACGACACCCTCCTGGGCGCCCTGAGGCTGGTGCGCGACTACGGCGCCGACCACTGCGGCATCTGGCCCGGCATCGACGGCTACACCTATCCCCTGGGCACGGTGTTCTACGAAATGTGGGACCGCTTCGAGGAGGCCGTCGCCTCCGCCATGGACGAGGTGCCTGGCGTCCGCGTGGCCATCGAGCCCAAGCCCTACGAGCCGGCACCCAACAACATCTATCGCACCACCGCCGATGGCCTCCTCGCCTGCCACGACATCGAACGGCGGCTGGAGCACGCCCAGAACCGAAAGCTCCTCGAGCAAGGCCACGCCATGGTCGCCATGCAGCCGGAAATCGGACACGTGTGCATGGGCTTCGAGGACGTGCCCTACGCCTTCGCACGATGCGCCCGGGAGGGACGCCTGGGCAACACCCACTGGAACTCCCAGCCCCTGGGCAACTACGACCAGGACCTCGACGTGGGCGTCGTCGGATGGGAGAAGGCCGAGGCCCTCCTCTACCTCCTCAAGATGATCGGCTACCAGGGAACCTTCTGCTTCGACATCAATCCCGAGCGAATGCCCGTCGAGAAGGCCGTCGAGATCAACTGCCGCGTCCTCCGAATCATGAACGATCGCATCAACCGGCTGCCCCACGAGCAAATCCTCGACTGCTACTTCGACCCCGAAAACCACCGAGGGGACCTCGAGCTCATCCTCGCGGAGGCGAGGAAGTAGCTCCCGGATACGGAGTCGCCCCGTGACGACGCCCCCCCGCGCGGTTGCTGCCCTGGCCCTCCTCGTGCTCGCCGCCTCCTGCGGGCACAGGGACGAACCAGCCCGCCGTCTCCGACTCGCCACGACCACGAGTACCGAGAACAGCGGCCTGCTCGAAGTCCTCCTCCCGCCCTTCGAGGAGGAACACGGCATCCGCGTGGACGTGATCGCGGTGGGCACGGGCAAAGCGCTGCGGCTCGCCGAGAACGGCGACGTGGACGCCGTGCTCGTGCACGCGCCAGAGCGCGAGGAGCGGTTCGTGGCCGCGGGACACGGCGTGGACCGCCGGCGGGTGATGCACAACGACTTCGTGATCCTCGGTCCCTCCTCGGACCCGGCGAAGGTGGCGGCCGCGGGCGGCGATGCGGCGAAGGCCCTCGCCGCCATCGCCGCGGCCGGGGCCCCGTTCGTATCCCGGGGCGACGACTCGGGCACCCACATCAAGGAGAGGAGCCTGTGGCGCGCCGCGGGCATCGAGCCCCAGGGCGAGGGGTACATGGAGGCGGGGCAGGGGATGGGCGCCACGCTCACCATCGCCGACGAGAAGCGAGCCTACACCCTCGCCGACCGGGGCACCTTCGTCGCCTTCCGCGGCCACATCGATCTCGTGGCGCTGTGCCAGGGCGACCCGCGACTCCATAATCCCTACAGCATCATCGCCGTCAACCCGCAACGCCACCCCAGCGTGGACTACGCGGCGGCCACGAAGCTTGCCGACTTCCTCGTCTCGCCTCGGGGCCAGCGGCTCATCGCGGGCTATCGCAGGGACGGGGAGCAGCTCTTCGTGCCCCACGCCAGGGCGCCCTGAGCCCTCCAGGGGCTGGCCGTCGCTCCCTGGCTTGCTCATCGCGCCGCTGCGAGCCGCTGCCAAGCCTCGGCGGCAGAGCTTGACACTCCGCCGCGCGTTGCGCTAGCATGCCTCCGCGAGGCCAGCATAGGCGGACAAGGCGCTGGCTGCTGCACCCGATGAGCACGGAGGGAGCCGATGGCCGAAGAGACGAGCGGCGACGAGAGGCAAGAAGAAAAGGCGCGCCAGGAGAAGAACCAGGCGGCCGGCGAGGCGCAAGGCCAGGACGCCGAGCCGCAGGGCGAGGGGGGAGCGGCCAGCCAGCAATCCCAGCAGCGCCTCCGCGAGCACCTCCAGAGCCCCGAGGCCAAGTTCACCCTCCTCGTCTCCAGCCTCGCCACTCAGGCCCTGGTGAGCCTGGGCGTCATCGAGAACCCCCTGTCCAAGAAAACCGAGGTGGACCTCCAGAGCGCCCAGTTCTCCATCGACCTTCTCGATGCCCTCTCCCAGAAGACCTCGGGGAATCTCACGGAGACCGAGGACCGCTACCTCCAGGGCGTGCTCCACGACCTGCGCATGCGGTTCGTGGAGGCCAGGGACAAGCCGGCGTCCTGACCGCCGCGCCCGACCCCGGCGCCCCGCGGGGCAGTCCCCGCCTCGAAGGGGGCCGCCTCACATACACAGAGACCCGCATTCGGAGCGTTGCGCCATGGACCTTCCCACGGGGCAAGCCATCAAGAACATCATGGGCTCCATCAAGGGCAAGCTCTCCGCCGACGATTACGAGAAGCTGGCCCCCTTGCTCAGCGACCTCATCGCCCTCCTCGAACGAGCCCACGAGGACGAGCGCCGCCAGCTCAAGGCCGAGCGCACCGCGCTCGACAAGGACCGCGAAGCCGTGAACCTCGCTCGCCGAAGCCTCGAGCGCGAACGCGAGGCCCTGGCCCAGGAACGCGAGAACATCCAGCGGGAGAAGACCCTCGCCCAGCGCTGGCGCGACCTCGAAAAGGGCCTCGCCGACGCCGCCGACGCCACCTAGCTTCGTCCCCTCCACCTCCCGACCGCCGAATGCCCTCGCCGGGCCGCCCATGGCGCAACGCCGTCGCCTGCGGCGCACGGGTTTAGCCTCCTCGTCTCCACGCTGTCGTCCCCCCCTCGTCCCCCAGGCGCCCTGGCCGCTGCTCCGAGCTTCCTGCCCCTGTCGCGGCGGGGCGACGCGGATGCGTCGACAGCATCCCGTCCCGACGAAGGGCCGTGAGGACGAGCGGTGGCGGTAAGGTCTTGCCGTTTCGATGCTTGGGGCGCTCGCCCAATTTTTTCGCGACTTTTACAATTTTTCGTGTCCGCTTGGAGGGGGGGCTTCGGTTTGTAGGGGTAGAGGGAAGCGCGCCGGGCGGCCGGGCAGTGATTCTTCACTTGTAGGCGGGACGTCCCTGTCCCGCGTCCCCGTCCCATTGTAGGCGGGACGTCC
>JBKHIY010000165.1:0-7582 GCA_046538415.1 Candidatus Brocadiia bacterium | reverse complement strand
TTTTTACAATTTTTCGTGTCCGCTCAGAGGGGGGGCTTCGGTTTGTAGGGGTGGAGGGGAGCGCGGCGCGTGGCGGCGACCGGCGGGCGCGGCCCCGCTCCTAGCGGCGAGGGGCGAGGCAGAGGACCTTGCCGTCCGTGGTCACCAGGTAGAGCCGCCCGCCGGCCACGGCCATACCGTCCCAGCGGGGCGGGAAGTCGAGCCGGGCCTGGGCGAGGGTCTTGCCGTCGGCCGCGCCCACGGCGAGCAGCAGGGCGCCCTTGCGGCCCTCGAGGGCCTCGTGCTGGGCCTCGAGCTTCCCGGCGGTCTGGGGCCGGCCGTAGGCGTCGAAGGCCTCCTCCTCGTCCACCAGGTTCGGCGGGCCGGCGAGGAACAGCGTGGAGCCGGCGAGCACCATGGCCCGGGCGTGGATGGGCGCGGAGCGGGTCCAGAGGTAGTGGATGCGTGCCCAGCGCCCGCGCTGCCCGCCGGGGAGGTCGCGGACGCCGCGGAAGCGGAGGGCCTGGGCGAGGCGTCCCTCGACGGTCTCGGCGCCGGCGGCGTAGCCGTGGTTTTTCCGGCCCGAGGCGTCGCTGGCCTTGCCCCCGTCGAGGGGGTAGTAGGCGACGAGGGCGCGGGCCTTCGGCTTCTGGTCGGGCCGCTGGGCGTGCGCCGCGATTTCGTCGAGGCCGAGGGCTCGGCGGTAGATGCGCACCTCGTCGATGGCGCCCTTGAATCCGAAGGGGCTCTCGTAGTCGCCCACGCTGCCCCCCTCGTCGGCGCCGATCTCCATCGGCTGGTGGGGGTCCTCGGCGATGAAGCCGGGCGCCGCGGCCTTAGCCGCCAGCTTGCCGTCCACGTAGACCAGGAGCTGCTGCTCGGCGTCGAGCACGCCGGCCAGGTGGGTCCAGCCGCTGCCGATGGGCTCCTGGGCGCCCACGGCGCTCATCTTGCCGCCGACGCGGACGGCGAACTGCGGCTTGCCCTCCTTGAGGTAGAGGGCGTAGCCGTGGGCCCCGGCGCCGCGGGCCACGACGACGCCGGTCCCGTCCTCGCTCTTCACCCAGGCCTCGACGCTGACCGGCTTGCCCGCGGGGTTCTGGCTGGGGCTCTTGGCCACGGCCACCCAGGACTGGTGGGCCGCGGGGTCCTTCTCGGCGGCGAACAGGTGGTAGCGCAGCGGGGTGGACCAGCGGTAGTACTCGGGCTCGCGCCCGTAGCCGTAGACGGCCCGCGGCCCGACGGCCAGGATGCGTCCCGCGGGGGCGTTGCGGCCCGCCTGGGGCCAGCCGCCGGCCCCGGAGAGCACGGTGGTGCCGTAGATCCAGTAGATGCGGTGGAACCAGGAGCCGTCGAGGAATCCGCCGCCGCAGAAGAGGTGCTGGCGGGGGCCGCCCTGGCGGCGGATGTCGGCGGGCGTGGCCACCTCGGTGCGGCGGCCCTCCAGGTCGAAGGCCTGGTCGCGCATGTACATGAAACGCCCGTCGGTGGACAGCACGTCGGGCAGGGCGGTGGGCATGTTCAGGCCGCGCACCTTGCTCTGGAGGGTCTGGTCGTCTCCCGGCAGGCGGTGGTCGAGCACGGTCTCGGAGAGCACCTGGCCGGTGCGGGCGTCGAGGCGCAGGAAGCGCAGGCCGCCGTCGAGGAACATCGAGCGGCCGGCCACGCAGGCCACCACCCCGTCGTGGACGAGCACGCTGCCGTGGACCGGCCAGACGCTCTCCACCTGCTCCCAGGCCACGACCCGCCGGTCCTGCGGCGCGGCGCGGAAGCGCCAGGCCAGCGCCCCGTCGGCGGCGCGGAGGCAGGTGACCGTGCCGTCGGCGGAGCCGAAGAGCACGCGGCCCCGGTAGACGGTGGGCGGGGAGTCGACCCGCCCGCCGGCGACGTGGCTCCAGCGGAGCTGGCCCGAGGCGGCATCGAGGGCGTGGAGGGTGTGCTGGTCGACGGCCGCGACGTAGAGCGTGCCGCCAGCCACCGTGGGGCTGGAGAGGGCGCCGCCGGGCTCCGCCTCCCAGGCCGTGGCGAGCCGGGCGGGCACGGCGGCGGGGGTGGACCCGCTGCGGGCCGGGTCGTGGCGGTAGGTGGGCCACTGGGCGGCGTCGGTGGGCGGCGGGTCACCGATTTCGTCGTAGGCGGGGCCTTTCTCCAGGCGGGGCGAGGCGGGCCGGGGCTCGGGCACGGGGCCCGGTGCGAGGGCGTTGAGGCCGTAGAGCTTGGCCTGGATGTAGCAGGCGCAACTGTGGGGCGGGGCGTAGACCATGCCGTTGGCGGGCATGATGCCGTAGAGGCAGCCGCCGCGCACCCAGTGGTGGGGCTCCCAGTGGCGGGCCTTGGGGTCCACGAACTCGATGCCCGTGCGGGAGGTGAGAATGTAGCGGTCGGTGGCCTTCGAACGATAGCAGCGGTGGTGGAACCAGTAGATGTCGACGTCGGGCTGGAACTCGTTTCGCACCTCGCCGCTGCGCACGTCGTAGCCGGTGAAGACCCCCGAGTGGCGCCCGCCGGCGATCTCGCCGGAGTAGGCCACCCCGTCGAGCACCAGGAGGTCCTCGGGCGAGTTGTGCCCCCCGCGGTGGTGGGTGCCGGTCCACAGCACCTGGCCGTCCTTGGCCGAGAGGCCCCACATCTTCCTGTCGCCGCCGGCGAAGAGCACCACGTCGCCGCTGACCACCAGGATGCAGCCGTACTTGGTGGGGATGGCGCGCTGGCGGGAGACGGGCTCGGAGGCCCACCGCTCGCTGCCGTCGCGGCGGTCGAGGCACACCACCCGCTCCCCGTCGTGGAAGTAGACGCCCCGGCCGTCGGCGGCCAGGGTCAGGGGCACCACGGGCCGCCGGGCCTGCCACAGGAGCTGGCCGGAGCGGGCCTGGAAGGCCATCAGCCGCCGGGGCTCGGCGTCCCACGGCCACTGCTTGGCCACCCGGGCCTTGGCGTCGCCGACGCCGCGGTGCACGGGCTGGAACTCGGCCCTGGGCGGGTTGGGCTGGTCGGTGGCGATGAGGAAGAGCGCGCCCTGGGAGGCGATGACCTCCTCGGTGTTGGCGCTCCCCTCGTAGGTGCGCACCGTCTGGCCCGTCCTCGCGTCGAGGGCGGTGAGGGGGGCATCGAGGGCGAGGGTGGCGTAGGCCCGGTCGCCGACGGCCACCAGGCGGCGGGGGAGCTGGGCGTGGCCGCTCTTGAAGGGCCACAGGTGGGGGTACCAGGAGGGGATGCGGCGCTTCCACAGCACCGTGCCGTTGAAGGCGTCGCGGGCCACCAGGGCCCACCTGGCGGGCAGGAGGATGGAGGCCCTCGAGCCCTCGTCGAGGATGTAGAAGAGCCGCCCGTCGGCGGCCACCAGGGCGCTCATGCTGGCCATCCGGTCGTGGTGGCGCGACCAGCGGGGGCTGCCCACCCACTGGAGGCGGCGCGGCGGGCCGATGACGGCGTCGTGGGCCACCGCGTTGTTCGTCGCGTCGTGCAGGTAGTGCGTCCACTCGTCGATGTTCTCGGGGCGGGGCTTGAGCCGCTTCGTCCACCGCCCGGTGCTGCGCGTGGCCGCGACGCCCCGGGGGCAGAGCACGCGGAGCGCCTCCTCGGGGGGCACCGCGCCGGCGGGGTCGACCAGGAGGTTCACCAGGTTGTCGGCGTACGGCAGGGGGCCGCCGCTCCAGGGGTCCACGGCCACCGGCCCGTAGAGGCCGCGGGAGCGGATGTGCCGGCGGGCGGCGCGGACGTTGTCCCGGTCGGCGTCGAGGCCGTGGACCAGGTAGCGGGGGTCGGCCCGCAGCGCGGCCGTGAGCTTCCCGTCGCCGCAGCCCACGTGGACCACGAGGCCGCCGTGGACGCCGCAGGCCTCGAGGAGCTGGCGGGCCTGCTCTTCGGCGCTCTCGCCGGCGGCCAGCGGCGCCGCGGCGAGCAGGGCGGTGCACGCGAGCCCCACCAGCCTCCATGCCGTCGCGCTGGGGTGGGTGTGGCCGGGCATGGGGATTCCTCCTTCGGGCCGTGGCTGCCCTCGTCGGGCGAACGCCAGTGTAGCCCGGGGCGCGGCGGGTGTCCAGCGCCCCCTCGCCGGCGGCGCCCTACTCCTGGCCGGCCTCGCGGAGGGCCTCGCCCAGGAGGGCGAAGGCCTTCATCAGCCTGGCCCCGCGGAAGGAGTGGTCGGGGAAGGGCTTGCCCTGCGTGGTCCTCGCCTGGTGGGAATCGACGCGGGCCTTGGGGAGGGGACACGTCTGGTCGCAGAACAGGACGTAGGCGATGCGGGCGTGGGTGCGAGCCACGTCGAGGAAGGCGGGGTCGCCCCCGGCGCGGTAGGCGGCGAGGTTGCGGAGTATGGCGTCGGCGTGGGCGTCGGGCGTGGTGGCCTGGGAGAGGTCTTCGAGGCGGGCCGGGGGCTTTGCCCTGCCGGGGGCCGGGGCCGGGTCGCCGAGGTGGAGGGTGGCCAGCGTGCGGAGCTTCGCCGCGAGCTCGGGGCTGGCCTCCGCGAGCTGCTCGGCCACCTCGCGGGCGTGGCGGGCGAGGCGGGTGCTCTGGCCGGGGGTCTTCTCGCCCGCCGGCTTGCCCCGCAGCTCGGGCTCGAAGGTCAAGGGGAAGAAGCCGTGGCGCCGCGTGCGGGCGATGGCCATGTCGAGCGCCTTGTGGCAGATGGCCTCGACGCGCCGGCGCATCTCGGGCCTCGAGGCGTGGCGGATGGCCGCGGCCCACACGCGGAAGTAGGCGGCCAGGTGGGCGGGGAAGCCGCCCGGCTCGCCCCGCCGGTCGTCCTCGCCGGTGTAGTCGCCGTGGCGGTCGAAGAAGGCGCGCTGCGGGTCCCAGAAATGGGCCTCCCAGATGCCCAGGGCGTAGCGCTCGAGCGGCGTGGGCTGGCCCGCCCGGGCGGCGGGCAGGCGGGCCAGCACGTCGAGGAAGGGCACGCGGTCCTTCACCTCGTGGTAGCAGGCGGCGTAGAGGTGCTTCGAGGGCCCTGCGAAGTAGGTGGGGCACTCGTGGCGGAAGTCCCAGCCCAGGTGCTCGCCCCAGGGGTAGAGGCCGGCGGGTCCCTGGGTGTTGCGGAACCACCAGGCGAGGGCCCGCTCGGCCTCGCGGCGGTAGCGCGGCCGGCCGGTGATACGGGAGAGCTCGAAGAGGGTTTCGTACAGCTCGCGGTCCTCGTAGGGGTCGCAGCCGCAGAGGGTCACCTTGTGCGGCCCCTCGCTGCCCAGGCCGGGGGGGTAGTTGAGCACCTTGTTGAAGTCGAACTTGCGGAACGGGGTGTTCATCCCGCTCGTGTCGTAGGGCGAGGGGGCGAAGCGGGGCTCGGGCCCGATGGTGGGCCGCTCGCCCCGCAGCAGGAGGTTGGCGAACAGCGGGCTGTGGACCGCCCCGTAGCGGTCGCGTCCGTGCTCGATCATGCAGTCGGCGAAGGCGGTGGCGAGGCCCAGGAAGTCGACCGGCCCCAGCTTCTCCGCCTGGCGCAGGGCGCGGGCCTGGCGAGGGGCCTCCGCGGCGGCGAGCGCGGCCGTGGCCAGAAGGGCGAGGAGGGCGGAGCGCAGGGTCACGGGGGCATGGCGGTTTTCCTCATGCTACAAGACAGAACTCCCGCGCATACCAACACACATGTACTTGCTCTTGCGTCTCCACACACTCCGGATTGTGATGTGTGCTTGACTCGCTAAGCTCAAAGCGCTATCCTCATAATCCACGTGTGGAGTCGCCCGACGCCCCAAGGATCGGGTGCCAAGGGACCGCGCATGGGCAAATGTATTGTGTGGAGACGTAGACGGCATGTCAAACCCGGATCGGCCGGTGGTTCCCTTTGACAGAGTTCTCACTAGATTCTCGTTTGTCCCTTCACCACAATTCGTGGACAAGCAGGATGATATAGTTTCAAGATTCGAAACGGATTTGGTCAGCAGAGCCCAGGGGGGGGAGATTAGTCTGCCGAGAGTCGAAATCAAGGAGCGCGCCGGAGAGCCGGAGTGGACACTTGTGTTGGACCCGCGTAACGAGCGGCTTCTGTTCAATGTGAGCGCCAAAGAAGTGGCCGGCCTCTTGGCGGACAGCGATGACTTGGATCTCCTGGCATGCTACACCACATCCCTTCTGGCAGCGACACAAGCCGCGTTGGGCGACCGGAAACTGACGAGTTTTGAGGTACGGAGTCGTCAGATTGTCGAACTTCGCACAAAGAAGAACTACGAACTCATGGACGAGGTGCTAGTAGGTCTGACCACCGGGGAGCAACTGTTCAGTAACGTACCAGCCCAAGCGGAATCCCCTCCGTACGAAGTCCAACGTGTCGATGCGAAGTGGAACGTTCGCGTTGGAGACTTCGAGTATATCTACGATCTCGAAGCTCCGGCAAACGACGAATGGACTAAGCTCTGGTTTGATTTCTTGGCGCGAACGCCAGAAGGGGAATTAGCGAACACACGTCTCCAGCAAGAAGTCGCCCACGCGCTGCGCAAGGTCCTAGTCGGTCAGACGCTGCTCTCTGCGCTCTGCGGCGACTATATTGCGAATAGGTCCTGTTGATAGATCGTGCGACGACGAACGGAGAGACCCATGTCGGAGCCTCGAGCATTGAGCTTTCACTCCCTTAAGGGTGGAGTCGGCAAGACCACCCTGGCTATGATGTGTGCCGCTAAGCTTGCGCTGTCGGATGCGGATCAAAACGACGGACGTGTGTGCTTTGTGGACCTTGATTTCTACGGCGGGCTGGAGAACCAAGTCGATGAATCTAGTGACCTTTTAAGGCAACTTCTGCTGCACGATAGACTCTCTGCTTCCGGGTTTCCTTCCCCCATACGAGCGCAAGCCTGGAGTGTACAGGTGGCCTTTGAGAAGGCAACCGGCCAGGGAACGCAACCACGAGCAGATGAGGTGACTCTCAGCTACTTAGGCGCAAGCCCCCGCACGGTCCTGGATCTTGCACCTAACGGGATGAGCGAATGGGAATGCGAGTACCTTGTCGAGCGGCTCTTGGAGCTCCTGAGTCACATCGCCGCAAACGGTTGCTTGTGCGAGCGTAACGGGGGAGAACAGCAGCCCCTGTGCTTTAAGCCTACGCATTTCATCCTCGATTGTGCGCCAAGGAGAGATGGGATCTCCTGGACCTTGATGAGCCGAAGCGACGGAGAGGACGGGGCACTGAACTATACACCGATCCTGGTGGTAACGCCACAGGCTAGCGATGTCGCCGCATGGAAAGAGTGGGCCGACTCGGAGAGGGGGCAGCGGATTGCGCGGCACGTCGACACAGTGATCAATAGGGTGCGACACAAACAGCAGGACGTGTTGGGCAAGTGGGTGCGGGAATCGTATCAGACCGTGCAGCAGCAGCGCAAGGAGCGCATACCGGCGGATAGCGAGGAATCTAGTAAGCCTGTTGTGAGGCAAGACCAAGCATCTATGCTTCCTTCGGAGGAGTGGTCGTCTGCTAGGGAGCTTCCGCAGGAAGATTTTGAGGAAGTCCGAGAGCATCCTACGCTGCAGGCAAGAGACTCCGAGCTCGAAGAGTTGCTGCAGGAGGTCCGGCTTCTTACTGTCCCGGAAGCTGGAAGGATCACAGAAAACTCGCAAGTGAGGGTCATAGAGCAGAGCGGACGTAACCTTGGTATTGAGGAAATCACGGTTCCAACGG
>JBKHIY010000164.1:0-7586 GCA_046538415.1 Candidatus Brocadiia bacterium | reverse complement strand
CTTGGTCCGGGGGTTCCCGCCCCTCGCCATCCGGCGGGCCGTCCGGTTCCTTAGTGGCGCGGGGGGCTGGGACGTTAGCGGGATTTGAGGCGGGCTAAAGCTCGAAGACGCCGGAGCCCTGGACGGGCACGCAGACCTCGACCCGTGGCTCCCGTCCGGCGGGGCCGTAGTAGCGCTCGACGAGGGCCTTGCGGAGGGCTTCGGTGGCGTCCTCGCGGGCGAGCACCATGATGCAGCCGCCCAGGCCGGCGCCGGCGAGCTGGGCTCCCGCCACCCCCTCGATGCCCAGCGCGATGTCCACCATGGCGTCCAGCTCGGGGGTGGAGCAGGCGTAGCTGCCGGGGATATCGAGGAGGGAGCGGTGGCCGGCCTCGCAGTCGGCGACGAGGGTCTCGAGGGCCTGGTCGGGCACGTCGAGGGGGAGGGCCTGGCGGCGGCCCTGCGGGTCGAGCCGGCTCACCCGGTCGCCGTCGTGGGACACGGTCATCAGGCGGCCGAAGCCGTCCACGTCGCCCCGCTCCAGGAAGTCCACGCAGTCGCGGCTGCGCAGGCATTCGGTGATGCCGAACAGACACACCCCGCGCAGGCGGTAGCCGTCGGGCGGCTCGCCGTGGGAGAGGAAGAGCTTCTCCAGCTGGGCGGTATCCTGGTCGCGGAGTAGGCTTCGCAGCTCGTCGCGGCCGATGCGGTCGGGCAGGCCGCGCACGAGGCGGAGGACGTCGGCCTGCGAGCACTCGAGGGTGTGGGGGTTGACGTCGCGGAGGTATTCGATGCGGTCGGCCTTCCCGGGCAGGAGGCTTCGGAACACGAGGCATCCGGCCTCGTAGGCGGCGATGCACTGGTTGAAGATGTCGCGAGCGTTTTCGGCCTTCTTGGCCTCGATGCCCGAGGCGCAGACCACCAGGCGGTAGCCCTGGGGGAAGGGCACGATGCTCTCCACGGCGAAGGGGTAGAACTTGACGTGGGCGATGGCCCCCCGGCGGGCGAGCTTGATGGCCGCGTGGTCGCCGGAGCCGCCGCGGGTGCCTACGAACCACTCGCCCTCGCCGCAGAGGGCCACGAACTGGTGGGCGGTGACGGCGAGGGCGTTGACCTCGCAGATGGCCTCGGCGGCGGCCACCACCATGGCCGACGAGGAGCTCAGCCCCGCCCCCATGGGGATGTTGCCGCTGACCATCACGTTCATGCCCCGCACCCGTCGGTCGCGGAACTGCTCCTGGAGTCGGAGGGCGGCGGCCTTGATGTAGTTCGCCCAGTCGCCGCCGGCCTCTCGCACCATGCGGATCACTTTCTCGCTGTTGATGGTGCTCAGCCAGTCGTCCCACTCCAGGCTGGCCACCTCCTCGCCGATGTTGAAGGTGCGGAACTTGAAGTGTCGGAAGTCGAGGTTGTGGAGGGCCACGTTGTTGTCCTCCCGCTCCTCGACCACCATGAGCACTTCCTTGTCGATGGCCATCAGGTTGTTGTGCCCCCCGCGGTGGTCCACGTGGCGCCCCATGAGGTTCACCCGTCCCGGGGAGCGGATGATGAGCACTTCGCAGTCGAGGCCGTAGACCCGAGCGAATTCGAGGAGCACGTCGCGGTAGGCCTGGTGGCGCTCGCGGTGGAGAGCGGGGTCGTCGCCGTAGATCTCGGCGAAGCGCTGGGCGAGGCGGGGGTCGTGGGCGTCGAAGAGGGTGAGCCACTCGCCCACGGTGCGGCGGGGCCGGCGGGGCTCGGCGACGCGAATGCCCCGTGCGATGGCCTCCTGGCGGCGCAGGTAGTCCTCGATCTCCAGCAGCTCCTCGGGGTTGTTGTAGGCCAGCACCCAGTTGGGGTCGTCGACGTCGACGGAGATGAGCTTGTAGCGGAGGGTGCCGTCGGGGCGGCGGGCGTTGCCCAGGATGCCCACGGCGTCGGTGAGGTATTCCTCCTGCTGGGCGTTGTCGGCGGCGATGTGGCGGAGGGCGTCGTAGAGGGCCCGGGCCTTGAAGAGGTAGAGGGAGACGTTGACCTTCGAGGTCTGCTCCTCGAGCTGTTCGGGGGTCAGGACCGTGGTGGAGCCGTCGCTCTCGGTGATGGCGAACTGGGTGTCCTCGGGGCGGATGAGGGCCCGCAGCGCGGGCAGGGCGGTGGCCTCCTCGGCCTCCAGGCGGGCGAGCAGCTCGCCGAACATCAGGCGGGCCCTGTCGGGCCGGGGCTCGGCCTCGCGGATGAGGCCCAGGAAGTAGTCGTTGCCCAGCTCGGGCGAGGCCTCCTTCTCGCGGAGGATGCGGCTGAGCACCCGTGCCCGGGCCACGTCCCGGGCCTCGATGGTGGAGTGGAGCGAGCCGTCCTGGCGGAATACGATGCGCCCGCTATCCGGCCATCGCTCCTTGGGGGCCACGGAGACGGCGAGGTCGGCGTCGCGCTCCTTGAACGCGGCGTAGAGGTTGCGCACCGCCCGGGGGTCGATCACCTTGTCGCCGGCGACCACCAGCACGTCGCCGTCGTAGAGCTGGCGCTCGAGGTAGGCCGCGGCCTGCTTGGCCGCGTTGCCCGTGCCCCGGGGATGGAGCTGGTAGACGAAGTCGACGCCCTCGTGCTCGCCGGTCACCTCCTCGACCACCTGCTCGCCCAGCACGCCCACCACCACCACGTGGCGGGGGATGCCGGCCTGTTCGTAGGCGTCCAGCGCCCGGTTGATGGCCGCGCGGCCCCGCACCGGGAAGCACACCTTGTGCTTCTCCCGCGAGCGCATCCGCGTGCCCCGGCCGCCGCACAGGATCACGGAGACGGGGCCCTGGACCTGCGAGAGGTCGGAGGGCTCGGGGAAGGAGCGGACGGTGGCCAGTGCCGCGGCCAGCTCCTGGTATCGGGCGCGCGTCGCCTCGTCGGCCTCGGCCTCGCGCAGGCGCACCGTCTGGGCCTCGCGGTCCACCTCGATGGCGCCCTCCCGCCACAGCTCGAGCAACAGCTCGTGGAGGTCGGGCGAATAGCGCTCGACGAAATCCAGCACGCGGTCCATGACTGCCTCCTCGGCGGGCGGCGGGGGCCGTATTCTAGAAGCCCCGCGGCCAGCGAGTCAAGCCCCAGGCGCTTGACCCCGGGGGCCGCAGCCCTACAATGGCCCCGTCGCCCGCCGCAGGGCAAGGAGCACGGGCCATGAGCACGGTTCGGATGGGCATCGTGGGGCTCGGGTGGTGGGCCTGCGACGTGCACATCCCCAACCTCCTGCGGGTTCCCGGCGCGGCCGTCGCCGCCCTGTGCAGCCGCAGCGCGGCGAGCGTCGAGCGCGGCCGCCAGGCGCTGGGCGGCCAGGCCGAGCCGGCCGTCTTCCACGCCTACGAGCGGTTGCTGGCCAGCGACGCGGTCGACGCCGTGCTCATCTGCACGCCCAACGCCCTCCACGGGCCGATGACCCTGGAGGCCCTGCGGGCGGGCAAGCACGTGCTGGTGGAGAAGCCCCTCGCCCTCCAGCCCGCCCAGTGCCAGGCCATCGCCCAGGAGGCCGAGCGGCGGAAGCTGGCCGTGCAGGTGGGGGTCGAGCTCCGATACTCCGACGTGGCCCGGGCCATGCGCCGGCTGGTGGAGGAGGGCGCGGTGGGGGCGCCCGCCCTGGCCCGGACCACCGTGTGGCGGGAGTGGGGCGCCCCCGGCTCCTGGCGGGCCGACGAGGCGCAGTCGGGCGGCCTGTTCCACGAGCTGGCCGTCCACTACCTGGACCTCTTCGACGTGCTCGTGGGCCGCCTGCCCCGATGGGTGGCGGCCGCCGGCGGGGCGAAAGCCACGGGCCGCGACCTCGACTACGCGGTGCTCACCGCCGGCTACGAGGGCGGCGCCCTCGCCTCGGCGGGCCTCTGCCTGTTCGCCGCGGGCAGCGGCGACGACCTGCCCCTCGAGGTGGTGGGCACGGAGGGGCGCCTGGCCGGCGACGTGGTCGAGGGCTCCCTCGCCCTGTGGCCCCGCGAGGGCGAGCGGCGCGACCTCTCGCCCCCCCGCGAGGGCGGCCCGGTCTTCGGCTTCCCCGGGTCGCGGGAGAGCGTGGCCGACTTCGTGGACTGCGTGCGCAGCGGCCGCCGACCCTGGGCCGACGCCCCGACGGGCCACCTCCTGTGCCGCCTGTGCGAGGCCGCCCGCCGGAGCGTCGGCCAGGGCGGAGGCCAGGTGGCCGTCGAGCCCTAGCCCCAGGCGAGGCTCGCCCCATGCTCCTCGACGTGAGCCGCTACGAGACCGACCGCCAGGAGCGCCGGCGCCGCCTGCGCGTCGCCCGCTCCTTCCGCGAGCCCGACCGCGTGCCGGTGTGCCTGGGCACCGGGGGCAGCTACTACTGCTGGCTCTTCGGCGTGCCCATCCACGACTACTACGCCCAGCCCGAGCTCCAGCCCGAGGTCCAGCTCCGGGGGCTGGAGTGGCAGTACGAGACCCTGCGGGCCGACAGCTCGACGGGCACGTCGCTGCGCTACGACGCCGGCCCCGTCGGCGAGGCCATCGTTTTCGGTGCCCCCATCGTGCGGCCCGAGGGCACCTCGCCCCGCATCTGCCACCTGCTCCGCTCGCCGGCGGATATCGAAAACCTGACCGTGCCCGAGCCGGCGACGAACCCGCGGCTTCGCGACTTTCTGCGCAACCACCAGCGGTTCAACGACGCGGCTCGCAAGATGGGCGTCCGCCTGCGGCTCGACGACCAGCCGACCCTGGGCATCCATCCGCCGCTGTCGTGCGCCTGCGCCCTGATGAGCCCCACGCAGGTCTACGAGCTGATGATCGCCGACCCGCCGCTGCTCGATACCCTCCTGGAGACGTGCTGGGAGGCCTACTGTACCTACAAGGACTACTTCGACCGCCTCTACGGCCGTCCCCGCACCCGCTCGAGCATGGGGCTGGCCGACGACAACATTTCGCTCGTCTCCGCCGAGATGTTCCGCCGCTTCGAGATGCCCTACTACCGTCGCCTCCGCCGCCGCTACGGGGTCGAGCACCTCCACCTGCACACCGACGGGCCCAACGACCAGCACTTCGGTGCCCTGGCCGACGAGGTGGGCCTGAGCTCGATGGACATCGGGGGCTACAGCTCCCTGGAGGCCGCGGTGCGGCATATGAAGGGCAAGGTGCACATCCACGGCGGCCTGCGGTGCCAGGACTTCTATGCCCCCGGCGGGATGACCGCCCGCACCCGCCGCAAGGTCATCGAGGCCCTTCGCCTGGCCGCGCCCGGCGGGGGCTTCGAGCTGGCCATCGGTGGGGAGTGCTACGTAGGCGTCTCGCCCGAGGGCCTGTGCGACCTGGTGCGCTTCGTGGAGAGGTGGGGCGCCTACCCCATCGAGGTGCCCGACGAGGCGGCCTGAGGCTGGGAACCGGGGCAGATCGTGCCCCGCGCGTGGCCGGCCAGCGAGAGCCGCAACGCCTTCGGTGGCAAGCGCTTACAGCGGCGCCGCGGCCCTGGCGGGGCGGCAGCGAGAAAAAAAGTTGTGAAAATTAACGTCCTTTAATCGCCGATTAACCCGCGATTAACCTTCGTGTGCTATACTCCCAACGGTTGGAAAATGGCCCGCAAGGGCGACGGTCATCGGGTCGGTGGCCGGGAGAGAAGTCGGGTCGCAGCCCCGGCTTTTCTCATGTGAACGCAGGGAGCTCGCCCCAGGGGCCCGCGGTGGCGGGCCTCGGGCGAGCTTCCCCGCTCCCGTTTCCATCCTGCCCTCCTACCACCCAGGGCAGCTTGCTGCTCCCCGTCTACAACATTTTGTGTTGACAGGTGCGGTGTGCCGCGGTAGAATCCCTGCATCCGCGGCCCCGCAAGCCCTGGGTAGCCCGCCTAAGTCCCGAGGAGGCGACAGGATGCGAAGACGACGCTCGCGCCTTTGGTACCTCGTTCCCGCCCTCATCGTCGGCGTCACCCTCTACACCGCCCGCATCTGGCCGTTCAACCGCCACGAGGCCCCGCCCCCGGGCAGCATCACCACGGGCGGCACGGCCGGCGAGGCCTACGAGCAGCTCGGCGAGGACTTCCGGGCCAAGGTGCCCCTCGCCGAATTCGCCACCATGCTCGGGCGCATGACCAATGCCGACCAGGACAGCGAGCTGCCCACCATCCGCAGCGCCGGGGTCAGCGAGAGCGCCGGGCCGGAGCCCCCCATGGCCCATTTCGAGGTCCGCTTCCCCACCACGGGCACCGATGCGGAGTACCACTTCGCCCGCCGGGATGGGGAGTGGGAGCTGCGCTCGTTCCGCATCGTCGAGGGCGGCTGGCAGGCTCCAGCCCAGGGCTACCCGCCGCCCGCCGCCTCGGCCAAGAGCCCGGCGCCCAAGGCGGAGCGAGCGGAGGAGAAAGAGCCGCCGGAGCCCCGGCCCGCTGCCTCGCGGCGCTTCCCCTGCGAGTACACCATCCAGGGGGGCGATAACCTGGGAGCCATCTCCCGCCACTTCTACGGCACCACCCGCTACTGGCGGCGCATCCTGGAGGCCAACCCCGGCCTGCGGGAGAAACGGCTGCGAATCGGCAGGAAGATCACCATCCCCGTCCCGCCCGAGCCCCTGAGCCGCGACCAGCGGACCGACGAGGACTCGGCCCCGCAGCCCGAGGCGCCCTAGCGGCCGCCCTCCCCTCGCCTCATCTCGAAGCCCCGGCGGGCCAGGGCCACCAGGTCGTCGTAGCCCCAGGCGCCGCCGTCGTTCACCCGCCGCGCCAGGTCCCCGGGCAGGGCCTCGAGGCCCAGGTGCGCCCCGCTCACGGCGCCCGCCATGGCCGCGGTGGTATCCACGTCGCCGCCCACGGCGATGGCCGTGCACACCGTCTCCCAGTAATCGTCGGGCGAGCGGAGGAAGGCGTAGAGGCTCCACAGCACGGAGCCCACGACGAAGGGAGAGATGCCCGGCCACTGCTCCCGCTCGAACTCGGGGTCGACGCCCGCCCGGGCGATGGGCGCCACGGCCTCCTCGGGAGGCAGCTCCAGCCAGCCCTCCAGGTCGGCCAGGTAGCCCGCGAACTCCTCGCTGAACCGCCCCGCCCACTGGCCGAGCTGGCCCAGGAAGCGGCCCGGCTCGATGGCCCCGCCCTCCAGGACCAGGGCTACGGCGCCCGCGATGGCCGCCGAGCCCGCGGCGCACCGGGGGTCCTGGTGGGTGATCCGGGCCTGCTCGGCAGCCGTATCGAGCAGGGCCTGGGGCTCGCCCGCGAAGAAGAGCCCCACGGGGGCGGCGCGCATGGCCGTGCCGTTGCCCGCCGAGGGCGGGGGCTCGCCGGCCTGGTGCCAGGGCACGCCGGCGTTGAGCCGGCGGGCCGCCTGGTCGCAGGCCATGCCCCGGCCCACGATGCGGTCCGAGCGGAAGAGGTCGGCGACGCGACGGGCGTAGTCGGCCGGCTCCCAGCCCCCGCGCTCGACCAGGCTGCGCAGGAGCTCGCGGGCGAGTTGGGAGTCGTCGGTATACTGCCCGAAGGCGAACGGCCCGCGGCCGGCCTGCCCCGTCCGTGCCGCCTTCAGCACCTCGGCCACGTAGCGGGCGCAGGCGGCGGGGGGATGGCCCTCGACGGGGAAGCCCAGAGCGTCGCCCAGGCACTGGCCGACGATGCAGCCGGCGAACTGGTCGGGGCGGGGGGTGTCCGTGGGGGCCTCCGGCACGGGGCTAGT
>JBKHIY010000163.1:0-7592 GCA_046538415.1 Candidatus Brocadiia bacterium | reverse complement strand
CGCCGCCTTCCAGCCGGCCGGCGCGCCGCCTTCCAGCCGACGCAATGGCGGGCAGGATGCCCGCCACGATAGCCAGCAAGATGCTGGCGTTACCGACGAAGAGGGCGACCCGCGCAAGGGGGCCCGCTCTCGCCCCGACGGTGCCCCCGAACCCAACGCGTCCCGACGGTCCCCCGTCGGCACGAGATGTCTTCGACGCTCCTGGGCCGGCCCGCGGCAGGGGAAGAGGGACGGAGGGCCGTCCAGGACACTCCGTCCGCAGGCCGCAGGGAGCGTGGGGAGGAGAGCAGGGGGTCTCTTAAGTCGCGGACGCACAAGGCGTTAGGGCTGTCGCGGGGCCGTGCCGCGCGGCTCGCGGCGGCGGCCGGGGCGATTTTTTTCGAAGAAATTCGTGAAGTGTAGGAAAGTTCCACACACCTACCCCCCAGTTGCATGCCTTAGTAGTAGAGGGGCCGCATGACCAGCCCCTCGTCTCTCCTCCCCGCGCTCTCGCGCGGGGGCGGACCCCTCCCCCGGGGGCACGGAGGACGGCGCAGGACAAGGGAGAGGAGGCCTGCGGGCGAGGGGCTCGCCCGCAGGCTCGGTTGGGTGGTGGGGACGGCTCGCGGGGCTCAGGCCGGCCGGTCCTCGGGCGCCTCGCCCAGCGGCCTGGTCTTGCGCTTGACCTGGACGACGGCGAGGAGGATGAGGAAGGCGGCCAGGCCGGCGAGGCCGTAGTAGCCCGCCTTGTCCCAGATGCTCCACACGCTGCCGAAGGTGATGGCCGCGGCGGCGATGAGCATCAGGACGTTCCACCGCAGGCGGCGCAGGCCGCGCGGCATGTCCTCGCCCAGCAGGCTGCGGGAGTTCATCAGGAGGAAGAAGGTCCAGTAGGCGATGGGGGCGAGGACCATTCCGAACACGCTGGTGGGCACAGCCAGCCAGAAGGCGGCCTTGCCCGTCCAGATGAACGGCCCCAGGAAGCCCACCACGGGCAGCATGCAGGCCAGGCGGTGGGCGTTGCCCTTGGGGGGCAGGCCCAGCATCTCGCAGACGACGAAGCCGGAGATGAGCATCAGGATGATGATGCTGGAGATGGCCATCCCCAGGACGCCGATGCCGAAGATGTAGTGGGAGAAGACCTGGCCGGTGAGGGGCTCGAGGGAGGCCGCGAGGTCGAAGGCGGAGCGCTTGATGAGCATGGCCGCTATCCGCTTCTCGGCCTTGGGCAGCTCCTGGCGAAGCTGGGCCTTCCGCTCGTCGGTGAGGCTGGCGAACGCCTCCTCGCCGATCTCCTTGCGGATGCGGGCGTCGCAGATCTTCTCGTACTTCCCGATCAGCGTCTCGTCGGGCGGGGGCAGGACCCGCAGCTTCTCCGCCTCCTCGCCGGGCAGCTGGGCGGCGTTGACCAGCTCGGTCTCCCCGCTATCCAGCAGCTTCTTGTAGGGCTCGCCCACGAGGCCGGGATGGAACCTGGCGTGGAACTGGGTGGAGGAGGCGATGACCACGCAGCCGGTGGCCAGGAGGAAGGGGACGAAGAGGCCCGTGGAGAGGTCGAAGATGGCCAGTCCCCGGGCGTTGCGTCGCCAGCCCTTGGCCAGCATCGAGTAGGGCAGGAGGAAGGTCATGTTGATGCCCACCGCGGTGGCCGAGGCGCTGATCATCACGTCCCGCTGCATCCCCACGATCATGGCCTTCCAGAAGTCCCGGAAGCCGCGCGTGGCATCCAGGGGCTCGGCGAAGGTGCGGGCCGGCTCGCTGAGCATCGACAGGTTGGGCACCAGGCCGCGGAAGATGTTGCCCCACTGGAGCTTGCCCACCACGCTCATCTTGATCACCACGCCGAAGAAGCACAGGATCACCACCCCCACCATGGCCTTGAGCACCCACTCGAAGATGCGGATGCCCTGGCTGCCCTTGTCGTAGAACCAGATGACGAAGACGCACACCGCCAGGATGGCCGTGGAGGCCACCAGCTTTCCCCCCGTCTCCGACATCACCTGGGGCCCGATGAGGCTGGGAAACAGGTTGAGCCGCGCCGAGGCGGCCCCCAGGCTGAACTGCGGCAGGCACCACACCATGTTGGCCAGCGCCGTGGCGATGGCCCAGCCCCAGCCCAGCACGGGGTTGACGTGCTCGTTGATCGCGTGGAACGGCCGCCGGCCGGTGGACAGGGCCACGTAGCCGATGGCGCTGAGCATGATCACGCCCAGGATCATGGCCACCGGCTGGAGCCACATGAGGCTGAAGCCGGCCAGGGCGCCCAGGAACAGGCTGCTGGCCAGGGAGCCGCCGCCCAGGGTGATGGCGCTCTGGAGCCAGCCCGGCCCGGAGAGCTTGGTGTAAACCAGCAGGCGGTGGCCCAGGGGCTTCTGGAGGATGCCCTCGAGGGCTTCGGGCTCCCGGGGCTCCGGGGCGGCCTCCTCCTCGACTCGGGAATCGGGTACCGGGCTGATGGGGATGTCGTCGGCCACGGCTCGGCTCCTCCGCATCGAGAGGCAGTGGACGGGACGGGCGGTCGCTCACGGGGCCCCGGCGGTGGGGCGTAGGACTCAGCTCGCCTTCGGCTCGGCCTCGCCCCCTTCGTCCGAAGGCTCCATGTCCTCGGTGTAGCGGCACTTGGGGAAACCGGAACACCCGATGAACTTGCCTCGCCGGCTGGTGCGCACGACCAGCGGCTGGCCGCACTCGGGGCACTTCCGCCCCGTTTCCTCCGGCGGTGGGGGTGGTCCGGCGGCCCGCAGGGGCTTGGTGTTCTTGCACTTCGGGTACGCGGAGCAGGCCAGGAAGCGCCCCCGCCGCCCCCTGCGGATCACCATCGCGGCGCCGCATTTCTCGCACTTGACGTCGGTGGTCTCGGGCTGCGGCTCCTCCTCGCCCTCGATGGAGCGGGTGAACCGGCACTTGGGGAAGGCCGAGCAGCCGACGAAGCGGCCTCGCCGCCCGGTGCGCACCACCAGGGCGGCGCCGCAGCGGGGGCACTTCTCGCCCGTGGGCTCGGGCGGCGGCTGGGCGGGCTTCCCCTCCTCCTCGCTCTTCTCGCCCTCGACGGGACGGGTGTAGCGGCACTCGGGGAAGCCGGAGCAGCCGACGAACTTGCCCCGCCGCCCGGTGCGCACCACCAGGGTCTCGCCGCACTGGGGGCACTTCTCGTCCAGCTCCTCGGCCTCCTGGGGCTGGCCGTCCTCGTCGAGGGGTCGGGTGTTGCGGCACTTGGGGAAGGCGGAGCAGGCCAGGAAGCGCCCCCGCTTGCTGAGGCGCATGACCATGGGGGCGCCGCACTTCTCGCACACCCCGGCCTCCTCGGCGGCCAGCTCCTTCTTGATGCTGGGCATCTGGTCCTGGGCTTTCTCCAGGTCGCGCTTGAAGGGCTCGTAGAACTGGGCGAGGACCTCCCGCCAGTCGGCCTCCGCCTCCTCGACCGCGTCCAGGTCCTCTTCGAGCTGGGAGGTGAAGTCGGTGTTGATGATGTCGTCGAAGAAGGGCAGGAGGGCGTCGTTGGTCACCTCGCCGAGCTCGTTGACGTGGAAGGCCTTCTCGCGCACCTCGGCGTAGCCCCGCTCCTGGAGGGTGGTGATGATCTGGGCGTAGGTGCTGGGCCGCCCGATGCCCTTGCGCTCGAGGGTCTTGACCAGCGAGGCCTCGGTGTAGCGCGGCGGCGGCTTGGTGAAGTGCTGGGAGGGCAGGAGCTCGAGGCAGCGCAGGCTCGCGCCCTCTGCCAGCTGGGGCAGGGCCTGGTCCTCGCGGGCGTCGCGGCGCTTGAGCGGCTCGTAGGTGCGGGTGTGGCCGTCGAAGACCAGCACCCGCCCCCTGGCCCGCAGCTCCGCCGGCCCCGCCTCGATGGTCACGCGGGTCACGTCGTACTGGGCGGCGGCCATCTGGCTGGCCACGAACCGCTGCCAGATGAGCCGGTAGAGGCGAAGCTGCTCGGAGCTGAGGTAGGGCTCCAGCGATTCCGGCGTGCGGGCCACGGAGGTGGGGCGGATGGCCTCGTGGGCCTCCTGGGCGCCGCGGCGGGAGCGATAGCGGCGGGGCTTCTCGCTCAGGTACTCCTCGCCCATCTCCCGCTGGATGAAGCCGCGGCACTCGCCCAGCGCCTCCTGGGAGACGCGGAAGGAGTCGGTGCGCATGTAGGTGATCAGGCCGGTGGAGCCCTCGTCGCCCACCTCGATGCCCTCGTAGAGCTGCTGGGCCACGAGCATGGTCCGCCGGGGGCGGAAGCCCAGGCGCACGGAGGCCGCCTGCTGGAGCTGGCTGGTGGCGAAGGGGGGACGGGGGGCGACCTTCTTGCGCTGGGTCTGGACCTTGGCGACCAGGAAGGCCTCGTCGCCCAGCCGCTCCACCAGCGCGGTGGCCTCCTGCTCGTCGGCCAGGGCCACCTTCTCGCCGTCCAGGCGGGCCACTTCGGCGACGAACTGGGCTCCCTCCGGGCCCCCCTCGGGCACCAGGCGGGCCTCCACCTCCCAGTACTCCTGGGGCTCGAAGTCGCGTATCTCCCGCTCCCGCTCGACCAGGAGGCGGAGGGCCACGGACTGCACGCGCCCGGCGCTCAGGCCCCTGGCCAGCTTGCGCCACAGCAGGGGGCTGAGCTGGTAGCCCACGATGCGGTCCAGGATGCGCCGCGCCTGCTGGGCGTTCACCAGGTTCATGTCGATGCCCCGGGGCTGCTCGAAGGCCCGGCGCACGGCCCGCTGGGTGATCTCGTTGAAGGCCACGCGCCGCACCCGGCTCTTGGGCAGGCGGAGGGCCTTGTGCAGATGCCAGGCGATCGACTCCCCCTCCCGGTCGGGGTCGGGGGCCAGGTAGACCGCCTCGGCGTCCTCCACCGCCTTGCGCAGCGAGCGCACCACCTTGCGCCGCGAGGGCAGGACCTGGTAGCGGGGCTTGAAGCCCTCCTCGATGTCCACCCCGAACGCCTTCTCCGGCAGGTCGCGCACGTGCCCCATGCACGACTCCACGCGGAAGCCCTTGCCCAGGAACTTCCCGATGGTCCGGGCCTTGGCGGGGGACTCGACGATGACGACGGACTTCGCCACGGAACCTCCTTGCGGCAAATGGGAGCGCCCTTATAGCACACCCCCGCCGGGGCTGTCAAGCACAGCGAAGCGTCGCGCCCGGCCGCCCCCGGGGCAGGCCATGGCTTTGACAGCCGGCCAGTGAGGGACTATAATCAACGCCCTGTCGTACCCGCTCCGCGCACCGCATGCCCCGCCAGGGGACCGCCGATGTACCCGCCCGAGGCGATGGACCGGCTGGCCCGCGAGCTGAGCGTCCCCCTCGACGCGCTGCGCCAGACCGCGGCGCTCCTGGATGCCAAGCTGGCCGTGCCCTTCCTCGCCCACTATCGCCGCGACCACACGGGCGGCCTCGACGAGCCCACCGTGTGGGCCATCGCCCGCCGCCTGCGCGGGCTGCGCATCCTCGAGGGCCGCAAGGCCACCATCCTCAAGCAGATCGAAGCCCAGGGCAAGCTCACCGACCGGCTCCGCCAGGCGGTGAGCCGCTGCACCGACCGCGCCGCCCTCGAGGACCTCTACCTGCCCTTCCGCTCCAAGCGGCGCACCCGCGGCACCCTGGCCATCGAGCGCGGCCTCGAGCCCCTGGCCATGGCGGTCCTACGCCAGGAGCTCGACGCGGAGACTCTCGAGCGGCGGGTGGCCGCCGAGGTGGCCCCCGGCCGCGGCCTGCCCGACGCCGCGGCAGTGCGCCAGGGGGTATGCCACATCCTCGCCGAGCGCATCGCCGAGCACCCGGAGGCCCGCCGCCTCCTCCGGGCGCTCTTCGCCGAGCAAGGCACCGTGCGCGCCCGACTGGTGGAGGGCAAGAAGGGCCAGCACAGCAAGTACGAGATGTACTACGACTTCGCGGAGCCCGCCAAGTCCATCCCCTCCCACCGCTTCCTGGCCGTGCGTCGCGGCGAGAAGGAGGGATGGCTGCGGGTGAGCATCGCCGTGGACCGCGAGGGGGCCCTGGCCGTCCTCCGCCAGGCGGTGCTCCCCGACCCCGGGGCGCCCACGGCCCCGCTCATCGAGGAGGCCCTGGCCGACGCCTGCGACCGCCTGCTCGGCCCCGCCCTGGAGACGGAGACTCGGGCCAGCGTCAAGCGCCGGGCCGACGCCGAGGCCATCGCCGTCTTCGCACGGAACCTGCGGAGCCTGCTCCTCCAGCCCCCCGCCGGGCCGCGCCGCACCCTGGGCGTCGAGCCCGGCTACCGCACGGGCTGCAAGCTGGCCGCCGTCGACGAGCGCGGCGCCCTGCTCGACCACCGGGTGATCTTCCCCCACCCGCCGCAGGGCCAGGCCGAGGAGGCGCGCCAGGCGGCCAAGACCCTCATCGAGACCCACGGCATCGAGGCCGTGGCCATCGGCAACGGCACGGCCTCGCGGGAGACCGGTCTCTTCTTCCGCCAACTCCGCCGCGAGCTGGCGGGCCGCCGGCTGCTTCGCATGGTGGTCAACTCCAGCGGGGCGGGGGCCTACGCCACCTCGAAGGCCGCCCAGCGCGAGTTCCCCGACCTCGATCCCGGCCTCCGCGCCGCGGTCAGCATCGCCCGCCGGTTCCAGGACCCCCTGGCCGAGCTGGTGGGCGTGGACCCCAAGAGCATCGGCGTGGGCCAGTACCAGCACGACGTGAACCAGCAGGCCCTCCGCCGCGAGCTCGAGGCCGTGGTCCACAGCGTGGTCAACGCCGTGGGCGCCGACCCCAACCGCGCCGCGCCAGCCCTCCTGGCCTACGTCGCGGGCCTCGACCGCCGCGCCGCACGGGCCATCGTCGCCCACCGCGAGGACCACGGCCCCTTCGCCACCCGAGCCGACCTGCGGGCCGTCCGCGGGCTCGATGAGCACCGCCGCACCCAGGCCGCCGGCTTCCTCCGCATCCCCGACGGGCCTGAGCCCCTCGACGCCACCGCCGTCCACCCCGAGCTCTACCCCCTCGTCGAGCGCATCGCCGCCGACGCGGGCACCGACGTGGCCTCCCTGCTGGGCAACCGCGACGCCGTAGGCCGCGTCGACTTCGCCCGCTACGCCGGCGAGCGGGCCGGGCCGCGCACCCTGGAGGCCCTCAAGCGCGAGCTGCTGAGCCCAGGCCGCGACCCCCGGCCCCCCTTCCGCTGCGTCGAGTTCCGCGACGACCTCACCACCGTCGACCAGCTCCAGGAGGGCATGGTGCTCGAAGGGGTGGTGACCAACGTGACCAACTTCGGCGCCTTCGTCGACGTCGGCGTCCAGGAGGACGGGCTGGTGCACGTCTCCCAGCTCGCCCGCCGCTACGTCGAGCACCCCAGCGAGGCCGTCCACGTCGGACAGATCGTCCGGGTCAAGGTCCTCTCCGTGGACCGCGAGCGGCGGCGCATCGGGCTGAGCATCAAGCAGGCCACGCCCAAGCGCAAGCCCCGCCCCAAGCCCCCTCGCAAGAAGGCCGAGGCCCAGGAGAAAGCGCCCCAGCGCAAGCCCCAGCGCGACCCCAAGGCCAAGGCCACCCGCGAGGACATCGAGCGGCTGATCGCCCACTTCGGCTCCAAGTGAGCGAGGCCAGGAGCCCATGACGAAGCGGCCGCGGGCCGCCGCGCGGCCCCTTTCGTTTGGAGTTCTCGCCTTCAGGCGAGCCGGGGG
>JBKHIY010000004.1:0-91554 GCA_046538415.1 Candidatus Brocadiia bacterium | reverse complement strand
CGAGCGCGGCCGTGGCCAGAAGGGCGAGGAGGGCGGAGCGCAGGGTCACGGGGGCTTTCCCGTGAAGTCGTGGTGCGGCCTATTGCGGGGGCGGGGCTCGGCGGCGGCGGAGCAGTGCCCGCAGGCGTCCGCCCCGGCCCTTGAGCATGTCGAGGAGCACGGCGCCCAGGATCACGAAGCCCAGGACCACCATCTGGGTGTAGTTTTCCACCCGCGTGAGGTTCATGCCATTCTGGATCACGGCGATGATGAAGGCCCCGATGAGGGTGCCGAAGATCTTGCCCTGCCCCCCGGCCAGGCTGGTGCCGCCGACCACCACGGCGGCGATGACGTAGAGCTCGTAGGTGGTGCCGTACTTGGGGTCCCCGGTGCGGAGCTGCGAGGCCTGGACCACCCCGCCCAGGCCGGCCAGCAGGCCGCTCATGGCGTAGACGAACAGCACCACCCGGCGCACGGGCACGCCGGAGAGGCGCGCGGCCTCGGCGTTGCCGCCCACGGCGTAGATGTAGCGCCCCAGCACGGTGCGGGCCATCACGACGTGGGCCGCGGCGTAGAGCACTACCATCAGCGTCACCGTGTTGGGGATGCCCAGCGGGCCGCTGCCCCGGCCCAGCCAGTCGATCGACGCGGGCACGCGGTAGACCGACTGGCCGCGGGCGAGGATGAACGCCAGGCCCCGCGCCACCTGCATCATGGCCAGGGTGACGATGAACGGGGGGATGCTGAAGAAGGCCACCATGGCCCCCGAGAAGAGGCCCACCGCGCCGCAGGCCGCCACCCCCGCCAGGCAGCACAGCACCATGCCCGCCCCCGAGGCCTCGGCGGCCCCCGCCACGTCGCGCACCAGCACCATGGAGAGCACCGCGGAGAGGGCGATGAGGCTGCCCACCGACAGGTCGATCCCCGCGGTGATGATCACCATGGTCATCCCGATGGCCAGGATGGCGATCACCACGATGCGGTCCGCGATGGCCACCAGGTTCGAACGCTTCAGGAAGTCCGGCCACCAGGTGCTGCGCGGCGCCACCACCTGGACCCCGGCCAGGGCCGGCCACCGCTGGGCCACGTCCTGGAGCAGGGGCCAGCGGGCCACCTGGCAGGTGGCCACGATGGCCTCCGGCACCGGCCCCTCGGCGGCCATGCGGTCCAGCTCGCGCCCCAGCTGGGGCGGCCCGCCGGCCACGGTGGCCAGCACCTCGATGCCGCGTCGCTCGAGGCCCTCCCGGGCCGCCTGGGCGAAGGCCGCGGCCTGCTCGCCCGTGTGCGCCGCGATCACGACGGTGGCCTCCCGGCCCAGGCGCCGGGCCGCCGTCTGGGACACCTCGTGGGCGGCCTCGCGCCCGGTGGGGAACTGCTCGTCGAGGGTGGCGTAGCTGAAGTAGGCGCACAACGCCACGAGGGCGAAGACCATCCCGTAGTCGGCCAGGAATCGTGCGGCGAGGCGTCGGGCCGTGGCGGCCTGCATGGGGCGTGCTCCCGGGCCGGGGCGCTCAGCCCACGGCCAGCCGCAGGACGTCCTCCTGGGAGGCGTTGGGCACGTCGGTGATCTCGCCGGTCAGGCGTCCCTCGTGCATCACCAGGATGCGGTCGCTCATTCCCAGGACTTCGGGCAGCTCGGAGCTGATCATGAGGACGGCCTTGCCTGCTTCGGCGAGGCGGTTGATGAGCAGGTAGATTTCGTACTTGGCGCCCACGTCGATGCCCCGGGTGGGCTCGTCGAAGATGAGCACCTTGCACTGGCGGTGGAGCCACTTGGCGAGCACCACCTTCTGCTGGTTGCCGCCCGAGAGGTTCCGGGCCGGCACGTCCTGGTGGGGGAGCTTGATGCGCAGGCTGTCGACGTAGCGGGCCAGGGCGGCCCGCTCGGCGCCGGGGCGCACGAAGCCCGCGGTGGCCAGCAGGGGGAGGTTGGGCAGGGCGAAGTTGTGGCGCACCGAGTGGAGGCCCACCAGGCCCTGGCTCTTGCGGTCCTCGGCCAGCAGGCCGATGCCCCGGGCCACCGCGTGGCGCGGCGAGCGGGGGCGCAGGGGCCGGCCGTCGAGCTCCATGGCCCCGCGGTCCGGGCGGTCGGCCCCGAAGATCAGCCGCGCCGTCTCCGTGCGCCCCGCCCCCACCAGGCCGGTGAGGGCCAGCACCTCGCCGGCCCGGACGGCGAAAGACACGCCGCGCACCCGGCGGCCCCGGGCCAGGCCGCGCACCACCAGGCGCTCGCGGCCCGGGCGGTGGGTGCGGGGCGGGAACTCGTGCTCCAGCTTCCGCCCCACCATCTGCTCGATGAGCCGCTCGCGGGTGAGGCCCGCCACCGGCTGGGTGGCCACCACGGCCCCGTCGCGCATCACCATCGCCCGGTCGGCGACGTGGAACACCTCCTCGAGGCGGTGGCTGATGTAGAGGATGCCGATGCCCTGGCGGCGCAGCTCGCGGATGATGGCGAACAGGCGGTCCACCTCCTGGGTGGTGAGCGCGGCCGAGGGCTCGTCCATCACCAGGATACGGGCGTCCACCGCCAGGGCCTTGGCGATCTCCACCACCTGCTGCTGGGCCACCGTGAGCTGCCCGCAGCGGGCCTGGGGGTCGACGGGCACGCCGATGCGGCGGAACAGGTCCGCCGCCGCGGCCCGCTCGCGGCCCCGCCGCACGAGGCCGCCCCGCGTGCGCTCCCGGCCGAGGAAGATGTTCTCCGCCGCCGTGAGCTGGGGCACGAGGTTGAACTCCTGGTAGATGATCGCCACCCCCGCCCGCTGGGCGTCCACGGGGCCGCCGATGCGGGCCTCCCGGCCCTCGATGCGGATGGTGCCCGCCTCGGGCAGGTAGGCCCCGCCGAGGACCTTGATGAGGGTGCTCTTGCCCGCGCCGTTCTCGCCCACCAGGGCCAGCACCTCGCCGCGGCCGAGGCGCAGGTCGACGCTCTCGAGGGCGTGGACGCCGGGGAAGGACTTGTCGATCCCCGTCATCTCCAGCAGCGGAGGCGAGGGCTGGGCGTGGGGCCGGCTCACGGGGCTAGTGGTCCTTCAGCGCCGGGTCCTCGAGGGCATCGGCCTTCTTGTAGAGCGCGGTGGGGATGAGGATCTCCTCCTCCACCTCCTCGCCGTCCAGGTAGCGGACGATGGTCCGGACCGTGGTGCGGCCGATGCGGCGGGGGAACTGGATGGGGTCGGCGTAGATGCGGCCCTCCTTGATGGCCTGCTTGCCCTCGGGCTGGCCGTCGAAGCCCACGACCGCCACGTCGTCGAAGCCCTCGGCCTTCTCCAGGGCGGCGCAGGCCCCCAGGGCGGAGGGGTCGTTGATGGCGAAGATGCCGTCCAGGTCCTCGTTGGACGACAGGATGTCCTGTGCGGCGCTGAAGGCCGTGTCCTTGGCCCCCTTGCCCGGCCAGGCGCCCACGATGTGGATGGAGCTGCCCTGGGCCTCGAGCTCGTCGCGGAAGCCGCGGGTGCGTAGGATGACGGATTCGACCTCGGGATGGTCGATGATGGCCACCCTGGGCTGGTCGACGCCCTCCAGGGCCTCCATCATGGCCTGTGCGGCGAGGCGTCCGCCCTGGTAGTTGTCGGTGGCGATGTGGCTCACCACCTCGGCGTCCTCGGCCAGGCTGGCGATGTCGCAGGTGAACACCGGGATGCCCGCCTCGTTGGCCTCCTTGATGGCCGTGCCCACGGCCTTGGAGTCGGCGGGGGTGAGGATGATGGCGCTCACGCCCTTGGCGATGAACTCCTGGACCTGGGAGCGCTGCTTGGCCGCGTCCATCTCCGCGCTGGTCACGATCACGCCGAAGCCGTGCCGCGCCGCCTCCTCCTCGACCGCCTCGGCGATCTCCTTGAAGAAGGGGTTGGTCATGGTGAGCACGGAGATGGCGATGGTCTTCTCGCTGCGCGTCCCGCACCCGCAGGCCAGGCCCGCGGCCAGGGCGGCGGCCAGGGCCAGCTTCAGTGCCTTGCTCATCATGGGAGGGCTCCTGTGAGGTCGCGGTCACTTCGCCTGGAGGCCGGCGCCGAGCACGAGGGTCTGCCCCGCCTGGGTCTCCAGCTCCACGGTCTTCTCGCCGTAGCGCACGGTGGCCGGTCGTCCGAGGGCGGAGCGGAGGGTGGCCCGCTCGAGCTTCCCCCCGGCCCACGAGATGTCCACCTCGAAGCCGCCCCGGGCCCGCAGCCCCTCCACCGTGCCCCTGGGCCAGGCGGAGGGGAGGGCGGGCAGGAGATGCAGCTCGCCGCTGTGCGACTGGAGGAGCATCTGGGCGATGCCCGAGGTGCCCCCGAAGTTGCCGTCGATCTGGAACGGCGGATGGGCGTCGAACATGTTGGGATAGGTGCTGCCCTGGATGAGGCCGGCCAGCAGCTTGTAGGCGTGGTCGCCGTCGAGGAACCGGGCCCACAGGTTCACCTTCCACGCCTTGCTCCAGCCGGTGCCGCCGTCGCCGCGGAAGCGCAGCGAGGTCTTCGCCGCGGCACACAGCTCCGGCGTGCCGGCCGGCGTGATGGCCGACCCGGGGTGCACGGCCCACAGGTGGGAGACGTGGCGATGGTGGTTGCGGGGGTTATCCTTGTCCTCCAGCCATTCCTGGAGCTGGCCGTGGCGGCCTATCTGGTTGGGAGCGATGCGGGCACGCTTCTCCGCCAGGGCCTGGCGCAGCTCGGGGTCGACGCCCAGGACCTCGCTGGCCTCGATGGTCCAGCCGAACAGGGCGCGGATGATCTGGTGGTCCATGGTCGGCCCCGCCACCAGGCCCCCCTGCTCGGGGGAGTTGGAGGGCACGCTGATCAGCCACCCCTTCTCGTTGCGGGGGTCCTCGATGAGGAAGTCGACGAAGAACAGCGACGCCTCCTTGAGGATGGGATAGGCCACCTCGGCGAGGAACTTCTCGTCGCCGCCGAACTGGTAGTGCCACCACAGGTGCTGGCACAGCCAGGCGCCCCCCGTGGGCCAGATGCCGTGGTTCGAGTGGTTGATGGGCGCCGTGCCCCGCCACAGGTCGGTATTGTGGTGCAGCACCCAGCCCCGGCAGGCGTAGTGGGCCTGGGCCGTCCGCCGCCCGGAGATGGCGGCCTCCTCGAGCATGGCGAACAGCGGGCGGTGGCACTCCGCCAGGTTGCACACCTCGGCGGGCCAGTAGTTCATCTCCGCATTGATGTTCGTCGTGTACTTCGATTCCCAGGGCGGGCTGAGGCTTTCGTTCCAGATCCCCTGGAGGGTGGCGGGCTGGGAGCCGGGCCTCGAGCTGGCGATCAGCAGGTAGCGGCCGAACTGGAAGTAGAGGGCGGCCAGTTGCGGGTCCTTCCCCTCGCCGAAGGCCTTGAGCCGCTGGTCGGTGGGCCGCTCGATGGCCGCGCTGGTGCCCACGTCGAGCCGCACGCGGCGGAACAGCCCCTGGTGGTCGGCCACGTGGGCCCGCCGCAGCTCGGGGTAGCTCTTGCCCCCCGCGGCCTCGAGGGCCTGGGTGCAGCGTGCCGCGGGCTCGCCGCTGACGTCGCGGAAGTCGTTGTAGCTGGTGGCCGCGGCGAGCAGGAGGGTCGCCGAGTCGGCGTCCCGCACCTCGATCCCCTCGTCCGTGGCCCTCGCCGTGCCCCCCTGGTGGCGCACCCGCAGGCGGGCCTCGAAGCGCAGCGGGTTCTCGAACTTCGAGCCGGTGCGCTTGTAGACCGTGCGGGGATGCCCGCGGAGGGCCAGCTCGCGCTCGCCCACGGCCTTCGTCGAGGCCCCCTCGTGGGGGCTCCGGAGCGCGGCCACGAACGTCACCTGGCCCGCCGGCCGGGACCCCACGTGGACCACCAGCACGTCGTCGGGCGCCGAGGCGAAGACCTCGCGGGTGAACGCCGCGCCGCCCGCCTCGTAGCGCACCCTGGCCACCCCCTGGTCGATATCCAGCTGGCGGCGGTAGCCGCCGACCTCTTCGTGGCCGGCGAAGGCCAGCAACAGGTCGCCGAACGGCTGGTAGGGCATCTGGCGGAGGGGCACGCTCATGAACTCCCGCATGGCCAGCCGCTCCGCCTCCCGCCGCTTGCCCTCGAAGAGCAGCCTGCGGATGGTCGGCAGGTGCTCCGCGGCGCCCTCGTGGGCGTAGTCGTGCGGCTCGCCCACCCACAGGGTATCCTCGTTGAACTGGATGCGCTCGGCCGCCGGCCGGCCGAACACCATGGCCCCCAGCCGCCCGTTGCCCACGGGCAACGCCTCGACCCACTTGGCCGCCGGCCGCTCGTACCACAGCACCATGGGGTTGCCCCCCTCGCCGCCGGGGGCGCGGCGCCCGAGGGCGGCCAGGACGGGCAGCAGGAGGCACAGCACCAGGGTCGGTCGCGTCATCACGCTCTCCTCGGTCTCACGGGGTCGGGGGCTCGGGCCAGGCCGAGCGCAGCTCGTAGACGGTCAGCGACGTGGCCCTGGCCCTGCCCCCCTTGGCGGCGAGGGCCAGGCCCCGGGCGTCGTCGGGCGGGATCACCCGCACGGGCATGTAGACCCGCCCGCGGTTGCCGAAGATCTCGATGGACGTGCGGTCCACGAGCACCTCCAGGCGGATAGCCCCGTCCCGGGGCTGGAGCGTGGCCCGGCAACCCTTGCAGCTCAGTCGGCGGGGCTTGGCGGCGTAGACCACGGGCACGCTGCGGACCACGAGGGCCACCTCGTCGGCGTCGCCGGGCTCCAGCTCGGCCACGATGTGGAACAGGTCGCCCTCGATGCCCGCCAGGGGGTTCGGCCCCTCGCCCAGGGCGAGGTCGGTCCAGGCGTGCTTCTTCTTGTGCAGCAGCTCGATTTCCTGGACCGGCTCGGCGAACATCCGAACCCCCGCCTCCGTGGTGCGGAGGCTCAGCTCCACGGGGAAGTTCATCATCTGGTTGAAGGGCATGGAGGGGTGGCCGCTGCCCCGGCCCCAGGCGATCTGGATGCGCCGCCCGTCGGAGGGCGGGATGTGGTTGAACGTCTGCGAGGCGTAGAAGCAGTTGCCCCGGTTGAAGCGGTGCTTGCCCTCGTGGTCGGGGCTGAAGGTCTTGCCGTCGAAGGAGCCGACGGCGTAGGCCCCGTCGGCCGCGTAGACCACCCACCGGGCCTTCTCCGCGTCGCCGTCCACGGGCAACTGGAAGATCTCCGGACACTCGAAGTAGCCGTCGATGCGGCTGCGAAACGTCCAGGCCTTGAGGTCCGGCGAGGTGTAGAAGGCGATGCCCTTCGAGCCCCCGCGCTGGTCGTAGACGGCCATGGCCCAGTGGCCGCCGGGCGGATACCAGATGACCTTGGGGTCGCGCCCGCGGTGCTCGACCACGGGGTTGCCCTCGTAGTCAGTGAAGGTGCGTCCCCGGTCGTTGGAGTAGGCCATGGCCTCGCCGCGCCCGGTGGAGGTGTAGGCGGCGACGATCACCTTCTCCTCCCCGGCCTGCCAGCCCCCGGTGTCGCGCTCGTCGACCACGGCGGAGCCGCTGAACACCCAGTCGCCGTAGCGGTGGGGGTAGATGGCCACGGGCAGCTCGGTCCAGTGCACCAGGTCGCGGCTCACCGCGTGGCCCCAGTGCATGTTTCCCCATCGCCGGCCGTAGGGGTTGTGCTGGTAGAAGAGGTGGTACTCGCCGTCGTACCACACCAGGCCGTTGGGATCGTTGTTCCAGCCCCGGCGAGAGGTGAAGTGGAACTGGGGGCGGTACTTCTCGCGGTAGAGGGTCTCCGCGCCCGGCACCCGCTCGGCCTGGCGCACCGCCTCCAGGCCCTGCGAGTCCTCGGGCAGGCGGCCCACCGCGATCTTCAGGGTCTGGCCCTTGTAGGGCTCGACGTGGAGGAAGACCCAGAAGTCGGGCTGGGCGTCGGCCAGCTCGATGTCGAACTCGTCGACCACGCGGTCGCCGACGGTGACCTTCATCCGCCGCTTCTCCGCGCCGTTTTTCACGGGCAGGTGCAGGTAGGCCTTCTCGATGCGCATCTCGCGGGTCGCGGGGCGTTCCACGGTCATCCTCCGGGTATCGCTCTGCACGATGTGGTCGACGTTGATGTGGCCCCAGCCGCCCCTGCGGCGGTCCACGATCTGGAGCACCGCCTGGCGGCCCTTCAGCTCGCCCACGTCCCAGGAGTACCATCGCAGCCGCTCGCTGCCCCCGGGCCGGGTGTTCGGCCCCGTGGCGGTGCGCACGATTCTCCCATCCACCAGGAGGTTCATGCAAGTCGTGCCCTCGTATCCGCCCCCGCCGATGAGGAAGTTGATGTGCCCCCGGCGGATGGTGAACGGCGGGGAGGTGAGGGTGCCCGTGGTCCCGTCGCCCTTGTAGAAGGTGTTGACCAGGCGCTCGCCCTTGTAGCCGCTGACCCGCATCTGGTTGGGGAGGGTGCCCTTGGCCGGCCCGGGGCCGAAGGCCTCGCCGGCGGCCTTCCACTGGCCGTAGTCCTCGCCCTCGAAATCGGCGATCAGGATGTCCTCGGCGGCCCGGGCCGCGGGGCACAGGCACAGGGCCGCCGCCAGGGCGGTGGCCACGGCGGCCGTCAGGCTTCGGCGTCGCATCGCTCGCCCCTTTCCGTCGGGGCGGGTGGAGGCCCGCTGGCGGCGCGGTGTTTCGTGGTGGCGCTTGACATTGCGAGGGGCGGCGCGTAGGCTAAGTGTGTGGCAAGTGCACTGGACGCCGCGCAGGAGGGCGCTCTCGTGGCTGTGAAGACCATCACCATCGACCTCGAGGCCTACAGGCTGCTCGCCGCCGACAAGCGGGCCGGCGAGTCGTTCAGCAAGGTCATCAAGCGACGCTTCCGACCCGTGCGCACGGCTCGAGCTCTGCTCGCCGACCTGGACAGGCTCGCCCTGGCCGAGGACACCCTGGACCGCGTGGACGAGCTGATCCGCGCCCGGGCCGAGCACGTCGCCGATTCGCCGATCCTCGACGGCGCGGAGTGAGCCGTGTTCCTCGACACCTCGTTCTGCGTCGACCTCATGCGCGAGCAGCGCCGCGGGACCCAAGGGCCGGCCAGCGCGAAGCTGCGGGAGCTCGGGGACACGCCCCTGCTGGCGTCGGTCTTCGTCCTCTGCGAGCTCCAGGCCGGCGCCAGGCTCTCCCAGCGGCCGCGGCGCGAGCTGCGCAAGATCGCCATGCTGGCCGAACGTCTCACCGTGGTCTACCCGGATGCCGCCCTCCCCGTAAGCTACGGCGAGCTCGAGGCCCACCTGCGCCGCCAGGCCACACCGATTCCGACGATGGACCTCCTGATCGGAGCGACCGCGAAGCTTCACGGGCTTGCTCTCCTCACCCGCGACGTGGGCCATTACGCTCTCATTCCCGGCCTGGTGGTCGAGAGCTACTGAGCGGCGGCGTGGGCTACGGCTGGGCGCCGCCCCGTGTCCCATCCAGATTCAACTCGAAGTCGCCGCCCGGCGCAAGCCGCCGCAGGCGGAGCGCCGGGCGGCCCTCGGGCCGCAGGGCGAAGGCGAAGGCGTCGCGCTGGTCGGACCAAGCCACCCGCAGCTCCGTGCCGTCCTCCGACCATGCGCTCGTCGGCAGCTTCTCGCCCCGCCGGTAGGGGACGAGCAGCACCTTGTAGCGGGCGGCGACGGCGCGGAGGGGGAGGACGAGGCGGCGATAGAGGGTGACCCGCCGGCGATGCTCGCCCCCGTAGGTCTCCAGGGTGGCCCCATGGCGGCAGGCGGCCAGGTCGTCCGCCCCGTCGCCCGCCTGGACCACGCGCACCAGCAGCCGCCGCTCGTCGGCCTCGTCGGCGGGCCGCAGCACCAGGTCGAAGACCTCGCTCTTGCCCTCCCGCTCGAGGGCCACGGCCTCGAGGCGCACGTCGCCGGGCACCTGCATCAGCCACTCGTAACGATGGGGCTCGTCGTCCTTTCTTATGTCGTCGACGACCAGCACGTAGGGATGCTCGCCGCGCACCAGGCCGCAGGTGCGGAAGGCATAGCGCACGGGGTTGTGGGCCAGGACGTATCCGTGTCCGCCGGGGTCCTGGCCGGGGGCCGGCTTGCAGCCCGTGGCCCAGTTGGGCAGGAAGCTCCAGGGCTGGTCCATCCAGGGCAGGGGGCTGGGCTGAAGACGGGAGTCGTTGGGGCATTCGGTCGTGGGTCGCGCCCCTTTGCGGTCGGCGGCCACGAGCACGCGGCTGTAGGCCCAGGCGGCGTCGGCGGCGGCGAAGGTGGCCGTCGGGCTGTCCTAGAAGGCCACCGTGCGGCCCGCGGGGCACCGCCCCCCGGGCTTGCCCTGGCCCCGGCCGTCCACCAGCACCACGGAGTGGAGCTCCGAGGTGTCCTCCACCGCCACCGTGCGATGGGCCCACAGGCGGCCGTGGGCGGCGAGCACGAACTCGTTTCGCGAGGCCCGCGTGTGGCCCCCGGGCACGTGGCGGGGCTCGAAGTAGAGCATCACCGCGTCGCGGGCCCACGCGCTGCGGGTGGTCATCAGCCCCCGGTAGTCGCTGAAATAGGTCAGCGGCTCCTCCTCGCGGAGGTGTTCGAGCACGCGGTCGAAGGCGGCCTGGAAGTCGTAGGTCCCGCCCTCGGCCCCCATGGGGTCGTCGGCCACGAAGAGGTCCCAGGCTGGGGGATAGGTGGTGCGGATGTTCGGCCACGGGCCGCGGGCCTCGGCGGCGAAGAGGCCTGTCACCGTCGAGGCGTAGAGGATGTCCACCACGGGGTCGGCGGGATGGGCGTGCTTGAAGATGCGGATGTCGGCCCGCAGGCCGCCGATGCCGGTCTCGAAGACGTGCTCGCCGCCCCAGGGCACCATGGTGTGGAGCAGGAAGCGGCGGGCGTGCGCTTTCGAGTGGCGGGTGCCCACGAGCGGCTCGCCCCGCCGGGCCAGTGGCAGGAGCCACTTGGCGCCATAGGCGCTCTTGTTGAGGCCCTCGAAGGGAGCCCCGCGGGGGCCGCTGGCCACGGCCACCCATTTGCGCAGGCCCTCGACGATCCGCAGGTACACGTCGCGGTCGTAGCCCTCCTCGCCCTCGATGGCCAGCACCATGGGCAGGAGGTTGGCGTGGATGATATTCCAGTTGCTGGTGGTGGCGGGGAAGGCGGGCAGGTGGTCGAGGCCCAGGTAGGTCTTGCCCCGGGTGATGGCGGCGATGGCCTTGCGGCAGGTCGCCCGCTGCTCGTCCGTCATCCAGCCGTAGGCCCAGTCGTAGGTCAGGCCGATGCTCTGGCTGGAGAGCCACTGGTAGACGGCCTGCCAGTCGTCGGTGCGGGTATAGCGCTCGAGGCCCTCGAGGTGTCGGGCGCAGAGGGTGGCGAGGGCGGAGGCCACGCGGCGGCCCCCCGCCGCGTCCTCGTCGACGAGGCAGCGGAAGGCCTCGTAGGGCAGCAGGTGCATCAGGTAGCCCTTGGCGTTGCCGCCCGGGGGCTCGTCCCAGGTTTCCTCCAGGGCCTCGGGCACGCGGCCCTCGGCGAGGGCGTTGGCCACCCCGCCCACCCACGGCCCGCGGAAGCCCATGCGGCGGTGGATGTGCAGGCCCCGTTCGGCGTAGCGGGCGTAGTCCTGGGGCGTGGGGGCGTAGGGCACGCCCTCCCAGTCCTCGCGGCGGGGCGAGAGCTGGAGCAGTCGCCCCCGGATGCCGGCCATGCGCAGGCGTCCCACGTGGGTCTCCCGCACGCGTCTGCGGATGGCCGGGAGGTCGTCGGGGCCGAAGTAGATGCGGGGGTGGACATAGGGCTCGGGCGGGGGCTTGAAGCGCTCGGGGGCGAAGCTGGGGGCCAGCTCCGCGGGCCGTAGCTCCGCCGGCCACTGGCCGATGGGCGGGAAGCAGGCGCGAATCTGCTCCCCCGTGTAGCCCGTGCGCTGGGCCACCTCGGCGACCGTCTCCCCGTGGATGTCGGGCGCCGGCTCTCCCGCCCCGGCGCTCGCCGCGGCGAGCAGGACGGCGATGGCGTGCCTCGCCATGGTGCGGCCTCCGCTGGGTCCTGGGGGACGGTCATGCTCCTGCCCAGCGCTTAGCACGGCTGTGCGGGCCTGTCAAATCGCCCGGCCAGGGTCCCGGAGGGCGGCCGCTATGGGCAGGGGGCAAGGACTGGGTGGGCTCAGCGGCGCCGGCGGCGGCGGGCGAGGCCCAGGAGGCCCACGGCGAGCAGCGAGAGGCCCGCCGGCTCGGGCACCATGGCCTCGGAGAAGGTGGTGGCCACGCGAACCTCGTCGAGGAAGATCAGGTCGTCGGGCTCGATGCTGTAGACGCGGAGGTTGAACAGCGACAGGCTGCCCAGGCCGTGGTCCTTGGGGCCCGCCGCCGCCGTGGGCAGGGCCGGCTCGATCAGCGACTGGGGGTCGAGGAACAGGTCGGCGCGGTTGTAGTTCGCCGAGCCGTCCTTCCACAGCTTGGCCACCACCCGATAGTCCGTGTCGTTCGACGCGGGCGGGCCGTAGGCCGTGTTCTCGTACTTGCCCACGCGGGCGAAGAAGGGCATCCCCGGCTCGTTCTTGATCCCCACGGAGAGCGTTTGGTCGTGGTTGCCCGTGGCTCCGTCGCTGGCCTGGATCTGGAGGAAGTCCCACTCGGAGAAATCCTCCACCCGCAGCAGGAACCCCACGTAGAGCGCGCCGGTGGTCGAGGGGAAGCGGCGGCGCAGGATGCTGTCCTGGTTGTAGCTGCCGCCCTGGGTCTGCTGGACCCGCACGGCCAGCGGCCCGCCGTCGCCGTAGCCGTGGGGGTCGACCAGGGTCTTGGGCTGGAGCGTCACGTGGGCGTCGAGCGCGGCCCAGGCGCCGGCCCAGCCGACGCCGCCCGTGGCGCTATCGAGGCCCCCGCCCGCGGGGTAGCCGCCGAAGCCGTCGTAGGCGATCAGCGCCGCGCTCGCCGGCGCGGCGGCCGCGAGCCACGCCGCGGCGGCCACGGCCAGCAGCGGCGTCGCCCTGCCCAGCACTCGCATCGTCGCCTCCTCCGAACGGGGCCTGCGAACTTCCCGACCCCGCTCACCGCGGCAAATGCCGTGCCGGCCACGCCGCGGCCGGAGGAACGGGGCTCCTCGACGCAAGTGCCGTTGGGATAAATGCTTAGGGCGGTCCCCCCGCGCCCGGCGAAGGCCGGGCCGGCGGGCCGGGGCGCCCGGCATGTTGCCGATCCGCCACATCCCGCTCGCTCCATCGCCCTAAGTGCCAAAATCGGAAGGGCTTAGCCGTGTTGCCATTCCGCAACGTCCGCGTCGCCGCGTCAACAGCCGCCAGCCGCAGGGGCGGTGGCCAAAAATGAAAGGCCGTGGCCAAAAATGAAAGATCGCCCGGGCCGCTCCCGGATCCACACGACCTGCGCGACCTATATCCCAAACCCCCAGGCACATGCGTCGCTGCGCCAGGGCTCGAACGCTCGTCATCGCCCCAGGGGGACGGTCGTTCGCACCCGGAACGGCTCCCCGGGCCGGCCCGAGCGGGCGATGAGGGCGACCTCGCGAACCGCGAAGCGGACGGGGCGCCAGGAAGCGGCCAGACGGGCCGCCAGCGCCTCCGCCTCGTTCCTGGCGACGCGGCCCACCGAGAGGTGGGGCGTGAAGCCGCCGGCGAAGCGGCTCAGCGCGTCGCACCAGGGCAGGGCGGCCTGGAGGCGGGCCTGGAGCCGGGCCACCGCCTGGGGCGGCTGGGGATGGAGCCACACGGTCGCGCGGCGGCCGTGGGGGAACCAGCGAAATTCCCTCAGGGCGAGCTCGAAGGGCGCCACGCCCGCGGCCGCGGGGGCCAGCCTCGCCGCGGCCTCGGCCAGCCGCCCCTCGGGCACGAAGGGATAGAGGAGCGTGATATGCGGCATCCAGCGGCGAACCTGGGGGTCGTGCTCGCGGCGGATGGCCTGGATGGGCTCCCACGCCTCGGCCCCCGGGACGAGCACGGCGGCGGTCAGGTGCACGGTGCCCGCCTGCTCGAGGGGCGGCCGGGAGGCGTCCATGGGCGGCTCCATCGCGGCTTCGGGCCCGTCTTGCGGGTGCGGCGCGGGGGAGGTAGAATGGCAGGCGTGGGCGGTTCCGTCAAGGCGTTTTTTCGGGGAACCCGAGGTGTCGACGGACGACAGGACGATCGCCATCCGGGGCGCGTCGGAGCACAATCTGAAGGGCATCGACCTGCGGATCCCGCGCGACCGCCTGGTGGTGATCACGGGGCTCAGCGGCTCGGGCAAGAGCTCCCTGGCCTTCGACACGCTGTTCGCCGAGGGCCAGCGCCGCTACGTGGAGAGCCTTTCGGCCTATGCCCGCCAGTTCCTGGAGCAGATGGAGAAGCCCGAGGTGGAGTCGGTGGAGGGCCTCCCGCCCACCATCGCCATCGAGCAGCGCACCGGCGGGGCCAACCCCCGCTCCACCGTGGCCACGACCACGGAGGTCTACGACTACCTGCGGCTGCTCTACGCCCGGGCCGGCGAGCCGCACTGCCCCCGCTGCGGGCGGGCCATCCGCCAGCAGACGCCGGAGCAGATCGTCGACGCCGTGCTCGCCCTGCCCCAGGGGCTGCGCGTGCTGGTGCTCGCCCCCCTGGTGCGGGGGCGCAAGGGGGAGCACCGCGAGCTGCTCGACCGCATCGCCCGCGAGGGCCTGGTGCGGGCACGCATCGACGGCGAGGTCTATCCCCTGGAGGAGGCCCCCAAGCTCGACGGGCGGCGGAACCACACCATCGAGGCGGTGGTCGACCGCCTGGTGGTGGACCCCGAGGGGCGCTCGCGGCTCCAGGACTCGGTGGAGACGGCGCTGGCGTTGGGCGAGGGGCTGGTGGTGATCGCCCGGGCCGCGGGCGAGGGCTGGGAGGATACCCTCTACAGCCGCCACTACGGCTGCCCCCAGTGCGGGATCAGCATCGAGGAGCTCTCGCCCCGCATCTTCTCCTTCAACAGCCCCTACGGCGCCTGCCCCGAGTGCGGGGGGCTGGGCACGCGGATGGAGTTCGACCCCGAGCTCATCGTGCCCGACCCCTCGCTGTCGCTGGCCCAGGGGGCGGTGCACGCCTGGCGGCGGGGGGAAGCGATGTCGGCGTGGTACAACCGCGCCCTGGAGCGGTTCGCCCGCGACTTCGACGTGTCGCTCGACACCCCCTTCGAGAAGCTGCCCCGGCGGGTCCGCCGCATCCTCGTGGAGGGCACGTCGGAGGCCGACGAGGCGGAGCTGGGGGCCAGCTTCCGCGGCGTGGTGCCCGAGCTGGCCCGCCGGTTCCACAAGACGCACAGCGACTCGGTGAAGAGCCGGCTGCTGGGCTACATGAGCGAGCTTCCCTGCCCCGCCTGCCAGGGCGCCCGGCTGCGGCCCGAGGCCCGGGCGGTGACCGTGGGGGGCACGGCGATCCACGAGCTGGTGGCCCGCTCCGTGTCCGAGGCCCGGGCGTGGGTGGCGGGGCTGGAGCTCTCGGCGGAGCAGTCGGCCATCGCCGAGCCCATCGTCAAGGAGCTGGGCCGCAGGCTCCAGTTCATGGTCGACGTGGGGGTGGGCTACCTGACCCTCGACCGGGCGAGCGCCACGCTGTCCGGCGGCGAGGCCCAGCGCATCCGCCTGGCCACCCAGGTGGGCTCCGGGCTGGTGGGCGTGTGCTACGTGCTCGACGAGCCGACCATCGGCCTTCACCAGCGCGACAACGCCCGCCTCATCGCCACCCTCCGAAGCCTCCAGGGCCTGGGCAACACCGTGATCGTGGTCGAGCACGACGAGCAGACCATCCGCAGCGCCGACCACATCATCGACCTCGGCCCGGGGCCGGGAGCCGAGGGCGGGCGCGTGGTGGCCCAGGGCACGGTGGACGACGTGGTGGCCGCCCCCCAGTCGCTCACCGGCCAGTACCTGGCGGGCAAGGCCCGCATCGCCGTGCCCCAGCGGCGGCGGCCCCTCTCGGCCGACCGGGCGGTGGTGGTGCGGGAGGCCGCGGCCAACAACCTCCAGGGCATCGACGTGGCCATCCCCCTCGGCGGCCTGGTGTGCGTCACCGGCGTCAGCGGCTCGGGCAAGAGCACATTGGTGGACGACATCCTGCACCGCGCCCTGATGCGCCACTTCCACAACAGCCGCGTCAAGCCCGGCGCCCACCGCCGCCTGGAGGGCCTGGAGCAGGTGGACAAGGGGGTGCTCATCGACCAGAGCCCCATCGGCCGCACCCCCCGCTCCAACCCCGCCACCTACACCAAGGTCTTCGGCCACATCCGCCGCGTCTTCGCCCAGCTCAAGGAGGCCAAGGTGCGGGGCTACAAGCCGGGGCGCTTCAGCTTCAACGTCCCAGGCGGACGCTGCGCCGCCTGCGACGGCCAGGGCACCAAGCGCATCGCCATGCACTTCCTGCCCGACATCTTCGTCACCTGCGAAGCCTGCAAAGGCCGACGCTACAACCGCGAGACGCTGGAGATCCGCTACCGGGGCAAGAGCATCGCCGACGTGCTCGAGATGCGGGTCGAGGAGGCCCTCGACTTCTTCTCCGCCATCCCCGCCATCACCCGCATCCTCCAGACCCTCCACGACGTGGGCCTGGGCTACATCGCCCTCGGCCAGCCCAGCACCACCCTCTCGGGAGGCGAGGCCCAGCGCGTCAAGCTCTCCAGCGAGCTGGCCAAGGTCTCCACCGGCCGCACCCTCTACATCCTCGACGAGCCCACCACGGGGCTTCATTTCGCCGACATCTCGCGGCTCCTCGAGGTCTTCGCCCGGCTCGCCGACCGGGGCAATACCCTCCTGGTCATCGAGCACAATCCCGACGTCATCAAGTGCGCCGACTGGATCATCGACCTCGGCCCCGAGGGCGGCGAGGAGGGCGGACGCATCGTGGCCCAGGGGCCGCCCGAGGACGTGGCCGCCACCCCCGGCTCCCACACCGGCGAGGTGCTCGCCGCCGCGCTGGCGCCCTAGGGAGTCCACCAGGGCAGCCGGCGTGCAAACGCCTCGGACCGCCCCACACCACTTGCCTGGAGGCCTCCCGTGCACACTCGCCCCTTCGCTATCGTCGTGCTGGCCGCCTGCGCCCTTCTCGGCCTGGCGTGCGCTCGCCCCGGCGAGGGCGCGGCAGAGGACGAGGAGCACGACGTGCTGCTGGTCGACCTGGCCCGCCGCGGCGCCCTCCACGTCCACCGAGGCCGCCAGTTCCACCAGGCCACCGAGGTCGTCGCCGCCGACGGCGGACGGGCCAGGAAGCTCACATGGGCCGAAGGCGCGCGCAGGCTGCTCGAGACCATGTGCCGCCAGCGGCCCACCCTCTACGCGTTCCACGAGGGCCTGACCGTGGCCATGGCCCTCGATGCCCGCGGCCTGCCGGGGCTCGAGGGCGTGGCCGTGCGGGCCGTGGACGCCGACGGCGAGACGTTCCAGTGGAGCGGCGACGCGGGCCCCGCGAGCGAGGGCTGGCAGGAGGTGCGGGTGCGCCTCGACCCCGCCCGCCACCAGGGCTCGTGGGGCGGCGGCGAGCGGGGGCGGGGCACGCTCGACCTGCCGGTGCGCTTCCTCGGCCTGGCCTTCATGGCCCCCGAGGGCCTCGAGGGGCCGGGGCACGTCCTGGTGCGGGGGCTCTGGCGGAACCCCTTCGACCCCGAAATCGCCGAGCGCGAGCGCCGCCTGGAGAAGCTCACCGTGGACCTGGAGACCGGCCTGCCCCTGGCCATCGTGCGAAAGGGCGAGGAGGAGGCGGCCAGGCTGGCCGTGGCCAACGCCGGCGAGAAGGCCCTGACCCTCGACCTCGCCGCCAGCCTCGAGGGCTACGACGGCCACACCGTCGCGTGGCGCCGGCCCGGCCTGGGCGTCCCCGCCGGCGGCCGGGCCACCGTGCCCCTGGGGGCCAGGCTCGACCGCTTCGGCTGGTGGCGGCTGGAGGTGACCCTCGCCGACCCCCAGGTGGGCACCTCGCGGCGAGCGCTGGCCACCTCGCTGGCCTACTTCCAGCCCGCGGGCACCCGCGCCGAGCACCGCGAGAGCTTCCTCTACGGCATCGGCGGAGCCCTGAAGGACGAGCGCACCGCCCTCGCCGCCGCGCTCGTGGGAGCCGACGTGGTCCGCGACGGACGCTCCTGGCTGGACATCCAGCCGGCGCCCGACCAGTACCGCTGGGAGAAGATGGACGCCATGGTCCGGCGGGCCCAGGCCCACGGCCTCGTCCACCAGTACCTGCTCACCTACTGCCCCGCCTGGGCCGCCCGCCCCGCCTACGCGGCCAGGCACGAGGCCCGACGGGGCTGGAGCCCCATCAACCAGACGCCCCCCAGGCTCGAGGCCTGGCGGGCCTGGGTGCGCACGGTGGCACGCCGCTACCGGGGGCGCATCCGGCAGTGGGAAGTGTGGAACGAGCCCGACCTCGAGGGCTTCTACAAGGGCACCACCGACGAGTATATCGAGCTGCTCCGAGTCGCCTACCGGGAGCTGAAGGCCGTCGACCCTCGGAACCAGGTGATGAGCGGCGGCTTCGCCACCGTCCTGCCCCACGGCGGCAAGCACCTCAACCCTCGCCTCCACGAGCGCGTGATCCGCGAGGCCCAGGACGCCTTCGACATCCACACCCACCACCAGCACGGCACCTTCGAGCAGTTCGCCCGCGCCGTCGACGGCCCGCTGGCCGAAATCCGCGAAGCCCTCGAGGCCCCCAGGCCGCTGTACTTCAACGAGACCGCCATCGGCAGCGAGCACGGGCGAAAGGTCCAGGCCCGGACCCTGGTCAAGAAGCTGGTCTTCGCCAGGGCGCGAGGGGCCATGGCCTACTCGTGGTTCCTGATGCGCGGCGGCAACCCCCATACCGACGGCTTCGGCATGCTCGACTGGCGGAGCGACGAGCCCCGGCCCGTCCTCTGCGCCTTCAACGAGCTGGTCAAGCTCCTCCGCGACAAGCCCGCCGTGGACCAGGTGGCGCGGGGCGACGGCCAATGGCTCTTCCGCGCTCCCCGCGACGGCGAGACGGTGCTCGTGGGATGGCGGGAGAGCGGCGGAGTCGAGGGCCAGGCCCTCCTGGTGCGCGTGCCGCCCGGGGCCGAGGCCCATAGGCTCGACCTGATGGGCAACCCCAGCCCCGTCGAGCTGGCCGAGGGCGTCTTCGCCTGGACCCTCGGCCCGGCGCCCGTCTACGTGCGGGTGCGCGGGGGCGCGCCCAGGGTGGGCGGCTCGCCGGTCCGCCTGGAGGGTAGGGCGGCGGGGCTGCCCGGCGAGCGGCTGCGCCTGGAGGCCGTGCTCCGAAACCCCCTGGCCCGCGAGGCCCGCTTCGCCCTCACCTGGCAGGCCCTGGGCGGGAAGCCGACGGAGCACGCCGTGGCCGTGGAGCCCGACGGCACGGCCCGCCAGGCCTTCCAGGTCGTCGTGCCCGACGCCCCGGGGGACCAGCCGCACCGGGCCGCCCTGGCCTATGCCATCGAGGGCACGCCCTTCGCCGGTCAGCTCTCCGTCCCTCTCCGCGTCGCACGCCTGGTGCCCGCCGCGCCCTTCGAGCGGCGGGAGCCCGACTTCGTGCTCCGCGAGCGCGCCGACGTGGTGAACCGCAATGAAAACGACCCCGCCCGCCAGCACATGGTGTGGCAGGGGCCCGCCGACCTGAGCGCCCGCGCCTGGGTGGGCCGGGACGCCGACGCCCTGCGGGTGCGGGTCCTCGTCCGCGACGACGCCCACGTCCAGCCCCACGCCGCGGGCCGGATGTGGAAGGCCGACTGCGTGCAGCTCGGCATCCAGGTGCCCGGCCAGGAGGGCTACTGGGAGATCGGCCTGGCCCGCGGCGAGGGCGGCCGGCCCCTGGTCGCCACGTGGCTGCGGCCCGCCGGCCGCCCCGACCCCTCGGGCCGCGTCGATCTGGCGACGGCACCCCTCGAGGGCGGCCTGATCTACGACGCGGCCATCCCCTACGCCGCGCTGGGCCTCAGCGAGGAGACCGTCCGCCGCCGGGCCATCGGCTTCAGCTTCATCGTCAACGACGACGACGGGCACGGCCGCGAGGGCTGGCTCCAGGCCTCCCCGGGCATCGGCGAGGCGAAGGACCCCGCCCAGTTCCCCCTCCTCCAGCTGGAGTGACGCGCCGGGGGGCCTCGCGCGGCCCCTCTACCCCTAAGGCATGCAACTGGGGGGGTGGTGTGTGGAACTTTCCTACACTTCGCCGGATTTTTCGAAAAAAATGGCCCTCACCGCGGGGTCTCAGCCCCTGCGGCGGCGGCGTCGGGCGGCGCGGACGACGTGGGGGGCGAGCAGGAGCAGGACGGGCAGCCCCGGGCCGAGCAGGGCCTGGGCGGGGGGCGGCGGGGGGCCGGCCCGGCGGGTGCATCCGCAGCCCAGGGAGCCGCGGCGGCTGGCCCGGCGGGCGGCGACGAGGCTCTTGCGGGCGTCGCTGAGCCGGGGGTTCAGCTCGGCCGCGTGCTGGAAGGCCGCCGCGGCCTGCTCGTAGCGGCCCTGCTGGAAGCGGATCTTGCCCAGGTAGAAGTGCGCCGTGGCGCACTGGGGATCGATGTCGATGGCCTTCTCGATGGTCTCCACCGCCTCGTCCACCCGCCGCTGGCCGTAGAGGGCGAGGCCCAGGCTGGCCAGCACGGGGGGGTAGTCGGGCCGGATGTCGAGGGCCTTGCGGAGGGTGGCCTCGGCCTCCTCGTAGTGGCGGGGCAGGAGCTGGAGGAGGCCCCGCAGGTTGAGGGCCTGGACGTTGCGGGGCTCGAGCTCGAGGATGCGGTCGATGGCCCGGTGGGCCTTGCGGGTGTCGCGCCGCTGGAAGTAGTACTCGGCGAGGGTGGCCAGGGCGTTGGTGTGGCAGGGGTCGAGGCGGAGGGCCTCCTCGAGGTGTTCGAGCGCGGCGACGGTGGCGCCGCGCCGGTCGAGCAGGCGTGCCAGGGCGATGTGGGGGGTGGGGCTCTTGGCCCCCAGGGCGATGGCCTTCTGGAGGGCCGCCTCCGCGTCGTCCCAGCGCTTGAGCTGCTTGAGCACCAGGCCGCGGTTGGTGTGGGGCGCGGCATAGTCGTCGCGGAGCTGGGCGGCCTTGGCGAAGTGGAGGAGGGCCTCGACCAGGCGGTCGTTGCGGGCGAAGGCCACGCCCAGGTGGTTGTGGACCAGTGCAGACTCGGGGTCGCGGCGGAGCGCTTTGTGGCAGAGCTGGAGCTCGCGGCCCGGCTCGTCCTGGGCGTCGGCCTCCCACAGGGCCTCGAGGGCCGCGGCGTTGCCCACCATGGGCTGGGCGATGGCCTGGCGCTCGGCCTCGGTGGGGCGCAGCGGCAGGCGTTGGGCGAGGGCCAGGGCCAGCTTCCCGGGCAGCTCGTGCAGCGGCCCGCGGGCCTCCACCAGCTCGCGGGAGACGGCCCCCACGTCCACCAGCGAGGCCACCGCCCGCCTCGGGCCAGGCACCTGGACCACGGCCACGTAGCGGGCCCGCAGCCGCTCGCCCGCCTCCGCCACCCGGGGCACGGGCGCGGCGGGGTCGGCGGGCACCAGGCGGTCGGCCACCTGGGGGTCGGCGGGCACCACCGCGCCCACCTCGCCCAGGTGGGCGAGCACGGCCCGGGCCATGCCCTGGGCTCGCCACTGGCCGGGCGGGCGGGCCACGGCGGCCACGCGGACCAGGTCGTCGCCCTGGACGGGCAGGGCGAGCAGCGCAAGCAGGGGCACGGCGGCGAGGCGTCGGATGGGCGCGTCCTCCAGGAACGGGCGGGAGGCCGCGGGACGGCCCCCGAGGGGGAGTTATAGCGGACGCGCGGCTTTTTTTCAACGCGCCGAGCGGGGCCAAGACCTTGACAGGGGCCACGGCGGCGGCTATGATGGCGGCGCCTGGTGGGCAATCCCCGTGTATTGAAGGGCCGTAGGGCGATGGCGAAGGAAACGCCGTGCCAGCGCTGCGATGGCAAGTGCTGTCGATACTTCGCCCTCGAGATCGACGAGCCCACCACCCGGCGCGACTTCGACGACATCCGATGGTACCTCTGTCACGAGGGCACCCGCGTGTTCGTCGAGGACGGCGACTGGTACCTCGAAATCCAGAGCCGATGCCGCCACCTGGGGCCCGACAACCGCTGCCGCATCTACGCCCGACGACCCGCCGTGTGCCGCGAGCACAGCACCGAAAACTGCGAGGGCAACAGCCTGGAGTTCGACTGGGACCTGGAGTTCTGCACCGACGAGGACGTGGCGCGCTACATGGCGCGGCGCTTCCCCCCCCGAAAGAAGAAGGCCCGCGGGACGAAGAGCGGGCGGGGAGGGGGCTCGGCGTGAGCATGGCCGCCAGGTTCTGCGCCCTCGCTCTCCTCCTGGTCGCACGAGCGGGCGCGGCCAGCGAGACCGCCCGGGCCGTGCGGCCCCGGCCCTGCCCGCCGCCCAGCTCCCGTCGCTACGTGGCCCTCGGCGCCCTCGCCACGCGCCTGGACGTCCCGCTGTCCACCGACGAGGTGGGTGCCGTGCATCGCCTGGGGCGGGGCCGCCGCCAGGTGGCGGTGACCGCCGGGGTGGACGCCGCGCTCGTGGGCTCGGAGCTGGTGCACTTGCGGCGGCCGGTGGCCGTGCACTACGGGCGGGCCTACGTGCCCCGCGCGCTGGTGCCCTCCATCGAGCGGCTGTTGGGCAAGCGGGAGGAAGAGCCGCCGCCGCCCCCGCCTCCCCCGTCCGAGGCCCGGTACATCCGCCGGGTGTGCGTCGACCCGGGGCACGGGGGCAAGGACCCCGGGGCCTGCCCCCGGGGCACGGGCATACAGGAGAAGGACCTGGTGCTGTCGGCCTCCAGGCTCCTCGCCTCCGAGCTTCGCCGGCGGGGCTTCGAGGTGGTGATGACGCGGGACAGCGACGTGTTCCTGGAGCTCGAGGAGCGTCCTGCCGTGGCCGCGCGGAAGCGGGCCGACCTGTTCGTCTCGGTGCACATGAACTGGATCGCCAAGCCCTCCATCCAGGGGGTCGAGCTCTTCTACTGCACGGGGGGCAAGTACGACCCCGCGGCCCGGGCCGAGGAGGCCCAGCGGGCCGGCCAGCGGCCCCCCGACTGCGACGTGGGCGGGCACGCCGACCTGCCCCCGCACGCCAACCAGGCGGTGCTCGAGATGCTCTTCGAGGAGTACGGGCGGGAGAGCCGCGAGCTGGCCGAGGAGCTGGAGAGGGCCTTCGGCCGCGCCGGGATCAGGGTCCACAGCACCCGCAGCGCCGGCTACCGCGTGCTGCGCCTGTCCCGCACCCCGGCCGTGCTGGTGGAGCTGGGCTTTCTGTCCAACCGCGGCGAGCGGCGGCTGCTCCAGCAGAGCTGGTACCAGAAGAAGCTGGTGAAGGCGTTGGCGGACGGCATCGAGGCGTATCGGGACAGGCTGGCGGCGACGGGCGGCTTCTCGCACTGAGCCCGCCATGGGGCGGGCGATGCACGGAGAGGGATGGGCGACGGACCTCACCTCGCGCCCCATCGCGGTCTTCGATTCCGGCCTCGGCGGGCTCACCGTGATGCGCCGCGTGGCCGAGGCCCTGCCCCACGAGGACATCCTTTACTTCGGCGACACGGCCCGCGTGCCCTACGGCATCAAGTCGCCCCGCACCATCGTCCGCTTCGCCGAGCAGAGCTGCCGCTTCCTGTGCTCCCTCGGCCCCAAGCTCATCGTGGTGGCCTGCAACACCGCCTCGGCCACCGCGCTGCCCCACCTCAGGGAGGTTCTGCCCGTGCCCGTCATTGGGGTGGTGGAGCCCGGGGCACGCGCCGCGGCCGCAGCCACCCGCAACCGCCGGGTGGGCGTCATCGGCACCGAGGCCACCATCCGCAGCAGGGCCTACGTGGAGTCCATCCGGGCCATCGACCCCTCCATCGCCCTGGTCGACCGCGCCTGCCCCCTCCTGGTGCCCCTGGTCGAGGAGGGCAGGAGCCCCGACGACCCCATCGTGCGCCTCGCCGCCAAGGAGTACACCCGGCCGGTCCTGGACTTCGGGGCGGACACCCTGGTGCTGGGCTGCACCCACTATCCGCTGCTCAAGGACGCTCTCCGCGAGGTGGTGGGGCGGGCCATGACCATCGTGGACTCCGCGGAGGAGACGGCCAAGGCCACCGCCGCTCGCCTCGGCGAGATGGGGGGCCTGCGGGCCCAGGCGACGAGCCCCGCCTACCGCTACTTCGTGACGGACAACCCGCTGCGCTTCGCGGCCGTGGGCTCCCGCATCATGGGGGGGATCATCGAGGAGGTGGAGCAGGTCGACCTGGGGTCTATCGCTGGTCGCCCTTCGTGAGGGCCTTCTCCAGGGCGTCGCCGCGGCGGGCGAGCAGGAGGATGGACTTGCGCAGGTCGGTGGGACTCGCCGTGGCCCGGGGGTGGGTATTGACCATCACGAAGGTGGGGCTGTCCTGGCGGTCGCGCAGCCCGATGGCGCCGAAGGACATCCGCAGGTTCTGCCGCAGCGCCCACTCGAAGTTCTTCGCATCGCCGGGCCCGCACTCGGTGTAGACCACCACCAGGGGCTCCCCCTCGAAATCGCTGGAGCCGAAGCTCACCGTCACTTGCTGGTGGCGCTCCCCCTCCAGGGGCACGTCGAGGAGGAAGCCGCCCGAGCGCTCCTCGATGCCCACCTGCGTGCCCTCGACGGCCTGGCGGACCAGCTCGGCGTCGGAGAGCGGCTCGGGCGGCGGGGCGGCGGGCTCGGCGGGAGCTTCGGGGGCGGGAGCTTCGGGCGGCGTCGCCTCGGCCTCTTCGGCCTCGGGCCGCTCGCCGCGGCCGGCCCACCGGGCCCACTCCTGGCGGTCGGGCCCCATGGGCTCGCCGGTGATCTGGCGGAGGGCCTGGACCGCCTCGGCCTGGCGGCGGGAGTCGTCGAGGGTCTCGATCAGCCGCTCGACCACCGGGTCGCCGCCCAGGCGCACGAGGACCGTGCGGGCCGACCAGCGGACGTTCTCCAGGGGGTGGGCGAGGGCCTCGATGAGGGCGGGGAGGGCCTCCTCGCCGAGCATCAGCAGCTCGTCCATGGCGGTCTTGCGGGTGCGGAAGTCGCGAAGCTGGCCCACCAGCTCGCCGGCTCGTTCGCTCATGGTCCGCTCTCCTCCTGTAAGGCCCCGACGGGTGCGAACTGGGGGTAGCAGAAGGGGGGCCGGGAGTCAAGCAGCCGACGGGACCAAGCGGCGAGCCCCCGCCCGGGCGGACGGGGGCTCGCGGGGCTTCGGCGGGCAACCAGCGGGCGCTTACTTCCAGTGGCCGGGCACGTGCTTCCAGCCGCCGGGAGTCTTCACCCACCGGTCCGGGACCCAGGTGGCCTTGGGGCGGGGCGGGCGCTTCCACGCGCCCGGCACCCACACGTGCTTGCCGCCGCGCCACGCCCAGTGGCCGGGCGCCCACACGTGGCCCGGGCCAGGCCGGGCGGGACGGCCCACGACCTTGGGCGGGGGCGGGGCCTTGGGCACCAGGAGGGGCTTGACCGGCGGGGGGCCGACCCGGTGCGGGCCGGGCCGAGGCCGGCGATGGCGGGGCCCCACGAGCACCGGCCGCGGGGCGCACCCCAGCGAGGCGAACACCACGAGCCCGAGCACGGCGAGCCAGAGCCTTCTCATTCCGTCCTCCGTCCTGCCAGGCGAGCGGCGGTTGGCGACCGCGGCGCGGGGGCCTGGCGGGCCCGCGTGCGGCCTGGCAGCTCCTCGGGGCCGACGGCCCCGGGGTCAGAAGTTCGCCGGCGCCTCGCCCTCCGGGCCTTGGGGACCGGGGCGGCGAGGGGGTCCCCCGCCGTCGCGGCGGGGACGGGGCGGCCGCGGCGGGCGGTCGCCCTGGGGCCGAGGGGGCCGGCGCAGCGCGCGCTCGGCCATCCGTCGCACCGTGGACTGGGCGAGCTGGGCGAGCAGCGCCCTCCGCTGCTCCTCGGTCTGGGGCTCGAAGATTCTAGCAAGATTCGCGTAGTGAGTCGAGAGCTCCTTGGCCAGCTTCGCGGCGATCTCATCGGCCTGGGGTGCGAATTGGGCGGTTGCCTCCTCGAGCTCGGCCTCGTCGGCGCCCGCCTGGCGCAGCTGATGGACCGCCCGGCCCACCTCCCGGGCCAGGGCGATGTTGGCCACGAAGATCTCGCGCATCGCCCCGCGGTGACGCTCCATCTCCTCCTGGACGGCAGGGACGTCGCCGCCGGGGACGGCGGGCCTGGGGCGGGGACGGCCCTCGGGGGCCTCGCCGCCGGGACGGGGCGGCAGGGGGCGGCGGGCCGCCGGGCCGCGGTCGGCCTCCTGGGCCCAGGCCACGCCCAGGCCGACGGCCACGAGGGCGACACAGGCGGCGGTCCGCACGGCATGCGACCTTCTCATCACGACTCTCCTCGCGCTGTGCCCCTCGGGGAGGACGCGGCACCACCGCGTCCCGCGGCACGCAACGGGGAGGGATGCAACTGACGTGCCACGCGCCGACGCGCGGCCCGCGGGGCGCCGCGTGGGGCTAAGCGCTTGCCAGGGAACGAGCTACGATTAGCGGGCGGAAGTCGCCCGGCGGGCCCTTGCCCGGCCCGCCCGTGGGGTTTCCCCACAGGGGCGTGGGAATTCCCCACCCCCGCCCGCCAAGCCGCCGTTGCACGCCCCCGCGCGGCGCTGCTATAATGATCCCTAAGCGCAAGAGAACCAGGCGGGAGAGCCGATGAGGACACACTGGCTGGCGATCGCGATGCTCGCCGCACTCGCCCCGGCGGCCCGGCCGGGCGAGGGGCCGGGCGACGCGGCCCTCGAGCAGCGCATCGCCGAGCTGTGCAGCAAGCTCGGCGAGGGGCAGTATGGCAACAAGGGCGCCTGCCAGGAGCTGATCGAAATCGGCGAACCCGCCATGGACCAGCTCCTCGAGGCGCTCCAGGCCAAGCGCCCCCAGGCACGCTGGTGGGCCGTGGCCGCGGTGAGCCGCATCGGCACCGACAGGGCCTTCGACGCCGTGCTCGACGTACTCCGGGACGACCCCAACGCCTTCGTCCGCTCGACGGCCGCCTACTACCTGCGCCATTTCCGCAAGAAGGGCAAGGACGTCTGGCCCCACGTGGAGAAGGCCCTCGACGACCCCGACCCCGAGGTGGGGCGCTGGGCACTGCGCCTGATGGTGGAGGACGGCTACCCCGAGCTCGATAGCGTGCTGCGCAAGGTGCTCCGCGAGGGAGCCGCCGAGCTGCGGGCCTACGCCCTGGGCCACATCCGCGACCTCCGCGAGAGCCAGCCGGAGGCGGCCAGGGACTATCTGCCCCTGGTGCGCGGCCTCCTCCAGCCCGAGACCTCGCCGCGCGTGCGCTACGACGCCCTCCACACCGCGGTGACGCTCATGGAGGAGGGCCACCTGGCCTTCCTCCGCAAGACCTACGAGGAGCACGATCACCCCGCCGTGCGGGAGTGCGTGCTGCGCTGCATCACCATCCTGCCCGAGCCGCCGGTGGAGGCCTTCGAGCTGTTCGTCCAGGGCCTCCACAGCGAGGACGCCAAGGTGCGGGAGACGGCCAGCAAGCTCCTGCGCAAGGCCTACAACCAGTACTTCGGCTACGACGCCAAGCAGCCCCTGCCCATCCGCGAGGCGGCCATCGCAAAGTGGGAGGCCTGGTACCGCAAGCATTACGCCCAGCTGCGATGGCACCCCGAGCGCCGCAACTTCGTCCTCCTCGGCCAGGAGAAGGACCGGGAGCCCGGCGGCGAGGAAAGGACCCCCCCACAAGAATGAGCCCATCCCTCGGCATCCAGGAAACGGTCCTGGAAAACGGCCTCAAGGTCCTCGCCATCCCTCGCCACGCCGTGCCCGTGGTCAGCGTGTGGGCCTGGTACCGCGTGGGCTCGCGCCACGAGCGCCCGGGGCTCACCGGCGCCTCCCACTGGGTCGAGCACATGCTCTTCAAGGGAGGCAAGGAGTTCGCCAAGGGCCAGATTTTCAAGCAGGTGGCACGCCACGGAGGGGTGAACAACGGGTTCACGTGGGTGGACTTCACGGCCTACTACGAGACCCTCCCGGCCTCTGCCCTCGACCTGGCGCTGCGCATCGAGGCCGACCGCATGGCCAACGCCGTCTTCGACCCCCAGGAGGTCCAGGCCGAGCGCACCGTGGTGCTCTCCGAACGCGAGGGGGCCGAAAACCACCCCAACTATCTGCTCAGCGAGGAGGTCCAGGCCACCGCCTTCCGGGAGCACCCCTACCGCTGGAGTGTGATCGGCTGGAAGGAAGACCTCAGGACCATCACCCGCGACGACCTCTACGCCCACTACCGCACCTACTACGCGCCCAACAACGCCACGCTGCTCGTGGCCGGCGACTTCGAGCCCGACCGCCTGCTCGACCGCGTCCGCCAGCTCTTCGGCCCCGTGGCCGCCGCCGAGCTGCCGCCGTCCCAGGCGCGGCCCGAGCCGCCCCCGCGGGCCGAGCGCCGCGTGGTGCTCCGCCGAAGCGGCGGCGCCGCCATCGTCCACGTGGCCTGCCCCGCCCCCGCGGCGAGCGACCCCGACTACTATCCCCTGCTGCTGGCCGCCACGGTGCTCAACGGGGCCAGCGGGATGTTCGCCGGCGGGGTGGGGGGCCGCACCTCGCGCTTCGAACGCGCCCTGGTGCGCAGCGAGCTGGCCTCCAGGGCCTGGGCGGTGTGCCACCTGTCCGTGGACCCCTATCTCTTCCAGGCCGAGGCCACGGTGCGGGAGGGGGTGGAGCCCGAGCGGGTGGAGGCCGCCCTCCTGGGCGAGCTCGACCGCCTCCACACCGAGCCGCCCGACGAGGAGGAGATGCACAAGGCCCGCACCCAGCTCCGCGCCGCCTTCGCCTACAACTGGGACCGCGTGACCGGCGTGGGCGCCATCGTGGGCGCCGCCGACGCCGTGGATTCCTGGCACGCCGCCGAGGACTACCTGGACCGCGTGGATGCGGTGACCGCCGCCGAGGTGGCCCGCGTGGCGGCCGACCGATTCGCCCCGCACCGCCGCACCGTGGGCCGGTTCATGCCCACCGAGGCCCAGCCCTGAGGGCCGGACCGCCCCGCAGCACCGAGGAGGCGCTCGCGATGGACGAGCCGCAGTGGTCCATCCCACCCGTCGCCCGCCGCACCCTGCCCAGCGGGGCCCGGCTGGCGGCCTGCCATAGCACGACCAGCGATACCACCGTGCTCTCGGGGCTCATCGTGGGCGGCGCCGCCCTCGATCCGCCCCACCGCGCCGGGCTGGCCAACCTCACGGCCTCCGTGGCCCGGCGGGCCACCGCCTCCAGGTCCTACGACCAGATCTACGACCGCCTGGACGCCCTGGGGGCCTCGCTGGCCATGGGGGCGGGGACCCACGCCGTGAGCTTCAGCGCCAAGTGCCTGGCCGAGCACTGGGGCACCGTAGCCGAGCTGGTGACCGACGTCCTGCGCCAGGCCAGCTTCCCCCCCGACGAGTTCCAGCGCGCCCGCGGCGAGGCCCTGACCAGCCTGCGCGAGGCCGACCAGAGCACCCGCGCCGTGGCCCGCCGCGAGCTGGCCCATCTCGTCTACCCCCGGGAGCATCCCTACCGCTGGCCGCCCTACGGCTACCACGAGAGCGTGGCGGCCATCGAGCGCGACGAGCTGGTCGCGTGCCACCGCCGCCTGTTCCGGCCCGACCAGCTCATCCTCTCGCTGGTGGGCAACGTGCCCTGCGAGGAGGCCCTCGAGCGCCTGGCCGAGCTGCTCGAGCCGTGGGAGGCGCCCGACGAGCCCGTCCCCGCGCTCGACCTGGCCGCCCAGCATCCCCCGGAGCCCCAGCGGACCGAGGTGCCCATGGCCGATAAGAGCCAGGCCGACCTCGCCCTGGGCTGCAAGACCATCTCCCGCCACCACCCCGACTACTACGCCCTGGCCCAGGCCACTCACATCGTCGGGGGCATGGGGCTCATGGGGCGGCTGGGCGACAACGTGCGCGACCGCCAGGGCCTCGCCTACTACGTCTTCGCCCAGATGCAGGACGCCTTCGGCCACGCCCTGTGGGCCGTGCGGGCGGGGGTGAACCCGGGGAACGTCGAGCGCGCCACGTCCAGCATCCTCGACGAGATTCGCCGCATCCAGGACCAGCCGGTCGGCGAGGAGGAACTGGCCGACTGCCAGAGCCACCTGGTGGGCGTCCTGCCCATCCGCCTGGAGACCAACGACGGCCTCGCCGCCACCCTCAACGGCATCGAGCTCTACCATCTGGGCGACGACTACGTGGAGCGTTACCCCCGGCTCGTGCGGGCCGTCGATGCCGAGAGCATCCAGCGGGCCGCGCAGGCCCACCTGACCGCCGAGCGGTACTCCGTGGCCGTCGCCGGCCCCCGGGGCGAAACCGGTTGACAGCCCTCCTCGCGGGCGTAGAATACGCCCAGGGTCGGGCCCGCGGCGACGCCCGCGGGCCGGCCGAGGCGCTTCCCCTCGCCAAGCCAGGGCATCCGCCATGGCCGTACGACGCCGCTCGCTGGCGCACAGCCTGGCCCTCCTCGCCCTCCTGGCCGGCTGTCCCTCGCCGACGCCGCCGAGGCCCGAAGTCGAGCTGAAGCCGCCCGCCAGGGCCGTGCCCGCCTGGCCCCCGGCGGTCCTCGAGCGCATCCCCGGCCAGTTCCCCCTGCCCTGGCCCCTGCCGCCCGGCGCCCACACGGAGGTGTGGCGGGTCGACCTCCTGGACCTGGACCGCCCCGAGGTGCCGGCCTGGCTCGAGCAGTGGCAGCCCGCCGCCAGCGTCCTGGCCCGCCACCCCGCGCCCCAGAAGGCCACGGTCCGCCAGGGCATCCTCCGCGTGGGCGAGCCGGGGGCCTACGTGGTGCGCACGGTCTCGCCCGGCCGGGCCCGGGCGGCCCTGGTGCTGGCCTCGCGGCTCCGCATCGGCCTCCTGCTGGGGGACAGCGATTTCGAGGTGCTGTGCACCCAGGCGCCCACGGGCGAGCCGGTCCAGGGGGCCTTCGTCAAGGTGGTCTACCGGACGGAGCGGCTGGGACGGGAGAGGGTGCTCAGCGCCTCGGGCACCACGGATTCGGCGGGTCGGTGGCACAGCTCGCTGGTGCGCGACCGCTTCGCCCCCTCGGTGGTGGCCACCGCGGTGGCCACCCACGGCGACCACGGCGCGGTGGCCACGGCCCGCCGGCGGCTGGACCACTCGGCGGCCGTCTACCGCGTGCGGCTGCGCGCCCGACGCTCCACCTTCCGTCCCGGCAGCCAGGCCCACTTTACGGGGGTGCTCCAGCTCCGTGCCGAGGACGGCTTCGCGCCGCTCACCAATACCCCCGCCGAGCTCACCCTGGTCGGCCCGTCGGGCCTCCCCGTGGCCGCCGCGCAGGTGCGCACCGACGCGGTGGGAGCGTTCACAGATAGCTTCTCCATCCCCCGCGATGCCTCCCCGGGGGCCTATGCGGCCATCGTAGCCCCGGGGGGCGAACGGCGGCTGGAGACCCAGCGCCTCGAGCTCCTTCGGGTCGAGGCCCCGCGCCCGGCGCCGTTCCGCGTGGCCCTCTCCGCCAGCCGGCCCGTGGCCCGGCCCGGCGAGGCGGTGGAGCTCAGGCTTCGCGCCGAGGACGCCGAGGGCCAGCCCCTGCCCGACGCCCGCGTGCGATTCCTCTCCTGGGCCTACCCGGTGGGCCTCGAGCAGCAGGCCGGCTGGGCGGAGGGCGAGGCCCCGCTGGACGAGGAGCGGCTGGAGGTCTTGCCCCTCGACCTCCCCGCCGAGGCCCGCACCGACGAGAAGGGCGAGCTGAGCCTCCGCTGGCAGCCCACCCGGGCCGAGCAGCCCGACCACGACGCCCTCTGCGCCGTGCACGCGGCCATCGTGGCGCCCCCAATGGGCGAGGCGTCGGCGACCGCCGAGTTCCTGGTCCTGGCGGAGGCCCCGCCGGCCGCATTGGAGGTCCAGCGGCGGCTCTACCGGGTCTCGGAGGCCATCCCGCTCGGCGTTCGCAGCCCTCTGCCCCCGCCCCAGCAGGCGGCCATGCGGGCCGCCTGCTCGGCGCACATCGTGAGCGCCGGCGGGCGCACGGAGACGGCGAGGGTGGTGGAAGGGACCGTGGCCTCCCTCGTCGAGCGCGACCTAAGCGTGCCCGCGCCGCGGCCCGGCCGCTACACCTTCGTGCTGGAGGCCGGCGGAGGGCGCTCCCAGGTCGCCGTGTGGGTGGCCGAGGACGGCTGCGACCTGCCGCGGGGGGAGGACGCTTCCCGTCCGCGCCTCGTCGTCGAGCGGCCCTGGGTGCGGCGGGGCGAGGAAGTGCTGGCCGTGGCCACCGCGCCCCGGGCCAGGGGCCACCTGGCGCTCACCTTGCGCTCCGGCGGCGTGGTACGGCGCAGGAGCCTCGAGCTGACCACGGGAGCCCGGGCGCTGGCCCTCCGCGCCGGCCCGGACTTCGCCGACCCCTTGGAGGTGACCCTGGTGCAGATGGCCCACGGCGGCCCTCGCGTGGGCCGGGCCGAGGTGGGCATCGAGCCCGGGGGCCGAGCGCTCGATGTCTCGGCGAAGATGCTGTGGGTCAAGCGCGGCGAGTGGTCGGGCCGGGGCTACGGGATCAACACTCGGAGCCGCCTGGGCGGGCGCGTGCAGAGCGTGGTGGGCATGGAGGTGGTGCGGCCACGCTTCCGGGGCTGCCCGCCGTCGGGGGTGGAGCGAGAGACTCTCCAGTGGTACCACGGCAAGGCCACGAACGTGGAGGGGGAGATGAAGGTGGGCTTCGCCGCGGCCCTGCTCGAGAGCTCCTACGCCCTGTTCATCCAGGCCTTGGCGCCCGACGGGAGAGCGGGCGCGCTCCTGATGCCCATCCAGGAGCCGGGCCGCGCCCCCGACGCCCCGCCAGGCCGGCGCCGCTCCGCCGGCGAAAAGCTCGACCTCCTCGCCCAGCACGGCCTCGATGCGCCCGTGGCTCGGTGGCTGGCACGCCAGCTCCTCCGCCGCGAGCCGAAGCTGGCCCGGCGGCTGCCTGCGTACGTGGCTGAAGCCCCATCCGATGCGGCGGCCCTGGCCGCCCTGCGCCTGGCAGCCGACCATCCCGGCGTGCGCCAGGAGGCCCTCCAGGCCGCCCTTCAGCGCGAGGCCATCGTGCCCCAGGCCCTGGCCGTGGCCGCCGACTTCTCCGCCGACGTCCTGGACGCCCTCGAGGGGGCCCTGGACTCCGACGCGCGGCCCGCGGCGCGCCTGGCCGCCATCCAGGCCCTGGCCAGCGCCCTGCCCGCCAGCCATCGGAGCCTCGCCCGCACCCTGCGCGACGGCGACCTGCTGGCCCGCCGGGCCGCCGCGGCGGCACTGGCTCGCGGGGGCCCCCAGGCCGTGCGCACCCTCGCCGAGGCCGCCGAGGCCGAGCAGGAGCCGGAGGTGCGGCTGGCCATCGTGGGCGCCCTGCGCGAGCTGGGAGGCGAGCGGGCCGCCGCGGCACTCCTCGACATGGCGGCGGGGCCGGACGACTTGGCCACGCCGCCCGCGCTGAGGGCCCTCGCGGCCATCGGCTACCGCGGCGCCGACCCCCGCCTCACCCGAGTGCTCCGCAGGGGGCCGGCCGGAGCCAGGGAGGAGGCCGCGCGGCTCCTCGTGGGCAGCGGCGACCCGCAGGCCCTGGGGGTCGTGCTCGTTGCCGCACAGCGCCAGCCCACGGGACCGCTCGTGGCCGCGCTGGGGGCAGCACGCACGCCGCAAGTGCGGGAGGCCATGGCCCGCTGGCTGGACCACGACGACCCGGGCGTGCGGCTCGCCGCGGCGGAGGCCCTGGCCCGGGAGACGGACCCCCGGGCGCGGCCTGCGCTTCGCCAGTTCCTCGAGCTCTCGCAGCCCCGGGAGAGGGCCGACCGGGCGGCCCGGGCGCTCCTCGCCTGGCCCGACCCGGTGGCGGCCGACAAGCTGGTCCGGCTCCTCGAAGAGGGCCGCCTGTCCCCTCCCACGAGCCTCGAAGTGGTGCGGAAGGCGGGACGGCTGGGCTGGCAGCAGGCGGGGCGCGCGCTGCTGGCGATCCTGCGAAAGGGGCTGGTCGAGCCCCGCACCCTGCGTCAGCCGGCCCAGCGGCGGCTGTGGGCGGAGGCCCTCGATGCCGCGGCCTCCATCGGCCCCATCTGGGAGGGTCATCGCGAAGAAGCGGCGGGGCAGGCTGCCCCCGATTCCCTCTACGCGCCCGCGCTCCGCGCCCTGGACGACCGCGGCCTGGGCGGCCTCCTGGAGGCCCTGTGGTGGTCGCCGCTGCCCCCCGACCTGCGGCGCCGAACGGTGCTGCCCTACGCCAGGCTCCAGGGGCCGCGGGCCACGGACGAGCTGGTGGCCCTTCTCGGCGCTCCGACGCTCCAGGCCGAGGCGGCGCGGGCACTGGCCCGACTGGGAGCCACCGACGCCTTGCTGGGCGCCCTGCGCCACCCCTCGGCCCGCCGCCGCAGCGCCGCGGCAGCGGCCCTGGGCGCCACGGGCGAGCTGCGGGCCGTCCCCGATCTCCGAGCCCGCCTGGACGACGACGACCCGGCGGTGCGCCTGGAGGCCGCCTGGGCCCTGGCCGCTCTCACCGGCCGTGCCGTGGTCTACACCGATCACCTCGGCCAGGCCCGACAGGCGCTCCCGCGGGAACGCCGCACGCCTTGACATCCCCCCGCCAGGCCGTATACTGAGGCGGCGAATCGCGCCTGCCCGTGGCCACGAGACAGGAGGCCCACGATGGCCGAGGAGTCCTACGACCAGTTGGTCAACCGGGGCATCGCCCTCGCACAGAACGAGGAGTACGGAGAGGCCATCCGCCTCCTGAAGCAGGCCATCGAACTCGACGACGACCAGCCCGACGCCCACTACAACCTCGCGGTCATCTACGGCAGGCTGGCCATGAGCGACCTGGGCGCAGAGGACTACTTCGAAGACCACGTGGACGAGGAAATCCTCCTCCAGAGCGCCATCGAGGAATACCAGAGGGTGATCGAGCTCGACCCCCTCCACCTCGCCGCCCACAACAACCTGGCCACCATATTCGCCCTCCACGGCGAACGCGAGCTGGCCATCCACGAACTGGAGATTTCCCTGGACATCGAGCCCGACCAGCCGGAGGTCGTCGAACAGCTCCAGGAGCTCCAGGGCTCCGTCTAGCGCCCCTCTCTCCCGGCCATCTTGTCAGCTCTCCGGCCCCCTGCCGCGCACGGCGCGGGGCGTCAGCGGGGGAGGGCACCGGCCTTGGGCGTGGGGAGAAAGAGGTCAGGGCTTGCGGAGGAACCGGATGCGGTCGAGCACCACCGTGCCCTCTCTCTGGATGGGGTAGAGGAGGATGACGAAGCGGCGGACCGCGTCGAGGTCTTCCACCGGGCGGCAGTATTCGCTCTGGCCCTCGGGCACCGGCTCGCCGGTCTTCCAGGTGGCCGTCCGCAGGTCGAAGGCCGCGCGGTTGTGCCCGGGACGGATGAACACGGGGCGGCTCTCGTAGTATTTCCAGTCGGGCATGGTGATGAGGGCGATGCTCAGGCGGGCCCCGCCGTCCAGGCGGCTCTCGAGGTCGATCGTGCAGCGGTCCTGGGTGCTGAGGTCGCGCTCCTCGGGCAGCTCCCGCAGGAGCACGGCCTTCTCCTCGTCGCCCTGGAGCCGGAAGCGGGTCACGAGGCGTCGTCCCGGGGCTTCGGGGTCGGCGGGTCGCACGTAGTTGAGGCGGCACTGCCCGGTGCCCTCCCAGTCCTCGGCGCTCAGCCATTCGGGGCGTGAGAAGTCGTCGAAGAGCGTGGCTGGGGCGTCGGCGAAGGGGTCTCGGCGGGCCGCGGCGGCCTGGCGGTGGCGGCGCAGGGATTCGGCGGCGCGGGCGATGGCCGCCTGCTCCGCCTGGCCGCGGGTCAGGACGTAGACAATGATGTTGGCGGCCATGAGGAAGGACGATTCCTGCATTTCCGCGGGGGAGAGGCCGCTGAGCGAGGCCTTGAGGGGGAAGGTGTCGGGCTTGATCTCCAGGCCGTCGCCGTAGTCGTTGCGGGTGTAGATCACCGCCAGCCGCCCCTCGATCTCGATGCCTTCGATGTAGTTCTGGCGATACTTGTCGCCCGGCGGCGGGAAGTAGCCCTTGTAGCCCTCGCGGAGGTCGAAGCAGGAGCGGAACAGCCGGTGGTCGTCCCCTTGAGTGATCCTGCGCAGCTCGTAGCCCTGGTCGGGGGGCAGGACGCGTGCGATCTCGCGGCGGAAGGCCCGGTCCCAGGTGTGGTCGCCCTCGTGGGTGCTGTCGTCGGCCCACAGGGTGCCGCCGGCGAGGAGGTAGCGGCGGAGGTTCCGCACCTGGGCCTCGGTGAGGCGGAAGTCGCGGTGGCCGCTGATGTAAATCCAGGGTGAGCGCAGGATATCCGGGCTCTCCAGCTTGGCTACCTTGATCGCCGTCTCCACGTTGAAGCCCACCCGCTCGCGCAACTGCCACGCCAGGAAGTCCATCATCGTCTGGTGCGTGTCCCAGTCCGCGTTCCCGCTCCCGTACTGGGCCGTGGTGAGCACGATGCGCTCGGCCCCGCTGCCGCCGGTCCCCACCAGCGCCCCGGCGCCCCGGCCCTCCCGCTCGATGCCCGGCAGCATGAGCAGCGAGGAGCGGCGGCTCACCTGTCGCTGGGCGGCCTCGTCGCGGGCCTGGAGGGGCCGGCGCACCGGCTCGGACTCGGGCCGTTCCTGCGGCTGGGGCCGCCTGGAGGGAGCCGGCGAAGGCCCCACGTCCTGGCCCCGCAGCCCCTCGCCTTCCCGTGCGGCGGCGACGCGGGGTGCGGACTCGATGTCCTCGGCGGGCACGTCGGTCATGGCGGGAGGTACGGCGCGGCGCTCGGCGCGGGCGGCCGCCAGTTCCACCGGGCGGTCGCCCCTCACGCTGCGTGCTGCGGGCGTTTCGCGTCGCGTCTGGAGTGGTTGGGCGGCCTTCGCAGCGGCAGCGGGCGCGCCTCGCTCCACCTGCGGTCCGGCGGCGGCTCGGGCCACCTCGACCGCGGCGGCCGCCTCGCCCGCCTGGCGGCCCTCGGCGGCGCGGGGGCCCACCAGGGGCTGTTCCCGGGGAGGCGCCGGGGTTACCCGGGCCGCGCGGCGCTCGACGGTGGCGGACTCGATGTCCCGCTCGAGGCCCGCTTGCGGCCCGCGGTCGAGGGTCGAGCCGCGGGGGCTGAGCCGGCCGCTCGAGGTTTCCGCCATGGCCAGGCGGCCCCGGCCCCTGGAGCGGCGGCGCAGGCGCCAGCGGGCGACCACGGCCCGGGGACCTGGGGTCTCCTCCGTTCCTTCGGTCTCGCGATGCCGCGTGGCCACGAGGGGGCCTTCGACCAGGACCATCTCTTCCGGACTGGCGGCGGCTTTCTGCTGCGTGGGTCCTGGCTCGGGGGCGGCGCGCGGGGCGGGCCGACGGGCGCGTTCCAGGGGAGCTGCCCTGGACGCCGGGGCCCCCCCTGCGGCGTCTCGGCCGGTGGCCCGGGGCGTGGCCCGGGCGGCACGGCCTGCGGCCCCCGCGGGCGACTGGCGGCGAAGGGCGAGAGGCGCCGGCCGGGCGGTCCGCGAGGCGACGCTGGCTAGCTCGGCCTGCGCGGCCGGCGCCTCGCTGGTCGGCTGGTCCGGGGGTGCCTCCACGTCCACGCGGGCCAGCCGCCGTTGCGATTCGCGAGCCTCGGCGGAGGCCAGCGGAGCGGCGGGTGCCGTGCGGGAGCGCGGGGCCTCCCGGCGCGCCGTGGAGCCAGGGCGGGCCTCGGGCGCCTCCGGGGCCGCAGCCGGGCCGGTGGTCCTGCGGGCGGGGGCTCGCGAGCCTCCGGCGGCGTGGGGGCGAACGGGGACGGGGATGGGCTCGGCTTCCGTCTTGGCCTTTGCCGGGGCCTCGGGGAGCTGGACGAGGGCGTCGGCGGCGGGCGCGTCGTCGGGGGCGTCGAGGGCCACGGGCGCGGCGCGGCGCCGGGTCGGAGCGCGCTCCGCAGAGGCCAGCGAGGGCGCGGGGCTGGGCGGCGCCGCGGTGGACCGAGCGGCGGCGGAGGCCCGCGCCTGGCCGAGGGTCGAGGGAGCAGCCGGGGCGCGGCTGCGGCGGGCCGCGGACGGCGAGGGACCGCCCTGCCGGCGGCTCGGGGCGAGGGCTGCGGGGGCCGCCTCGGCGCGTTCGGTGGCTGGCCCGGCGGGCTCGGGCGCGGGCTGTCCGGCGAGAGAGGGGACGTCCCGAGGAGTCTCGATCGCGGGGGCGGCGGTCCTCCGCTCGGCGGGGCGGCTCGCCGCGGTGGCCGGGGGCGTCGGGGGAGCGGCGCGCCGGGCCTCCGCCCGCGGAGCGGCGGCGGATGGCCGCGGCGCGGCTCGGGCCGCGGGGGTGCCCGGGCCGGTGGCTCGGTGGAGAGCCGGGCGGCGGGTCTCCTTGCGGGCCTCGACCTGCTGGGAGGCGAGGTCGCTGCCCTCGGCGTCTGCTGCCTCCGCCTCGGCGGCCTGGGCCTTTAGCTCCTCGATGTCGGGGATGGCGGTGTCGAGTTCGACGGTGGCCTTCTCGGTGCGCTCGGGGGCCGAGAGGTCGGGCACGTGGGAGGGGGCCTGGGGGCGCTCGGCCTCGGCTGTCTTGGGCCGGAGGGCTTCCTTGACGGCGGCCTCGAGCTGCTCGCGGCTCATGGCCCGGAGGCGTTCGACGCGTTCGGGCTGCGTTTCGGCGGGCCGTTGTTGGTCGGGCTGAGGGGCCTCTCGCACTCTCTCGGCTTCGCGGAGTTCTTCGAGGATGCGGTCGATTTCCTGGGAGGAGAGCTTCTTCGTTTGGGGCTCGGGCTCGGTGAGCTCGATGTCCTGTTCGGGCTTGGGCCGTTCCAGCTCGGCCTCGGTGGGACGGAGGTCTTGCTTCTTGGCCTCGCGTCGCTCCTTGTCGCGTCGAGCGGCTTCTCGCTTCTGGCGTTCGGCCTCGATCCGTGGGGCCAGCTCCCGTCGGGCTCGCACGGCGTCGGCCACGCTGCGCTCCTGGGTGGCGGGGGCGCCGCCGACGGCCTTGAGCCCCACCTTGAAGAGCGGCCCCAGCTCCTTCTTGTGCACCTTGTGGGCCACGAAGAGGTCCAGGGCGGTGAAGAGCAGGGCGGCGTGGAGCAGGCCGGAGAGGGCGAAGTACTTGGCCATTCGGGGGATGCGCTGGTGGCGCAGCAGCCATCGGGCCAGCAGGTAGAGGGCCACCAGCACCGCGACGAGGGCGAGGAGCAGGAGGAAGATTGTCAGCCCCTCTCCCCAGCCGAGGGCCTCGCCTTCGCGGGAGGCCACGCCCGTCGGGGGCTGGGCCTCCCCGGCCGGGGCCGCCACCTCGGGGGGCCGCTCCACCACCTCCACCTGCACCGTGAGGCTGGCCGGCTCGCCCGGGCCGCGCACTTCGAGCGAGAGCGTCCTCTCGCCGGGCGACGCGTCGGGTTCGACCACAACGGAGGCGGGCAGAGGCTGGGCGACGTAAGGAGGCAGGACGAAGCCGCCGCGCTCCAGTTCCAGGCTTACGCCTCGCCGGCTGGGCGCCTGGGCGAACGAGAGCTTCTGATCCAGGGGATACAACGACTCGGCGTCCACCTCCAGCGGCCGTCGCGTCCCTTGCGCCACGGTGCCCAGGTCGAGGCCGGCGGGCCGGAGGACGAAGGTCCGCCGGGGCAGGGGGAAGAGGTCGCCGCGGATGTGCAGGCTCGTCGGCTCCGAGCGGCCGCGGGCCACGACCGTGGCCTGGAAGTCCCGCGGCGGGGCGCCCTCGGCGGCCCGGAGGGTGAGCAGCAGCTCTCGCTCCGCCCCGGCGTCCAGGCTCCAGCGCCTGGGCTCGAGGTGGACGGTCAGGCCTTCGGGGGCTCGCAAGACCTCGATGGACACGTCCTGTGGGGCGTCGATGAGCGAGCGGGCGCGGACCGGGATCTCCCGGGTGGTGCCCAGGGGCAGGCGCCCGACGTCGACGGTAGCGGGCAGGAACGCGATGGTCTGGTGCGGCGGGCGAACCAGCCGCGCGCGGAGCCGCAAGCCGGCCTGCCGCGAAGGCCCGCGGAACGCGACCCGCGCCCGCCGGGGGCCGGGCTCGGCGTCCTCGCCGGCGGTCAGGCGGAGGCCCAGCCGCACGCTGCCCCGGGGCGGCAGCACCACGGTGGTTCGCTCGGGGGCCAGGCGCCAGCCGAGGCCGGTCTCGGGCGGCACCACGGCCACTTCCTGCTCGGCGTCGAGCAGGGAGGTCAGCTCGACCGGCTGCTCGCGCGTCTCGCCCAGGGCGACCTCGCCGAAGTCGAGCTCATCGGTCACCGCGAAGGTCTCGATGGCCGGCACCCGCGCCGTGCACGGGACGGTGTGGGCCCCGAGCGGGGTGTCCACGGTCACCTGGCCGCGATAGAGCCCAGGCGGCTGGACGGGAGGCACGCGGAGGGCGAGGGGGACCGCCGCGTCCTCGCCGGGCGTGAGCTCGAGCTTCTCGGCGGCGCTCAGGGCGAGGGGCGGGGCGCCTTCGGGCCCTGCCAGGGGCTTCGCGGCGAGGGTGGCCACGCGGCTCTTCAGCCCGTGGAGCTTGACGCCCAGCTTCCGTTGGGCGGACTCGCCGGGGCGCACCTCGCCAAAGTCGAGGGCCTCCGGCCCCACCTGGACGGCGGGGCGGACGACGCGTGCCGTGAGGGGCACCTCCGTGCGCCCCACGGGAGTCTCGATGGCGACCGTGGCCCGGAGCGTGGTGGTGGCCATGTCGGGGGGCGCGGCGAGAGAGACACGCACGGTGGTGGCCTCGGGGCCGAGCTGCGCGCGGGCGGGCTCGACCGCGATGCGGTGGTCGGACACGGACAGCCGGGCGGGGAGGGAGCCGCGGGGCTCGAGCCGTGCGGCGAAGGAGGCCTTGGCGCGAGAGCCGCTCTCCAGGCCGCCGAGGTCGAGGCGGCGGGCATCGAGGGCCACCCTGGGCTGGCGCACCTCGAGCTCGATGGGAAGGCTGGCCCGGTCGTACTGGCCGACCAGCACGACCTGGCCGCGGTAGCGTCCTGGCGGCTGCTCGGCGGGGATGGCGACGGTCAGGCTCGCCTGGGTGAGCTGCCCGGCGTCCAGGCGCATCGGGCGGGGCTGGAGCTGGAGCGCCTCGGCGGGCAGGCTGGGGCCGGCGCTGGCGGCGGGGGGCTCGAGCTCCACGCGGAGGGTCTCCGCCCCGGCGCGGGCGATGGCGGAGGTGAGCTTGAGGTCGAACCGCCGGGAAGTCTCTTCGCCGTTGTAGAGCACCCCGAGGTCGAGGCCCCTCGCCGAGCACCACACCTTGGAGTGGCCCTCGGCGGCCACCTCGGTGGCCAGCCGCAGCTCCCGCTCGAAGCGATGGCCGCCGGGCGTGGTGCCCGTGGCCACCAGGCGGACGGTGCACGGGCCGGGCTGGTCGGAGCCGGGGAAAAGTCCCGCGAACACGCCGTCGCCGGTCCCCGTATCGTGGTGGCTGCCGTCGTCGTGGAGGGGCACGGTGGCGGTGCGCCCGTCGGCGGTGGTCACCTGGGCGCTGACCCGGGCGTCGGCCAGCGGCGAGTCGGCCACGGCCAGCGAGGCGGCGAGCTCGAGGGGCTCGCCGCGGTAGAGCGACGCCGGCAAGGGAAAGGCGCGGAGCAGCAGGGGGGTGACCGCGGTGGCGGCGACCGTGGCCTCGGCGGCCCGCGGCGACCGGAGCCGGGCCACCCACTCGCCGGGCCGGAGAGCCCACAGGTCGTAGTGCTGGTAGCCGGCCCTGCGGGCGTAGGAGACGCCTCGCTGGCCGCGCACGCTCTGGGGGGCCAGGGTGCGGCCTCGCGGGTCGTGGAGGGAGAAGGCGATGTCGGGGTGCTGGCCCTTGAGGCTGATGGTCAGTGCGGAGATGGTGTCGTCGACCTGGATGGAATCGTCGACGGGAGCGCCGGGCCGGAGGGTGTAGGTGCGGGAGCGGATGAGCACCTTCTTCTGGAGGGCCAGGCAGATCTTGCCGAAGATGTCCTGAAGCTCCGCATTGGTGGGGGCCTGGTGGTATTCGCCCCCTGTGTCGGCGGCGATGCGCTGGAGCACGTCGGCGTCGGCGCGCTCGGAGAGGCCCACGGTGTAGACGTGCCAGCGGCTGCGGGCGAAGGCCCGGTGGGCCTCCTCGTAGCGTCCCGGCTCGTCCTTTCCGTCGGTGAGCAGCACCACGGCCTTGGCCGCCGCGGGGGAGGGGGCGAGGAGCTTGCCGGCCAGCTCCAGGGCGCCGTCGATGTCCGTCTGGCCCAGTGCCCGGATGCGCTCGATGGCCTCGTAGAGCTCGTCGGCCTGGGAGGGCGGGGTGAGGGGGAGCAGGGTGCGGGCGGTATCGTCGAAGCCCACGATGGCGATGCGGGCGATGCGCGTGCTGCGGCTGGCCAGGTCGACGAACGTCTTGGCCGCCTCGAGCCGCAGCTTCTCCGGGTCGGTGCGGCGCATGGACAGCGATTCGTCGATCAGCAGCGCCACGTCCAGCTCCTCGGCGGGAGGCTCGAGGAACCGGGGGAGGCGGCGCACGGCTAGCGGCTGGTCGCCCCGCCCCACCTGGAGGACGAGCTGGCAGGCCGTGGCGCCCACCCCCTGGGGGACCTGGCGGAGGTCGATGTAGATGGCGTCGCCCAGGCGTTTGAGGAACAGCCGGCGGATGCGGAAGCGCGGCGACGCGGCGCGCTCGGCGGGCACGTCGGCGGGGGCCACGAACACCGCGAAGTCCTCAGGCCCCAGCTCCCCCGCCTCGCCGGGCAAGCGCACGCGGAGCATTACGTCGAGGATGGCGCCGTAGGACTCGGCGCGAAGGACGTCCACCTGGAGCCCCGTCTCGCCGGCGGTCGCCGGGGGGGCGACAGCGAGGAGCAGGGCCAGGAGCCCCAGGCACAGTGCCTGCTGGCCGCCGGGGCTCCGGCCTTCGCGTCGAGCGCTGGGGTGGCGGGCAGGTTCACGCATGGTGGCTCGCGCGGTGGCGGGGCGGCGCGTGGGGCGCTATCCCCCTTGTGCCTTCTCGAGGGTGGTACCGATGTAATAGCTCTGGATATTGGCTTTCATGCAGGCGGAGAGGACGTCGACGATGCGCTGGTGGATGGCTCGCCGGTCGCCTCGGATGATGACGACCTGGTCGGGATTTCGCTGAGCGGCGTCGCTGAGGAGCTGGGTGAGGTCGGGGAGAGACTTGATCTGGCCGTTGACCACGAACAGGCCGCCGTCCTCCTCGTTGCGGACGTTGACGGTGATTTCGCCCTTCGTCTGAGCGGGGGTCTTGGACTCGGTGGAGCGGGGCGGATTGACCTTGATGTCCCGCTCTTTCTTATAGAAGCTGGTGGCGGTGAGGAAGAAGATGAGGAGGAGGAAGACGACGTCAATCAGCGGCGTCAGCGGTAGCGACTCTTCTTCCTCCCGACGGCGTCGGATGCGCATCGGCAGGGGTTCCCTTTACGGCGGCGACCACGCGGGAGGCGGTCTCCTCGATCTCGACCACGAGCCGGTCGGACTTGTCGCGAAAGTAGTGGTAGAGGACGTAGCAGGGGATGGCCACGCTGAGGCCCGCCAGGGTGGTGAGCAGGGCGGTGGCGATGCCCTCGGCGAGCTCCTTGGGGTCGCCCAGGGCGCCCTTCTGGGCCACCACGTCGAAGGCCATGATCATGCCCCACACGGTGCCCAGGAGGCCGAGCAGGGGGGCCACGCCGGCGATGATGCTCAGGGGCTTGGCCAGGCGCTCCAGGCCCCACATCTCGCGCTCGCCCGCTTCCTCCATGGCGGCCACCATCTCCTGCTTCGAGCCGTTGGCCACAGAGAGGCCCGCGGCCAGCACCCGGGCCAGCGACGACGAGCCGTCCTGGCACAGCTCCAGGCCCTTCCCCAGGCCTCCGTTGTGGGCCGCCTCGAGCACCTGGTCGGCCAGGTCCTTGGGCGCCACGGCGCTCTGGCGCAGGGAGATGAACCGCTCGATCACGAAGCCCAGCCCCACCACAGAGCACACCAGGATGGGGATCATCAGCGGCCCGCCGCGGCGGAGGGTGAGCCACAGGTTCTTGCCCCGGATGGTCCCGCCCTCTTCGGTCTCGGCCTGCCCGGCCACCGCCTGGGCGCCCCCCGAGTCGCCCTCTCCAGCGAAGGCGGCGGACGCGGCGACCAGGAGACACAGGGCGAAGCCAGCGAGGAGGAGTCGCATGAGCATCTTCCAACGGGCGTCGGGACGCACCGGCTGACGCCGGCCTCCCACCAGAATAGGGTGCGCTTCGATTATCCCGTACCCTATCAGATTCCGCAGGCCATACAAGGGCAGTTACAAAAAATGACAGGCTTGTGTGGCGACTGACAACCGCCTCGCAGGGCGCCCTGGGGAGCCGCCGGCCGGCGGTTGACTTCTCCTGCGGCCCAGCACTATAATCCGCGGGAGCGACCAACCCCTGCCCACTGCCGGGCCGTTTGCGGGAGCCGGGAGCCCATGGCACGCGCGAGTCCCACGATGGAGATGTTCCTGGTGGGCGCCTACCTGCGCCTTGTGGAGGGCTGCCACCAGGTGCGATACAATGCGGAGCTGATGGACCCCAAGGAGTACTGGGTGAACGTGTGCGGGCGCAGCGAGGCCCGCCAGTGCATCGTGTATGTGGATTTCGCGGAGAAGTTCGACTGGTTTCCCCCCGAGATGCGGCCCGACACGCTGGTGAAGAAGCTGGTGCGCCGCTACCGCCAGATGGCCGAGCAGGGCGAGGCCCTGGACTACGCCCCCTCGAACGTGCACTGCCAGGTGTGGCTGCCGCGTCCCCCCGCCCGGCGCATCGCGGAGGCCCTGCCCAAGGTTCGCCAGCGCCTCCGCGAGCGTCACGGTATCGAGCTCGAGGTGGTCGACCCCCAGGAGTTCGCCCGTCGCATACCGCCGCTCGTGGAGCGCATCGAGAAGCTGAGCTTCGATTACGACAATCTGTTCATCCGTGGCCTCCTGCTCTCCCGGGGCCGCCTGGACTACCGGGCCGGGGCGCCGATGGGAGCGGAGCAGATCGAGGCCATGTATCGCTTCCCGGCGGCGCTGGCCAGTGCGGTCGACGTGCCCCGTTTCATCCACCAGTTCCTGGCCAGCGGCGAGGTGGTGGACTGGCTGGGCTTCGATTCCTACAGCTTCGACGAGATGCGACAGGCGGTGGTCGAGGCCGGGGCGACGGGGGAGCTGGAGGAACTGGCCGAGGCCCTGGCGCACTTCGGCGACCCGGTCGACCCCATGCTCGATGGGGACCACGAGGAGGCGGCGTACCTCCCTCGCCGCTACTCCGCCGCCGAGCTGGCCGAGCTGACCCGCCTGCTCTTCGCGGGCGCCGACGAGTTCCGCGCCGTGGCCCTCTCGACACAGGGCTCCTTCGCGCCGCTGGAGATCGAGATCGACTTCATGCTCCCCTTCCTGTCCCGCGCCCAGCGACGCATCGACCCCAGCCAGATCGAGCGGGAGATCCTGCTCTACGGGGGCGACCGCGACCAGATGATGGCCCACTTCGCCGCGGAGCATCCTCCGAAGCTGCCCTACCGGGCCATTCTCCGGGTGGAGCTCTACGAGCCGGGCGGCGAGCGCCTTCCCCCCTACCCGGGGGGCAGCGCCATGGAAGTGCCCATCCGCAACCCCGCCCTCACCCACGCCATCCACGCGGCGGTCACGCTCAACTACGCGATCGACTTCACCGGCTACTTCGTGCTCATGATGCACCGCGTGGCCGCCCGCCTCGACCTGTGAGGGCGCGCTCCAGCCGCTGGGGGGCCGGCCGCGGTGCGGGGCCTTGGGGGGAAAGGGCCGGGGCGGGGGCTCACTCCCGCAGCGAGGCGCCCAGCCGGTCGGCCAGCTCGGCCACCACGCGCTCCTGGCTGGTGTTCACCTCCTCGTGGGTGAGGGTCCGGTCCGGGGCGCGGAAGGTCAGGGAGAAGAAGAGGCTCTTCTTGCCCCGCTCCACCTGCTCGCCCCGGTAGACCTCCCCGAAGTCCACCCGCTCCAGGTGCTCGCCGGCGGCCCCGCGCACGGCCTCGAGCACCTGCTCCCAGGTGACCCCTTCGTCCACCACGATGGCCAGGTCGCGGGCCACCGCGGGGTAGCGGGGCAGGTCGTGGAACTGCCCCTCCAGCTTCGCAGGGGCCACCAGGGCGTCGAGGTCGAACTCGCACGCGCAGGGGGTGGTACGGAGGCCGAACCGCGCCACCGCCTCGTCCTCCACCTCGCCCACGTAGCCCACGGTGCTCTGCCCCAGGCGCCAGGCGCCGGCCACGCCGGGGGTGAGGAAGGGATGGCTCACCGGCTCGAAGTCGGCCTGCTGGCCCAGCCCCAGCTGGTCCAGGAGGGCCTGGCCGGCGCCCTTCAGGTGGCGGAAGTCCTCGTCGGCCAGAGCGGCCAGGACATGTCGCTCCTCGGGCAAGCGGTGGCCGCCGCGACGAGAGAGGTAGACGCGGCCCAGCTCGAACAAGCGCACCGAATCGCTGCCCTGGTCCTGGTTGGTGCGCTTGCCCTCGAGGAGGGAGGGGAGGAGCGACTGGCGGAGCGCCGCCTGGTCGGCCCGGAGGGGATTGGCCACGCGCAACGGCTGGCCCCCGTCCCAGGGCGAGAACAGGCGCGCCAGCTGCTCGCTCAGGAAGCTGGTGGTCACGGCCTCGTGGTAGCCCAGGCGGAGGAAGGTCTCCCGGGCATGCACGGCCACGCGGTCGAACTTCGAGTCCGCGGCCGCGGTCACCGTCATCGTGGAGGTCTCGGGCACACGGTCGTAGCCGTGGCAGCGGGCCACCTCCTCCACCAGGTCGATCTCCGCGCGCACGTCGGGGCGGAAGCTGGGCACGGCCACCCGCAGCCGCTCCCCGTCCTCGGCCTTCACGCCGAAGCCGATGCTCTTGAGCAGCCGGCCCGCCTCGGGGGCCGCTATGGCCACCCCCAGGACCTGCTCGATGCGGGGGATGCGTAGGGCTATGCTGCGCGGCTCCTCGTCGGTGAAATCCACGTCGATCACCCCTGCGGCCACCTTGGCCCCGGCGTGCTCCTGCATGAGGGCCGCGGCGCGCCGGGAGGCCCACTCCACGGTGGGGGTGTCCACCCCCCGTTCGAAGCGGTAAGAGGAGTCGCTGGCCTTGCCCGTGGCCCGGGTGGTGCGGCGGATGTTGACGGGGTCGAACTGGGCGCTCTCCAGGAGCACCAGGCGGGTATCATCGGAGATTTCGGTCTCGATGCCGCCCATCACCCCCCCGAGAGCCACGGGGTGGCGTGCGTCGGCGATCACCAGGTTCTCGGGCTTCAGCTCCAGCGGGGTGCCGTCGATGAGGGTGATGGTCTCGCCCGCCTCGGCGGGTCGGACGATCACCACGTCGCCCTGGAGCTTGGCGAAGTCGAAGGCGTGCTCCGGCTGACCGCACTCCATGAGCACGTAGTTGGTGATGTCCACCACGTTGTTCACGGGCCGCAGGCCGATGACCTCCAGGCGGCGTCGCATCTCCTCCGGGGCGGGGCCTGCCTGCACGTCGTAGAGCACGCGGGCCGTGTATCGGGGGCAGAGGTCGGGGTGGTGGACCTCCACGCGGGCCATGTCCTGGGCCCGCCGCTGCTCCTCGCGGAATGCGACGGAGGGGATGCGAAGAGGAGCGCCGGTCAGGGCCGCCACCTCGCGGGCCACGCCGATGTGGCCCAGGAGATCGGGGCGGTTGGCGGTGACCTCGATGTCGATACAGAAGTCGTCGCCCACGGGGCTTACGGCGTCGACCTCCATGCCGCGCATGCCGAGCTTCTCGGCCAGCTCGTCGGGCGCCAGCTCGATGGGGCAGTAGTCGTTGAGCCACTGGTAGCTGATCTTCATCGGCGGGCACGCTCTCCGCGGCGGTGCAGGTAGCAGGGGAGGCGGCGGGTGTCAGGGGCCCTCGGCGCCTGCGGCTCGCTGCCGGTCCAGGCGGATGTGGTCGAGGATGCCATTGACGAAGGCCCCGCTTTCGGCGGTGCTGTAGCGTTTGGCCAGGTCGACGGCCTCGTTGATGGCGACCTTCGGGGGCACATCGTCGAGGAAGAGAAGCTCGAAGGCGGCCAGGCGCAGGACGTTGCGGTCGACGACGGCCATGCGGCGGATCTCCCAGTTCTCGGCCGCCGCGGCGATCTGGGCGTCCAGCTGCTCACGATGCGACCAGCAGCCCTCGACGAGTTGGCGGGCGAAGAGCCGCACTACCGGCTCCGCGGTCCCCTCGTCGATCAGCCGGTCCACCAGCTCCAAGGCCTCGCAGCCCCGTTGGTCCAGTTGATAGAGAGCCTGGAGGGCCAGTTCCCTGGCCCGGGTCCGCTTGCGCAAGGCCGTCGCCCTCGCGAGCCGCCTCCGTCCTTCGCAGAGTAGCCCGTATTCTACCGACACGGTCCCCGGCGTGTCAAGCCGAAAGCCTGCCTCGCCTCGGGAGGGGGCCAGGGCTCACAGCTCGCGGATCACGCCCAGGATGGCCTCGATGTCGTTGGCCACGGCGACGGGCTTGTTGGCGTGGGCGGCCTTGCGGACGCCGAAGTCGGCGAACTCCTCCCGGAGACGCTCGGGAGCGTAGGCGTGGTAGCCGACGGTGGCGTGGGGGTCCTTCAGGGGGTGGCCGGTGAGGACGCACACCACGCGTTCGTCGGGGTCCACAAGGCCCTCTTCGACGAGCTGCCGGGTCCCCGCCACGGAGGCGGCCGACGCGGGCTCGCAGCCGTAGCCGTGGGCTCCCACCTGGGCCTTGGCGTCGAGGATGGCCTGGTCGGCCACGGCGCGGACCACGCCGCGGGTCGTCTGGAGGGTTCGGAGGGCTTTGAGGAGGTTGACGGGGCGGTTGATCTCGATGGCGGAGGCGATGGTGCGAGCCCGTCGCCCCGCGGCGTCCATGGCGCGGTAGAAGGCGGCGATGGCCTCGTCGTCCACGTCGCCGTCGTTCCAGCACAGGCCGTGGTCGTTGACCAGGCGGCTCAGGGTATCGGCGCCGGTGGAGTTGATGATGGCGACCCGGGGCACGCGGTCGATGAGCCCCAGGTGGTGGAGCTCGGCGAAGGCCTTGCCGAAGGCCGAGCTGTTGCCCAGGTTGCCCCCGGGCACCACCACCCAGTCGGGCGGCTCCCAGCCCAGCCCCTCCAGGACGCGGTACATGATGGCCTTCTGGCCCTCCAGGCGGAAGGGGTTGAGGGAGTTGACCAGGTAGAGGCCGGTGTGGCGACATACGTCCTGGACCTGGCGCATGGCGTCGTCGAAGTCGCCGTCGATCTGGAGCGTGGTCGCGCCGTAGTCCAGGGCCTGGGCGAGCTTGCCGTAGGCGATCTTCCCCGAGCCCACGAAAACCACGGCCCGCAGCAGCCCACTGGTGCCGGCGAACAGGGCCAGGGACGCCGAGGTGTTGCCCGTGGAGGCGCAGGCCGCGCACGTCGCCCCCGTCATCCGCGCGTGGCTGAAGGCCCCCGTCATCCCGTTGTCCTTGAACGACCCCGAGGGGTTGAGCCCCTCGTACTGGAGGAACAGCCGGCCCCCCCGAAGGCCCACGTAGTCGGCCACGCCGGGGGTGTGGCGGAGCTGGCTCTGGCCCTCCCCGATGGTGACCACCTGGCCGGGATCCGCGAAGGGCAGCAGCTCGCGGAAACGCCACACGCCGCTATAGTCCAGGGGCTCGCGGAACCAGGCACGCCGCTCGTCGAACAGCTCCAGGCGCCGGGGCAGGGGCACCCGCTCCCAGTCGTAGACCACGTCGAGCAGGTTGCCGCAGCGCGGGCAGCGCTGGAGGGCCTCGCCCAGGTCGTAGCTCGCGGCGCACGCGGGGCGGACGCACTGCTGACGGGCCACCTCGGCGGGTGGCGGGAGCTGGACCTCGAGGAGCGAATCGACTCGGATCATGCCCGAAGGCTCCGATGCGACGCAGCTTGCAGGCGATGCAGGGGATAGTATGCCCGGGGGAGGCGGCGGGGTCAACCGCGGCGGACCGCGTCGCGGGGAGGGGGCTAGTCCTCCTCGCCGAGCTTGTGACGGGCCTGGCGTACGGCCTTCTGGATGTCGGCCGGGAGGTTGGCGACCGCCGCGGCGCGCCCGTTGGCGTAGAGCACCAGGTACTTGGGCGGCTTGGGAACGTCGGGGTCCGCGATGAACGCGGTGAGGTCGATCAGCAGCCACGTGCCCCGGGGCAGGGCATCGGGCGACTTGCCGTTCACCGCGTCGTTCCAGGCATAGGTGAGCCCCTTCTTCTGGAGCTCCGGCGGGGCGAAGGGGGAGACGAACAGCTCCTTGGGCGCGCCCTTGAGCTGGTTGACGATCGACTTGGGGTCCTTCAGGGGGTCGCCCTTGGGATAGAAGGCGGCCTTGGGCAGGCCCCCGGTGAGGCTCTGGACCTGGATGAGGGTGTAGATCTGGCGGAGCTTGTTCAGCCCCCGGATCTCGTGGGCCTTGTTGATGGGGTAGGTGAAGCTCGACCGGCTGTGCAGGCTGCTCATCAGGCTGGTGGCAGCCAGCACCTCGACCAGCGTGAAGCCCACCTTGCCACGGCGGGAACGAGGCTGGAACATGGCGCACCTCCTTCTTACACCCAACGAAGTCTACCACCGATCCGGGCCGCCGTCAACTGCGCGGGCCGAGGCCCCGGGTGGCCGCGGCCCGTGGCTTGATCGCGGGGAAGCGAGGGGTCTATAATGACTGGCCGAGGCGCTCCCATGCCGTCCCCCGTGTCGCGAAGGCGAGCCCGGCCATGGCGTGCACACTCGACGAGGCGCTCCGCGCGGCTGAATCCCCCGACCTCGGCGAAGGGATATGCCGCTTCTTGCTCGACCTCCTGCGGCTCGACACCACCGCGGGGCCCGACCTGGAGCGGCTGCGCGACGCCGAGGACCGAGCCCTGGGCCTCATCGCCCAGGCCATCGAGACCTGCCTCGGCTCCAGCCGCGGCATCGAGCGCGTGCCCCTCGACCCGGGCATCGAGCGGCACCCCTACTACACGCCGCCGCACTACACGAAGACGCCCGACTGCCCCCAGGGGCTCGGCGCCGCCGAGACCTATGGGGGGCGCAGCAACCTCGTGGCCCGCGTGCCCGGCCAGGGGGTGGTGCGCCCCCTGGCGCTCAACGCCCACGTCGACGTGGTGGCGCCCTGGTTCGCTCCTCGGCTCGAGGACGGTCTGGTCCGCGGCCGGGGCGCGTGCGACGACAAGGGGCAGTGCGCCGTGCTGGTGCTCGCCCTCTGCCTCATCGAGCATGCCCGCTACGCTCAAGAGATCGTGCCGCCGGCCGACCTGCTCCTCCAATTCGTCATCGACGAGGAGTCGGGGGGGAACGGCAGCCTGTCGCTGGCCCTGGACCGACGTTTCGCCTTCGATACCCTGGCCGTCCTGGAGCCCACCGGCCTGGCCATCCACCCGGGGAACCGTGGAGCGGTGTGGTACCGCCTGGAGCTGGACCCCGGCGCGGCCCCGGGCGTGGACCCCGTGGCGCTGGCCGCGGCGGTGGTGCTGGAGCTGGAGGCCGAGGGGGCGCGGCTGAAGGCGGAGAGCGACCACCCCCTGTTCCCCCACCGGCCCGTCCAGACCTGTCACGGGGTCCTCGGCCCCTGGGGCGAGCACCCCTCGGCGGTGAACGACCACGTGGAGCTGAGCGTTCTGTTCGAGCAGCCGCCCGACGGGGGCGTCCTTGGCCAGACCGTGGAGGGTGCACTCGCCGACTACTGCCAGGCCTACGGCGACAAGACCCAGGAGACCGATCCCGCCACCGGCCAGCCCAAGGTCGACCGCCACGTCGACCTCCAGGTCGATGGCCGCAGGGCCTGGCTCGCGGTCCACGGCCGGGCGGGGCACATGGGGGCCGTGCTGGAGTGCGACAACGCCATCACCAAGGCGGCCACCATCGTCCGGGCCATCGAGGGCGAGCCGCGGCTGGGCGTGCGCCGGTTCGCCCTCACGCCCGACGCGCTCGACGAGCCGGCGGAGCCTGTGGTGCTGGAGGGCGGGCAGGGATTCCTGCCCACCCATTCCCTCGACGAGGTGACCGAGCGGATGGCCGCCGCGGCCCGGCGGGCCGCCGAGGCCGCCTGCCGCCGACGCGGCGGCGCCTTCGACCCCCAGGTGGCGACGATGAGCTTCGAGAAGCTCCACAACGACGCCTTCGCCCGCCCCGCCGACAGCCCCGCCGTCCGCGCCCTGGTGGCCGCGGCCCGGGCGGAGGGCATCGAAGTCGAGGAGCCGCTGCGGGGCTGGGACGTGAGCTGCGACGCCCGCATCTTCGCACGCGAGTACCCCGATAGCGACATCGTGACCTTCGGCCCCGGCTCGCTCGAGCACGCCCACTCGGCCGACGAGCAGATCCGACTGGAGGACATCTGGACCGCGGCGCGCACCCTCGCCCGCTTCGCGCTCACCTACCCGCCGCCCGACACCGGGGACTAGGCGGCGCGCGGGCGGGCCAAAGGGCCGGGGTCGCTTGCTCTGAGACGACAAGCAGGAGGACGAGAGCAGATGGCAGACGGCGACCGCGTGCCCCGCCTGGGCATCATCGGCGGCGGAAGCTTCGGCGAAATGCACCTCAGAGCCTACACCCAGCTCCAGCGCGACGGCCAGGCCGAGCTGGCCGCCCTCTGCGACCTCGACGAGCAGCTCCTGGCCAAGCGCCGGGAGCAGTACGGGGTGAAGGGCTATACCGACTACAAGCAGATGCTGGAGGGAGAGAAGCTCGACGGGGTCAGCGTGGTGACCCCCGACCACCTCCATCGCCAGATCGTCGTGGACTGCCTGCGGGCCGGGGTCCACGTGCTGGTGGAGAAGCCCCTGGACGTGACGGTGGGGGGCTGCCGGGAGATGATCGCCGCCGCCGACCGCGCCGAGCGCCTCCTCCAGGTCGACTTCCACAAGCGCTTCGACCCCTACCACCGCGAGATGGCGGCCAGGGTGGCCGAGGGCACGATCGGCGACGTGCTCTACGGCTACGCCTGGATGGAGGACCGCATCGAGGTGCCCCGCGACTGGCTCCGCCAGTGGGCCCCCCGCAGCTCCCCCTTCTGGTTCCTGGGAGTGCACATGGTGGACCTTATTCGCTCCTGCATCCGAGCCCGGGGCACCAGCGTCCTGGCCACGGGCGCCCAGCGCAAGCTGCCCAGCCTGGGCATCGACGCCTACGACTGCGTGTGCGCCAAGGTGACCTTCGACAGCGGCGCCGCGTTCACCGTCGACACCTCGTGGGTCCTGCCCGACGGCTTCGAGGCCGTGGTCAACCAGGGCATCCGCATGGTGGGCACCGATGGCATCATCGAGGTCGACTCCCAGGACCGCGGCGCCAGGGCCTGCCTGGCCGGCCAGGGCTCCCAGACCTGGAACCTGGGCTTCTTCCTCGAAGAGCGCGACCGCGAGGGCAACCTGCGATGGGGCGGCTACGGCATCGACTCCATCGCCGACTTCGCCCACAACGTCGCTTTCCTCCTCCGCGGGGGCACCCTCGAGCAGCTCCAGGGCCACTACGTGGACGGGCGGGAGGCCCTGGAGACCACGCGCATCGCCGCCGCCGCCCAGGAGAGCCTCCAGACCGGCCGCCTGGTGACCATCGCATCGTGAGGACGGACCGATGAGATCCGCAGACCAGCCACGGTCCCTCGTTGCGCCCGGGGGGCCCGGCCCCCGACGGGGCTCGCGCGCCGACCTGGCCCGCAAGTGGCTGCGGGCCGCGGCGGTCCACGCCGTGCTGCTGGCGGGCACGCTGGTGGTGGCGTTTCCTTTCTTCTGGATGGTGATGACGGCGCTGAAGAGCGGGCCCGAGGCACGGGGCATTCCCGAGCTCACGGTGCTGCCCAGCGCGTGGCACTGGAGCAATTTCGCGGCGGCGTGGCAGGCGGCTCCGTTCGGGGTCTACTTCCGCAACACGTTCATCGTGGCCGGGGCGGTGACGGCGGGGGTGGTGGTGACGTCGCTGATGGCGGGCTACGCCTTCGCGCGGATCGACTTCGCGGGCAAGCGGCTGCTCTTCATCCTTTTCCTGGCCACCATGATGGTGCCCTTCGAGGTGGTGCTGGTGCCCAACTTCATCACCGTGAACCGCCTGAAAGGGGGGCTGCTCCAGGGGATGACGGCGCTGTTGGGGCGGCAGGCGCGGGGGCCTGCGGCCACTGCCGGCGCCTTCGGGGCCCTGATCCTGCCCTGGGTGGCCAACGTCTTCTCCATCTTCCTGGTCACCCAGTTCTTCCGCCAGTTGCCCGAGGACTACTACGACGCGGCGAAGCTGGACGGCTGCGGCCACTGGAAGTTCATCTGGCGGATCGGGGCGCCCATGGTGGCTCCCGCGCTGGTCGCCGCGGGCCTTTACAGCTTCCTGGGGAGCTGGAACGGCCTGCTGTGGCCCCTGGTGGTCAACACCCCTGACGAGGCGCCCGTGGTCCAGGTGGGCCTGGCCACCCTGGTGCGCGACGAGCGGGAGGACTTCAACCTGCTGATGGCCGCCTCCACGCTGACCATCCTCCCGGTGATCACCCTCTACCTGGTGGCCCAGCGTCGGTTCATCGAGGGGGTCACGGGCAGCGGCCTGAAGGGCTGAGCGGGGCGCTCAGTCCTTCTTCTTCTTTTTCTTGCGCAATCGGTAGATGGCGTAGCGGGCCAGGCGGGCGGTCCTGGAGTCGGGGACCATCTTCTGGACTTTCTCGTACTGCTCGACGGCCTGCTCGGTGCGGCCCTGGTCGGCGAGCAGCTCGGCGAAGTCGCTGCGCCACTGGGCGGCGTAGGCGGGGGGGGCCTTGAGCTCGAGGGCCTGCTGGTAGCGCCCGATGGCCTCCTTGACGTCGCCCCGGTCGGCCAGCACGTCGGCGATCCGCGTGTGCAGCAGGCCGCGGCGATAGCTGGAGGAGGTCTTGAGCAGCTTCTCCGCGGTGCGGTATTCGCGGAGCGCGTCGTCGAGCCGTTCCGCGTCGTGGTAGCCGTCGGCCAGGTAGTAGTGGGCGGAGTAGTAGTCGGGGTTGAGCTCCACGGCGCGCTGGAGGAAGGGGAGGCCCGAGGTGGCGCCCATGGAGCTGGCCACGGCCCTGCCCACGCGGATGTGGACGTAGCCCGGGACTTTCGCCTCCTTGGTCATCTCGTCGCAGATCTTCATCACTGCTTCCGCCTGCCCTGCCGCGACCAGGAGGGTGGCCAGGGAGGTATAGGTGGAGGACTCCTCGGGCTCCGAGGCGAGGATGGCCCGCAGGAGCTGGAGGCCCGCCTGGACCATCTCCTGGCGCTGGGCGTCGTCCAGCGGACCGGCCTCTCCCTGGTAGATGGCCCGGACCTCCCGGAAGAACTGGCCCATCTCGGTCTCGCCCACCTCGTCCCCTTTCAAGGCCCGAACGGCCTGGGGGAGAATGGGAATGGCCTTTTCCGGCTCGCGCTCCAGGACGTAGAGGTGGAGCAGCTCCGTGTAGTTGCCCAGCACCTGCGGGTTCTCTTTGATCCGCTGGCGATAGTAGCGCTCCAGCGTGGGCTCCAGGCGCACGGATAGCGGGGGGGTGGGACCGGGGCGGACCTCGATCTCCCGCGTGACGGCGCGATAGGCGGGCTCCTTGGCCAGGCGGAGGGTGTGCGAGCCGGGCGAGAGGTTGTTCAGCGTCACGGGGGTCTGGCCGCGGTAGCCGCCGTCCAGGTAGACCGCCGCCCCCTCCGGCTCGGAGCGGACGGGCAGGGAGCCCAGCCGCAGCGGCTCCAGCTCGGCCGACAGGTGGTCTTCGTCCCGGGGGTCGAGCTGGCCCAGCCACGGCCGGTGGCCGCGACGCACGATGCGCACGGCGTGCGAGGCGGGCGACAGGCGGGTGTCCACCGGCGTCGTTCCCACGTGCTCCTCGTCCACGAACACGTCGGCCTCCTCGGGCTCCGAGGTGATGGTCACGGCAAGGGGCCGGTCCTCGCCGAGGCCCAGGCGCTCGATGAGCGCGGAGGCCCCGCCGGGGGCCTCGGCTGCCTCGCCTCGCCGCCCCTGCGGAGCCTGCTGGCCGCCAGGCCGGGGCGCGGAGCGCACGCCGAGGAGCACCTGGAGGGTGGGCGAATAGACGATAGCGACGCCAGCGGCCAGGAGCAGAACGCCCAGGACAAGGGCCCCCGCCCAGGGCGAGCGGCGGGCCCGAACCGGCGGCGCCTGGGTCTCGACCGTATCGTCCTCGTGCAGACTCAAGGACACTCTCCCGGGATGGTCGACGTGGCGACACGCGACGGCGCCGCCGCCGCAAGGACGCTCCCCCATTTAGGATTATACGCAACCGGCGGCAGCATTCAACTTTACGTGGGCGGCGAAGCGATTGAAAGCGCGGCGCTTTCCGGCTACAATACCCTAGGCGCGTTGCGCCCTGTTTCGCTCGCCGACCTGCATTCTCCCCGACCGTGAGGAGGCGATCCCAGATGATCTCCCGCTCCTCCGCCTGGTTCCCGCTGGCCCTCCTGCTCGTCCTCCTGGCCTCGTGGGTCGGCCGGCCGAGCAAGCAGCCCACCTCCTACGAGCCCCAGTGGGAAGCCACGGCCGCCGCCACAAGTCCCGCCCAGGCCAGCCCCTCGAGCGGCACGCCCCGCTCCGCCAGCGCGGATGAGCCGGGGGAGCAGGCCACGCCCGCCGAGAGCCCTGCGGAACCAGACCCCGGCTCCTACAGCGCCGGCTACGAATCGGGCTCCGCGACCTCCCGTACCCCCAGTTCTACCAGCACCTATGATACCTCGGGCCAGGGCGGCACGGACGCGCCCTCCTGGCAGTCGGAGCCCGCGGGCGGCTCCTCCGGGACCGGCGCCGACTACGGGACCGGCAGCGCCGACTACGGGACCGGCGACGACGATGGGACCGGCGGCGAGGCCAGCACCCAGGACGATACGGGATACGGCGCCCCCGACTACTCGGGCACCGAGGGCACGGGCTCGGACACCGGCACGTCGTCGTGGGACTACTCGAGCGAGGACGCCTCTACCTACCCCTCCTACGAAGCCGAGACGGAGGGCGAGACGACGGCGCCGACCGCGACGGTGGCGGCCTACACGTTCCGGCTCTTCGACGGCTTCGAGCGGGGCAACCAGTGGGCCGTGGAGAGCGCGGCCGACGACGCCAAGCTCTCCGTGGTCGCCGACCGCGCCTCCCAGGGCGAGCAGGCCCTCCGCGCCGCCTTCAAGGCCTACGGCAAGGGCAACTTCGAGCTCCGCCGGGAGGTGAGCCTGGACCTCAGCGGGGCTCGCGCCTTCCTCGTCGACGTCTACAACGACGCGGGGCCGCTGGAGCTGCGGCTGGGCTTCCGGGCGGGCTTCGACACCACGCTGTTCACCTGTCCCCCCAGGCCCATCCAGGCCGGTTGGAACCGCGACGTGGAGTTCCGCCTCGCCGACTTCACCTCCGCCTCCGCCGGGGCCTATGGCACCTCGTGGGACTGGAATCGCGACCGGGTGAGCCGCATCAGCCTGATCTTCGGCGAGAAGGGCCAGAAGGAGGGCACGGTCTACATCGACAACCTGCGCTTCGACCGGCCCGCCGAGGAGCTGGGCCTGACGACCAAGCCCGTGATCGACCAGGTGGCCGCCAGCGCACGCGCGGTCGAGCGCTACGAGACGCTCGAGCTCACGGTCGACTTCCAGGCCGACTACCAGGACTACTTCGACCGCTCGGAGGTGGACCTGCGGGCCACCTTCCTCTCTCCCTCGGGCGAGAGCCGGGAGGTTCACGGCTTCGTCTACGACACCGACGAGGCGGGGCAGCCGGTCTGGAAGATCCGCTTCACCCCCGACCAGGTGGGCCAGTGGCGCTACGACGTGACCGTGGAGGACGCAGGCGGCACGGCCACCTCCCAGACCCTCCCCTTCCACTGCCAGCACAAGGCCGACCGCCGGGGATTCATCCGCATCGCCCGCGACGATCCCCGCTACTTCGAGTTCGACGACGGCTCCTTCTACTACCCCCTCGGCCAGAACGTGTGCTGGGCCTCCAACTTCACCCGGTTCCTCCAGAGGATCGAGGACTACGGGGGCAACTACGTGCGCATCTGGCTATGCCCCTGGAGCCTCCGCCTGGAGGAGCCGCTGGAGCCCGGGAAGTACGACCTGCGCACGGCCAAGGCCCTCGACGACCTGCTCGACCAGTGCCTCCGCCGCGGCATCTACGTGCAACTGGTCTTCCGACACCACGGGATGCACGATGGCGAGTGGGACAACAACCCCTACAACGCGGCCAACGGAGGCCCGTGCCAGTGGCCCGGCGACTTCTTCACCCTCCCCGCGGCCAAGGACCTTCACAAGCGGTTCCTCGACTACGTGGTCGCCCGCTGGGGCCACTCGCCGGCGGTCTTCGCCTGGGAGCTGTGGAACGAGGTCGACCTGGCCCGCGCCGACCGCGACAGCGACGTGGTGGACTGGCACCGGGAGATGGCCGCCTACCTCAAGAAGATCGACGTCCACCGCCACCTGGTGACCACCAGCGTGTCCAACTCCAGCCGCTGCTTCCAGCTCTTCGAGCTGGCCGACATCGATTTCGTGCCCGTCCACTTCTACGCCCCCGACGCGGCCAAGCACATCCACGACAGCTACGTGCGCTACCGCAAGCTGCGCAAGCCGGTGTTCATCGGCGAATTCTCCCGCGGCCACAAGCCCTCCGACGACCTCCACGATACCGAAGGGGTGCAGCTCCATGCCGCTCTCTGGCTGGCCTTCTGCACCCCGCTGGCGGGCAACGCCATGCCCTGGTGGTGGGATACCTACATCGAGAAGAACGACCTCTACCACCACTGGGCGGCGCTGGCCGAGTTCGCGCGGGGCGTGGACCGCCGGGGCAGGGACTACCAGGTGGTCCGCGAGCGCGTCGCCGTGGGCAAGGACGCCTGGGCCAACGTCCAGGGGCTGGTATGCCCCAGCCAGGCCTTCCTGTGGGTCTACGACGAGGGGCGCATCCAGCGCCCCGAGCACGCCGGCCGCCCCCTGCTCTACGCCGAGCGGCGGGTGAAGCTGGAGGGCATGCTGGGCGGCGCCTTCCGCGTCGAAGTGTGGGATACCCACGAGGGGAAGGTGGTCCAGCGGAGCACGGTGGAGACGGATGACGGGGGCCTCGTGGTGACCCTCCCTTCGTGCACTCGGGACATCGCGGTGAAGGTGGTCAGCGAGGAGGCGGAGCGGCCGCGGGTGGTGTGGCAGGAGTAGGCACGGAGGGCAGCGATGGGCCTGGAGCGGCCATTCCGCGCCTCGATTCTCGTGCTGGTGGGCACCGGCCTGGCGGCCGTGGGCCTCGCCCTGGGCTCCCCTACGTGGCTCTTCGGCGGTCTGTTCGTCTTCGCCTGCTGCGTGGTGCTGCGCACGGTGCGCCCCTCGTGGCACCTGCGCCCGGCTTTCATCGCCGTCGGCGTGCTGCTGGTGATCCAGGCCGTGATCGCCGAGGTGATCAGCACCGGCTCCGTCCTGGTGCCCGCGGCCCATTTCCTCATCCTCGTGCAGCTCATCTGGCTGACCAACGAGCGGACCAACCGCAACTACGGCTGGCTGGCCCTGCTCAGCCTCCTCCAGATGATCGTGGCCGGGGTGCTGAGCGTGGACCTGGCCTTCGGGGCCTGCTTCGCCATCTATCTGCCCGCCGGGGTGGTGACCCTCCAGCTGTTCAACCTGCGCTGCGAGCTGGAGCGCAACGGCCTGCTGAGCGAATCGCACCTCCGCGAGGTGCGGGTGGGCTCCCGCCTGCTGGCCGGCGCCGGGGTGGTGGCCCTGGCCGAGCTGGCGCTCACGGTGCTGGTGTTCATGTACTTTCCCCGCTTCGGCCTCCAGATTCTCCAGATTCCGCCGGTGCAGAAGGGCGAGCGCCTCAGGGGCTTCAGCGACCGCGTGCGGTTCGGCGACCTGGCCAGCATCCTGGACAACCCCCAGGTGGTGATGCACGTGACCCTGCGGCGCAACGGCAAGCCCATCAAAGCCGCCGACTTCCCCCTCCGCCTGCGGGGGGTGACCCTCGACACCTACCAGGGCGCGACGTGGACCACTCGCGGCTTCATCGAGGACTACGACCTGCGCTCGCTGCCCTACCCCGACCGTCCGCCCCCCCAGGACGGCCGTCACGTGGTCCAGGAGGTCACCCTCGAGCCCGTGGCCTCCCGCGTGCTCTTCTACCTGCCCAATCTCCAGCGCCTGGACGCCGACTCCTCGAATCTCGAGGACGTGCAATACCACATGAGCAGCGGCACGTTCAAGACCGCGCGCAGCGGCGGCGTGAGCCTCCGCTACGTCGCCTGGTCGCGCATTCCCAGGTACAAGGAGAGCACGCTGCGGCGGCCCGCCGCCTACCCTCCCGCGGCCTACACCCGGCGGCGCAGCGCGGACTACACGCAGGTGCCCGAGACCCTCGGCCCCCGGGTGCGTGAGCTGGCCGAGGAGATCGTGCAGGACTTTACCGCGCGGCAGGTCTACGACCGTGCCCGCGCCGTCCGCGACTTCCTCTACACCCGGTACAGCTACAGCCTGTCGGCGGGCCGGCGGCGGCGCGACGTAGACCCCCTGGAGGACTTCCTGTTCCACCGGCGGCAGGGCCATTGCGAGCATTTCGCGGGGGCCATGGTGCTGCTCCTGCGCACCCTGGACATCCCGGCGCGGATGGCCACCGGCTTCTCCGGCGGGGAGTGGAACGAGTACGGGAAGTTCTACGTCATCCGCCAGCGCCACGCCCACGCGTGGGCCGAGGTCTTCATTCCCGCGGTGCGCGACTGGGTGGCCTTCGACCCCACGCCCGCCTACGTGACCCGCCGGCCGGCGGAGAAGGCCTGGCTGGCCAGCCTCTCCCGCCGTCTGGCCGCCCTGCGGCTGTGGTGGAATTCCTACGTGGTCAACTACTCCCGTCAGGACCAGCGCAAGCTGGCCCAGTCGATGAGCTACTTCCTCTCCCAACTGCCCAGCTCCCTGCCCTCGCTGTGGGGACGGGGCAGGCTATTCATCGAGTCGGGCTACTCGGGTGGGCTCCAGGTGGTCTTCTTCCTGCTCTCCGCGCTGGCCGCCCTGGCGGGGGTGGCCTTCGGGGCCTACGCGCTGGCGGGCAGGCTGCGCCGCGGCGAGAGGCGGCGCGGTCGGGGGGGGCGGCCCACGGTGGGCTTCTATCGGAAGATGGACGACATTCTGCGGCGACGGGGGTTCCGCCGCGGCCCGTCGGTCACGCCCGTGGAGTTCGCGAGCGCGGTGGTGGCTGCGGGCGGCGAGCCCTTCGCGCCGGTGCGCCCCCTCACCGAGGCCTTCTGCCGGGTGCGCTACGGGGGGCAGCGGCTCACCTCGGGCCAGCGGGCCGAAGTCCACCGCGCCCTGGCTGCCCTGGAAGCCACGAAGCGGCCTCGGGCGGCGCCGCCGACGTGCCCCGAGAGCTGATCTCGCCTCGCCAGCGGCGGCGCGAGCCGCCGACTCTACCCTTGGACCTTCCAGCCAGCCTCTCGGCCCGCTGGGGCGCGGGCCGACCGTCGGGACGGGCCGGCTCCCGCGTGGGGCTCGCGGCGATGGGCGGGGCGAGCCGCGCGGGCTAGCTGGCAGGGATGGCCTTGAGCAGGGCGTCGAGGCGGGAGACCACCTCGTTCATCGACTGGGGGCGTTTCTCGGGGCGTCGCTGGCAGGACTTGAGCACCAGGTCCTCCAGTCCCGGGGGGCACTCGGGATTCTTGTCGCGGATGCTGTCGGCGCGGCCGGCATAGCCCACGGTGAAGCCGGCGCCGCCGCTCATGCCGCTCAGCGCCGGGCGGTTGCTCTGGCCGGTGAGCACCCAGTACATGGTGGCTCCCAGGCCGTAGACGTCGGTGCGCACGTCGACCGGCTTGCCCTTGGTCTGCTCGTAGGCCATGAAGTCGACCGTGCCCTGGATGCGGCCCGGGGGGTCGGAGAAGAAGCGGCTCTGCCCGAAGTCCAGGATCTTCACGTGCCCCTCGCGGGTGATGAAGATGTGGTGGGGCTTCATGTCCGCGTGGAGGATGCGGTGGGCGTGGAGGAAGGCCAGGGCCGAAGCCGCCTCGCGGTAGAAGCGCACGATGTCGGCCATGGGGTAGTCGCGCTCTTCGCGGAAGCTGGTGCCCTCGATGAACTCCATCACCAGGTCGTAGCCCTGGAGGCGGAAGAAGCGGCGAAGGGTCACCAGGTCGTAGACCTGGACGATGTGCGGCGAGGTATCGCTCAGCGAGCGAAGCACGCGGTACTCGTTGCGCACCTGGTCGAAGAAGCCCCGAAAGTCGAGCCGCGCGTGCTTGCCGACCCGGGAGGTGCCCGTGCGGGCCTGTCGCCGCGCCCTCTCGATGGCCTGCACCGTCTGGCGGCTCACGTGCTTGATGGCGCACAGCCGCTGGCTGCGCACCTCCAGAGCCTTGAAGACGACGCTTCCCGCGCCGTTTCCGATGGGCTCCAGGACCTCGTAGCCCCTCAGGCGTGGCTTCGGCATGGCGCGTGACCCGGTCCGCTGGAGGTGAGCGCAGCGGCCCCGATACCGGAGGCCGCGGAAGCCGGGGGAACGGGCTGTCGGGGAATGGCTCTCTACCACGGACGCCGCGTGGACGGGATAGGGCCTCTGGACTCTCCATGTCCCTTCGGCGGCGACCCGCACCGGCCACCATGTGAAGTCTACACGATTGGTAGCGAGCCGTCAAGCGCGGCACAGGCAAGCCCTTGTGGCCGGGGCGGCGGCCCGGCATGTTGCATCCGGCCCGGGCGCGTTGACGAGCGTCAACATCCCGAAGCGCTGCGGGGGCAACAACCTAGGGCGATCGGGCGGATCGCATGTGGACGTCTCGCAACATGCGCCCCGCCCCGCCGAGCCCGCGCCCGGGCCCCCTAGCGACCGGCGCGCAGCCGCAAGCCACCTTGAATACGAGACTTGTGGCCAAGGCGGGGCGCCAGGGCTGGTTTGTCTCGGACCGGCACGAAGTTTGCCGCCGCATAAGAGGGTACGGTCTGAAGGCCTACGCCGAAGAGGGCCGAGAGGTCGCTGCTGCTTTCAGGAGGTCGGACGATGAGACGCGCTGCAATCCATCGGCGCCGAGGAAAGGCCGCGTGGCTCGTCGCGCTGGCTATGGCGCTGGCGGCGCCCGGGGCGCGAGCGGGGCTGGTCGGCTACTGGAGCTTCGACGAGGGCACGGGCCTGACGGCGCACGACGGCTCGGGCTACCTCAACCACGGCACGCTGGCCAACATGAGCGACGGGGAGTGGGAGCCGGGGCACACGGGCGCGCCCGGCGACTTCTGCCTCCACTTCGACGGGGGCGACGACGTCGTGCGGGTGCCCGACTCGCCCAGCCTCTCGTTGACCGGCGACCTGACCATCGCCGCCTGGCTCCACGGCGACGGCCCCAGCTTCTCCGGCAACCGCAACATCGTGGCCAAGGACTCCAACGACGCCTACCGATTCCGCGTCGACGCCTCCGGCGGCCAGCTCTGGCTGCTGCTCAACGACGGGACGGGCCACCAGCTCCATCCCTCCGGCGTCACCCCGCCCTCGGGCTCCTGGCATCACGTGGCCACCACGGTCGACTTCGCGGACCAGAAAGTGCGCTTCTACCTGGACGGCAACCTGGCGCGGCAGATGGACACGACCAAGAGCTCCATCGCCGACACCGGCGGCGGCCTGACCATCGGCTCCTACTCCTGGGGCGGCAGCGAGGTCTTCGACGGCCTGCTCGACGACGTGGCCGTCTACGACCAGCGGCTCTCCAACGACCAGGTGCGGGCCCTGGCCACGGGCACGGCGCCCCCGGAGGTCTTCGGCCCTCCGCCGCCGCCCAAGGGCACGGTCCGCTTCGTGCCCATCACCAGCGAGGTGGACTCCGAGATCGACCTCTCCCGCCGCTACACCCACACCCTGGATGGGGGGACACGGGCCGCGGCGGTGGTCAACGACGTGCGCTTCACGCAGCTGCGCACCGGCTCGCTGCCCCTGTCCAATTTCGACTGGACGGTAACCTCGGGCAGCCGGCAAGAGCACGGCGGCGACGACGGCCACAACGTCAGCGGCGAGGTCGTCGACCTCTTCCGCGACATGCTCTACAACGGGCACAACTCTCCCGGCGGCCAGGCCACCATTACCCTCTCCGGCCTCCTGCCCGGCGGGCGCTACGACGCCCGCCTGTTCGCCCGCCAGTGGGACCCGGGCTCGGTGCGCGAGGCGATCATCGGCTTCGACGTCGACGGCGACGGGACGTTCGACAACCAGGTGACCGTCGACCAGAACCACGCCACCTCCGTGGGATTCTCCGACGACCGACAGGCCTACGCCCTCTCCTACGAGTTCGTCGCCGAGAGCGAACAGGCCACCATCACCTTCGGACAGACCTACGGCAACCAGTCCTGGCACCTCTACGGCTTCACCAACGAGCTGGTCGAGCCCCCGCCGAACCCCCCGGGCGAGGTGCTCGTGCGGGGCGTCCTGACCTGCGACAACGCCTACCAGTTCTTCCTCAGCACCGACGACAGCGTGCTGGGCACGCCCATCGGGGCCAATCACGGCGGGAGCATGGACTGGGCGACGCCCGAGGGCTGGGACTTCTTCGTCCCCGTCGAGCAACCCCTCTACCTCCACGTCGTGGGCACCAACGCGGGCCCCGGCCACGCCGGCCTGATGGCCAACTTCGAGCTCCCCGAGTGGTACGCCTTCGAGGCCACCGGCGAGCGAAAGCTCCTCACCGAGCAACTCCTGTGGCGGGCCAACTACACCGGCTTCGCCGACCCCATGACCTATGCCCTCTCCCAGGGCGGCTGGGACGCCGATCCCTGGGCCTCCGCGGCCGGCCTGATGCAGGTCTTCGACCCCGCCAGCCACTGGCTCTGGCTCGGCGAGGCGGGCCAGAGCCCCGACGGCTCGATCTACCTCAGCGTCCCCTTCACCGTGCGGATCGTCCCCGAGCCCTCCTCCCTGCTGCTCCTGGGCCTGGGGGCGGCGGCCGCGGCTCGCCGGCGCCGGCGAAGCCGCTGAGCCGCCGGGACCGCCGCCAAGGCCTCACCTGCCAAGCACTTCCGTGAGGAAGGCGTCCAGCCCGTCGATGTACACCTGCCCCGTCTCCCGGAAGCCCTCGTTGTGGGAGCCCGTGATCTCCAGGAACCGCTTGGGCCCGGGGGCCGCCTGAAAGAGCCGGCGACCGTGGGATTCCGGCACCAGCTCGTCCTCGGCGCTGTGGACGATGAGCACGGGGCAGCGCACGCCCCCGAGATGGTCCAGGGTGTCGTACTCGAAGCGACAGACGAGTTCCACGGGGAGGAACCAGTAGTGCTTGCGGGCGATGTCGGGCACCGAGGTGAAGGCCGACTCCAGGACCAGCGCGCGGGGGGTCTGCTCCCTGGCCAGCCAGGTCGCCACGGCACCGCCCAGCGAGCGGCCGAAGACCACGATCTGGTGGGGCGAGACCATCCGCCGCTCCACCAGGTAGCGCCACGCCGCCTCCGCGTCCCGATACGTCCCCTCCTCGCTGGGCCGTCCCTGGCTCTCCCCATAGCCGCGGTAGTCGAATAGCAGGGCGCTCAGCCGCACGCGGTGCAGCACCCCCAGCGTGTCCAGCCGGTCCGAGATGTTGCCCGCGTTGCCGTGGCAGAAGAGCGCCACCCCCCGCGCATCCTGGGCGGGCACGAACCACGCGGCCAGCTCCACCCCGTCCGCGGTGTGCAGGGCGACCTCCTCGTAGGCCAGGCCCACACGGTCGGGCGTCTGGGCCACCAGGCGGCTGGGAAAATAGACCAGGCGGTCCTGGAGGAACCACACCGCGGCGACCAGCGACAGGTAGAGAGCGGCCACCGCCCCCACCACCATCCACAGCATACGCCGCACCCTCTTTCGCCGCCTTGCCACCGCCGGAGCCCCTCGTAGCACGCCTCCCCCGCCGACATCAGCATACGGGCGGCGCCGCGCCGCGTCAAGGGAACGGCGGACCGCGCCGTCCCGAAGCCCAATCCCCGGTCGACAGCGCGGCCGGGCGTGGTATAATGCGCCGGTCGCCGCTACACCTGAACAGGGGGACCGCACCGATGGCCGAACCCATCGAAGGCAAAGTCGCCAAGATCCTCGACGAGCAGACCGTGGTGCTCAACGTGGGGCGCGCCCACGGCGTCGCCCAGGGCATGCTCTTCTGCATCTACGCCCCGGTGGAGGACGTCACCGACCCCGATACGGGGGAGTCCCTGGGCTCCTGGGAGGCCGTCAAGGGCTACGTCCAGGCCACCCATCCCCAGGAGAAGCTCGCCGTGTGCCGCGCCTTCACCCCCAGGCCCCGCCAGCCCGAGAGCCCCGAGGACCGCGGCACCCACACCCTCAGCGCCGAGCTCGTCGCCGTCTCCATGCTCGACGGCGGGCCCGCCGCCAAGAGCGCCCTGAACGTCGACCGGTCCCAGCTCTCGGGAATGCCCCAGCTGGGGCCTATCCGCGTCGGCGACCTCGCCCGCTCCATCGACGAGAGCGAACTGGCGAGCTGAGCCCGCCACCCGCGCCTCCCCCGTCCCCCAGGAGAGCGACATGGACAAGCAGGTCGTCGTCGCGTCCGCCGCCCCCGAGCCCGCCGGCCCCTACTCCCAGGGCGTTCGCTGCGGGGAGCTGCTCTTCGTCGCCGGCCAGGTGCCCATCGAGCCCCGCAGCGGGGCAGTCCCGGAGGGCATCGCCGAGCAGACCCGCCAGGCGCTGCGCAACGTGGCCAGCATCGTCGAGGCGGCCGGCGGCTCCCTCGCCGACGTGGTCAAGACCACCGTCTTCATGGCCGACCTGGGGGAGTACGCCGCCATGAACGAGGTCTACGCCACCTTCTTCCCCCAGCGGCCGCCGGCCCGGGCCTGCGTCCAGGTGGCCCGCCTGCCCAGGGACGCGCGGGTCGAGGTCGAGGCCGTGGCCGGCTTGCCCCGCTGACCGCCCGGCGGCACCGAAGGAGCGAGCCCCGCCAGCCCAGGCGAGGCGGACCGGGCACGCCGCTCGGCCGAGCCGAGGCCGAGCGACGAGCGCGAGGAGCCGCGAGGCAGAACCTTGACTTACGTCGATCCGCGGCTCGAACGGCCCCCATGCGCCGTCGTAACCCTCACCCACATATACAGTTATATGTCCGAAAAACCAGACGCCGCAGAATGCCCGCCTAGCGACGCTAGAGCCCCGGCGCGACCCAGGATACCTTGCGCGCAAATCTGCCCGAGAAGGCCCCCAGGAGCCCCGTAGAGCGACGCAGTGGCGCGGGGCACCGGCCCGCCGGCGGGCGCCGGGCCCGCTCCAGCCGCGGTGGCCGGCGGAGCCGGCGTGCGCGTGCGGGACCCGGAAGCGACTCGGCGGCGAGGGAGGCCGCGCGTCCCGAGGCGGGCCACGGGCTCGATCTTGCCCTCTACTACTAAGGCATGCAACCAGGGGGTAGGTGTGTGGAACTTTCCTACACTTCGCCAAATTTTTTCAAAAAAATCGCTCCGCCCCGTGCCCGAGGCTGCCGTGGCGACCGACGCGACGGACCAGCCACACCCCAGGGCGTGGCTGTGCAACGACTTAGGACACAGGCCGTCTCCTGGACCCGCCGGCGGACCCGTTCGGCGCGTAGCGGCAGGGTCGGCGCGGGACGGGAGGGGGCGTGTGCCCGAGCGGGCCTCCCGCCCGGCCGGAGCTTCGGGCACGGGCCGCGGGGGGGGGGACGACGGGCCGCGTCTTCCGGGGCCCCGGCCCGGTATGAAGCGAGCTTCCGGCTTGGGGGCCGGGCCGGCGGAGTGCGCGGCCAGGGGTCGGTGCGGCGTGAGGGCCGCGTTGGTGTGGGCGACGAAGGCCTGGGGAGGGGGGCGGCGTTAAAAGTAAGAGGGCAGCTCAGACCCACTAGGTGGGGAGGGGGCACCTGTCAGGGTCTGGGAGCTGCCCTCGCCTCGGTGATGTTGAGGGCACGGGTTGCTAGTCGCACCGAGGACACTTTTGAGTTGTTTTCGCTTTCGCGGATCCCAGTTGCTTGTTGCATGTCTGGTTGGAGCAAACCGCGTGCCGGTTCTGTCTCGGGACGGGGCGGAGTTTCGTAACCACAGTATTTGCAAGCCCTTGTATTGCGGGGCGAGACTTTGTGCAATTCGTCACAATCTGAAGTGGGCTTCATAGTCCTCGGTTTTCTGTGCGCTTTGGCGCACGGGAGGCCGCGAGGGGGGCAGGGGGCCTAGTCGGGCGCCTCGGCGGCGTCGTCCTCGAGTAGCTCCTGGGCGTCGTCGGTCTGGTAGACGACCACGAGGAGCTCGGTGAGGCGGGCGAAGTCGAGCAGGGGGCGGACTCGGACTTCGTAGAAGTGGGGGGTGCGGGTTGGGGAGGCGGAGGCGACCTGGCCGGCGAGCAGGCCGGGGGGGATGGCGGGGTTCTGCCCCGAGCTGACGATGAGGTCGTCCTTCTCGACGGGGTGGAGGCTCACCCATTTGAGGCGCAGGAGGCCGTGGGGCTCGGAGACGCCCCTGAGGAGCCCCACGTCGCCGGTGCGCGCCACGCGGACCTTGAGGCCGGCCCGGCTGTCGGTGATGAGGCGGACGGTGGCTGCGGCGGGACGGCGTGCGACGACGGTGCCCACGATGGAATGGCCCCACAGGGCGGGGTCGCCGACGCGGACGCCATCCCGGGAGCCGCGGTCGATGACGAGGGTGTGGCGCCAGGGGGAGGCGTCGGCGGCGAGCACGTTCGCGGGGAGGATGCGGAGGGGTCGCATGAGGGAGGTGCTGAGGAAGTCCTCGAAGCGGGAGAAGTCGCGGAGGCGGGCCTGGGCGTGTCGCAGCTCGTCGGCCTGTCGGGCGAGGGCCTCGCGCAGGGCGCGGTTCTCGTCCTCGAGGCGGCGCAGGCGGTCGGCGTTGCTCCACAGCGCGGCCAGGCGGTCGAGGGCCAGGCGCAGCCCGTCGTGGCTGGCGGCGAAGAGGCGGAGGGGGGGCCGGGCCACGCGCCGGGCCCTGCCGCGCAGGGCGTGCTGCCAGGGGCCGGGGGAGGCGACGGACAGGATGCAGGCGGCGAGGAGTGCTGCGGCGAGCAGGCGGTTGCGCGTGGTGGGGCGGAGGTGGAGGGCCATGGGGACGGGGCCGCAGGGAGGCGGCCTCTCAGTACTCGCTGTCGCTGCTCTCCAGGACTCCGCTCATGCGGGTGAGGTCGTCGAGGACGGCTCCTGTGCCGCGAGCGACGGCGGTGAGGGGGTCATCGGCGATGGTCACCTGGAGGCCGGTCTCTCGGGAGATGGCCTTGTCGATGCCGCGCAGGAGGGCTCCGCCGCCTGCGATGACCATGCCGCGGTCGAAGATGTCGGCGGAGAGCTCGGGGGGGGTCTGTTCGAGGGTGAGTCGGATGGCCTCGACGATGGCGGCGACGGGCTCGCGGAGAGCTTCGCGGATTTCCTCGGAGGAGATGATTTCGCGGCGGGGCAGGCCGGTGATGAAGTCGCGGCCCTTGGCCTCCATGGTCAGCTCCTCCTCCATGGGGAAGGCGGAGCCGATCTTGACCTTGATGTCCTCGGCCATGCGGGGGCCGATGTCCATGTTGTAGGTGCGTTTCATGTGCTGGATGATGGCCTCGTCCATCTTGTCGCCGGCGATGCGCAGGGACTGGCTGGTGACGACGCCGCCGAGGGAGATGACGGCGACCTCGGTGGTGCCGCCGCCGATGTCCACGATCATGTTTCCCGTGGGCTCGGTGATGGGCAGGCCGGCGCCGATGCCCGCGGCCTTGGGCTCGTCGAGGAGGTAGACCCTGCGTGCCCCGGCGCGGTCGGCGGAGGCGTATACGGCTCGCTTCTCCACGTCGGTGATGCCCGAGGGCACGGAGATGACCAGGCGCGGGCGGTAGCCCCAGCGGCGGTTGTGCACCTTGTTGATGAAGTACTTGAGCATCCGCTCCGTGATGTCGAAGTTGGCGATCACCCCGTTTTTCATGGGGCGGATGGCCTCGATGTTGCCGGGGGTGCGTCCCAGCATGGCCTTGGCCATGTCGCCCACGGCGCTGCCGTTGAGCAGCACCTTGTTGGTGCCCTTCTTGACGGCGACGACGGAGGGCTCCATGAGCACGATGCCGCGTCCCCGCAGGCACACCAGGGTGTTGGCGGTGCCCAGGTCGATGCCCATGTCCTGGGAGAAGAGGCTCCAGAGGCGGTCAAGGATGTACATGCACGCCGCTCTCTGATTCGCAGGGGCGGGGTGGGTGGTCGCTGGTCCGGCGTGCGGTGCGGGGCCTATTCGGGCCCGCCGCCGGGGGCTGGCCCGGCATCGGGGGCCTCGGTGGGAGCGGGGCCCTCATCGCGCTCGCCGCCAGGCTCGGTGTCGCTCTCGGTGGCCTTGGCCTTGTCGTCCTTCTTGGCCTTGGGCGTCCTGTCTTCGACGTAGGGCAGGCGCTGCTCGGGGCGTTCCTTGGGCTCCAGTTCCCGGGTGTAGGGGGCGACTTCCTGCCAGGTGAAGTAGATGCCCACGCCCATGATGAGGGTGGCCAGGACGGGCATCAGGGCGTAGACGTTGGGACGGGGCTTGACGCGTGCCATGGGCGGGCTCCTCCAGGAGCGGCCTGCGGTGCGGCGGGCTCGACGGGTGGCCGGCCCTGCCCGGTCGGGAGCGGGAGAGGCCCGGCGCGGGGGCTAGGGCTGCACGAGCAGCTTGGTGGTCACATCGTCGCCGACCTCGACCTGCTCGTCCTTGACCATTTCGCCTCGGACGTAGAGGGCGGCGGCGTCGTCGGGCCAGACCTCGTCGACCTTCACCTTGCCGATGTAGCGGTCGCCGCGGGAGACGATGAACTCGTAGCCTTTCTGCACGCCCTGTCGCTCGCCGGCGTTGATGACCACCAGGCCGAGGGGATGGTCCACGGCGGTGACCTTGCCCCGGATGAGCTTGGGGGGCTTGATGGTCTTCTCGCCGATGAGCTCGGCGTAGACGTCGGGGTAGCGCTCCTTGCAGGTGACCAGCAGGGAGTTGGCGTAGGAGTAGCGCTCGGTGACGCGGGCCAGGTCCTGGGTCACGTTGGTGAGCTCTTTCTCGCGGACGGCGAGCTTTTCCTGGAGGGTGTTTCGCTGCTGGGTCATGTCGGCCAGCTTGGTCTCCAGCTCGTCGATCTTCCGGCGCAGCTCGGTGTTGACGTTTTCCTTGGCCTGGTAGTTCTGGTGGTATCGCCGGATTTCTTCGTTGAGCTTGGCGATCTCGTCCTCCTGGTCCTGGACCAGGCGGTTGGCCACGATGTAGGCGTTGGTGGCGGCTTCCCAGTCGTGCTCGAGGTTGCGCACCTGGGCTTTCAGGCTGTCCCGGTCGGCGGTGACGGTCTCCAGGTTGGCTTCCAGGCGTTTCTTGTCTGCGGTGAGGCCCTTGATCCGGCTGTCGAGCTCCTCCTTGTCCTCTTTGAAATCCTCCTTGGCCTCCACGAGCTTCTGCTTGAAGTTCTCCTGGAGGGAGACCAAGGCGGAGGTGATGCCCGTGTAGAAGACCGCCACGACAAGGCTGATCACCGCAAAGACTTTGCCGATGAGGCTCATGCCCAAGACCTCCTGCGGTTTACGGTCGGGAGGGGTTGGCGCTCAGGTAGCGGCGATTATAGTTCCGACCGCCGCAAAGTCAAGTAAAAATTGGCCCCTCCCGGCGTTGCCCGGGCCCCCGGCCCGACGCGGGGTCCCCGCCCCTGCTCGCGGGCCGTCCATACGCCACAGGCGCGCCGCGAGCCGTCTGCCCATTATAGCACCCGGGTCCCGTCGTGACCAGTGGCGAACGCGGATTGACAAACGGCGGCCCCGCGGCTAGAATCCCCGCCCGGTGCGGCCGCTCCCAGCCCTGGGGACGGTCCCCGGCCTGGAGTGGGGGCGTTCGCGTGATTGGAGCCCAGCCGGTGGACGCGCGGTGGGACGATGTGCCCGGAGGGGTGACGGCGGCGGAGGGCTTCCGCGCCGCCGCCGTGGCTTGCGGCATCAAGGACAGCGGAGGCGACGACCTCGGCCTCCTGGTGGGCGAGCCGGGGTGCACCGCGGCCGCCACGTTCACCACCAACCGCGTGGCCGCGGCACCCGTGCGGTGGAGCCGCCAGACCCTGGCCCAGGGCCTGGTGCGTGCCGCGGTGGTCAACAGCGGCAACGCCAACGCCTGCACCGGCGAGCGGGGCCTCCAGGACGCCGAGGCCACCGCCGCGGCCGCCGCCGATGCCCTGGGCCTCGAGCCCGCCAACTTCCTGGTCGCGTCCACGGGCATCATCGGCCGCCTCCTGCCCATGGAGCGGCTGCTGCGGGGCGTGGAAGCTGCCGCCGGGCAGCTCCAATCGTCCCTCGACGCCGGCGCCCGCTTCGCCCGCGCCCTGATGACCACCGACACCGTGCCCAAGGAGGCCGCCCTGCGATGCGACCTCGGCGGCTCCGCCGCGACCCTGGGCGGAGCCACCAAGGGCGCGGGCATGGTGGCCCCCCACATGGCCACCACCCTCACCTTCCTGACCACCGACGCGGCAGTCGCCCCGCCGCTGCTCCTCGAGCTCCTGCGCCGGGCCGTGGCCCGGACGTTCAACCGCGTGACCGTGGACGGCCACACCAGCACCAACGACACCGTGCTCGTCCTGGCCAGCGGGCGTGCCGCCGCGCCCGTCGAGCCGGGCACGGGGGCCGCGCGGCGCTTCGAGGCCGCGCTCACGGAGCTGTGCGGCCGCCTGGCCCGCAAGCTGGTCGAGGACGGCGAGGGCGCCACCCGCCTGGTGCGGATCGACGTGGTGGGCGCGCCCACCGAGCAGGAGGCCTTGGCCGCGGCCCGCGGCATCGCCGACTCGCCGCTGTGCAAGTGCGCCTTCCACAGCGGCGACCCCAACTGGGGACGCTTCGTCTCCGCCGCCGGCGCCGTCGCGGAGAGCTTCCAGGAGCAGGTCGCCACCCTGCATATCGGGCGCAAGCTGGCTTATGCCGCCGGCGCCCCCGCCGATACCCCCCTCCAGGAGCTGGCCGCCGAGATGGCCGGCCGACACGTCGCCCTCCGCCTGGACATGGGCCTCGGCGACGGCGCGGCCACCATGTGGACCTGCGACCTCTCGAAGGACTACGTGGCCATCAACGCCGACTACCCCACCTGAGCGGGGGAGGAGCCGCATGCCATGAGCCCCGAGAGCCCAGGCTGGGAGCCGGCGCCGGGGGCCGCCAGGCGGCCGCCCGAGCTTCAGTACTCGGTGCCTTGCGACGACTTTCGCCAGGAGGCCGGCGGCAAGTTCCTGTTCATCGGCGTCTTCGAGACCCTCCGCGCCGCCGCCTTCCCCTACGTTCACCCCGCGGCCACCGTCGTGAACCGCTGGACCGACGGGGAGGGGGAGTTCGTCGAGCGCACGCGGGTGCTTGGCTCCGAGGGCGCGGTGGTGGCCGAGGGCCGCGACCTGGGCTTCGCCCTCGACCCCCAGAGCGTCGGCTACACGGTGGTCACGCGGTTCGTCAACCTCGCCTTCCCCGCCCCCGGGATCTACTGGGTGGAGGTGCTGCTGGACGGCGAGGTCCGCCGCCGCTACCCCCTGCTGGTAGAAGAGGACGAAGGCTCGTGAGCGACGTGGGGCTGCTGGCCCGGCTGCGGGGGCGGATGGTTGCGAACACGGTGCGCTCGCTTCGCCGCCATTCGTTGCTCAAGATGGTGGTGGTGGCGGGGGCCGGGGGGGCGTTCTGGCTGGGCATCTTCGCCACCTCGTTCAGCGGCTTCGTGTTCATCCGCCGCTTCCTGGGCGACCTGGAGCTTCTCACCGAGACGCTGCTCTCCCTCTTCTTCCTGCTCCTGGGGGCCATGCTGCTGTTCAGCAACGCGATCATCTCCTTCGGCAGCCTGTTCCGGGGCGAGGAGACGGAGTTCCTGCTGGCCTGCCCCCTGGCATCGCACAGCGTGTTCAGCTACCGGCTCATCGAGTCGCTGACCTTCAGCTCGTGGGCCTTTCTGGTGCTGGGCTTCCCCCTTCTGCTGGCCTACGGGCTGAGCGTGGGCACGGACTACGCGGCGGTGGGCCCCGGCCCGCTTTTCTACGAGATCCATCCCCGGTGGTGGGTGGCCAACCTGGTGGCCTCCGGCCCCTGGCTGGTCGAGCACTGGTACTACCCGCTGGTGGTGCTGGCCTACTTCGTGCCCTTCGTGTGCGTTCCCGCGGCGGTGGGCGGGCTGGTGGCCCTGGTGCTCTCGCGCTACCTGCCCGACCGCGTGAAGCGGGTGCTGGGCCTGAGCGTGGTGGCGGGGGTGGCGATCGCTTTGTCGCTGGTCTTCTGGGCCCACGGGGCGGTGCGGTCGGGCCACGTGTTCACGGAGGTGTGGATGCGGCGGGTGTTGGGGCGGATGAGCTTCGCCCGCAACGTCTTCCTGCCCAGCTACTGGATGAGCCAGGGCCTGGTGCGGTGTGCCCGGGGGGAGCTGGCGGAGACGGGCTACTACTTCCTGCTGCTGGCCAGCAACGCGGCGATGGCCCTCCTGGTGTGCTGGTGGGCCTCGGGGCGGATGCTGCGCCAGGCTTGGTCGCGGGCCCGCTCCCACTCCAGCCTCCGCCGCCGGGCCCGGGGGCAGTGGACCTCGGCCCGCTGGGCCCCCGCCTTGCGCCTTCTGGTGGCCAAGGACTGGCGGCTGTTCGTCCGCGACCCCGTCCAGTGGTCGCAGTGTGCGATTCTCTTCGGGCTGATGGGCTTCTACGTGCTCAACCTGCGCACCTTCTCCTACCACGACGCACGGCCGCTGTGGAAGAACTTCACGGCCCTGCTCAACCTCTCGGCCACCAGCCTGGTGCTGGCCACGGTGACCACCCGCTTCATCTTCCCCCTGCTGAGCCTGGAGGGTCGGCGCTTCTGGCTGCTGGGCCTGGCTCCCGTGGCTCGGCGGACCATTCTGTGGGCCAAGTTCGTCTTCTCCTTCCTGGCCGCCCTGGTCGTCACCCTTCCCCTGATCGTGCTCTCCGACTATATGCTCAAGATGCCGCCGGCGGCCCTCGGCCACCACGCCGCGGTCACCGTGCTCATCTGCTTCGGCGTCTCGGGGCTCTCGGTGGGCCTGGGCGCCGTCTACCCCAACTGGCGGGAGCAGAACCCCTCGAAGATCGTCTCCGGCTTCGGCGGCACGCTCAACCTCCTGCTGTCCATCACCTTCGTCCTGGCCATGGTGGTCCTCACCGCCGCGCCCTACGCCGTGCACGCGGCTCGCCTGGGCAGCGGGCCTCCCGCCGTGGCCCTCTCCCTCGCGGCTGCCGGGGGCGTGAGCCTGGTGGCCGGCCTGGTGCCCATGTTCGCCGGCCAGCGCACGCTCGCCCGCCTGGAGTTCTGAGGGAAGGGGCGGGGGGTCAGCGGTCGAGGAGGCGGAGGGCCTCCTCGAGCACCTCGGCGTCGGCGGCGAAGGCGGGCATCTGGCGTTCGGCCACCACCCGGCCGTTGCAGCGCAGGAGGTTGATGTGGGTGGCGTGGTGGGTGTTGGGCGGGGCCGTCTCGTCGCCGTAGTAGTCGCAGCCGAGGACCTTCTGGGGATTGTAGTCCACGTCGGCCAGGCACAGGGGCGTATCGGCGTCGTCGACCAGGCCCTGGCGTCCGCGGTAGCCGTAGGAGGTCTGGACTTCGCCGTCCGGGCTGTCCCAGTTGCCCCAGCCGTAGGCCCACGCGGGGTCGCGGACGGGGTCGCCGGGGCAGAAGAAGACGCGGTGGTCGGCGACGTAGTGGGGGTAGAGGAAGCCCCATCCCGAGGGCGACTGGTCCTTGTAAGCCAGGTTGGAGAGCAGGAGGGGGGTGGCGGTGTTGTGGAAGAGGCTGTCCTCGTGGTTATTGGCGTAGAGGTTGGTCGCCTTCCAGAGCTGCGAGAGGTTCGACTTGCAGGTCGAATCCCGGGCCAGGCGGCGGGCCCGCTGGAGGGCCCCGAAGAGCAGCATGGCCAGGATGGCGATCGCCGCCACCACGACCAGCAGCTCGATGAGGGTGAACGCCCGGCGGCGGTCGCCGCGAGGGCGTCGCGGCGCCGCGTGGCCCTCGCTTCGCATCTCCATCCCCGCTGTCAGGCCATGGGTGCCGGGGCCGGCGCACGTTCCACGCGGCCCGCGCATCGAGAAGTATACGCCGACTCTTGCACGTTCGCCACCTCCCACGGGGGTTCATGCCCTCGGCACGTCGTCACCTACAGCGTAAGTGTCCTTTTAAGAAAGGCTTATGCTTCAGAACTTCTTGGCTGGGGAGCGCTCACGCCGGCGTCTGGACAGCTCGCGGCGTGGCGCGGGGCGGAGCGAGCCTCAGACCCCGGCGCCCGCGACGGCGTTGGCCACGTGGCGGCGGTAAGCCTCGTGCAGCTCCCGGGTTACGGGGCCGGGGCGGCCGTCGCCGACGGGCTGGCCCTCGATGCGGCACACCGGCAGCAGCTCCACAATGGAATTGGTGAGGAACACCTCGTCCGCCTCGCCCAGCTCCTCGGGCCGCACGGTGCGCTCGTGGACCTCCCGGTTGCCCTCCCGCGCCAGGCGCAGCACCACCTGGCGGGTGATCCCGGGAAGGATATTGGCCTCGAGGGCGGGGGTGAGGAGGTTGCCGTCGCGGACGAGGAAGAGGTTGCTGGAGGCGGCCTCGGCCACCTCGCCCCGGGTGTTGAGCCGGATGGCGTCGTCGGCGCCGCGCTGGCGGGCCTCGGTCCTGGCCAGGAGGTTGGCCAGGTAGTTGAGGGTCTTGTGGCGGGGCAGGGGCGAGTCGGCGCTCTGGGGGATGGCGGCGACGATGGCGGCGATGCCCCGCTCGTAACGCCGGGGGCTGGGAGGGTGGAGCGGCCGCGCGACGATGGATACGGTGGGGCGGGGCGTGGGCTCCAGCTCGAGGACGCCGGCGTGGGCGCCGCGGGTCAGGGTGATGCGGATGTAGGCGTCGCCCAGATCGTTGAGACGCAGAAGCTCGACCACGTCGCCGCGCAGGATATCGGGGTCCAGAGGGTCGCACAGCCGCAGCTGCGCGGCAGAGGCGTTGAGCCGGGCCACGTGCTCGTCGAGCAGGAAGGGCACGCCGTCGTAGGCGCGAAGGGTCTCGAAGAGGCCGTCGCCGTAGAGCAGGCCGCGGTCGAGGGCGCCTATCGCCGGGGCGGCGGCGGGGGTCGCCTGTCCGTTGACGCTGACGAAGAGCTGGCGGCTGGCCATGGGCGTCCTCTACGTGGCTGTCGGGTTGGGCTCGTGGCCCAGGGCGCGGAACAGCCGCTGGCCCTTGTCCAGGGTCTCCTGGTACTCGGCTTGGGGTTCAGAGTCGGCCACGATGCCGCCGCCCACCTGGAAGAAGGCTCGCCCGCCACGGACCAGGATGGTGCGGATGGCGATGTTGAGGTCCGCCGTCCCGTCCAGCCCCATGTAGCCGATGCTGCCGGTGTAGACGCTGCGGCGGGTGGGCTCCAGCTCGTCGATGATCTCCATGGCCCGGACCTTGGGCGCCCCGGTGATGGAGCCCCCGGGGAAGGTGGCCTTGAGCAGGTGCACCAGGTCGCGGCGGGCGTGCAGCGTGCCCTCGACGGTGGAGACCAGGTGGAAGACGGAGGCATAGGCCTCCAGGGCCTTGTGCTCGGCGACCACCACGCTGCCGTAGTCGCACACGCGCCCCAGGTCGTTGCGCTCCAGGTCCACGATCATGGTCAGCTCCGCGGCGTCCTTGGCGCTGCCCAGGAGCTCCTGGGCCAGGCGGCGATCCTCGTCGGGGCTCCTGCCGCGGGGGCGGGTGCCCTTGATGGGGCGGGTCTCGACCCTCCGGCCTTCGACCCGCAGGAAGCGCTCGGGCGAGCTGCTGAGCACGGCGCCGCCGCAATCGTCGAGCGCCAGGTAGGCGGCGAAGGGAGCGGGATTGGCCCGCCGCAGGCGCCGATAGAGCTCCGCCGGCGGCACCCCCAGGGAGGTCTCGAAACGCTGGGAAAGGTTGGCCTGGAAGATGTCCCCCGCGGCGATGTAGGCCTTGGTGCGCTCCACCGCGGCCAGGTAGGCCCGCCGCGTGAAGTTCCCCCGGATGGGACCCCGGGCCGCGGGCAGGCCGGCGAATCGCTCGTCCGGCGTCGCGTTCGCCAGCACGGCGTCGACCCGCGCGGCGCCCGCCTCCCCGCTCAGGGAGGCCGCGTACCACTGCCCGGCGGCGTGGTCGTAGGCGGCCACCGCGTCGTAGAGGGCGAAGTGGAGGTCGGGCAGCCCGATGTCGTCGACCGTGGTCCGAGGCAGCCGCTCCACGAAGTGGCACAGGTCGTAGCCCAGGTAGCCCACCAGGCCGCCCACGAACGGCACCGGGGCCTTCACCCCCGGCACGCGGTGGCGGCGGAGCAGGCCGCGGAGCGCCTGGAAGGGGTTTGCCCGTCGGCGCCGCTCGCTCGGCCCCTGGCGCAGGCGGATGGCCCGGCCGCAGGCCGAGAGCACGGCCACCGGCTCGGCGCCCAGGAACGAGAAGCGCCCCAGGCGGGGATCGGAGACGCCGCTATCGATGAAGAAGGCGTGGGCCAGCGGGGCGAAGCCCTCGAAGGCTTCCGCCGGCGACAGCGTGTGGCCCAGCGGCTCGACGAGCACCGGCCCGGAGGCGAGCGCGCGGCTACCACCCATCGAGGCTCCGCCCACTGGCAGGAGGAGGAGACGCCCTGGCCGTCGCGAGGCCCATGCTAGTTCGCCGGCGTCCGGCTGTCAAGGCCAAGTTTCGCCCCCGTCGCTCGGACGGAGGCCGGCGGCGGCTCCCGTGGGTGTTTGTGAATAGCTCGCGGAGAAGATACGTCTAGAGGACAGCGGAGGGCTCCGCCGCTCGTCCGCACTGACCACGTGCCAACCGCTCGAAAGGAGGACGCCATGGCGCAGGAGTCCGACTGGCCGAGTGAGGCCCCGAGCAGCGCCCCCGCGACGCCGGCCGAGGGCGGCGAGGAGGCCCCGCGGCGGAAGCGCAGGTGGCCCGTGCGCCTGGGGCTGGTCGTGGTATCCGGCGCCCTCCTCGTGGTCCTTTTCCTGCTGCTCCGGGGCTGCGAGCGGTGGCGGTCGTGGCTGGGCCTCGAGCCCAGCCTCAAGCAGGCCTCGGAGGCCTGGCGGCAGGACCACCTGGGCACTCTGAGCGAGCTGCCCTACCACCCTGACTTCCAGCTCACGGGGCTGAGCTCGCTGGCCGACGACCCCCTCGAGACCTATGGGCCACTGGTCGAGCAGATGCAGCCTCTCCACAAGCCCATCGAGCCGGCGCGCGTCTCGCCGCTGCCGCCGGGCCTCGCCGAGGAGACCATCCGCAGCGACCTGGAGCAGCCCTGGCGCGCCACCTACGAGGCGAAGGGCGGCAAGGAGATCACCGCCTACGGCGGGCGGAGCCGTTCCCCCGGCCGGGCGCGCGGGCTGGTGGACCGCTACGAGGGGAGCATTGCGGCTGCCAGCCCGGTGGCCGAGGCGAGCCGTATGGAGATCGAGAACCGCCGGGGCAAGGTCGTCGGAAAGCGCCTCCAGCTCTCCGGCCCGGGAGCCGAGCGCGCCGTGTTTCTGCTCCGCGCCGACGACGGGTCCTTCGTCTACATCTTCGTCTGCGAGCGCTCCGCGGAAGCCGCCGCCAAGGAGCTGGTCCGCGCTCTGAAGGCCGAGAACGAGGGGCTCCTGGAGTACGATCTCGCCGCGCGGCTCATCCGTAGCGCCACCCGGCGGCCCTCCGACCAGTGGGTGGCCGTAGCCGGAGGCGTGCGGCGCATCCCCGACCTCGACGACGCCCTGCGCGCCATGCGCCAGGCCGCAGGCCACGTGCGCGACGACATGCCGGCCTTCGCCCGCTTCCTGGACGCCACGGGCACGGCACTGCGTCACCTCGCCGGGCGGCGGGCCATCCGCACCGTGTTCCTCGACCGCTCCGGCCACCGCGTGGTGTGCGTGACGCGGGTGGCGATGGGCTCCACCACGAACGCCATCGACGCGGCGGAGGACACCCACGCCATGATGGCCGAGGTCGGCGGTCTGGCCGAGTCGCTCATCGGCCTCCTGGCCCGCCAGGGCGGGCCGTCGCTGGGCCCCGGCGAGCGGGAGCAGGCGGAGCGGATGATTCGGAAGGTGTTCCGCGTGCGGGGGGACCGGCTCGAGGGCCTGGCGGGGAGGGCCTACTCGTGGCTCTTCCTGTGCGGTGTGTGCGGCTGGGGCGGGGAGGACCTGGTGTTCATCGACTTCCTGGACCTGGGGAAGGTGGAGGGGCTGTTCCGTGCGGCGCGTGCGGGGGCCGATTCGCCGGCGGAGCTGGAGGGTTTGCTCTCCAGGGCGACCTTCGGCGACGAGGAGTACGAGGCGGCCCTGGGGGTGTGCCGTCGCTTCGCCGAGCTGCACTTGGCCGAATCGGCCGGCCCGTTCGTGATGTTCGTCGTGCGGTGAGCGGACGCCGCCGGGGGGCATGGGGCAGGGGTTTGTGCTACAATGCCGCCCGGCATGAGGGAGCAGAAGCGGTTCGCGATCATCGGCGGGGGAATGGTGGGGCGGAGTCTGGCCGCCGCGCTGGCCGCCCACGGGGCACCGGTGGTGGCCGTGGCCAGCAGGCGGCTGGAGTCCGCCCGGGCGTGTGCGCAAGCGGGCCGCTGCGCGTTCGCCACCACGGATGCTGCGGAGGCGGCGCGGCGGGCCGACGCGGTAGTGCTCAGCGTGCCCGACGACGCGGTGGCGACGGTGTGCCGCCAGGTGGCCGAGGGCGGCGGCTTCAGTCCCGGGGACGTGGCGCTCCATCTCAGCGGCGCCCTGGGCTCCTCCTCGCTCGCAGCGGCGCGGGAGCAGGGGGCGTACGCGGTGGCCTTCCATCCCATCCAGACGTTCGCCCGCCCCGACGGGGCTCTATTCCGGCGGATCGTGTGCGCCGTGGAGGGCGATCCACAGGCGGTGGCCTTCGCCAAGGAGCTGGCCCGGCGTCTGGGCGCCCGGCCGGTCGAGGTGGCAGCCGCCGACAAGGCGCTCTACCACGCCGCCCTGTGCCTGGCCTGCAACTACCTGGTGACCCTGGCCGACGCGGGGGCCGGGCTGCTGGAAGAGGCGGGATTCGGCCAGGAGGCCCTCCACGCCCTCCTGCCCCTTCTCCGGGCCACCGTGGCGAACCTGGGCGCCGTGGGACTCCCTCGGGCCCTCACCGGGCCGGCGAGCCGCGGCGACGTGGCCACCGTGAGCGCCCATCTGGAAGCCCTGGCGGTTCGCGCTCCCCATCTGCTCCCCCTCTACCGAGCCGCGGGGCTGCGCACGGTGGAGGTGGCCCGCCGAAAAGGGAGCATCGGGGAGGAGCGGGCGCGGGAGCTGGAGGAGCTCCTCAGCGTCCCGCAGTGATGTCGCGAAGGATGCGCTGCGCCTCGTCGAGGTGGAGCTGGCGGGCCCCAAGGACCAGCACCCACTCGCCGTCGATCAGCCGCCAAGGCAGGAGCGTGGGGTCGGCCACGCCGTCGAGGGGCCGGGGGGCCTGCGGATAGCGGAGTTGTGCGACGAGGGCGGATCTGCCTTCCGGGCCGCGGGTCCATCGCAGGTCGGCGATGGTCCCCTGGGAGGCGTCCACGCCGTCGAAGGCAAGGGCCAGGTACCAGGCGAGGAACTTGCGGGCGCTCTGGGTGCTGTCGAGCTTCCCTGCGAAGATGTCGAAGAGCATCCCCTGGCTGTCCGTAAGGTCGCGGAACAGGCGGGCGATGTACTCCGGGTGTTCGGCCCGGTAGTCGCTGACCAGCTTGTCCAGCTCGTCCCGCCGGGTGCGCACCATCTTGAGCTTGACCTGCTGGTCGCGGTAGATGGCGAGGAGGGCCTCACGGATGGCCTCGAAGCGGTCGGCGTGGGGCTCCATGTGGCGGGCGGCGATGGTCGTGTAGTCGCCCTCGCCGGCCAGGCGGAGGACCTCCCGGGTCCGCTCGCGGACCGCTGCGAACTCGGGAGGCTCGTCCTCGCGCTCCGAGCGGGTGGCGAGGTAGGCGACGGCGGCCCCGGCGAGCGCCGCGGCCACCAGGATGGGCACCCAGGGCAGGGGCCTGCGGCGGAGGCCCTCTTCGTAGAGGTCGAGGCCGCACTCCAGGCAGAAGCGCCCCTTGCGCGGCAGCTCGGCGCTGCACTTTGGGCATTGGGTGGGCTTGGGCACGCTGTGCTCCGTTTCACGGGGCCGGGGAGGCGAGAGCGGGCACCGGTTGGGCCAGCGTCTGGGCGAAGTCCTCCAGGCGGTCAGCCACCGAGAGCTTGAGCACCCAGGCATCGGGCCGGCGAACCCAGCGAAGCCGGCGCGGGTCGTCGCCGCTGGGCGGTGCAGCCGTCTCGCCGGGGCACTGGAGATGAGCGAGGATGTGCTTGTCCCCCAGGTCCTCCAGCCGCATCTGCGCCGCTTCCAGCTCCACGCCCTCGTAGAGCCCGGCCAGGTGCCAAGCCAGGACCGCCCGGGCACGGTCCTCCCGATGCACGTGGCTGGCGGAGGCCCGAGGGTCGGTGCGCAGCAGGTCCAGCAGCGCCACGGTGTAGCCGGGGAAGGGGGCGTCGCGCTCGCGGAGCCGCTCGACGGCCACGTCTCGGCCCGCGTTCTTGAGCAGGCTCTGCCATCGGCTCAGCGCCTCGGCGTGCTCGTCGCTGAGGATCCGGCCGAGGGCCTCCTGCACGCGGCGGAAGTCCTCCACGTCGGGCTGCACGTAGTTGTCGACCACGCGGGTGTACCTTCCCTCGGCCAGGAAGCCCACGAGGGCGCGGGTCTCGGCGCGGCAGGCCTCGAGCAGGTACCGGGGCGTGGGCTCGCCGCGGCGGGGCTGCGGATCCTCGGCGGCCGGCGCCTCCTGGCCCTCCGCGGGGGAAGCCTGGGATGGGGCTTCGGGCCGCGGCGAGGAGCGGGGCTTCGGCGGCGGCTGGCTCGTCACGTGAACGACGAGGAGGACGATGCCCACGGCTCCCGCGAACCCGCCGGCGGCCAGCACCGCCGCCCGGCCGGAGCGGCGGAGCCGAGCGCCACATTCTGAGCAGGAGGCGCTGCCCCGCGGGTTGGGAGCGTCGCACGCGGGGCAGGCCACGGTGGGCTCGGGGCTGGACTCCGCGGGGCGCGAGGCGTCGGCCTCGCCCAGGGCTTCCTTCTCCCGGCAGGGAGCGCACTTGCGCTCGAAGCGGTCCCGCCCGCTCAGGGGCTTGCCGCAGTCGGAACAGGTGGCAGGGGCCGGGGTCACGGCTCCGCTCCCTTCGGCGGAGGAGGGGACGATGGGCCGCAAGCGCGACGCTGCCTACTTGCGGAACACGAAGGTGGCGCCCACACGGGCACTGCCGGAGGGCCCCAGCGGCGCTCCCGGGGGCGGCGTCCGCTCCGAGGCCAGGGTGGTGTCGGTGTGGGGCCGCCTGGGCTCGGTGCTCCTGGCCTGCGGCGGGCGCACGAGTCCCACGACGATCACGTCGCCATCCCGCAGCTTCACCCGCCGCCCGATGCGCACATCGTTGACCCGCGTGCCGTGGGTGGAGCCCAGGTCCTCGATGTAGCAGCCCGTGAGGCGACGGCGAATGCGGGCGTGTTCGCGGGAGACCACGCGGTCGCGCACGCATACGTCGCAGTATTCCGCACGGCCAATGAGGGTCACGGCCTTGACCAGCTGCCGCTCCTCTCCCGTGCGTTGGTCTATCAACTTCGCCATGGGCGAGGAACCTTGCAGGGCTCGGGCCCGGAGGCCCCCGACCCTTGCCGCGGAGCGCCCGAAGAGTCGCTGCCAGCACTTGCAGTTCATTATATCCCCCCACCCCGCGGTGTCAAACCCTCCGCCCGGGCGCAGTCCCTGCGGTCCCTGCCCGGTGGCGCTTGACAGCTCCTCGGGCCGAGGTCTAGACTACGACGGCGGCCACGCGCGGGCCACCGGCCCGGCGGGGCGCGCCAGGCGCAGGTATGTGGGAGAAGCAGCACCGTGTACCCCCTCGAGCCCCCGGCTGTGTACGTCCACGAGAGCGTGGCCGCCGACCAGCGGTACCGCCGGCGGGCCACCGGCGTGGTCGCTGCCCTCGAGCGCCCTGTCGAGCCGGTGACCTACCGCGACGAGGACCTGCCCCAGCTCATCCAGGACCATGGGCTGCTGGCCGGCCGCCAGCCCATGGGGGCCCTGGCCGAGCTGGCCGACCCCATCCTGTTGTTCCACACCTTCCGCTGGGACGATGGCTTCGAGGCCCGCAAGAAGCTCCTGGAGGACGCCGGCTGGTCCCAGGGCGACCGCCTGGCCCGCGCCCTGCTGGGCTACGACGCCTTCCACTGGGCCAACTACAACCTGGAGGGCGACCCCCACCGCCGCGACAAGGTGTGCCGGCCCTGCTGGCGCATCCACCTCCAGAACGGTTGCGTGCACCGCTGCCTCTACTGTGGCTTCGGCGGCCTGCTCGTCGCCGCGGTGAACATCGAGGAATACTGGGGCTATCTGAGCCAGATCATCGAGCGCCATCCCTGGCAGAAGACCTTTCTGCTCGACGACGACGGCGACCCCATGTGCCTGGAGCCCGAGCACGGCACCCTGGCCCGCCTCATCGAGTACTTCGGCACGCTCCAGGACCGCTACCTCGTGATCCACACCAAGACGTGGAACACCGAGTGGCTCCGCGACCTGGAGCACAACGGCAACACCATCATCGTGTGGAGCCTGAGCGGGCGAAGCCAGAGCCGCCTCATCGAGCCCCGCACGGGAACCACCGAGGAGCGGGTGGAGGCGGCCCGCATCGCCCAGGAGGCGGGCTACCCGGTGCGCTACAAGTTCAAGCCCATCGTGCCCGTGAAGGGCTGGCGCCAGGAGGCCGCGGAGGCCGTGGCCCTGGCCCTCGAGCGCACGCGGCCCGACGTGGTGAGCCTGTGCTGTTTCATGTGGATGGACATCGACGAGATGACTCGCCGCCTCCCCGAGGAGCTGCTCGACCCCGCGTTCGTGCGGGGGGCGCGAGAGGCCCGCGAGGAGACCGAGCCCACGCGGGCCAAGCCCTTTCCCCGGCACGTCCGCGCCCAGATCTACGACCACTATCTCGCCGAGATTCGCAAGCGAGAGCCCGACCTGCCTGTCTCGCTGTCCACCGAGAATTTCTCCATGTGGAAGAGCTTCGGGCCCAAGCTCGGCTTCACGGCGACCGATTACGTGTGCGGCTGCGGCCCCCAGAGCACGCCCGGGGCACGCAGGCTGTGCGACCACCCGTTCCGCGTCGCCGTCCGCGACGACGCCGGTATCCCCTGCACGTACTCATGAAGTCGTCTTGACAACCGCCCCGGCCTGCGCCATAAACGGGCTGTGGTGACCTCACTCCTCCACATGGGCCTATGAGGTGATGGCCGATGCGCAAGTTCGTGGCCCTCGGTGCCGTGCTGGCCGCATCTGGATGGGCGTGGGCCGGCGAGCTCCACGTGCCCAACGACAGCTTCGAGAAGGCTGCCGGCGACGGCGCCCTCGGCTGGCACTGGTGGTCGCGCACCGGGAGCGGAGCCGCCACCCGCACCTCCGACGTCCACCATAGCCTGGGGCACAGTATGGCGATCCGCCACGACGCGGAGCGCGACTGGGCCTTCTCCAGCGACCATCGCTTCCCCGTGACGCCCGGACAGGTCTACCGCGCCTCGGCCTGGGCCCGCGTGGCGAGGGGCCACGTGGAGCTGGCCGCGGTGGCGCTGCGCGAAGGCAAGACCCTGAGCTGGAACATCGGCTCGAGGTCCACCGGACCCACCGAGGGCTGGGTGAAGCTCCAGGCCGTCGTCGACGTGCCCCGGGGCTGCGGCCACATCTACCTGCGCTTCGTCGGCGAGGGCGACACCCTGGCCTGGGTGGACGACGTGGGGCTCGAGCCGTGGGAACGCCCCCAGGCCGCCGAGATGCCCAGGGTGCGCGGCTACGCCGACCAGCGAGTCCAGGAAAAGCTCGACCGGGGCCTCCTGGCCATGCCCGTCGCCGACGGGAAGGTCTACCTGGGCTGGCGGCTGCTGCTCGATGATCCGCCCGACGTGGCCTTCGACCTCTACCGCCGCCGGGGCAAGGCGCCGGCCGAGAAGCTCAACCCGAAGCCGATTGTGAAGACCACCGACTTCGTGGACAGCACGGCTGCGAAGGGCGTTGCGCACACCTACTACGTCGTGGCCCGCCGCGGCGAGGAGGCGCTGGGGCCGTCGGAGGAGGTCGAGGCCAAGCCGACCGACGAGCCGAAGCCGTACCTGGCCGTCAAGCTCGACGGCGACGACACGTTCCAGAAAGCGGGCGTCGCCGACCTCGATGGCGACGGAGGCTACGACTTCGTGATCAAGCAGCCCAACGCCAATATCGACCCCTGGCACAAGTACTGGAAGCCCAGCCCCGATACCTACAAGCTCGAGGCCTACCGCCACGACGGAAGGCTCCTGTGGCGCCACGACCTCGGCTGGGCCATCGAGCGCGGCATCTGGTACTCCCCCTACGTCGTCTACGACCTCGATGGCGACGGGAGGGCCGAGGTGGCCGTCAAGACCGGCGAGGGCGACCCCCGCGACGAAGAGGGCAAGGTCCGCAGCGGCCCCGAATACCTCTCCGTCCTCGATGGTCGCACCGGCGCCCCGCGGGCCCGCACCCCGTGGCCCAGCCGCGAGCCCTTCATGCAGCGCCGGCACGGCTACAACTACGCCTCGCGCAACCAGCTCGGCATCGCCTACCTCGACGGCAAGACCCCCTGCCTGATCGTCGAGCGGGGCACCTACAACATCATCATCGTCGTCGCCTACCAGTTCCACCGCGGCGAGCTGCGCGAGCTGTGGCGATGGGACAATCGCACCGAGCCCCGCCGATACTGGGGCCAGGGCGCCCACTGGATGCACGCCGCCGACGTGGACGAAGACGGCCGCGACGAGGTGATCATCGGCTCCGCCGTCATCGACGACAACGGAACCGGCCTCTGGTCCACCGGCCTGGGGCATCCCGACCACAGCTACGTCGGCGACATCGACCCCGACCGGCCAGGCCTCGAGATCTACTACGGCATCGAGTCCCGACAGCGCGTAGCCAATGGGATGTGCCTCGTCGACGCCAGGACCGGCGAGATCCTGTGGGGACATCAGGGCTTCACCCGCCACGTCCACAGCAGGGGCATGTGCAGCGACATCGACCCCCGATACCCGGGCGCCGAGTGCTACAGCGCCGACACCGACGAGCGGAAGAAGCTCGCCTGGGCACGCCTGCGGACCGCCAAGGGGAAGGTGATCAGCGAGGACGCCTCGTGGGGCTTCGGCCCCCTGGTCGCCTACTGGGACGCCGACCCCCAGCGTGAGGTCCTCCACCGGGGCCGCATCGAGAGCTACCGGGGCGAGCGGCTGCCCACCCGCGTGGAGGGCCACGTCGCCGCCATCGCCGACATCCTGGGCGACTGGCGCGAGGAGATCGTGACCAGCGTCCGCGGCGAACTCCGCATCTACACCACCACCATCCCCGCAGACCACCGATATCCCTGCCTGATGCGCGACCCCCTCTACCGCCTCGACGTAGCCCACGCGGCGATGGGCTACTTCCAGGCGCCCATGCTCGGCATCGACCTTGCCTCCCGCCTGCGGTAGGCGTCCGCCGGCCTTGATTCGCCCCTATGCCCCCGCTACAATACCCCCTGGCCAGGGCCGTGGCACCTCGGAGGAACGACCAGCCGATGAACGTCCTGGGCATTCCCGGCGTGGACACCGTGCTCGCGCAGCCCGCCGTGCAGGCGCTCCTCGACGAGCTGCCGCGGGAGGTCGTCGTGGCCTGCGTCCGCCAGTGCGTGGCCGCCCTCCGCGCGGAGCGCCAGGGCAGGGGAGGCGAGGAGCCCGTGCCCACGGCCTCCGAGACGGCGGCCCTCCTGGCCGAGGAGGTGGCCGCCCGCCTGCGCTCCGGGCAACGGCCCTCGCTACGCCGGGTGATCAACGCCACGGGCGTGATCGTCCACACCAATCTCGGCCGCTCGCCCCTGGCCGAAGAGGCCTGCCAGGCCCTCAGCGAGGTGGCCGCCAGCTACTGCAACCTGGAGACCGACCTGGCCACCGCCGAGCGCACGAAGCGCGAGCTCCCCGTGGCCAGCCTGCTCGCCCAGCTCACCGGCGCCGAGGCGGCGACCGTGGTGAACAACAACGCCGCGGCCGTCCTCCTCACCCTCACCGCCCTGGCCAAGGGGCGCGCGGTGCTATGCTCGCGAGGCGAGCTGGTCGAGATCGGCGGCTCCTTCCGCATGCCCGACGTGGTGGCGTGCAGCGGCGCCCGGATGGTCGAAGTGGGCACCACCAACCACACCCGCCTCGGCGACTACCAGGCCGCGCTGGACGAGCACACCGCCGCAGTGCTGAAGACCCACCGCAGCAACTTCCGCCTCGTGGGCTTCACCAGCGAAGTGCCCGTGGCCCCCCTCGCCGAGCTGGCCCACGAAGCGGGAGTGCCGCTCATCCACGATGCCGGCTCGGGCCTCCTGCTGCCCATGGGCGAGCCCGCCTTCCCCCACGAGCCGGTGGTCCGCCAGGCGGTGGCCGACGGGGCCGACGTGGTGACCTTCAGCACCGACAAGCTCCTGGGAGGGCCCCAGGGCGGCGCCATCGTGGGCCGCCAGCATCTGCTCGAGCGCATCGACCGCCATCCGCTCAAGCGCGCCGTCCGCGTGGGCAAGCTCACCCTCGCCGCCCTCGAGGCCGCGCTGCACGCCCATCTGCGGCCCGACGGCGTGCCCGCGACGGTCACCATGCGACTCATCCGCCGCCCCGTCGCCGAGCTCGAGGCGGAGGCCCGCCGCCTGGCCGACGCCATCCGCCAGGCGGCGCCCCGGTGGAGCCTCTCCATCGAGCCCGACGAGTGCTCCATCGGCGGCGGCTCGCTGCCCGGCGAGACCGTCCCTACCGTGGTCCTGTGGCTCCATGCCCCCGGCATGAGCGCCGACGAGCTGGGCGCCGCCCTCCGGGCCGGCGAGCCGGCGGTCCTGGGGCGCTACCGCGCCGGCCGCTTCGGCCTGGACCTCCGGACCCTCCTCCCCGGCGACGCCGACGATGTGGCCCGGTGCGTGGAGCAGTTGGCCGCGGGGGGCGGCAACGGCCGGCCGCCCGCCCCCGCCGACCCGCCTTCCCCCAGCGCCGGACCCTCGGCATGAAGCACCTCGTCGCCGGCACCGCGGGGCACATCGACCACGGGAAGACCGTGCTCATCCAGGCACTGACGGGTATCGACACCGACCGGCTGCCCGAGGAGAAGCAGCGAGGCATCTCCATCGCCCTGGGCTACGCCTACCTCGACCTGCCCGACGGCTCCCGCGTGGGCATCGTCGACGTGCCCGGCCACGAACGGTTCGTCCGCACCATGGTAGCCGGTGCCGCGGGGGTGGACTTCGCGCTCCTGGTCGTGGCGGCCGACGACTCCGTGATGCCCCAGACCCGCGAGCACCTGGCCATCCTCCAGCTCCTGGGCGTCGACCACGGCCTGGTCGCCCTGACCAAGATCGACCTGGTGGACCCCGAGCTGGCCGAGGTCGCCGAGCTGGAGGTCCGGGAGGCGGTGGAGGGCACGTTCCTGGCCGAGGCGCCGATCGTTCGCGTCTCGGGTCTCAGCGGCGAGGGGCTCGATGAGCTTCGCCAGGCCATCGCCCAGGTGGCCGCAAGCGTGCCGGAGCGGAGCCACGGGACCCTCGCTCGCCTGCCTATCGACCGGTCCTTCAGCGTCGCCGGCCACGGCACCGTGGTCACCGGCACCCTCCTCCACGGCCTCCTGCGGGTGGAGGAGGAGGTGGAGATCCTGCCTCGCGGACGCGACGCGCGCGTCCGCGGCCTCCAGTCCCACGGCAGCGATGTCGACGTGGCCCGCGCGGGACAGCGCGTGGCCGTGAACCTGGCGGGGGTGAAGCACGACGAGCTGAGCCGAGGCGACACGGTGTGCACCCGCGGGGCCTTCCTGCCCACGCCCATGGTGGACGGCCAGGTGGTCGTCGACCCCGCGGTGGGACGCCCCCTCAAGCACGGCGGCTCGGTATGCTTCCACCTGGGCACCGGCGAGGTCCCTGCGCGCGTGGCCCTGCTGGGGCGGCGCCAGCTTCTGCCCGGCCAGCGGGCCTGGGCTCAGCTTCGCCTCTCCCGGCCCGTGGTGGCGCGGCGGGGCGATCGCTTCATCCTCCGGCTCCCCGGCGGCGACGCCACGCTGGGAGGCGGCCACGTGGTCGACGCCCATCCCCTCAAGCACCGCCGCCAGCGCCAGGAGGCCGCCGAAGCCCTGGAGCGGGTCGCCGCGGGCGGTCTGCGAGCGGCCATCGCCCACGAGCTGCACAAGGCCAACATCCCGCTTCGCCTCAGCGAGTTGGCGCCCCGGCTGGGAGCGCCCCCCGACCACGTCGAGGCCGCCTGCGGCGGCGCCCTGCGGGTCATCCCCGCCGGCCACGACCCCTGGGTCTACGACGCCGAGCTGGTGCGCCGCCTGCGCCAGCGGGCCATCGAGGCACTGGCCCAGCGACATCGGGCCAAGCCCCTTCTCGCCGCCGGCCTCCCGCCGGCCGAGCTGGTGGCCAAGCTCGACCCCTCGCGAACCTTGACCGAGGCCGTCGTTTCTGCCATCATGCAAGAGCTGGTGGCCGAGGGCACGGTCCGCCGCGTGGGCGACACCTTCGCCCTCGCCTCCCACCAGGTGGAATTCGACGACGAGCAGGAGGCCATCCGCGAGGCCATCCTCGAGGCCTGCCGCGACGAGCCCTTCGGCCCCCCCACCGTCGCCGACCTCCAGCAGGGCCTGCCCTACGACGCCCACGCCGTCGCCGTCGTTCACGAGGCGTTGCTCGAGCGGGGCGAGCTGGTCGAGGGCGACATCTGCGGCTTCCACCCCGAGGCCGTCGAGGAAGCGTGGCGGCGCCTGGAGGCCCACCTGAAAGAGCATGGGCCGGTGACCATGAGCGAGTTTCGCACCCTCCTGGGCACCACGCGGCGCTACGCCCTCGGCCTGATGCACTATTTCGACCAGGCCCGCCGCGTGGTCCGCGAGGGCGACTACCGCCGCCTGGCCGAGGGCCGCTCGTGAGCCGGGAGGAAGGGACGGGGACTGGTGTCCCCACTGGTCTTCAAAACCAGTTGCGGGCAGATAAAACTGTCCGTGGTGGGTTCGATTCCTACCCCTTCCGCCATCTCCCCACCTAAGGCATCTGCTGACATCTGCTTTTCATGGCCGTCAGAAGCTGATGATTCGCAAGCACTTACGTCGGCCCCGTCCGGCTTCTGCCCTCGATCCGCTCTGGCATCCTGTGGCATCTTGTGACCTTTCGGGTGCAAAAGCTGTAACTAATTGTGTAGCTAATGCTGCCCCTCGCTTGCCGCCGGTGCCGTCCGGCAGCTCCACTCCCTCATCCAGGACCACCGTGTTTCCCTTCACCACGCCTCGGTAGGATGCGGTCGACATGTGGCCTCTCCTTACAACGAGTCGCGGGTCATTCTACCACATCCCGCTCCGATGGAGAAGGGCGAGACGGCCCTCCACGAGCCGGAATCCACCCAGGCCCAAAGCCCCGCTCAGGCGCCCGGCCCCCGCTCTGCAAGTGCCCCAGCAACCCGTTCAGCACGTCCGCCAGCTTCTGCTCGCGATTGTCGATGACGTAGGGGATCTTCACTCTAACCTCCCGTTGCTTGATCAATCACGCGGTCCGCTGCTCGGATGAAGCGGCGCAGGAAAGAGATGCAGTCCGTCACATAAGGCTTCCTGATTGGGGTCGGCTTGCCTCCGGTGGTTCGGTCTGCTTCGTGAGCGATCTTGTCTCTCCGCCAGGCGTACTGCCCTAACCTCTTCTTGACGCGCTCCTTGGATGCACCGTGTTTCATCTCCGTGGCAACCCTGTACCAGAGGTCGGAGATGCCGAGAAGCCTAAGAGCCGCCTCGATCTTGTCCGGCTTCTGAAACGTCAACTCGGCCTGCGCCCGTCTCACGATTGTGTGTATTCGTCTATGTGGCCGGTCAGCGTAGAGGATCTCCAGCATCTTCTCAACGCCGCCGTGCTTCTCCAGCAGCTTTATGAGGCTCCCAGGTATTCGCGATCCTCTTCTGGTCTGGAGGAAAGGCGTGAGTCGCTCAAGGATCTTGTCGTGGAAATACGAGTCCACAGCAGCCACTGCCAGCATCACAGCGGCGCGCAGGATATCTTCCTTCTCCTTCGGTGGCCGGCCTCTGGTCGCAGAATGCAAGGCGAGGAGTGTTTCTGCACGTTCTAGGGTTGCCGAGAATGCCTCTATGGCCTTTATGCTCACCGGTTCCTCCGTTTCCGGCCGCTCGCGCTAGGACTCACAGCATCTGCCCCAAACGCTGTTCGATGTAACGCGCATCGTCGTCGGACAGGCCGTAGCAC
>JBKHIY010000162.1:0-7737 GCA_046538415.1 Candidatus Brocadiia bacterium | reverse complement strand
TTTTCGCCGAGTGTAGGAAAGTTCCACACACCTACCCCCCAGTTGCATGCCTTAGGGGTAGAGGGGCCGCATGCCCGCCCGCGGCGGGGCCGGCGGGGAACGGCCTGAAGGCCGCACTCCGAACGCCGAGGGGGCGAGGAGGGCGTTTGGGGTTCCCGCCTTCAGGCGTGGGTCCGGGCCGGGGGCCGGTGGGGCTCAGACTTCCCGCTCGACCCGCTTGATCTTCTCGGGGTCGCCACAGCCCAGGCCCAGCTCGGCGGCGCGGGTGACGTGGACGATGGGCTTGTGGTACTCGCTCATGCCCTTCTCGCGGCGCTTGGCCTTGATGATCTCGGCGGCGGTCGTGTCCAGGGCCACGGGGTCGGTGGCGGCCAGGACGCCGCCGTAGTCCCATCGGTGTGGCGGGCTGTAGCGTGGGCCTCCGTGGTAGAGGGCGTAGAGTCCCTCGCAGATGCAGATGCGGGTCTTCTTGCGGATGGGGTCGAGGGCGTTGAGGTCGGCCACGTAGAGGCAGCTCTTGGGGTTTTTCTCGTCGCCCTTATGCAGGTTCCAGGCGTTGGGCACGGTGCCCAGATGGTTCTTGAGGGCGGCGGAGATGCCGGCGAGCTGATGGGTCTTGAGCACGGAGAGGTTCACCAGTGCGTCGGCGCGGTGGAGGATGTTGCTGATCTTGGTGCCCACCGGCCCGGCCTTGACGTCGGGGCCGTAGTCCTTGCCCGTGGGGATGGCCCGCGGGCCGTCGCCGTCGCGGTTCATCGCGATGTTGGCGGTGCGGAAGGCCTTCTCGTCGCGGTCGTAGACCACGATGTTCGCGGGGTCCACGCCGGCCTCGACGAGGCGCTTGGTCACGGCGTCCACGACCTCGGGATGGCTGGTGGCGTTGCGGAACAGGCCGTTGAACTTCACGGCCACCTTCTCCTTGGGGTCGACGAAGGTCCGCCACGCCGCCACGATGTCGTCCTTGCCCGCCAGGGTCATCACCGCCTGGTCGACGAGCTTCTGGGCGATCTCCGCGTCCACCTCGAGGCCGCGCACGGCGTTGCCCGTCTTGTCCTTCACGATGGCCACTGTGGGCCCGTCGGCGGCGGCGGCCAGGCGCGGGGCGGCCATCGCCGCCGCCGTCGCTGCCGCGCTGGTGCGCAGGAAGTCCCGGCGGTCCACGTCTCTCTCGCTGCGTTCGGCCATGGCATTCTCCTAGCCAGATGCGGATCAGGGGCTCTACGGGGCCCAGGTTCAAGGGAACACGAATGGCGGTCGGGAGTCAAGCGCACGGCGAGGAGAATCGTGCTACGAGCGGGAGGAGAAACGACGCGTGGAAGGGAAGAGCACGGCCTGAAGGCCGCACTCCAAACGGCCGGTTTCGTTTGGAGTTCTCGCCTTTAGGCGAGCCCCCGGGCAACGCCCAGGGGGCAAGGGGAACGGCCTGAAGGCCGCACTCCAAACGACCGGGAACGGCCTGAAGGCCGCACTCCGAACGCATGGGGCCGCGCGCCGGGGCGGGTTCGGGCCAGCTCGCGAAGAGGCCCCGTCGCCTTACGGCCGGGCGGGGGGCGGGCCAGGCGCGGCGGCGGTCTCCACGGTCTCGTGGGCGGGCCGGGCCTCGACCTCGATGCGGGTGAGGACGTTGGACGGCGCGGCCTGGGCGCCGCCCTGGCCGGCGAGCACCATGTGGAGATAGAACTCGCGGGTCTCGGCGAGGCGGCTGGGCTCGTCGAGCCGAAGCTCGGTCACCCCCTCGAAGGCCTGGCCGGCGGCGCGGGTGCTGTCCGTGGCCAGCAGGGTGCGCCCGTCGAGGGACAGGCCGAAGGAGTTGGTGGCCTGTCCATCGGTGGCGGCCACGGCGTTGTGGATGCGCACGGCGACGGCCCGCAGGGGCTCGGGCGAGACGAACTTCTGGCGGAGGACCACCTCCACCGGGCCGTCGCCCCGCTCCGCCACGTAGAGCCGGCCCCGCTCCCACGTCAGGGCCCGGGCGTTGCGGATCTCCGAGAGGAAGAAGATCTTGCTGGAGGCGAAGGGCTCGCGGTAGACCAGCCGCCCCTCGCCGTCGGGCTGGAGAGCCACGTCGCTGCGGCAGGGCGGCTTGACGCGGCAGCGGACGTGGAAGCCGCGCAGCGTGGCCCGGCTGCCCGGCGAGAGCTCGGCCCGCAGGCGCACCCAGAAGCCCCCGCCGTGGAAACGCTCGTCCGCGTGGGTCACGAAGCGGAACGCGTTGCCCCCCTGGCGGCCGAAGGCCTGGACGGGGTGGACGAACCGCTCCCCGTCGAGGGAGAAGGCCAGCTCCACGCGGTCGCCCATCGGCCCCTCGATGGCCCCCTCCAGCTCCGCGTAGATCTCCTTCATCTCGAACGGCGAGGTGAAGCGGTAGCAGGCGGCGACCGTCCGGCGGCCGGGCAGGCCGCGCAGCTCGATGCCCTCGCCCGGGCCGAGCCAGCGGACGCACTCGACGCCCTCGATCCGCGGGGCCTCCAGGGAGGAGACCTCGGCGAAGTCCTCGGTGTAGTCGAAGCCCCGGTCGCGTCGGCCGGCCACCTCGATGGGAGTGCCCTTCGCCACCTCGGGCGGCACGCCCAGGGCCGGCCGGGGCACCGTGGTCTCGGAGACGCGGAACGCGGCGACCGCCCACTGGCGCAGGGCGCGGAGGAACGACAGCCGCGACCAGACCATGGCCGGCGGGCCGGACAGACCGGAGTTGGCCGCCACGGAGAAGACCGGCAGGGCGAGGCCGTGGCCGCAAGCGCCCACATACGTCGTAGGGGCAGGGCTCTGCGCGGTCGCCAGGCCCGCGCCCAGGCTCAGGCACGCCGCGAGGGCGCCCGACAGCGCGATGGTGCGCACGGGAAGTGACCTCCAAGTTCGTCGTTGGCGCAGGGGTGTGGCGAAGGAAGAGTAGCCTGGGGGGCGCGCGGTCGCAACGCGAAACGTTTTCCGCTCCCGCGCGACGTTCTTTCCTCTCGCCCCATCGGCTCTCCGCCCACAGCCTGCCGCGCCGCCCGCCGCGGGCGGCCCTCCCCGGCAGGCCAACGAGGGGTCGCGCCATCCGCCGGCCCCGCCCCTCGGGGCAAGCGCCGTGCCGGCAGGCGGCGGCACACCGCAGCGCCGCCTTAACCACCACGCACCTGGGAGCTTAGGGATGGGACGCCGCCAGGAGCCAGCGGCGCATGCCTGGCCCGGAGGCACGCCTTCCGTAGGAAGGCCCCGTCCTGCGGGACCTCCCCCGGCCTGGGACCGAGGCCGACGGAGCGGGAAAGACTTGCTCCGCACGGGCCGCAGGCCCGGCCCTCAACGGCGCTTGAGCAGGATGTGGATGAAGATGGGGCCGCCGACCAGGGCCGTGACGATGCCCACCGGCATCTCCGCCTGGGCCACCACCACGCGGGCCGCCGCGTCGCAGGCCACCAGGAACGCGCCTCCCAGCAGGAACGAGGCGGGCAGCACCACCCGGTGGTCGAAGCCCGAGAGCCGACGCACCGCGTGGGGCACGATGAGGCCCACGAAGCCGATGGGGCCGGTCACCGACACCGTCGCCGCCGTGGCCAGCCCCGAGCCGAAAAACACGTCGCGGTGCACCGCCGCCACGTCCACCCCGTGGCCCGCCGCCATCTCCTCGCCCAGCGACAGGTGGTTGAGCACCGGCATCTGGAGCGCCAGGAGGCCCAGGCCGGGCAGCAGGAGGGGGGCCACGGCGGCCAGGGCGTCGTAGCCCACGACGTCCAGGCCCCCCATCACCCAGCGGTCCATGGCCACCAGGAGATTGGGATTGGCCAGGTAGCGCACCAGCAGGATCAGGGCTCCGCACAGGATGCCGATGGTCACCCCGGCCAGGAGGAGCATGCTCATGGAGATGCCCTGGGGGCGACGGGCGAGGGCGTAGATGATGCCCAGCGCGGCCCCGCAGCCGGCCAGGGAGAAGAGCTGGACCGTGGAGAGCGGCCCGAAGGACAGCGACAGGCCGGGCACGGCGATGGCCACCACCGCCCCCAGCGCCCCCCCGCCGGTCACGCCCAGGGTGTAGGGCGTGGCCAGGGGGTTGCGCAGGATCACCTGGAGCGAGGCCCCCACCAGGGCCAGCGTGCCCCCGGCCAGGAAGCCGAGGACCACCCGCGGCACCCGCAGGTTCCACAGAATCTCCGCGTCCGCCGCCGTGCTGCCCACGAAGGGGGCGAGGCACAGCACGGCGGCACTGGGGACGGCGTAGGCGGCGAGGCGCGCGGCGCAGCGGCCCGGGGTCAGAAGCGCCGGCGGCGGCACGCCTTGTGGGGCTTGGGGCTCGCTCATGGCTCGGTCGCCTGGACGCCGCCATCCGCCGCCGCGGGCAGCACGATGGGCCGCCCGCTGGCGGGATGGCGCTGGAGGACCACCTCGTCGCCATAGGTGGCCTGGAGCACGTCGGGGCGGAGGACCTCCTGGGGCGAGCCCTGCTCGGCCAGGCGCCCGCCGCGCAGGAGCGCCACGCGGTCGCAGTAGAGCGAAGCGAGGTTCACGTCGTGGGTCACCACGGCCACCCCGATGCCCTGGGCCGCCAGGCGGCGCACCAGGCGGTAGAAGCGCACCTGGTGGTGGAGGTCGAGCGAGCTGGTGGGCTCGTCCAGCAGCAGGGCCCGCGGCTCCTGGGCGAGCACGGAGGCCAGGAAGGCCCGCTGCCGCTCCCCGCCCGAGAGGTGGGAGAGCGGGCGGTGGCGGTAGGCCGCCACCTCGGTCTCCGCCAGGCAGCGGTCGATGGCCGCCAGGTCCCTCGCCGACAGGAAGCCGGCGCCCGACAGGTGGGGGTAGCGCCCCATGGCCACCACCTCCTCGACCCGGTAGTCGAACGCCGTGGACACCCCCTGGGGCAGGTAGCCCAGGGCGCTGGCCACCTGGCGGCGGCCCAGGCCCGCCAGGTCGCGGCCCTCGACCACGGCCCGGCCCGCCTGGGGCCGCAGCACCCCGGCCCCGACGCGCAGCAGCGTGCTCTTGCCCGAGCCGTTGGGCCCCAGGATGGCCAGCACCTCGCCCGCGGCCAGCGACAGCGAGACCTCCTCGAGCCGCCAGTCCCCCTCGGGGTACTGGTAGCACACGGACTCCAGGCGCAGCAGGTCAGGGGGCATCGGGCGGCTCCGCGTCGGGGTGGAGCACCTCGGCCAGCCGCTCGGCCGTGAGCGCCATGCGGGGGCCGGGGATGAGCAGGAAGTCGTCCGTGAGCACGTGGATGTGCCGCTCCCGCACCGCGGGCAGGGAGGGCAGGCGAGCCCAGTCCGCCACGAGCTGGCGGCGAGCCGCGGCGGACAGAGCGCGGCCGGGCACCATCGGCGGCCGCAGCTCCACGATCACCTCCGGGGCACGCTCCACCAGCTGGTCCTTCGAGACCGTGGGATACGGCAGCCCCACGTCGGAGAAGACGTTCCGTCCCCCGGCTATCCCCAGAAGCTGGGAGAGGAACGTGCCGCCGCCCGCGGTCGAAAGCGAGCGCAGCGAGCCGGGAGTGTGGCCCGTGCACAGGAACACGCGGGGCCTCGGCCGCCCGGCCACCCGCAGGCGCACGGCGGCCAGCTGGTAGCGGATGCGGGCCACCAGGCGCTCGGCCTGGGGCTCGCAGCCCAGGGCGGCGCCCAGCCGGCGGAGGCTGGCGCACACCTCCTCGATGCTGTCCATCGCCAGGTGCAGGGTGGGGATGGCGTGCTGGCGGGCGAAGTCGGCCAGCTTCTCCGCCTCGCCCTGGACCACCAGGAGGTCGGGACGCAGGGCGAGGATGCGGTCCAGGCGGGGGTTGACCTGCCCGCCGACCCCCGCCACGGCCCTGGCCTGGGGCGGATAGGTGGCGAAGCCGCTCACGCCCACCACGCGGTCCCCCGCTCCCAGGGCATAGACGCACTCGACCAGGCTGGGGGTGGCCACCACGATGCGCCGGGGCACCCGGCCCTCGGCGGCGGCCCCCGGCTCGCCGGGCTCCGAATGCGGGGGAGCGGGACCGCGGTGGAGGGCGAAGGCGATGCCCACCCCCGCCGCGAACAGCAGGCCGAGGAAGGCGAGCTTCTTGCCGCCGCTCATGGGCGTGCCCCGAGGCTCGACGGGCTCCCGCCGTCAGTCCAGCTTGCCCTCTCGGTAGGCGGTGAGGTACTCCATGCAGAACTGGTCGTCGCCCAGCACGGCCCGGGCGGCCAGCAGGGTGGCCATCATCCCCTCCTCGCAGGGGTCGATGATGGCGCCGTCGGCCCCCGCGGCCACGAGCATGGCGAAGAACACGCGGTTCAGGCAGTTCCGCCGAGGCACCCCGTAGGAGACGTTGGACAGGCCGAGGGCGACGTGGACGTCGGGGAACTCCTCCCGCGTGGCCCGCACCGCGTCCAGGATGTAGCGCGCCTGGCCGGGGTTCGTGGAGGCGGGACGCACCAGGGGGTCGACGTGCACGCGGTCCAGGCCCACGCCCTCCTCCTCGAGGGTGCCCAGGAGCGCTCGGGTGATGGTCATGCGGCCCTCGAGGTCTTCGGGCATCCCGCTGTCGTCCATGGTGAGGGCGATGACGTGGGTGTCGTATTCCTTGACCAGGGGGAGGACGCCCTCCAGGCGCTCCTTCTCGCCGGTGATGGAGTTGATGAGGGTGCCCGGGCGGCAGCACAGGGCGAGGCCGCGCTGGAGGGCCTGGGGATTGGCGGAATCGAAGGACAGGGGCAGGTCGACGGCGTCGGCGACGACCTCGGCGATCCAGGCCATGTCCTCGGCCTCGCGGCTGGGGTCGTGGCCCGCGTTCACGTCGATGTGCGTGGCGCCCGCTTCGGCCTGGCGTCGGGCCTGGGCGGCGATGAAGTCGGCGTCGCGGGCCTGGACCTTCTCGCGGATGGGCTTGCGGGTCATGTTGATGCGTTCGGCGATGATCGTGAAGTCGGCGATGGTCGCGCCTCCTCGTAGGCTCGGGGGGTGTCCGGGAGTGTCTCGGGCGACGGGGGCTATTCTAGCGCGGCGCAGGGCGCCCCTTCAAGCAAGGCCGCCGGGCCGGGGAAAGCTTGCATTCGCCAGCGATCCGTGTACACTGGGCGGACACCGGTCCCCCTGGAGGAGAAGGCCCATGGCGGAAACGGTCCTCGCGGCCCAGCTCTATACCGTTCGCGAGTTCACCAAGACCCCGGCGGACATCGCGGCGACGCTGAAGAAGGTGGCCGAGATCGGCTACCGCGCCGTCCAGCTCTCCGCGCTCGGCGAGATGGAGCCCCAGGAGCTGCGCCGGGTCTGCGACGGCGAGGGGCTGGCCATCTGCGCCACCCACACCAGCTACCAGAAGATGCGCGACGAGCCCCAGGCCGTGATCGACCTCCACAACACCTACGGATGCACCACCGCGGGCATCGGAGGGCTGCCCCAGGACTACCGGGGCAGCGCCGAGGGCTACGCCCGATTCGCCCGCGAGGCCTCCGGGGTGGCCAGGAAGCTGGCCCAGGGCGGCATCCGCTTCGTCTACCACAACCACAACTTCGAGCTGGAGAGATTCGGCGACCGCACGGGCCTCGACATCCTCTACCAGGAGAGCGACCCCGAGGTGTTCCTCAGCGAGATCGACACCTACTGGGTGCAGGCCGGCGGCGGCTGCCCCGCCGCCTGGGTGCGAAAGCTCGCCGGAAGAGCCCCCTGCCTCCATCTGAAGGACATGGCGGTCCACGACCGCCAGCCCATCATGGCCGAGGTCGGCGAGGGCAACCTCGACTGGCCGGGAATCCTCGACGCCGCCCGCCAAGCGGGCACCGAGTGGTACATCGTCGAGCAGGA
>JBKHIY010000161.1:0-7969 GCA_046538415.1 Candidatus Brocadiia bacterium | reverse complement strand
ATTCCCAGACCGCGGGCGCCCTCCGGGCCTCGCGGCCGGCTTGCGCCCGGCGGCCCGGGCTGCTAGCATAGCCCCTCAGCGGATCGAAGGCCACCCGCGCCGGACCGTAAGAGGAGAGATGAGATGAAGTTAGGGCTGGTGACCTACAACCTGGCCAAGGACTGGGACCTGCCGACCCTCCTCGAACGCTGCGAGAAGACGGGCTTCGAGGGCGTCGAGCTGCGGACCACCCACGCCCACGGTGTCGAGGTCTCCCTCTCGAAGGAGGGCCGGGAGCGCGTTCGCCAGCTCTTCGCCGACTCCCCGGTCGCACTCGCCGGCCTGGGCAGCGCCTTCGAGTTCGACTCCCCGGACCCCGACGAAGTTCGGGCCAACATCGAGGGGACTCAGGAGATGGTGCGGCTGGCCGCGGACGTGGGCGCCCCGGGGGTCAAGGTGCGGCCCAACAAGCTCCACAAGGACGAAGGGGTGGCGGCGGCGAAGACGCTCGAGCAGATCGGCCTGGCCCTTCGCGAGTGCGGCCAGTTCGCCGCCGACCTGGGGGTCGAGATCCGCCTCGAGGTCCACGGCCGCGATACCTGCCTGGTGCCCAACATCCGGACCATCCTCGACGCCGCCGACCACGAGAACGTGTTCGTGTGCTGGAACAGCAATCCCACGGACGTCGGCGAGGACGGCTCCATCGCGGCGGGCTACGCCCTGGTACGCGAGGCCATCCGCCTCGTGCACATCACCGAGCTCATCAGCGACTACCCCTGGCGCGAGCTCTTCGCCCTGCTGGCCGCCGACGGCTACCAGGGCTTCACCCTCGCCGAGATCGGCCGGCCGAGCCTCGAGCCGGAGCGCTTCATGAGCTACTACCGCGCCCTGTGGCTCGCCTATCAGCCCGAGTGAAGGCTCGCGCCCCGGGCCGGGCGGCACGGACCACGCGGAGATGAAGGAGAGAGGCCGGGCGGGGGCTAAGGGGCTTCCAGCGGCTTGCCCTGGCGGTCGGTGAGCCGGAGCACGAAGCCCCAGTCGCCCTTGCCCTGGGAGCACTTGACCAGGATGCGGTTGAGGCCCTGGCGGAGGGCGGCGTCGACGGTGAACTCCTCCTGGTCGATGCCGTGGGGGCCGTGCTCGCTGTAGAGCTCCTGGCCGTTGAGCCACAGGCTGAGGCCGTCGTCGCGGCGGAAGGCCAGGGTGGCCTCCTGCGGAGCATCGAGGGTCAGCTCGGTGTAAGCGTAGGCGAGCACCTTCTCGCTGGGGTCCATGAGCCGGGCGAGGTCCATCTTCCCCTCCCGGTCGCGGGAGCGGACGAGGCGCCAGCGCAGACTGCGCCCCTCGACCGAATAGGTCTTGCCCAGGTGGATTTCGCGCTCCGGGAACCACGTGCGGGTGCCGTCGCGGCGGAGGTCGTTGCACGGGAAGGGGCCGATGAGCCACCAGGCGGCGAGGGCCCCGGTCCGGGCCAGGCGGTAGTGGACTCCGAGGGTCTGTAGCTTCTTGATGGCCTCGTCGGCGCCGTCCAGGCCGAGGTCGGGCACGGCGGCGTACGCGGCAGCCGCGGCGGGACGCCGGCCGCGGTCGGCGGCGGCGTCGCCGAGGGCCAGGAGGGCCTGGGCGGCGGCCTGGCGGACCGGCCCCTGGGCTTCCTCGGCGGCGCGGCGGACCAGGGCGACGGCCTCCAGCTCGCCGCTCTTGCCCAGGCCGACGAGGGCCTCGCGGCGGGCGGTCGGCTCCTCGGCCTGCTCGAGGGCCTGGGCCAGGAGGTCGGCCGCCGCGGCTCCCCGTCCCCGGTCGGCCAGCACGTGGCCGAGCTGGATGGCCACTCGCAGGGCCGCGCGCCGGACGGGCTCGGGGGTGGCGCGGGCCTCCGCGAGGCGCAACAGGTCGGGAGCCACGTCGGGCTCTCGCAGCCGTGCCAGGGCCTGGACGGCGAGCAGGGCGAGCTCGGGCTCGTCGGTCCGCGCGGCGTCGAGCAGCGGGCGGGCGGCCTGGGGGCCGCCGCGGGCCCCGAGGGCCTCGACGATGAGCGGCTTCTCGTCGTCCGGTGCCCGGGGCAGGGCGTCGAGCAGGCCCTGGACGCCGGCCGGCCCCTGGATGCCGCGCAGGGCGGCATAGGCCGCACCGCGCACGCGGGCGTCCTCGGCGTCGAGGCGGGGCACGATGTGGGGCAGCGCGGCGGGCTGGCCCACGCGCCCCAGCCCGGCCAGCGCCGCGGCCCGCTGGGCATCGCCGGGCGCCAGGCCGAGGGCCTGGGCGTAGAGGCGTCGTGCGGCGGGCCGGTCGCCGGCCTCGAGCTGTGCGGCGGCGAGTGCCAGGAGGGCGTCGAAGGCCGCGGCGGGGGTCTCGGCGTCGCCCTCGCGAATGGCCTGAACCAGGGCCAGAGCCCCATCGGGGTCGCCCAGGGTGCCGATGGCGCGGATGGCGGCGAGGCGGATGGCCGCATTGGGGTGCTCGGCGGCCCCCACGAACAGCGCCAGGGTGTCGCCCTCGCGGTGCGAGGCGATGAGGCCCAGGATGCGGGCCCCCAGGCGGGGGCGGATGGAGCCCAGGGCGTCGTAGAGCGCGGCCTTGCCCGCGGTGCCCCAGATGCGGCTGATGGCCGCCGCGGCGGGCTCGGCGAGGCCTTCCTCGCCCAGCAGGCCCGCGAGGGCCTCCACCTCGCTCTCGCCGCCCACGAGGCCGAGCAGCTCGATGGCCGCCCGCCGCTGGGGGGCGGAGCGCTCAGCGGCCAGGAAGGGCCGCGCCGCATCCAGCACGGCCTGCCGTCCCTCCTCGTCGTCCCTGGCCCCCAGGGCGATCCAGCGGAGGGCGCTGCGGGCCTCCCAGGCGGCCTGGGCCTCGGCCTCGCCCAGGAGCTCGAGCAGCGGCCCGACGGCCTCCGGGCCGGCCTCGATGACTCGCTGCTTGGCCCCCGCCTCGCCCCGACGCAGGCGCTCGACGGCGGGCCGCACCTCGCCGGCGGGGGCCGTGGAGGCGGCCGCGAGGGCCGCGGCCAGCCACAGGGCGGCGGGTCTCATGGGCATGGCCCCTTGCATCGAGCGGGCGGCGGCCTACTTGCCCACCGTGACCTCGGGCGGGTCCACGAAGTCCTTGTGCAGGCTCTGGCACTCTTCGACGGTCAGCGGCTCCTCGCCCTGGCGCACGAAGATGCGGTAGCGCAGGGTGAGGGTCTGGCCTTCGGGCAGCTTGGTGCGGGGGAAGGCCCCGAAGCGGCCGTAGTCGCGATAGGCGGAGTAGACGGTGCCCTCGGGGTTGCTCGGGTGGTTCAGGTGCGCCACGTTGAAGCGGGCGTCCCGCAGCATGAACTGGATGGCCGCCCAGGGCATGTCCTTGGTCTTGCGGGGATGCATGTCGGGCGGATAGACGTACTGGGTTTCCTTCTTGTTCTTGGCCACGTCGAAGTGGGGCCGGAACTGGCATCCTGCGTGCTCGGGGTCGCCGCCGAGGTCGAGGTCGCCGGCCGTGGAGCGCAGCTCGGCCACGAAGTCGAGCAGCACCTCGGGCTTGCTCTGGCGGTAGACGGTGAGGGTGCGCTGCTCGCTGACGACCGGCGTATCCTCCTTGATCTCCCACGTGACCAGGGCGGTCATCCGGCCCAGGACGGGTCCCGCGTGGGTGCTCTGGATCTCCTCGCAGCGCTGCCAGACGTTGCGCACGTGCCAGAAGTCGTAGCGCTTGCCGTCCACGCCCACCTTGTAGCCCAGGAAGATCCCCCGGTGGTGGGGGTAGGGGCTGCCGCCGGGGCTGGTGATGACGTACTCGCCGGCCGCGTCGAAGACGTGGGTGAAGGGCTTGGCCGTGGGAAAGCGGTTGTCGGGGTCGAACTCGGTCATGAAGCGGGTGATCTTGCGGCCGTCGAACAGCAGGTCGAGGTGGTGGCCCTTCTCGTGGTCGAAGGCGAAGGTCTTGCCCTTCGGCTCGCCGGTGCGGATGGTGGCCTTGTAGGTGGCCCGCTGGCCCTTGCCCAGGGAGACGAGGAACCACAGCTCGGCCTTGCCCTCCTGGGCGGCGGGCAGGAGCTGGCCGGGCAGCGTGCCCCCGGGGCCTTCGAGCTGGACGGCCACCTCCTCCAGGTCGGCGCCCTGGAGTTCGGCGGGCAGGGCGATGAGGGCGGCGACGGGGGTCTCCGAGCGGTCGGCATCGCCGGCATCCACCTCGAGGGTGGCCTCCATGGCCACGGCCCGGGCGGCGAGGGCGGCGCTCGCGGCGAGCATTACGGCGAAGAGCTTGGCCAGGCGCATCGGGGTCTCCTCTCCTGTGCGGCGGGAACGGCGGGTCGGAACGCCGGGCAGTCTACCCCAAAGCCCCGGCGATTGCAAGACCAGGGGCCCGCCGCCGGGCTACTCCACCACCACGACCTCGTGGATGGCCAGGCGGGGGAGGGTGAACGTGGCCTGGCCGTCGGCGTAGCGGAAGCGCACCTGGCGGTTCGCCGGCTGGCGGCGGATGCCCCTCGGTCGCCGGGCCGTCCGCAGGGTGATGGCCAGCGGCCCCACGGGCGGGACCGCGTCGTAGGTGTAGACGTCGGGCTCGGCGTGCGGGCCGGCGGTGTTCACCAGGTTGATGCACAGCCTGCCGTCCTGGCGGGCCAGGCACAGGTCGACGCAGCGGCTGCCCTCGACCTCGACCAGCGGGCGGGGGAAGAGCCGTCTCACGAGGTCGGCCAGGAAGGCGCGGGCGAGGGCGGTGCGGGCCCTCAGGTAGCGCTCGCCCAGGTTCGCGTAGGTGGCGGCGATGCGGCCTTTGCCCAGGCGGGCGACGGATGCCGCCGGCTGGCCTGGCCCACGGGGCTCGTTGCCTGGGTAGAGGGTGCCTTCGGGCCTCGCGCCCCGCCCCAGCTCCACCCGCTGGGAGAGGGTCTTGAGCCCGCACAGGGCGCCCTGGTGCTCGAGCCACTGGGCGCGCTCCTTCGGCTTGCCCACGAGGCGCACGCCCAGCTCGTCGGCGAAGAGCCGGGCCGCCCGGGGGCCGATGAGCAGGAGGCTCGCGCCGCGGCGCACGTAGTCGGCCACCTGGCCGCGGAAGCTGGGCTTCAGGTAGCCCCACTCGGGCACCACGAGGAGCGGCCAGTCGCCCATCCTGCCCTCCAGGTGGTGCTCCATGACGATCTCGACGGAGTACTGCGATTCGAGCAGGGCGCGGAGCACGCCCGCCAGCGCCACCAGCTCCCCGCCCCAGGGGCTGAACGGGCGGTCGGCCTGGCGGTAGAAGGCCGCGCCGGAGTAGAGCAGGGCCACCTGGGGCACCGGCTCCGCCCCGTGGCAGAAGGGCTGGCGAGCGCGACAGAAGCGGGCCACCTCGGCCATCCGCTCCATGGTCCACTCGTAGATCGAGCCGTCGCGCTTCTGCTTGAAGTAGGCCTGGAAGCCGCCGCCCAGGGCGAGCACGACGGCCGCCTCCTGCTGGAGCTGGGCCACGCTCTTGGTGCTCTTGCAGCCCTCGCCGCGCCGCTCGCAGAAGCTCCACGCCATCAGGTCCCACGGCTTGCCCTGGCGGGCCAGGCAGCGGGCCTCCAGGCGGGCCGCGTTCACGCTGTCCTGCATCGAGTAGTCGCCCGACAGGAAGTCCACGTCGGCGCACGCCGGCTCGGGCATGTGGGAGCTGAAGGCCCAGTTGCTGGTCACCTGGAAGCGGGGGCAATGGGCGTGCAGGGCGTCGACGTAGCGGCGGAGGTAGTCGCGAAACCCCTGGCGGCAGAAGCGGGTGAAGGGCCGCCAGCCCTTCTGCCCCGGTCCCCGGGGCACGGTGCGGATGCCGCTGCGGCGGCGGAAGGCGGCCAGGACGCCGGGCCCGTAGTCGTGGGCCGTGCCCCAGCACTCGCCGTCCACCCAGGCGCCATCGATGTCGTACTCGTCGATGAGCTCGATGAGCTGGGGGATGAGCAGCTCGTCGACGTAGGGGCCGAAGACGGAGGTCACGCGGGGGTCGGGCTCCCCCCGTTCGTCGACCCGCGCCCAGTCGGGGTGGTGCTGGCAGGCGGCGGCGTCGATGACCCCCGAGTAGTGGACGTAGAGGGCCACGCCGCGGGCTGCGGTGGCCTCGCGCCAGATGCGGAGCTGGTCGCGGACGAAGCCCCCCGCCGGCGTGCCCACCCGCGTGGGGTAGGAGGCCACGCCGGGATGGCCCTTGCAGTCGCACTGGATGTAGTCGGGGCTTACCAGGTCGATGATCCGCTCGACCATCCGATGCGTGACGTCGCGGCCCACCTCCGTGCAGTCGGTGCGCATGTGGCAGTCGAAGTGGATGCCCAGGAAGCTCTCTGCGCGGGTGGGCCTGGGCGGAAGCGGATGCTCGGCCACGGCGTGCCCCTTTGCTCGCTGGCGACGTGGGAACTCGCTCCGCAGACTACCCGCCGCGCCCCGGCGGCGCAAGCGCGAGCGGCCACCCTTGACTCCGCGCTCCGCCCCTGTGTATCCTCTCTCTGCCGGACCAGTGCCCCCGTCCCCGCAGGCAGGAGGAAGCGAGCCATGGCCAAGACCAAGATCAGCTTCATCGGCGCCGGCAGCATCGTGTTCGCCAAGACCATCATGATGGACATCATGGCGAGCGAGGAGATCCGCGACTCCGAAATCTGCCTGATGAACCGCGGCAAGCCCAAGCTGGACCGCATCGAGGCCTTCGCCCGGCGGGCCGTCAAGGACAACCGCCTGCCCACCACCATCACCGCCACCACCGACGGACGCGAGGCCCTCGATGGCGCCGACTACGTGGTCCTGATGTTCGACACCGGCGGGCTGGCCGCCTACGAGCACGAGTACAAGATTCCCCTCAAGTACGGCGTCGACCAGTGCATCGGCGACACCCTGGGGCCGGGCGGCGTCTTCCGCGCCCTCCGCACCATCCCCGTCGTGGTCGACTACGCCGAGCAGATGGAAGAGCTGTGCCCCGACGCCCTGCTGCTCAACTACGTGAACCCCATGGCCGCGGTGTGCTACGCCCTCGGCGAGTGCACCGACGTCCCGTTCGTGGGCCTCTGCCACGGCGTCCAGACCACCATCGACCTCATCGCACACGTCCTGGGCGAGCAGAAGGAGGCCCTCGAGTACCTCGCCGCGGGGATCAACCACATGGCCTGGTTCCTGCGCATCGAGAAGGACGGGGTGGACCTCTATCCCCGCTTCCGCGAGCGCTGCGAGGAGCCGGAGGTCTACAAGATCGAGAAGGTGCGCATCGAGACCATGCGCCACTTCGGCTACTTCATGACCGAGAGCACCGGCCACCTGAGCGAATACCTGCCCTACTTCCGCAAGACCCGGGAGGCGCTCGACACCTACTGCGACGAGCCCGCCTTCGGCGGCGAGAGCGGGGCCTACTACAAGTTCGCCGTCCAGCTCGCCGAGAAGTTCAAGAACGTCGACCCCCTCCAGTTCGAGTGCACCGAGCTTCCACCCCCCTCCGCCGAATACTGCACCCACATCATCAAGGCCCACCAGACGGGCGAGCCCTTCCGCCTCAACGGCAACGTGCGTAACGACGGGCTCATCGACAATCTCACCCCCGGCTGCTGCGTCGAGGTGCCCTGCTTCGTCGACCGCATGGGCATCTACCCCACCCGCGTGGGCGAGCTGCCCCCCCAGTGCGCCGCACTGAACCAGACCAACGTCACCGTCCAAGGCCTCGCCATGCGGGCCGCGCTCGGCGGCGAGCCCGAGCTGGCATTCGCCGCCTGCGCCCTCGACCCCCTGACCGCCGCGGTGTGCACGCTCCGCGAGATTCGCGAGATGACCGCCGAAATGCTCGATGCCCTCGCCCCCTTCCTCCCCCAGTTCGAGGGACGCCAGCTCGCCCCCAGGCCCCCCGTGCCCGTCACGCCCGAGACCGAGGGCATCGAAGCCCCCCTCGACCCCGCCCTCGCCATCGGCAACCGCTTCGCTCAGCTCGCCGAAATGGAAACCGAAGGAGGAGAAGGAGAATAGGAGGTGGCAGAGGTTCTCTTCGGGGGAGGGGGGCCTTTTGCAAAAGGCCCCCCTCCCCCGAACCC
>JBKHIY010000048.1:0-33279 GCA_046538415.1 Candidatus Brocadiia bacterium | reverse complement strand
TTGATGTTGTTGGCGAAGGAGAAGACGTTCTCGATGTAGCCGTCGTTGTACTGCATGGCCACCTCGACCATCACCCCGGCCTCTTCGTGCTCGAAGAAGATCACGTCCCGGTGGATGGCGTTCTTCCCTTCGTTGAGGTGCTGGACGAAGGCGGCGATGCCTCCCTCGTAGCAGAAGCGGCGCTCCTTGTCGCTGCGCTCGTCGCGGAGGGTGATGGTCACCCCGCGGTTCAGGAAGGCCAGCTCGCGCATGCGCTTGGCGATGGTATCGAAGTTGAACGTGGTGTCGCCAAATATCCCGCGATCGGGGCGGAAGGTGACCCTGGTGCCCATGGTCTTGGACTTGCCGATGACCTTGAGCTCCGTGGTGGTCTTGCCCCGCTCGTAGCTCTGGTGGTAGACGTTCCCGTTGCGGCGGACCTCCACGTTGAGCCACTCGCTGAGGGCGTTGACCACGGAGACTCCCACGCCGTGAAGGCCGCCGGAGACCTTGTAGGTAGCGCGGTCGAACTTGCCCCCCGCGTGGAGCATGGTCATGATGACCTCGAGGGCCGGTTTTTGCTCCGACGGATGGGTGTCCACGGGGATCCCGCGACCGTTATCGGTCACAGTGCAGCTACCGTCGTCGTTGAGCTGGACGTGGATTTCGCTACAGTGGCCGGCCATGGCTTCGTCCACGGCGTTGGCCACGACCTCTTCCACCAGGTGGTGGATACCCCGCACGGAGGTATCGCCAATGTACATGGCGGGGCGCTTGCGGACCCCCTCGATGCCCGGGAGCACCTTGATCTGGGCAGCGTTGTAAGCGCGATCGTCGGGCATGTTAACTCCTGTAGAGCGGAGCGGGGCGGAACACGATGTCGCGCACCAGCTTCCCGCCGAGCCGCTCGCGCAGGTCGTCGAGCAGATAGCCCTTGTAGAAGGTCGACAGCTCGTGCAGGTGGGCCGCGGAATCGACCTCCACGAAAAGCTTGTGGTCCTTGAAGCCGGCCACGCGGGTATGAGGGGCGAGGGCGGGGCCCACCACCTCCTCCCACGCGCTGTAGACCTCGAGGTGCTTGAGCCGCTCGCTCAGGCCGCTGGCGTGGAGGTAGTCGCGGAGAATGTCGCCGATCTTCTCAGGATGGGAGGAACGACTCATTCGCGGCTGACCGGCATCACAACGTAGAGGAAGTCCTTGCCCGCGCGGAGAATGCCCGCGCTCGAGGCGTCGCGCAACTCCATCCGAACGGTCTCGTCGTCCACGGCCCGAAAAAAGTCGGTCAGAAACTCGGGATTGAAGCCGATCTCCAGCGCCGGCCCGCTGTAGTCCACGGCGACCTCCACCCGCGCCTCTCCGGTCTCCGGCGCCGCCGAGGTCACCTCCACCTTCCCCTCCTGAAGATGGAGCACCACCGAGCTGGATTCCTCGCTGGTGAGTAACGCGGCGCGACGGACCGCCGAATGAAAACTCTCCCGCCGGACTTCCAGCTTCTTGTCGCAGTCGGAGGGAATCACGCTCTCGTAGGGCGGAAAGTGGCCCTCCACGAGGCGGGTGGAGATGGTGGCTCTCAAGGTCTTGGCCACTAGCTGGTTCTCGGCGATGTTCACCCGCACCCGTTCGTCCTCGTCGGTGAGAACCTTGAGGAGCTGATCGAGTGCCTTGGTGGGCACGATCACGGATTCGTCGGTGCCCTCGGGGTTTTCCGCCTTCCGCTCGATGTGTGCCAGGCGACGGCCGTCGGTGGCCACCATCTCGATCTTCTTCTCCGATATCACCAGCAGCACACCGTTGAGCGCATAGCGGTGCTTGCCCTTGTGGGCGGCGAAGGTGGTCTTCGAGGTCATCTCCACGAGCTCGTTGCGGTCCAGCTCGTAGGCCTTCTCCTGGTCGAGCCGGGGCAGGTCGGGGAATTCCTCCGCGCTCTCCATAGGCAGGCGAAAGACACTATCGGAAGCGGTGATCACGCAGTGGCGGTCGTCGGTGGAAAGCGTGACCGTCTCGTCGGCGGTCTCGCGGAGAATCCCCGCGACCCGCGCCTGGGGCACCGCGATAGCTCCCTCCTCCTCGATCTGCACGTCGGGCACCGTGAAGCGGATGCCAATCTCCAGGTCCGTGGCCTGGAGCTCGAGCGTATCGTCGGCGGCACGGAGGAGAACGGTCGCAAGGATGGGCCTCGTGGGCCGGGGCTGAACCACACTGCCTACGATCTGGAAAGCCGTGTGCAAAGCCTCGGTCTGGGAAGTGATCTTCATCGCCACAAGGCCTCCGTTGTGGAGCGGGGAAGAGGACTCTCGCAAACCAACAGAGAGCCTGCCGAACAGCTCTTAATTATAGGTTTTTTAAACCCTTAGATCAAATACAAATGCGCCCTGAGGGTATGTGGAAAAACCGTTGAATCCATCTCACAAATCATTGTTATAGCTACGCTTACAGCTCGATGTGAGACGTTGACCCCTGGGGGTGGGCTGTGGCTTCGAGGCGGAGAAGTCGCGGCCCTACCCACACTTTGCACGCCCGCTGGCCGAGCCCGTCGCTGCGTCCGCATTCCACCCTCCGAGAGGACACGACTGGCGCGGAAGTTCCCCACGGCTTGTCCACACCCTCCGGTGGGTCTTCTAGCGCGTGTTGCGCACGCGGGTGGTGAGGGATTCCACGGTGGCGGCGACGGCGGGATCGGAGGCAATGAGACGACGAATCTTCTCGCAGGCGTGCATCACCGTGGTGTGATCGCGGCCCCCGAAGTAGCCCCCGATCTCCTCGAGGGAGTGGCGCGTGAGCGAGCGGGCGAGGTACATGGCGATCTGCCGAGGATGCGCCACCGACTTCGAGCGCTTCTTCGACTGGAGTTCGGAGAGCTTGATGCGGAACTCGTTGGTCACGGCGCTGATCACGTCGTCCATCGTGATCGCTGCCGCGACCCGCTGCACGGTGTCCCGCAGCGCCTGGCGTGTCAGGTGGGTGTCGATCGGCTTGTTGGCCACGGAGGCGAAGCCGATCACTTTGGTCACGGCGCCTTCGAGATCCCGAATGTTGGTATCGATGTTCTCGGCGATGAAGTGCAGCACGTCGTCGGGCAGGCGGCGGCCTCGGGCATCGGCCTTCTTGCGCAGGATGGCCACGCGGGTCTCGTAGGACGGTGGGTCGATGCGGGCCACCAGGCCCCACTTGAAGCGCGATACGAGGCGTTCCTCGAGCTTCGTCAGCTCGCGCGGCGGGCTGTCGCTGGAAAGCACGATCTGCCGGCCCGCGTTGTAGAGGGCGTTGAAGGTGTGGAAAAACTCCTCCTGCGTCACCTCCCGGGTGCCCCGGCACAGGAAGTGGATGTCGTCGATGATCAGCATGTCGAGACTGCGGTAGACGTTGCGGAACCGCTCTCGCTCGCTGTGCTGGACCGACGAGATGAAATGGTTCATGAAGTTCTCGCACGACAGGTAGAGCACCCGCATCGAGGGCTGGGCCTTGAGCACGCGGTGGGTGATCGCCTGGACCAGGTGCGACTTGCCCAAGCCGACCCCGCCGTGCAAGAAGAAGGGGTTGTAGGCCTGGCCAGGGCTCTCGGCGATGGCCAGCGCCGCCGCGTGGGGCAGGGCATTGGACGCCCCGACCACGAAGTTGGCGAAGGTGTAGGTGCGGTTCAGCCGCGCCGTCCAGTCCACCGGGAAGTACTGGCGTTGCCCCTCGCGCTGGGGGGCCGGGGGTGGTGAGGGCGGACGGGGGCGGGGGGCCTCAGGTGGGGGCTCGGCGCGCTCGGAGGCCGGGCTGGGCCGGACCACGAACTCGACCTCGGGGCGCTCGCCCGTGACGTTGAGGACCGCTTTCTGGATGGTGTGCAGGTAGTTGCGCTTGAGCCACTCGTGGAAGAAGCTATTGGGCACGCGGAGGGTGAGGGCCTCTGGCGAGTAGTCCTCCATCTGGAGGTTTCGGAACCACGTTTCGAACTGCGGGCTGCGGACGCGTTGCTGAATCTCCTCGAGGATAGCTGGCCACGGGTTCTCTCGCGGCAGCATAGCGAGGCCACCTTTCGTGTTACACCGCTTTTCCACGGAGTACCCACGCCGTCTCGCAGGCGCACCGCATCGTGCGAGGCACACGCCCTGGCCCGGCCGATCCTCCCGCGCTCCGTGTCCCTATCTGCCCGAGATTCCCCCCAGGGCGGTGGCGTGCAAGGACTTAGGGAGGTAGCAGTATTGGCAGGCGTCCGAGGCGTTCACCGAGGCACAGCGCTCCCATGGCGCGGCCACGAGGGCCGAGGATGAGTCCAGATCGCAGTTTATGCACAATACAGATCGTGCCGCCAAGTGTTGTGAAATCTTAGCGCCGCACCCCTTGCCTGTCAACATCAAAACCCCCGGTTTTTCGGCCCGGCCTGCCGACTCGCCGGCCCCGTTCTCCGCAACGATATTGGAGTCTTGTAAATACCGCGCCAGGATTTTTTTTGCCGCCGCGCCACCTTCCACCTGGTACCCACAGGATGCCCACCGGCTAGTCCCAGGCCCCGGCCCCCCGCCGGCGCCGCCGGTTGCGCGCGCCCCCTGCGCCGCTTGACGGGCCTGCTCCGGGTGCCTACGATGCGGGGCCATCGACGGCCGCCGACGCGGCCCAGTCGTACCACGGAGGCAGCCAACAGTGACAGGTCAGAAGGCGATGGTGGTCGGCGGCACGGGCAAGATCGGCAAGCACCTGGCGCCCAAGCTCGCCCGTCTGGGCAACGAGGTGCACTGCGTGGCCCGCTTCGGTCGCGCCGGGCAACGGGAGGCCCTGGAGGCCGAGGGCGTGCGCTGCTACGCCGCGGACATCACGTCGCCCCAGGCCTTCCAGGGCATTCCCGCGGACTACGACGTGGTTTTCCACGAGGCGGCCATGAAGTTCGGCTCCGAGGAGGACCCCGACGCCACCGTGGCCATCAACGTCCGCGCCACGGGCGCCTCGATGGACCACTTCGCCTCGGCGGGGGCCTTCCTCTTCGCCTCCAGCGGCAACGTCTACCCCGACTCCGCCGAGGGCGCGGACGAGGCCACCATGCCCCGCCCGCCCAGCTTCTACGCGGCCACCCGCCTGGGCGGGGAGTGGATGGTGGACTACTTCTCGCGCCGCAACGCCACGCCCGCGGTGGTCCACCGCATCTTCTACGGCTACCACGAGGAATTCGGGGTGCCCACGGATATCGCGCGGCAGATTCGCGACGGCGAGCCCATCGACCTCACCACCCCCTACGTGAACGTCATCTGGCTCGACGACCTGATGGACAAGATGATCGACTCCGGGCGCCTGGCCGCCGTACCCCCCAGGGTGCTCAACCTCACCGGCCCGCGCAAGGTCAGCGTGCGGGCCATGGCGGAGCGCCTCGGCGAGCTGATGGGCATCGAGCCCATCTTCACCGGCGAACCGCAGCCCACCGCCCTCCTGGGCCGGGCCGACGAGATGGTGCGCTTGCTCGGCCCGCCCCAGACCTCGCTCGACGAGGGGCTGCGGCGCGTGGCTCGCAGCGTGCTGGCCCGCGAGTTCCCCCTCGATCACCCCACCCAGTGGGAACGCCGCGACGGCTTCGCCTAGCGAGGAGCGGCCTGGTGAGCTCCCGCGAACGCATGGTTCGGACCCTTCGCGGCGAGGGCGCCGACCGCGTGCCCGTGGCCCCCTGGGGCTTCGGACGGGTGGACCCCGACAGCCGCGTAGGTCGCGAGCTGCTGGCCACTTGCGACCTGTGGGTGGAGGCTCCGGGCGGCGGCTTCGCCTTCGCCGGCGCCGGGCTGGAGTCCGAGGCGACGACCCGCGGCTCGATCACCGAGACGATCCTCCATACCCCGGGCGGCGACCTGCGGAGCCGCCGCCAGGCCGCCGAGACGACTTCGGCGGTCATCGAGTTCCCCTGCAAGGGCGCCGCCGACGTGGAGAAGCTGCTGGCCGTGCCCTACAGCCCGGTGCCCACCGACTTCTCGGCCTTCAGCCGCTGGCGCCGACGCTACGACCCCCAGGCCCTGGTGTGCCTGGGCGTGCCCAACGCCGTGTGCTGGCCCGCCCAGAGCCTCTCGCCGCAGGACTTCTGTCTGCTCTGGGCCGAGGCCCCCGACCTGATGGTGGCCATGTGCCAGGCCGCCCAGGAGCGCCTGGAGCCCTACGTCGAGGGGGCCTGCCGCGCGGGGGTGGACTGCTTTCGCATCATCGGCGGCGAATACGTCACCGTCCAGCTCGGCCCCCGCGCCGTGCCCCGGCTCCTGACGCCCTTCGACAGCCGCCTGGTGGACCTCATGCACCGCCACGGGGCCGTCGCCCACTACCACAACCACGGGCCCATCATGGGGTTCCTGGACGACCTGGCGGCCCTGGGCATCGATTCCCTCGACCCCCTCGAGGCCCCGCCGTGGGGCGACTGCCAGCTCGGCGTGGCCACCCGCCGCCTGGGCGACCGCGTGTGCGCGGTGGGCAATCTCGACGACATGGAAGTGGTCGACCGCCTGCCCGCCGATGCCGTGTGCGCCATCGCGGCCCGGCGGCTGGAGCAGGTGGCCTCGCCCCGGTTCATGCTCGGGGGCACGGCCTCGGGCATCTACACGGAGCGAGCGGCGCGCAACTTCATAGCCCTGGCGCGGATGGTGGCGGGGCGGTGAGCCCGGTTTGACGGCCCCGGCCCCGCCTGCTACCATCGCCCGAGCCGCCGGCCCGGGGCGGCGGATGGAGGTGCCCACCATCACCGTGCGCGAGCCGGAACGCGACATCGAAGTCCTCGACCAGGTGGACGTCCTGGTGGCCGGAGGCGGGGTGGCCGGCTGCGCCGCGGCCCTGGGCGCCGCACGGGCCGGGGCCAGGACGGCGCTGGTCGAGCGCAACGGCGTCCTGGGCGGCGTGGCCACCGCGGGGCTGATGGCCAACATCGGCAACATGTTCCTGGACCGCGAGGGGCGCCTGGTGGTGGGCGGGGCGGGCCGCGAGGTGGTCGAGCGCCTGGTGGCCCGCGGCGCGGCGAGCCCCCACTGGGCCTCCCGCGAGGTGCCGGGGGTGGTGATCGACTCCGAGCAGCTCAAGCTCCTGCTGGGCCAGATGCTGCGGGAGGCCGGGGTGACGGTCCTGACCCACGTCCTGGCCGCTCGACCCGTCGTCGAGGGGAGCGCGGTGCGGGGGGCCTTCGTGGAGAGCAAGAGGGGCCGCCAGGCCATCGTCGCCAAGGCGACCGTGGACTGCACGGGCGAGGCCGACCTGGCGTGGCAGGCGGGCTGTCCCACGCGCTGGAGCGGGGGCACGGCCAGCGTGGAGTTCAAGATGGGGCGGGTGGACCTGGAGGCCCTCTACCAGCACTTCCGCCGCCACCCGGAGACCTTCCCCGTGGGGATGGACATGGTGAAGGGCTTCGCGGAGTTCGAGCGCAACTGGGTGGACCGCGGCATCTTCTTCTTCCCCCACGGCGGGGGGCGGAAGTGGGATATCTTCCTCGACGCCATCGAGCGCGGGGAGTTCCACCCCCAGCGCAACGGCCTCCGCGGCCTCCACGCCGCGGGGCTCTACGGCCTGAGGGGACTCGACCAGGTGGTCGTGAACTCCAACTTCTGGGCCGTGGAGAGCCTCGACCCGCGGGCCGTGGGCGAGGCCGAGCTGGCCTGCCAGGAGGCCTGCGCCTACGTGGCCGACTTCTTCCGCCGCCGGGTGCCGGGCTTCGCCACCGCCTACATCTCGGAGATCGCCTCGGACATCGGCATCCGCGTGAGCCGCGGGGTGGAGGGCGAAGCGACCCTCCGCGCCGAGCACACCGCCGCCTCCCAGCCTGTCCGCTTTCCCGACGCCGTCGGCGGCATGGCGGCGCGGGCGAGCTTCGAGCACGGCGGCGAGTTTTTCCAGCCCCATACCTTCGACATCCCTTACGGCATCCTGGTGCCCAAGGTTGTCGACGGGCTGCTCGTGGGCAGCGGCAAGAGCGTCTCGTGCGAGCCGCAGAGGCTCATTCGCGGCATGGTGGGGTGCATGAGCTGCGGCCAGGCCGCGGGCGCCGCGGCGGCCCTGGCGGCCAGTAGCGGCGTGGCGCCGCGTCAGCTCGAGGTGCGCGGCCTCCAGAAGACCCTCCTCGACCAGGGCGCCCTGCTGGGGGACGCCGCGCGGCTCGAGGACCTGGGGCTGGCCTAGCGCCGCCGACAAGGCCGAGCAGGAGGGACCGACGAGCCATGGGCTCCCCGCTTCTCGAAGGACTCCTGACCGCGCTGGCCCTGGCGACCGCCGGGTGCGCCCTGGCGCCCGCCGCGCCGAGGGCCAGGCCTCGGCCCCACGCCGCCTTCTATGTCGCGCCCGACGGCGACGACCGAGGGCCCGGCACCTGGGAGAAGCCTTTCGCCACGCTCGCGCGAGCCCGCGACGCCGTCCGGGCACTGCCCAGGCCTCGGGAAGCGCCGGTGGTGGTCGTCCTGCGCGGAGGCACCTATACGCTCGACGAGCCCGTGGTGTTCGGCCCCCAGGACTCCGGCACCGCGGCCAGCCCGGTGCGCTACGTGGCCCAGGAGGGCGAGCGGCCGGTGCTCAGCGGCGGACGCCGCGTCGGCCCCTGGGAGGTGGAGGAAGCGGGGGTCTACGTCACTATCCTGCCCGAGGTCCGCGAGGGGGCGTGGGACTTCCGCCACCTGTTCGTCCGCCGGCGGGGCAGGGACTACTTCGAGCGGCGCTACCGCCCCATGGTGGGCGCCTTCGTGACCGCCGGCCTCACCGACTCGCCGGCCCACGAGACCCGCATGCGCCACCGCCAGAGCCAGAGGGACTTCATCTACCGGGAGGGCGACATCCGCCCCGACTGGGCGAACATCGGCGACGTCGAGGTCGTCGCCCTCCACGACTGGTCGGCCTCCCGACTGCGCATCGAGTCCATCGACCCCGAGCGGCGGGTGGTCGCCTTCACCGGCAGGCCCGTCTACCGCATCGGCCACTGGTACGGCGAGACGAGGAACCCCTACTACGTGGAGAACGTCAGGGAGGCCTTCGGCGAGCCGGGGCGATGGTACCTCGACCGGCCCACGGGCGAGCTCAGCTACCGCCCCTTGCCCGACGAGCGGATGGACGAGCTGGCGGTCGTGGCGCCGCGGCTGGCCCAGCTCGTGTGCCTGGAGGGCGATGCGGCGGCGGGGCGGTTCGTCGAGCACCTGGCCTTCGAGGGCATCCACTTCCGCCATACCGACTGGGACCTGCCGCCCGAGGGCTACAGCTCGGGCCAGGGGATGGTGGACCTCCCCGCGGCGTTCCACGCCCAGGGGGCCCGCCACGTGGCCCTCGAGCGGTGCACCTTCGCCAACCTGGGGGCCTACGCCATCCGCCTGGGCGAGGGGTGCAGCGAGTGTTCGGTGGTCGGCTGCCACCTCTACGACCTCGGCGGGGGAGGCGTGCTCGTGGGGGTCACCAGGCGGCAGGCCGAGCCGCCCGAGCTGCCCGTGGACAACGCCGTGGCCAACTGCGTGATCTCCGACGGGGCTCGCGACCACTTCGCCGCACACGGCATCTGGGTGGGCATCGCCCAGGACACGCGGCTGCGCCACAACGTCGTCCGGCGGTTCCTCTACTCCACCGTGTCGCTGGGCTGGAGCTGGAACCCCCGGCCCACCTCCTGCCGGGGCAGCGTGGCCGAGCGGAACCACATCCACGACGCCATGATGCTGCTGGCCGACGGCGGCGGCATCTACACCCTCGGCTTCCAGCCGGGCACCGCGCTGCGGGGCAACCACATCCACGCCGTGCACCGCAGCCGCTTCGCCGGCCGGGCGCCCAACAACGGCGTATTCCTCGACCAGGGCTCCAAGGGCTTCCTCATCGAGGGCAACGTGATCTACGACACGGCCCAGAGCCCCATCCGCTTCAACCAGTGCCGCCGCGAGTGGCACACCTGGCGCGACAACGCGCTGGGCATCGCCCCCGACGACCCCCGCTTCCCCGCCGAGCGCGCCGCCCGGGCGGGGCTCGAGACCGCCTATCGCGACGTGGACCGCCCCGTCGAGGTGAGCCCCGTGCCCCTCCTGGCGATGCCCCTGCCGCCGCCTCCGCCGGCCCATCCCATCGTGGACGACTTCGAGTCCACGCCCCTCGGCCGGCGGCCCCGGCGGGCCGCCATCTGTCGCGAATCGGGCCAGGGCACCGTCCGCGTGAGCGACGAGGCCGCCGCCAGCGGGGCGCGCAGCTTGAAGTTCACCGACGCGGCGGGCCTGGCCAAGCCCTTCTATCCGTATCTGAGCACCGCGCCGCAGATTGCGGAGGGCGTGGCCCGGGTGGCCCTGGCGGTGCGTCTCGAGGCGGGCGCCGAGCTGAGCATCGACGGGCGTCGCGAGGCCCACTCGGTGGTGGGGCCGCGGGTGGTCGTGGCGGCGGGCGGCCAGCTCGTGGCCGCGGGACGGGCGGTGTGCGACGTGCCGCCGGGGCGGTGGCTTCGCCTGGCCATCGTCTGCCCCGTGGGCGAGGCCAGGACCGGCACGTGGAGCCTCTCGGTGGAGGCCGAGGGCGGGGAGGCGAAGACCATCGAGGGCCTTCCCCTGGCCTCGGACCGCTTCGACCGCCTGGGCTACGTGGTGCTCACCAGCGGGGCCGAGCGGGAGACGGCCTTCTACATCGACGACCTGCGGATCGCCAGGGAGTGACCGCCGCTCGGGAGCCTTCGGATGAAGGCATCGCTTCTCCCCATAGCTCTAGGAGCCCTGCTCGTGTCCTGCCCCTCGGTGGCCTCCAGGCCGGGGGGGAAGGCGGAGCCGGCCGCGGACTTCTACGTGGCCGTCGACGGCCGGGACCACTGGTCGGGCACCCTGCCCGAGCCCAATGGCGAGGGCACCGACGGGCCGTTCGCCACCCTTGCCCGGGCCCGCGACGCCGTGCGCGAGCTGGTGAGGCAGGGCAACGCGCGGGACCTGAGGGTGTATCTCCGCGGCGGCGTCTACTACCTGCCCCAGGGCATCGCGTTCGGCCCCGAGGACGCGGGCACGGCCGACTGCCGCGTGACCTACGCCGCCGCCCCCGGCGAGGCCCCGACGCTCGTGGGCGGGGTGCGGGTCGTGGGCTGGAGACGCCTCGGTCCGTCGCCCCCCGAGGTGCTCACGGGGCGGCTCACGCCCGAGCTGCGGGAACGCATTCGGCGGGGCTCCATCTTCGTGGCCGACATCCCCGAGGGCATCGAGCCCACGCAGCTCTTCGAGGACGATGGCGGCACCCGCCGCATGGAGTTCGCCCGGGAGCCTGACGAGGGCTACTTCCAGGTCGAGCGAGCGGTGCCCGGGAAGCCCACGACGGCCTTCGTCTACCGGGCGGAGGACCTCTCCCCCGGGCACTGGGATTGGGCGGGGGGCCGCGTGTTCCTATGGCCAACCCACGACTGGTTTTCGGTCGAGAAGCCCATCGCCGGGATCGACCCCCGGGAGCGCATCATCCGCCTGGAGGGCCGCGGCGGGCGCAACATCCGGGCCGGCAACCGCTACTTCGTGCGCAACGTGCTCGCCCTGCTCGACCGGCCCGGCGAGTGCGTCGTCCGCCTCGATGAGGGCAAGCTCTACGCCTGGCCGCGCCAGGCGGGCTGGGAGAAGAAGGGCCTCATCGCCTCCACCGCCGCGAGCGTCATCACCGTCCGGGGCGAGCCCGACAGGCCGGTGCGCAACCTCCACTTCGAGGGGCTGGACATCGGGATCGCCAACGGCGACGTGGTGAGCATCTCGGGGGCCGAGGGCTGCTCGCTGCGCTTCTGCAAGGTCGAGAACGGTAGGGAGCGGGGCGTCCTCGTCCACGGCCACGCCCAGCGGATCACCGTCTACGGCTGCCTCATCCGCGAGCACGGCCTCCACGGCGTCGAGCTCCAGGGGCTCCGACCGGGCAAGCCCGACGTCAACCACCACCACCTTGTCGAGAACAACCACATCCACCACTGCGGGCGCCTGGTGGGCCACGGCTACGGCGTGCGCATCTCCCAGAGCGGACATAACCGCATCACCCACAACCACATCCACCATATGCCCCGCTACGCCACTACCATCAAGGGCATCCGCTACCAGGTGCTCAAGACCCGGGTCGAAGGCGTGACGTTCGAGAACCGCCACGACTTCCTCCACTCCCGACATAACCTCCTGGCCTACAACCACATCCACCACGTGAACCTCGATAGCCAGGACACCGGGGCCATGGAGAGCTGGGGGCCGGGGCGCGACAACGTCTACGACCACAACCTCATCCACCACTGCGGCAACGACCGCTTCGACCTCCAGAGCGGCCTCTACCTCGACGATGCCACCGACTACTTCACCGTGACCAACAACGTCATCTACGCCATCACCGGCACCCGCAACAACCAGCCCATCTACGCCAAGGGCATCGGCAACCGCATCCACAACAACATCCTTGTCGTCGGGCCCACCAACGACACCGCCATCCGCTCCTTCACCATGGCCGGCGAGCGCTGCGACCACCACGTCACCACCCGCAACATCATCGTCTTCGAGGGCCGCGGCCTGCGCAAGAAGGGCCGCTTCGGAGGCGGTGTGGGGAACATCCATCCCAAGGGCACCACCCTGCGGTGGCGCGTCACCGTCCCCGCCACCGGCCGCTACCGCGTGTGGCTGCGATACGCCGCCCACAACAAGCCCTACGGCACGGACGACATGGGCGGACGCACCACGCTCCGAGCCGGGGACGGCGAGCCCGTCCCTCTCCTCCACCTGCCCGATACCGGCGGGTGGGGCACCCAGAAGTGGAGCCCGAAGCCCTGCGCCACGCTCCGCCTGGAGGAGGGCTCGCACACCCTCACCTGGACCAACGTCCGGGGCGGGGGGCTGAACTGGGACGCCTTCGCCCTGTGCACCGACCCCGACTGGCGGCCCCAGGGCGTCCACCTCGACCCGCCGGCCCCCGGCCACCACCTGGTCGTCGTCCAGGCCGAGACCCACGAGCAGCCCGGCGACCTCCGCACCGTCTACCACTTCCAGAACTGGAGCGCGGACCGCGTGGCCGAGGCGGACCACAACCTCTTCTGGAAGCCCGGCGGCCCCATCCTGGTGCGCAAGGGGGCCGAGACGCTCTCCCTCGACCCGTGGCGAGAGCTCGAGGGCCACGACTTCGACGCGCACAGCCGGGTGGCCGACCCGCGGTTCGCCGACCTGGCGGGGCGCGATTTCCGCCTCCCCGCCGCCTCCCCGGCCCGGGAGCTGGGCTTCCAGCCCATCGACACCAGCCGCATCGGGCTCAAGGCCGACTTCCCGGCCCGCTTCGAGCGGGAGGTGAGCCGCTGACTCTGGGCGCCCGCTTGCGCCCCGCGGGCCGCTTCGGCTATCCTGGCAGGCCGCGGCGCCTGGGCGCGCTGGAGATGCGAGGACAGGCGGGGCCACCATCGAGAAGGCGGTCGGCTTGACCAAGGCTTGTCTCATCCTCGTCGTGGCGGCGCATTCCTCGTGGTGCGCTGCGCCAGAGGAGGCCACAATGAAGCGAACGCCGAAGACATTCTACGCCGCACCCGACGGCGACGACGCGGCGCCGGGGACCCAGGAGAAGCCGCTGGCCACCCTGCGGGCGGCGCGCGACGCGGCCCGGGAGCTGGGCCCCGACGTGCCCCGACGCATCGTGCTCCAGGCGGGTCGGTTCTTCCTCGACGAGCCCCTGGTGCTCGACGCGCGCGACAGCGGCCTGACCGTGGAGCCTGCCCCGGGGGCGAAGGTCACCCTCCACGGCGGGCAGCGCATCAGCGGCTGGAAGCGCGACGGAGAGAAGTTCTGGGCCGCCAAGCTGCCGGGGGTGGCCAGCGGGAAGTGGGACTTCCGGATGCTGGTGGTCAACGGCCGCTTTGCACCCCGCGCCCGCCTGCCCGCCGAGGGCACCTTCACCCACGAAAGCGAGTTCAAAGTCCCCTGGATGAGCACCACCGGCGGCGGCTGGAAGCGAAAGCCCGCCGAAAGCGAGCTCACCACCCTCCGCTACAAGCCCGACGACCTGGGACCCTGGCTCGACGTGGCCAACGCCGAGCTCACCGTCTACCATATGTGGGACGAATCCGTGGTGGGCCTCGAGTCCATCGACCCCGAAAGCCACACCCTCACCTTCTCGAACCCCGCGGGGCACCCGCCGGGAGCCTTCGGCGTGCACAAGTACGTGGTGTGGAACGTGCGAGAGGGGATGACCGAGCCGGGGCAGTGGTACCTCGATCGCTCGGCGGGCAAGGTGGTCTACTGGCCCCTGCCCGGCGAGGAGATGGCCACTGCGGACGTGGTGGCCCCCACCATCGAGAGCATCCTGCGGGTGCAGGGCACGAAGGCCAAGCCGGTGCGGGGAGTGACGGTGCGGGGGCTGAGCCTCTCGGTGACCAACACCCCGCTCCAGGCGGGCGGCTTCGGCGCCGGCAAGTTCGAGGGCGCCCTCCACCTCCTCCACTCCCGGGACTGCCGCCTGGAGGGCCTCACCGTGGTGAACGTGGGCGGCCAGGGCATCAAGGGATGGGCCAACGGCGACCTGCGCGTTGCCCGCTGCCACGTGCACCACACCGGCGCCTGCGGCATCAAGCTCGGCGGCCCGGGCAACCAGGTGGCCGACTGCCACATCCACCACGTGGGCGTCACCTACCCCAGCGCCATCGCCCTGTGGGGCGGGGGGCGCGAGGGCGGCCTGCGATTCCTCCACAACGAAATCCACGACACCCCCTACACCGCCATCGCCTGCGGCGGCGACGACCACCGCATCGAGGGCAACCTCATCTACCGGGCCATGCAGGAGCTGCACGACGGCGCCGGCATCTACATCACCTTCTGCAAGCGGGTGGTCCTGCGGGGCAACTTCATTCGCGACATCGTGGACACCGGCGGCTACGGGGCCAGCGCCTACTACCTCGACGAGCAGGCCGAGGAGTGCCTGGTGGAGGGCAACCTCGCCCTCCGCGTCAAGCGCCCCGCCCACAACCACATGGCCCGCAACAACACGCTGCGGAACAACGTGTTCGTGATCAAGGGCGACGCCACGCTCACCTTTCCCCAGTGCGCCGACTACACGGTGGAGCGGAACGTGGTGGTGGCCCGAGGCTCCATCGCCATCACCAACCCCCAGGCCATCGCCTCCCTCGCCCACAACGTCTTCTTCAGCAAGACCGGCGAGGTGGTGGGCCATCGGCTGCGCGACTATCGCAAGGTGGGCGCCGAGGCCCTGGAGCCGGGCGACGGCTTCCTCCTCGCCGACCCCCGCCTCCGCGAGTTCGAGACCGGCCACGTGCGCTTCGCCAGGGACTCGCCGGCCCGCGAGCTGGGCATCGAGCCCATCGACGTCAGCGGTGCCGGGCCGCGACCCGAGGAGAAGGAGCAATGAGAGGCCAGGCACCGACCCGCCGAGGCCCTCCCATCCGCGCCGCCCTGGCCCTCCTCGCCGCCCTGGCCGCCTGGCCCGCACTCTGCGCGGAGGAAGCCCGCATGGTGACCGTGGAGCCGGAAGAGACCGACCACATCCTGGCCAACCCGGGCATGGGATGGGAGACCTTCCATCACACCCGGACGTCCGACCCCAGCCTGCCCGACTGGGTTCCCTCGACCGTCCACTACGCCCGCTGGGGGTGGGGCACCCTGGAGCCCCAGCCGGGGAAGCTCGACACCACCTTCCTGGACCGCGTGCTCGCCGAGAGCCGCAAGGCCGGCCAGCGGCTGGCCTTCCGCGTGATGTGCTGCTCCACGAATCCCAAGAGGCCCTACCACCCCGAGTGGCTGGCCGAAGTGGGCGGTCGCGTCGTGGAGACCCGCCGCGGCGACGGCCCCGCCGTCCGCGTGCCCGACCTCGACCACCCGGTGGTCCTCGAGCGGCACCTGGACTTCATTCGCCGGCTGGGCGCCCGCTACGATGGCCACCCCGACCTCGACCACCTCGACCTCGGCTCCGTGGGCTGGTGGGGGGAATGGCACATGAGCGGCTCCGCCGACCTGGCCGTGCCCTCGGCGGCCACCCAGAAGCGCATCGTGGACGCCTACCTCGAGGCCTTCCCCCGCACCCGGCTCCTGATGCTCATCGGCGGCGGCCCGATGCTCACCTACGCCGCCGAGCACGGCGCCGGCTGGCGGGCCGACTGCCTGGGCGACATGGGCGGATTCTCCAAGTCCTGGTGCCACATGCGCAAGGGCTATCCAACTTGGATTCGCCAGGCCGGCGTGGGCGAGGCGTGGAAGACCGCGCCCGTGGCCTGGGAGAGCTGCTGGGACATGCGCCGATGGGTCCAGGAGGGCTGGCCCCTGCGGTTCATCTTCAACTACGCCCTCGCCCTGCACGGCTCCTACCTGAACAACAAGTCGGCCCCCCTGCCCGAGGGCGAGGCGGTGCGGGCCGAGCTGGAGCGCTTTCTCCGCCGCCTGGGCTACCGCCTGGTGCTCAAGCGCCTCCGCCACCCCGCCCAGGTCGCCCCGGGAGAGCCGCTCGAACTGACCATGGAATGGCAGAACGCCGGCTCCGCCCCCTGCTACAGGCCCTATCGCGTGGCCTACCGCCTGGCCCGCGAGGGCGGCGAGGACCGCGTGCTGGGGGGTGGGCTCACGGTAGAGGGCTGGCTGCCCGGCTCCGTCGAGCTGTTCACCGAGGAGTTCTACGAGGGCCGCTGGGAGCTGCCCCGGGGCGAGGTGGTCGAGGTGGCCGACCGGCTGGTAGTGCCCGCCGATCTGCCGCCCGGCACCTACCGCCTCGCAGTGGGCGTCGTGGGCGAGGAGACCACCGAACCCGTGGTACGGCTGGGCATCCAGGGCCGCGATGCCAGCGGCTGGTACCCCCTGAGCACGCTCGAGGTCCGCAAGTGAAGGAGGGCGAGACGTGAAGCTCGGATTCGTGACCGCCATCGTGCCCGACCTGTCGCTGGAGGAAGTGGCCCAGCTCGCCGCGGCCGAGGGCTACGCCTGCATCGAGGCCTGCTGCTGGCCCGCGGGCAAGGCCGAGCGCCGCTACGCCGGGGTCACCCACATCGACGTGGCCAACTTCCGCAAGACCGACGCCCGCCGCGTCCAGGACACCCTCGAGGCCGCCGGCGTGAGCCTCAGCGCCCTGGGCTACTACCCCAATCCCCTGGCCCCCGACGGACGCGAGGCTCGCACCTACATCAACCACATCAAGAAAGTCATCCGCGCCGCGGAACGCCTCGGAGTGGGCCTCGTCAATTCCTTCGTGGGGCGCGACTGGACGAAGACCGTGGACGAGAACTGGCCCCGTTTCCTCAAGGCCTGGAAGCCCCTGGTGGCCTTCGCCGAGGACCACGGGGTGCGCATCGGCATCGAGAACTGCCCCATGCTGTTCACCGCCGACGAGTGGCCGGGGGGCAAGAACCTCGCTCACAGCCCGGCCATCTGGCGGCGGATGTTCGACGACATCCCCAGCGACCACTTCGGCCTCAACTACGACCCCTCCCACCTGGTGTGGCAGGGCATCGACTACGTGGGGCCGGTCGCCGAGTTCGCCGACCGCATCTTCCACGTCCACGCCAAGGACGCCCGCATCGACCCCGACGGCCTGGCCGACCACGGGGTCCTCGCCCTGCCCCCCGCCTACCATACGCCCAAGCTGCCCGGGCTGGGCGACGTGGACTGGGGACAGCTCTTCTCCGCCCTCACCGACGCCGGCTACGACGGGCCGGTGTGCGTGGAGGTCGAGGACCGGGCCTACGAGGGCTCCCTGGCCTCGCGCCGCGCCGCCCTGCGCCAAAGCGCCGCCTACCTCCGCCAGTTCATCCCCGGCGAGCGCCGCGAGACGTCTTGAACGCGCGGGCGCGGCGGCCTATACTGGCCACCGGTCGGCCCCCGAAACCTGGAGGACGCCCTCGCGGACAGGGAGGAGCGACGATGCGCGTGCTGCTGCCCACGGTCCTATGCCTCGCCCTCGCCCCGTGCGCCGTCGCGGCGACGGTGGGCGAGACCTTCGAGCGGTTCCAGGGCAAGCTGCGGCTGGCCATCGCCGAGGCCCTGGCCGAGGCGAAGCTCATGGACCGCGCGAAGGCCGCCGCCGAAGCGGTGGCCGAGTCGCACCCCGAGCTGGCGGAGAAGGCCAAGGCCCTCACGCAGGCCATCGCCGAGGCCGAGACAGAGACCGAGAAGAAGTTCCCCAAGGCCCCCGAGGCCTACCGCCAGGCGGCCAGAGAGGCCCGCAACACGGGCCGGCCCGTCTTCCTCATGTTCGGCAAGAACAGCGACGGCAACGTAGTTTACACCCAGCGGGCGCTCGGTCGCCTGGGCGGCCTGCGGCGCCGGCTCGTCGAGGTGTGCCTGGCGGAGGAGACGGAGCCGACGCGCGCCCTGCTCTCGCAGCTGGCCAGGGGCCGCGACCTGCGCATCCCGCCCTACATCTTCTACCTCTCGCCCGACGAGGAGGTGCTCGCCTACTCCTCGGGCGCCCAGAGCGCCGACGCCCTGCGCCAGAAGTTCCAGGCGGCCCTGGAGAAGACCGGCGCGGGCGGCGACCCCCGCCGCATGGCCCGCATCGTCCAGGCCCTCGAGGAGGCCAACGAGCACATGGACCAGGGCCGCCCCGGGAAGGCCGGGCCCCGCTACCAGGCCATCGCCGAGGTCGACTCCCAGGCCCCGCCCGTCGAGGAGGCGAGAGCGTGCCTGGCCATCATCGATGCCGTGGGCAAGGAGCTGCTGAAGGCCGCGCGAGGGCACGTGGAGGAGGAGGACTTCGGCCAGGCCGTGCCCCTCCTGGCCCTGCTCAGCCGCCGGTTCGAGGGGACGGAGACCGGCGAGGCAGCCGCCGCGGAGCTGGCCAGGCTGAAGGACACTCCCCAGGCCCAGGCCGTGATCGAGAAGCTGGTCCATGCGCTCCAGCCCGAGGAGCCGCCCACTGAGCGGCCCGAGCCCGAGGAGCCCGAGCCGGAGCCGAATGCCTCTCCCGCCCAGGCCGCCGAGGCCAAGGCCCAGCGCATGCTCCGCCTGGCCAGGAACTTCCTGGCCAACGACCTGGCCGACAAGGCCAAGCCCTACCTCCGCCGCGTGATCCGCCTCTACCCCAAGACCGAGGCGGCCATCGTGGCCCAGGAACTGCTCGACAGAATCGAGTAGCCCCCGCTCGCGGCAGGCGCCGCCAGAGGGACGACCCCGTGGTCAGCCCTCGGTGCGCGGCTCCTCGGTGGTGGCAGGGGCCGGCTCGTCGTCGGGCTCCACGGGGTCGTATCCGCCCTTGGCGTAGGGGTGGCAGCGCAGCAGCCGCCAGAGGGCCTTGAGCGAGCCCCGCAGGAGGCCCTTGCGGCGGATGGCCTCGATGGCGTAGGCGGAGCAGGTGGGCTCGAAGCGGCATCGCGGGCCCAGCAGGGGGGAGAGGAATCGCCGGTAGGCGCGGAGGACGAGGAGGGCCAGGCGTCTCATCGGGGCTCCTCCTCGGGAGGGCTGGCCAGGCGGCAGAGCTCGGCGGCCAGGCTCTCCACGCGGGGCGGGTCCCAGTTGGTCCTGGGCACCACCACGATATCCATCCCCTCGGGCAGCTCGTGCTTATGGGTGCGAAAGGCCTCCCGGACCAGGCGCTTGGCCTGGTTGCGTGCCACGGTGCCGCGCCAGCCGCGTCCCAGGGCGATGCCCAGGCGCGAGGTGGACAGGCCGTTGGGGATGCAGCGGACGGCGATCAGGGGGCCCCCGCGGCGCGTCCCCTCCTGGAACACGCGGTCGAACTGGCGCTTGCGGGTGATCCGCTCGGCCCGCGACAGGCCGTAGCGCTTGCCCATGGCCTGCTTCCTGTGCGGCGCCCCCGGGGTCACACCGCGGCCCAGGCCTCGGCGAGGGTTCGCTTGGAGCCGGCGATGAGGGCCTCCACGGATTCGCCGAGCAGGGGCTTGACCTCGAAGCTCACGATGGGCCGGCGCACGGGGTCGAGGTAGCCGCTGTGGAGCAGCTTGCGGAGGAAGGCGGTCAGCTGGGGCACGTCGTTCTCGCCCCCGGGTACGCCGAAGCGGGGGTGGTTGTCGCCGAAGGCCTCGTGCTCGGAGTCGTGCATCACGCAGTTGCCGATGTGGGCGTGGACGAGGAACTCGCGGGTGGCGTCGATGGCCTGCTCGGCGCTCTCCCCCAGCAGGGGCAGGTGGCTGAGGTCGAGCATCAGGCCGAACGACGGGAAGTCCTGGCGCACCCGCCGAGCGACCTCGGCGGCCTCGGCGCTGGGCCCGATGAGGCAGTTCTTCCCGAAGTGCAGGCGGTCGAAGGTCTCCAGGACGATGGGCATGGGGCCTTTCTGGGCGCTGTAGTCGCACAGCCACTTCAGGGAGTCGACCAGCAGGTCGGTGGCCTGCTCGCGGTCGGCGGGCCCGGGGTCGGGGCCGCTGAGGACGGCGCAGGCCACGGCGTCGAGCGAGTAGGCCTGGTCGATGCCCTCCTTGACGGCCTCGACGGCCTCGGCGCGGGCCGCGTCGTCGGGGGCATTGAGGTCCAGGGTGCGGCCCAGGAGGATGGGCTGGGCGGCGAAGGCCACGGTCATCCGGGCGGCGTGGAGGGTGTCGCGCACCTGGCGGCGGGTCTCGGGGTCGGCGATGGTGGTGACCTCGACGGCGTCGAAGTCGGTGTCGGCGGCCAGCCGCTCGATGGTCTTGCGGATGGGGCCGCCGCCCTTCATCGTGGCCGGCCAGAGCATGGGGTGCACGGCACCCACCTTGGCGTAGCTTGCCACGGGCTCATCCATCGGAAAGGGTCCTGAGGGCGACGCCGCTACGGGCGCCCGGGCACGTGCTCGGGAGGCGGTCGCGACCTGCGGGCGTCGGGGGCCGTGGGGGCTTCGCTACGAGGTGAGTTGCTTCCGCAGGAGGCGCTCCAGGAGCGCGGCGTATCGGGGGTCGGTGCGGACGTTCTCCAGGTCGGGGTCGCGCTGGATGTAGGCCACGTCGCGGTATCCGAACTCGGCGGCCTGTTCGAGGGCCTGGAGGGCCTCGTCCACGCGTCCCAGCAGGGAGTAGCTGCACGCCAGGTTGTAACGGACGATGGGGTCGCCGGCTCGGAGCTGGCACAGGCGCTCGTCGATGGCCAGGCCCTTCTCGAAGTCGCCGCGCTGGGTGTAGTTGTTGCCCAGGGCCATGAGCACGTCGGTGTAGTCGGGCAGCCGCTGGAGGATCTGCTCGTAGAAGGCGACTTCGAAGTCCAGATCCTCGTCGCTCGGGTCCCGGCGACGGCTCGTGGGGCCTGTATCCTCAGGTCCGGGCATCGCATTTCTCCCATTGCTCCCCCGCGGGATTGGATTATAGTCACGGGAGGCGGGAAGTCAAGCCGTGCGGTGCCGCGGCGAGCGCCTTGACTCGGCGCTGTCGGTGTGGTAGAAGTCGCTGTGCCGCCCCTGGAGGTTCGCTGGGCGAGGACTGGAGGAACGCAGGGCTTGTTCGGTCTCCCCGATATCACGGCGTTGCTGGTCCGCCTGCCGCCGCTGTTCTTCGCCCTGACCATCCACGAGTTCGCCCATGGCTACGTGGCCTACCTGTGCGGGGATGCCACGGCGAAGGTCAACGGCCGCCTGACGCTCAACCCCCTGGCGCATCTCGACCCCGTGGGCACCCTGTGCATCCTCTTCGCCCCCATCGGCTGGGCCCGGCCGGTGCCCGTGAACCCGGCGAACTTCCGGCATCCCCGCAGGGACGACATCCTGGTCTCGCTGGCCGGCGTGGGGGCCAACCTGGCCACCGCGGTGGCCGCCGCCGTCCTCCTCCGCCTCGCCCTGCTGGCCGGCCTGCGTCCCGCGGCCGCAGGCGACACGGTGGCCGTGCTATGGGTGATGGTCGAGACCCTGTGCCTGATCAGCATCGGGCTGATGATCTTCAACCTCATCCCCGTGCCGCCGCTGGATGGCTCGCACGTGCTTCGCGAGCTGCTGCCTCGCAACGCCGCGATGGCCTACGCCCAGATGGCCCCCTACGCCCCGCTGATCCTCATCGCCCTGGTGTTCACCGGCGTGCTATCCGTCATCCTTGGCCCGCCGCTGTTCTTCCTCGTCCGCGTGCTGCTGGGCAACGCGCTCATCTTCCCCTTCCCGTTCTGACCAGGAGGCCCCGGTGCCCGACGCCGAGGATCCGCATTACGGCTACAAGGTGGCCCTGGAGACCTTCAGCGGGCCACTGGACCTCCTGCTCTACCTCATCCGCCAGCAGGAGGTGGACATTGCGGACATCCCCATCGCGGAGATCACCGACCAGTACCTGCGCCACCTCGAGATCCTGCGGGAGGTCAACGTCGACCTGGCCGGCGAGTTCCTGGTCATGGCCGCCACCCTCATGGAGATCAAGTCCCGCATGCTCCTTCCTCGCCACGAGGAGGACGAGGAGGAGGAGGAAGACCCCCGGGCCGACCTCATCCGCCAGCTCATGGAGTACAAGCGGTTCAAGGACGCGGCCCGCCACCTTGCCCGGCAGGCCGAGGAGCAGGCCCTGAAATTCCCCCGCGGCGCCGCCGCCGCCCTCGGCCTGCCCGAGAAGGAGCCCCAGGACGACCTGCCCCTGGTCCTCGGCGAGGTGACCGTGTGGGACCTGGTCTCCGCCTTCCGGGTCATCCTCCGGCAGACCTCGCTGGAGACGACGCAGCACATCGCGGTGGACCGCACGCCGGCCAGCGCCCACTGCAACGAGCTGCTGGAGCGTCTGCGGGGGCGCGCCAGCGTGACCTTCGGCGAGCTCTTCGATCCCGCGGCCGGCCGGGCCGCGGTGATCGGCGTCTTTCTCGCACTCCTGGAGCTCATTCGCCGCCGCCGGGTCCGCGCCGAGCAGGCCGGGGAGCAGGGCGAAATCCGCGTCTTCCTCCTCGACGATACCCCGGTGAGCGAGGACGAGCTGGTGGCCCAGTCCCCCCACGACCAGGCTCCTCCCCCCGACGAAGGCCCCGCCGACGAGCCCCCGCAGGACGACGACGAGCAGGCCCTGCCCGACGACGAGGTCGACCGCATCGACGTGCCCGACGTCGAGCCCCCGACCGACCGGCCCTCGCCCTAGCCCCCCGTTCGCCTCCTGCCCGCCCCTATGCCATTGTAGGCGGGACGTCCCTGTCCCGCGAAGAGAAGGAACGCTCATGCCCGCCCCTGTCGCTCACAGCAGCTCGAGGACCTGGGGCGGGGTCTCGACGAGGGCGCGAGCGCCGCTGGCCGTCAGCTCCTCGGCGGAGCGGAAGCCCCACAGGGCGCCGGCGGGGAACATGCCGGCCGCCGTGGCCGTGCGCATATCGGTGTTCGTGTCGCCCAGGTAGAGCACCTGGCGGGAGGGGACGCCGAGGCGTCCCGCCGCCTCGGCGGCGCCGCGAGGGTCGGGCTTGGGCGGCCGCTCGGGCTCCACCCCCAGCACCGCCTCGAAATGCCAGTGGGGCAGCAGGCGGGACACGCACAGGACGGTGAAGTCGTGCGGCTTGTTGGACAGGACGGCCATGGGCACCTCCCGCTCGGCCAGGGCGTCGAGGAGCCGGGGTACGCCGTCGTAGGGAGCCGTCGTGGCGTCCCAGCGGGAGGCATATTCCTGGCCCATGAGGTTCACGCAGCGCCCCACGGTGGCCTCGTCGCGGCGGTCGGAGGGCAGGGCGCGGCGGGCCATCTCGACCACCCCGTCGCCCACGAAGGTGCGATAGGCGTCGGTGGGGTGGCCTGGGAGGCCGAGGCAGCCGAGGGCGGCGTTCATCGCCTGGGCCAGGTCCTCGAGGGTATCGAGGAGGGTGCCATCGAGGTCGAAGAGCACGGCGCGGCGGCGCGGTTGCATGGCCGGGGGTCGCTCCTCTCGCGACGGGTGGGCAGCCAGTATACCGGCGTGCGGGCGCGGGCGCCACCGGGCCGGCCGGGGCCGGGAGGGGCGGCGGCGTCCTGGGCGGGAGAGGCTAGGGCTCGAAGATGGTCAGGCGGTTCTCGGCCGAGCTGCCTCGCACGTCGGGCTGGTACATGAGGCTGGCCTGGGCGGGCATGACGTGGAACTCGCCGGGGGTCTCGGTCCGCAGGGTATAGATGAAGGTGTGCTCGCCTGCGGAGAGGTAGGTGGCGAAGAAGACCACCTTCTCGTCCCTGGCCTCGCGGTTGGAGCAGTAGTGCCACCAGTGGCGGTAGCGGTTGTCCAGGTCGCTCTTGTCGGCGACCACTTCGCAGCCTGCGGGCAGGAAGTCCTCGAGCATGAAGTACTGGTGGTTCTTCTCGGCGGCGACGGTGACGCGGACCTCGATCTCCTGGCCGCCGCGGGCCTCGCGCCCCAGGGGCAGGCGCTGGAAGGTGATCTTCCCGCCCTCCTCCTGGGGGACGAGCCGGTAGTATTCCCGCCGGACCTTGAGCCCCGCCTCGGTGGCCTCGAGGTCTTCGCCGCGGGTGTAGTACTCGAGTGCGGCGGAGTAGTAGAGGTTGCCCTTGCCCTCCTTGCCCACGTGAATGACGTTCTCGCCGCGTCGGAGGAGGTCGGCGGCGGCGAACTCGAAGGTCTGGGGCTTGAGCTCCAGGGCATGGCCTTTCACCGCCGCGGTCTCGACCCGCCGGCCGTTGACGGAGAGGGAGGGGGTGTAGTCGGGGTCGAGCTCTCCGCTGGCCTTCATGTGGTCGGCGAGAGCAAAGATGGCCGCGGCGGTGTCCTTGGTCGAGTACCAGTAGTTGCCCTGGCGCTGGGTGACGAGCCAGGCGACGGCCTTGGGCAGCAGCGGATGGCGGGGGCGGGCGGCCACGAGGGCCTTGACGGCATAGGCGGTGGCCTGGATGTTGTTGCGCTGCCAGTGGTAGTGGCGATGGCCGCCGCCCCAGTGTGCGGTATTCTCGGTCGTGTCGGCCCGCTCCACGAGCAGGTCGGCGAGGGCCTCGGCGCGAGGCTCCTGGCCGGTGCGGTGGCAGGCGAGGGCGAGGAGGGCGAGCGCGTAGTCGCTGAGGTCGCGTCGCTGGGCGTAGAGGTCGTCGAGCCAGTCGGGCTGGGGCCGTGCCAGGTTGGCGTAGGCGAAGGTCATGTAGGCCCTGGTGTCGGGGCTTTCCTCCTTGGGGATGAGCTTTCGCAGGACGTTGAGTCCTCGCTGGACGGCGTTGTCGCTGACCGGCAGGTCGGCCTGTCGGGCCACGGCGAGGCCGTAGAGGACGTAGGCGGTCATGTAGCCGTTGGGCTTGTCGCGCTTCCACCAGCCCCAGCTCCCGTCTCCGTGCTGGAAGCCGTAGAGGCGCTGGAGGCCCTTTTCGGCGACCTCGGGCAGCTTCGCCTCCAGCTCCTCGTCCCGCATCTGGAGCTTCTGGAGCACCTGGGCGACCACCACCGCGGGCAGGAAGCGGCTCATCGTCTGCTCCACGCACCCGTAGGGATACTGGACCAGGTAGTCGAGGCTCTCGAACATGGTGGCGGCCAGGGACGGGGAGAGGCTCACACGGAGGACCGACTTCTCGAGGTCGGCGTCGTCGGGCAGGACGAGCGTGGCCTGGGCGTCGGAATGGAGCATGCCGGAGGTGGCCACCAGGAGCTTGATGCCGTGTGGCACGACGGGGATGGTGAGCTCCATGGCGTCGCTCTCCTCGTCGGTGAGGGCGGCGACGGTGAGCTTGATGGGCTGGTGGGTGTCGACCTGGAGGCGCCAGTCGACCCGCTGGTCGGCCCCTGCGGAGACGTGGAGGGTGCGACGCGGCTCGCCCAGGAGGCGGCCGCCGCTGGTCTTGAGGCTCACCGCGCAGTCCTTGCCCTCGGCCAGGTAGTTGTGGACCACGGCGCTCACGGTCACCTCGTCGCGCTCGGTGAAGGTGCGGGGGCATTCCAGGCGCACCATGAGGTTCTGGCGGGTGATCACCTTGTGGGTGGCCTGCCCCACGCGTCCGTCCCGGGTGATGGCCACGACCTTGGCCCGCCAGGTGGTGAGGTTGTCGGGCATCTTGAAGGGCACGGCGACGGTGCCGTCGGCGTCGGTGCGCAGCGTCGGCTGCCACACCGCGGAGTCCGCGAAGTCCTTGCGCAGGCGGGCCTCGGCCATCTGGCCCCCCTTGGCTTCGGCCGTCTTCGCCATGTCCGCGGCCTCGGTTCGGGCTGCCCCGGGGGCCGCGGCGGGGGCTGGCTCGGCGGCGGCCCGCTGCTCGCCCTGCGCCGCGGGGCCGCCCAGGCCGCGGGAGTAGAAGTGGAATGAGGTCCGAGTATAGATGTATCGGCGGCGGTGGCCGTAGTAGAACTTGCGGATGTCGGGCGCGGCGTCGGGCTGGATGGCGTAGATGGCCTCGTCGACGAGGGCGAAGGACAGCTCGGCCTCCACGGGCTCACCCCGGTGGTCGGTGAGGGCGAGGGTGTAGACGGCGCTCTCGCCAGGCTTATACTGCGGCTTGTCGGGCTGGATGGCGATGTCCACCCACTTGTCCGCGGGCGGCACGACGAGCCTCTTGTGGTTGGCCACGTAGCTCCCCTGGGCGAACACGGTGGCCGCGACCGAGGAGGTGGGAGCGTGGTCCGTGGTGATCGGCTGGTCGAAGGTCAGCAGGCTACCGTTGAAGCGGGCCAGGCGATAGCTCTGGATGCGCTCGCCCTCGATGGTCACCAGCACAGGGTGGTCGGCGTAGCCGGTGGTCACGAGCACGCGGGCCTGGTCCCCGGGTCGGTAAAGCTCGCGGTCGGTCTCGACGTTCAGGCCGCTGTAGTGGTAGGGCGAGCGCCAGCCGTGCTCGACGACCCACACGCCGATGGTGCGGCTGACCTCGCGGCCCGCCTTGTCCGTGGCCGACGCGGTGACCTGGAACCAGCCGCTCTGGTCGGACACGAAGGCGAAGGAGCCGTGCCCCTGGGCGTTGGTCTCCACGACCTCGGAGGACTGGACGAGATACTCGCCGTCGGAATCGCGGCGGCGCACCGCCATCTTCACCGCCGCCGCCGTGCCCCGCCCCTCCAGGTCCGTGGTCCGGATGTCCACGGCTACCTGGTCGCCGGGGCGGTAGCTGTATCGGTCGGCGTGGATGGCCAGGCGGAGGCCGGCCTGGGCCAGGTGGACGGAGCCGTAGCCCTGGATCTGGCGGCGGCTCTTGTCGGTCACGCTGGCCCGGAGGGTCAGGCGGTAGCCGTGGCCCTTGTCCCTGGCCAGCTTCTCGGTGTCCACCCGGAACTGGAAGGTGCCCTGGGCGTCGAGCCGCCCCGTGCCCCGGGCCACCATCTGCCCGCCGACGTGGGGGCGGGTGCTCTGGGCCTCGAGGAACCAGTAGCAGGGGTAGCGGCGGCGCCACCAGGGGTAGTGGTAGTGGGCGGGATTGGCATAGACCTCGTAGCTGACCTCGGCGTCCTTCACCGGCTCGCCGAAGTAGTAGCGGGCCTCGACGTTCACCGTGAGGGGCTCGCCCAGCACGGCGTTCTCGGCGCCGGGGACCACTTCGACCTCGAACTCGGGCTTCTTGTACTCCTGGACGAAGAAGTGGGCGTAGCCGCCGGCGCCGGGGCCGCTGAGCTGGATGCGGTACTGGCCCAGCGGCGGCTCCTCGGCCAGGGCCATCTCCAGCGTGGCGGTGCCGAATTCGTTCACCTCCACCGTTTTCTTCACCACCTCGTTCCACCTGGGGTCGCGGACCTGGACGCGGACCTCATCGCCGGGCTTGAACTCGACGGTGTCGGTCTCGTAGTTGTATCGGCGGAGGACGAGCTTGATGTGCACCGTCTGCTCGGGGCGGTAGACGGGACGGTCGGTATAGGCGTAGATGCGGCCGTAGGAGCCGCGGCTGTAGGTGGACTGGGCGTGGGAGACGGCCCAGTCCTCGCCCCGCCGCAGCACCACCAGGGCGCTGCGGGCCTGGCCCTCGACCCGGCCCACGAAGAGGCCTCGAGGGGTGGTCTTGCCCCGGTAGACGACCCGCTCGTTGTCCATCACGGCGATCTCGCAGGGGCCGGGAGCTTCTCCGCCGCGGGTGTTGCCCGCGTAGGCCAGGAGGATGCGTCCGTCGCCCTTGGTGGCCACGGCCAGGCGGCTCACGAAGACCAGCGTGGTCCACTCGTAGTGCTCGGTGCCCAGGGTCACCAGGTAGGCTCCCGGCTCCTCGACGGGGATGTCGACGTCGTCGGAAAACCAGTCGCCGCCGACTCGGGTCTTGGGCTTGTGAGTCCAGGTCTTCAGGGGCTTTACGTCCTTGGGGACGGCGGGGGCGAGGGGCGAGACGCCCTCGGCCACCATCGCGAAGAGATCGACCTCGTAGACGGCGAAGCGGATGCGGTCGACCTTTCGCCCGCGCACGGTCAGCGTGGGCCTCTTGCCCGGCTCGACGCTGGTGCCGCCCGAGGCGTGGAAGTAGAGACGGCTGCCGGTGAGCTGCTGGATGTAGTGGTAGGCGCTCCACCGGTAGGCGGGGAAGCGGCGGATCAGCTCCTGGACGGTCTTGAGGGCCTGGTCCTTCATCTCCTTGTGCTGGCACAGGCGGGCCACGTAGTTGTTGAAGGCCTGGCTGGTGCGGCGGTGGTGCTCGTGGTCGGCCAGCATGGCGTCGAGCGCTTTGCGGGCCTCGGCCCACTTCTTCTGGCCGGCCAGCCGCTCCACGCGCTGGCCGAGCTCGGCCAGCTTCTTCTCCAGCTCCCTGTCGGGCTCCTCCGGGCGGTCGGCCTCGGTGGTGAAGTCGAGCAGGGGGAAGGGCTCGAGCCCGTCCTCCCGGAAGCTCCAGGCCTGGGGGATGGCGGGCGGCTTGGGCTGCTCGCCGCCGGGCTTCTGGGCCTTCGGGGCGGGCGCGGCGGGCTCCTGGGCGGCGGTGGGCAGGCCCACCAGGAGGCCCGCGGCGGCGACGGCGAGGCAGGCGGCGAGGACGGCGAGGCGTGTGCGGCGGCTCATGGGAGCGCCTCCCTGGGAGCAGGAGGGGAGCGTGGGCGGCGGCGGCCCGGCGACGGCGCGGGCGGCCCTCATCCCTTTAGACGCAGCTTCGGGCGGCCGGGTTTCGGCGGGCCGTGTTTTTCTCGCGGACGGCCGTGGCTATTGCGCCGGGGCGTGGCTTCGCCTATCATAGGGCACGGTCCGGGGCTCTTCCAAGGGGCAGAAGGAGGACGAGGCGATGGTCAAGGGGCAAAAGGTGCGGCTGGGCTTCATCCCCGCCAATCGGGGCTTCTTCTCGGACGAGCTGGCCGCGAAGATGCGCAGGGAGACCCTCGCCGTCCTCCGCGAGGCGGGCGCCACGGTGGTGGTGCCCTCGAGCAAGGACACCAAGATCGGCTGCGTGGAGACGCTGGAGGAGGCCATCAAGGTCGGCCGGATGTTCCGCGAGCGGGGGGTGGACGGCATCGTGGTCTCGGCGGTGAACTTCGGCGACGAGCAGGGCGTGGCCATCACCCTCAAGGAGAGCGGCCTGCGGGTGCCCATCCTCATCGTGGGTTGCCAGGAGGAGGAGGTGCTGAGCCCCACCACGTCGCGGCGCGACAGCTTCTGCGGCCTCCTGAGCATCGGCGAGGCCCTCCGCCAGATGGGCCTCGGCTACTCCGTGCCCGAGGTGCCCATCTGCTTCCCCACCGACCCCGCCTTCGCGGCCACGGTCGAGCGCTTCCTCGCCGTGTGCCGCGTGGTGGGCGGCATCCGCTCCGCACGCTACGGCCAGGTGGGCACCCGACCCGACGCCTTCTGGACCTGCCGCTACAACGAGAAGGCGCTCCAGACCCTGGGCCCCACGGTGGTGACCCTCGACCTCTCCGAGGTGGTCGCCGCGGTGAACGCCATGCCCACCGCCGCGGCGGTCAAGCGGGTGGTGACGGACATCCGCAAGACCGTGGATACCTCCGCCGTGCCCGACGAGCGGCTGGCCACCATCGCCAAGCTCGAGCTGGTGCTCAAGAAGTTCGTCGCCGAGGCCCAGCTCGACGGCCTGGCCATCCAGTGCTGGACCAGCATCCAGGAAAACCTGGGCATCTGCTCCTGCTGCACCATGGGCCGCCTGGGCGACGCCGGCACCCCCTGCGCCTGCGAGGCCGACATCCTGGGCGCCCTGTCCATGCACGCCCTACAGCTCGCCTCCGGCGGGCCCTCCTGCCTCGCCGACTGGAATAACCTCCACAACGAGGACCCCGAGCTGGTCAACTGCTGGCACTGCGGCGTATTCCCACACTCCTGGGCCAAGACCCAGCCCACCATGGGATGCCACGAAATCGTGGCCGGCGACGTGGGACGCGAGAACGCCATGGGAGTCGTCGAATTCGTGATGAAAGACGGCCCCGTCACCCTCTGCCGCGCCACCCAGGACAACCAGGGCACCCACAAGGTGGCCCTCGCCCAGGGCGTCGTCGAGCCCAACGAGGCCGCCACCTTCGGAGCCTACGGGTGGGTGCGCCTGCCCCGCTTCCGACGGCTCTACAAGAACGTCCTGCTCCGCCACTTCCCCCACCACGTGGGCATGAACCGCAGCCACGTGGGCAACGTCCTGTGGGAAGCCTTCGGCAACTACCTGGGCTTCCAGACCTTCACCGCCGACAACCCCACGGGCACCTGGAGCCCCGAGCTGCCCTTCCCCGCCTGAGGTCGCGGCCCCTCGGCCGCGCGCCGCCAAATGACAAGCCCTCCCGCAAGCCCCATCGGCTTGCGGGAGGGCTCTCTTCTGTCGCGTGAAGCTCGGGCGGGGGCTACCGCCGGCGCCGGCGACGGGCCAGGCCCAGCAGGCCGGCCGCGAGCAGGCCCAGGGTGGCCGGCTCGGGCACCAGGCGCACGCCCTCCAGGGCCTCGTCGCCCAGCAGGTGGAAGGCCTGGGAGTCGAAGCCGGAGTACTCGCCCTTGGCGGCGAACAGCTCGACGTAGGCCCCGCCGCCGCGCTCGAAGTAGATGAACTCCAGCGGGTGGACGCCCTTGGTCAGGTAGGTCGACGCCCCGGTATTGCTGTCCCCCGTCGTGCCGGGGAAGGCCACGGTGTCCATCACCGCGAAGCCGTTGCCCCACTGCTTGGTGAACTCCGCGCCGCCGATGCGAAGGCGGGCCCCGTCGTCGCTGCGGAAGCCGAAGGTGTAGACCCCCGCCTCCTCGATGGCCACCAGGGCATTGGCGATGAAGGCCATGTCCTCCAGGCCGCCCCCATTGGAGAGGAAGGGCTCGTCGCCGCCGAAGTAGCCGCTGCCGCCCGAGTCCCGGAAGTTCACCGTCGCCGTGTAGTCGTCGAGGATGGTGCCCGTGCCCGAGAGCAGCGAGGAGACGGCGGCGTTGACGGAGCCGATGTTCCCGTTATTCGTGACCTCGCGGATGCCGAAGGCGCCCCAGCCCGGCGGCGGCCCGACGCCCAGCAGGGGGTTCGACGGCGCGCTCGTCAGGCCCAGGTCCCACTCGATGATGTAGGACAGCCGATGGTCGCCCTGCCCCAGCGAGGAGCCGGCCCGATGGTCGTTCCACTTTCCGTCGCCGCGGAACTGGCCGGCGTCCTCGGCCCCGCCCCAGTCGTTCGGCTCGTTGTTGCCCCAGTTCTGGTAGAGCAGGGGCTCGCCGGTCACCCACTGCCAACCCTCGCCGCGCTGGGTCCCGGGGGTCGTGTCCGGCGTCTGGCCCGCCGGGGGATAGGACAGGCTGCTGGTATTGCCGTGCTCGGCGGTGCCCAGGGTCGAGAGGTCGAAGCCGTCCAAGGCGCTCACCGCGTCGCTGTCGGCAAGGCCGATCCAGCGGTCGCCGGCGAGGTAGATGCCCACGTAGGCGTTCTCGGTCGCGTCGCCGAACGTCGCCAGGTGCCCGAAGACCGTCGGATCGGCGGGCACGGAGCCCGAGCCGGGGAACGAGCGGGTGATGGCGTTCACCCGCGCCTCGTCCCAGGTCCAGCTCCCCGGCACGATGTCGTAGGCGTTGTAGCCCCCGCTGCCGTTGGGGCCGAAGACGGGCGCCCCGCCCGCCCCGGCGCCGAACACGGCGAAGAGGGCGAGGAGTAAGGCAACGGGCAGATGGCTTCGCGAACGGTCCATGGGAGATCGGCTCCTTGTGACGGCACACCCCACCGGATCAAAGCCTCCAACCATAATGAAGTAGCAAACCGCGTGCCGGCGAGGAGGCCCCCGGCGGATCGCCGCAACACGCTGCCGAATCGAAACTTGGGTAGCCCACGATGGGCCGCCCCCCGAGCCGCGATGGCCGCACATGTTGACCGGCGGCAACGCCCCGGCCGGCCGCGAGGGCTCTCAGGCAACCTAAGCACTTGGGGGCTGGAGGATTAGGCCCATGCTGCCGTTTGGCAACGTCCGCGCCCTCGCCGCAACATGCCGGGCCGCTTGACGCCGCACGCCCAGGGACGTAGCATACGAGCAGGGAGGTCCGCTGGCCCGTAAGCGTTGCAACGGAGGAATGCCCCGATGCCCGACGAGAGCGCCGACGTGGTGGACCGCATCCTGACCCTGGAGGCGGAGATGGCCCGCCTGGAGGAGGCCCGGCGGGCCGCCACCGGCGACGAGGAGGCCCAGCGCCTGGGTGCCGAGCGCCGCTCCCTCGACTTCGAGCACCAGGAGCTGCTCAGCGGCCTGACCGCCGAGGAGGAGGAGCGTCTTCGCCGCGCCCGCGCCGAGACCAAGCCCCAGGAGCTCGAGGGCGGTGAGCCGTAAGCCCATGCGCCTCGCACGGCGAGACTTCCTCCGCGCCGCCGCGGCCGGCGGAGGTGCCCTGCCCGCTCTGGCCACGGCCGCCCCAGCCCGGGAGAAGGCCGTGCCCGCGAACCTCGTGGTCATCATGACCGACAACCAGGGCGCCTGGACCCTCGGCTGCACCGGCAACCCCGACATCCGCACGCCCCACGTCGACCGCCTGGCCCGCCAGGGCATGCGCTTCTCCCGCGCCTTCAGCGTCAACGCCGTGTGCTCGCCCTGCCGGGCGAGCTTCCTCACCGGCCTGCTGCCCTCGCAGCACGGGGTCCACTGCTGGCTGCGCGGCGGCGGCGCGCAGATGGGGCCGAAGGCCTACTGCACCATCGAGGAGTTCACGAGCCTCTCCGAGGTGCTCGCCGGGGCGGGCTACGCCTGCGGCCTGGTGGGCAAGTGGCACCTGGGGGCCAACCTGCGGCCCCAGGAGGGCTTCTCCACCTGGCTCACCAAGCCCCACGGCCACACCACCGCCTTCTACGACGTGCCCATCATCCGCGACGGAAAGGTCTACAAGGAGCCGCGGTATACCACCGAGCTGTGGACCGAGCACGCCTGCCGGTTCATCGAGGCCCACGCCCGGCGGCCCTTCTTCCTGTTCCTCGCCTACAACGGCCCCTACGGCCTCGGCCCCAGCCTCCTGCGGCCGGCCCGCAACCGCCACGCCGCCGCCTACGCCGACGCCGACATGACCTCTTTTCCCCGCAACCCTCCGCACCCGTGGCTCCGCAACAACAAGCGGTACCTCAACAACGTCCAGGCCATGCGACGCTACGCCGCCGAATGCAGCGGCGTGGACGACGGGGTGGGCCGGGTGGTGGACACCCTCCGGCGGCTGGGCCTCGAGGGCCGCACGCTCGTCGTCTACACCGCCGACCAGGGCTGGGGCGGCGGCCAGCACGGCATCTGGGGCATGGGCGACCACA
>JBKHIY010000047.1:0-33298 GCA_046538415.1 Candidatus Brocadiia bacterium | reverse complement strand
ACGCGGGAGCGTCGAAGACATTGCGTCCCGACGGGGGACCGTCGGGACGAGAGGGGTAGAGCGACGGGGGACCGTCGGGACGAGAGGGGGTGTGGGCCGGCCACCCGGTGCCTTCCCCTCCACCCCTACAAACCGAAGCCCCCCCTCAAAGCGGACACGAAAAACTTGAGAAACTCGCCAAAGACGGCTGGGCAATCGCCCTAAGCCTCGAAGTGGCGGAGGCCTAGGGCCATGAAAGAATTTTTGCCGGGCCTGTAGGTCGGATGGGCCGTACAGGACCTGGGGGTCGGGAGAGCGCTCTCGCTCGCCGCGGGCGCGATGTCGCCGCCGGCCGGGACGGGCGGCGGTCCCTGGCATGGCCCCGCCCGGCGCCCGGCTCGCAGGCGGGCGATCTTTCATTTTTGGCCACGGGCTTTCATTTTTGGACAGGGGCGTTCGCCCCCGGGCGGCGGGGGAGCGGCGCGGGGAGGCGGTGCGCCGACGCCGGGCCCGCCAACGCTATCCCCGCACCGACGGGGGGGTGCGCATCGAGCCCGAGCCGTGCCCCCGGGCGTTGGGAGTGCGGCCTTCAGGCCGTCGCTGTTCCCCCCGGGCGTTGGGAGTGCGGCCTTCAGGCCGTCGCTCTGCCCCCCAGGCCCGCCCCAGAGCTCGCCTAAAGGCGAGAACTCCAAACGAGGAGGCGTGCGCACGGCCGCTCCCGCCCGGGCTATTCCACCGGCTGGGGGCGGGCCGTGGGGCCCTCCATCTGGGGCGGGAGGCGGAGGACCCGCTGGCCGGTGCGGTCGCAGAAGTAGAGTCGGCTGGGGGAGGGCTGGCGGCCGTGGCCGTCGGCCCAGAGGGCGTAGAAGTCGGGATGGGCGTCGACCGGCCGCCGGCAGTAGGTGTGGTTGTAGGGGCTCTGGCGGGTGAGCTGTCGGAGCTTGTGCCAGGTCTTGCCCTGGTCGGTGCTGGTCCAGATGGCGACCTCGCCGCCGGGGTTGAAGGGCTGGGGGCCGGTCTCGGCGGGGGCGATGAGCCGCCAGGTGCCGTCGGCCTCGATGTGGAGGCAGCCGGTGTCGTAGTTGCTGTCGGAGACGATGTGGCCCTGGATGTCCCATTGCGAGCCGGTCCAGCGGGCGGTGGTCCAGGTGCGAGGATTGTTCTCGGGGCCGGCCTGGTAGCCCTTGCTGGTGACGTAGAGGACGACGGGGCGGCCTTCGGCGTCGAAGTTGATGTCCTTGAGGTAGACGAGCAGGCCTTCCGCCTGGTAGTCGTGGACGAGTGCGGGGTTGCGGATTTCGGTGAGGGGGGTCTCGAGGGTCTCGCCGTGGGCGGTGCGCCAGGTCTGGCCGAAGTCGGGGGTTTCGAGGTAGTAGAGGTTGGTGCGCCAGTTGACCCCTTTGCCCCGGGGGTGGGTGTTGAAGGCGGTGCCCACGCGGGTGCCGTGGCGCCAGCTCACCTGGTAGTGGCCCTGGGGGATGGCGGCGAGTCGGCGGGCCTCGCTCCAGGTCCGTCCGTCGGGGCTGGTGGCCCAGTGGAGGATGCGGCCCTTGCGATAGAGGGTGTGGAGGAAGAGGAAGCCCTTGCCCTCGATCCACCAGGGCTGGGGGTAGGAGAAGTTGGTCTCCCAGACCAGTTCGAAGGCGTCGATGGCATAGGGCTCGACGCTGCGGTAGAGGTAGGAGGGACGTGCGGTGCCGTGGGCGGAGCAGAATACCCACAGGTGGCCCTTGGGGTCGAGTGCGAGCACGGGGTTGTCGTGGGCGTCGCTGGTGCGCTTGTCGCGGAGGACGCGGGGTCGGGGCAGGGTGCCCGTGGCGTGGTCGTAGTAGGCGACCATTTCGAGGAGGTTGCGTCGGCCTTTGCTGGTGCCGCCGTAGACGAAGAAGGTCTTATTCGCCTCTTCGGCATAGACGGCGAGGGGCAGGTGCTTGGCGCAATAGGTGCCCAGCCCGCCGCTGTACTTGTATTTGTACTTGTCGCCCGAGGGCTGGTTGAAGTACCAGATGCCGCGGTAGCCGTCGGCCTCCTTGGGCGTGGTCACGGAGCGTTCTCCTGCCAGAGCCGTGCTCGCGGCGGCCACGGCGAGGGTGAGGGAAGCCAGGGTCCAGCGGCGCATGGGAGGGCCTCGCAACGAGAGGGCAGGCGGCGGAGCAATCCTCCCTCACGTTTCCCATATCCCGCCGCCGGAGTCAAGTGCCGCGGACCGGAGCTTGACGCCCGCCGGGGCGGCGCCTATAGTGGTGGCCCTAACCCCGCAGGAGGGGACAGGCGGCATGGGCGCGGAGCAGGCGGACGGGCGCGGCGAGGCGGGGACCTCGGGCGGCGATGCGTCGCTCGCGGCGGGCGCGGCCCGCGGGGCGCGTTCGGCCCTCGCGGAGCACCTGTCCACCCTCGGATGGGCGCTGCTGGTGCTGGGCGGGCTGTGCCTGTCGAGCCTGCACAGCTATCCCCTGTTTCATGCCCTGGCCGAGCTGTTCAGCATCGTGGTGGCCTGCTCGATCTTCGTGATCGTGTGGAACACGCGGCCGCTGCTGGACAACAGCTACCTGCTGTTCATCGGCGTGGCCTACCTGTTCGTGGGGGGGCTGGACCTGGTGCACACGCTGGCCTACAAGGGGATGGGGGTCTTCCCCGGCTACTACCCCGAGAATCTGGCCACCCAGTTGTGGATCGCGGCGCGCTACGTGGAGGCGCTCTCGCTGCTGGTGGCCACGTTCTTCATTGGCCGCAGGCTCAGCGTGCACGCCCTGCTGGGGGTCTACGCCCTTGCGTTTGCGCTGATCATCTTCTCGATATTCGTCTGGGGCATGTTTCCCACGTGCTTCGAGGAGGGCACGGGGCTCACGGCGTTCAAGAAGGCCAGCGAGTACGTGGTGTGCGGGCTCCTGCTGGCCTCGGTGGCCCAGCTGTGGCGGCACCGGGAGCGGTTCGACCGGGGGATTCTGGGGCTTCTGGTGGCCTCGATCCTGGTGACGATCGCGGGAGAGCTGGTCTTCACCCTCTACGAGTCGGTGCACAGCGTGCCCATTCTCATCGGGCACTACCTGAAAATCGTGTCCTTCTACCTCATCTACCGGGCTTTGATCCACACCGGGCTGAGCCGTCCCCACGCGCTGCTTTTCCGGGAGCTGAAGCAGCGGGAGGAAGAGCTTGGGCGCAGCGAGGAGGAGCTGGAGCGGACGGTGGCGGAGCTGGAGGCCTCGAACGCGGACCTGGAGCAGTTCGCCCACGTCGCCTCCCACGACCTCCAGGCCCCCCTGGCCCTGGTGGACGACTACGCGCGGCTGCTCGGCCGCCAGTTCGGCGAGCGGCTGGAGCCCCAGGCGGCGACCTACGTGGCCCGCATCCGCGAGGGGGTGGCGCGGATGCAGGAGCTGATCCGCGACATTCTGACCTACTCGCGCATCGGCTCGGGCGCCCGGCCCCCTCGCGGCACCCCCTGCACCCCGGTGGTGGCCGTCGCGATGCGCAACCTGCGGGCCGCGCTGCGGGAGAGCGGCGGCGAGGTGACCCACGAGGCCCTGCCCACCGTGCTGGCCGACGAGCGCCAGCTCCTGGAGCTGTTTCAGAACCTGATCGGGAACGCCCTGAAGTTCCGCGCCCAGGCCCCGCCGCAGGTCCACATCGCGGCTCGTCGGGAGGACGGCTGGTGGCGCTTCGCGGTGCGCGACAACGGCATCGGCATCCCCCCCGGGGCCGGCGAGCGGATCTTCGGCATGTTCGAGCGGGCCCATGGCCGCTCCGACTACCCGGGCACGGGCATCGGCCTGGCCATCTGTAGGAAGATCGTGGAGCGCCACGGGGGCCGCATCTGGGCGGAATCCAGCCCCGGGCACGGCGCCACCTTCTTCTTCACCCTCCCCGCCGCAGACCAGGCCCCCGCTTGACGCCGGCCCTCCGGCGCGCCAGGATGGGAGCCCCAGCCACCCTCCCCGAGCCGAAAGGGGCCTCGATGCGCCGAGTCGCCAAGGACCAGCTCCTCGACTTCGCCGTCCGCTACCTGGCCCGCAAGGGCGTCACGGGGCCGCGCGCCGCCTACCTGGCCGAGGTGGCGGTGACCACCGAGGCCTGGGGCATCCACACCCACGGCCTGCGCTTCGTGCCCAGTTGGGAGAGGAACATCGGGAAGGACATCGACCCCGCGGCGGAGCCCGAGCTGGCCGCCCAGAAGGGCGCCACGGCCCTGGTCGAGGGCCACAGCTCGTTCGGGCCGCTGGCCCTGCGGCTGGCCCGCGAGACCGCCGTGCCGCTGGCCCGCCGTTTCGGAGTCGCCGCGGTGGCGGGCCGCAACATGTCCTGGCTGGGCGCCCTCGGGCCGCAGGTGGTGCCGCTGTCCGGGGAGGGCCTCTTCGCCCAGTGCTGGGCCCAGGACAACGGCTGCCAGGACTGCGCCCCGTGGGGCGGGCTCGAGCCCTGCTTCTCCACCAATCCCCTGGCTCTCACCTTCCCCACCCCGGGGCTCCCCGTGGTGAGCGATTTCTCCACCGCCGCACTCTCCATGGGCAGCACCCGGGCCCTGATTCGCCGGGGCGAGAAAGCTCCCGCGAACATCTACATGGACAAGCACGGGAACCCCACGTCCGACCCCACCGTGGTGGACCAGGGGGGCACCTTCTTCCACCTCGGCGGCGAGCACTACGGCTACCGCGGCTACGCCCTGGCCCTGTGCACCGAGGCCTTCGCCGCCCTCGCCGGCGGCAACGCCAACAACCCCCAGGAGCCCAACCGCCAGTCCTTCCATCTCCTGGTCGTCGACCCCGAGGCCTTCGGCCACGCCGACCACTACGCCCGGGAGGTGGAACGCTACGTGGCCCGCATCAAGGGCGTCCGCCTGCGCCCCGGCTTCACCGAGGTCCGCCTGCCCGGCGAGCGCGCCCAGCGGGCCGCACAGCAGGCCGAGCGCCACGGCGTGGCCATCGAAGACTACCTCCTCGACCGCCTGAACGCCATCGCCGAGAAGTACGGACTCCCCGCCTTGCAGGCGAAGGGGGATAGCGAAGACCAGGGAACGTAGCGCGGGAGGCCCTGGCCGGCCAGGCGCCTAGCGTCCGTAGGTGCCCACCAGCTCGCCCTCGCCCAGGATGTGGCCCGCCATGGCCTCGAGCAACTGGGCCTTGCTCGCCCCGGGCGGAAGATCGAGGGGCTGATCGAGAGGGTAGATGCGGAAGCGGTAGCGGTGGACCCCCCCGGGCGGCGGCGCCGGGCCGCGGTAGCCGCTCTCGGCGAAGCTGTTGGTTCCCTCGACGGCCCCGCCGGCGTCGCCCTCGGCCAGCGAGGAGCGGTCGGCGGGGATCTTGTAGAGCACCCAATGGACCCAGGGCTCGGGGGCAGGCGCGTCGGGGTCGTCGCAGACGAGGGCCAGCTCGCGGGCGGAGCCGGGCACGCCGCTCCAGGCCAGCGGCGGGGAGACGTCGTCGCCGTCCGCGGTGTACTTCACCGGTATCCGCTCTCCGGGCCCGAAGGCGGAGCTGGTGAGTTCGAGCAGGGCATAGCGGCCCACCAGGCGGGCCTCGGCGAGCACGTGGCCTTCCATCTCGGCGGCCAGCTCGCGGAGGGTGAGCCCCAGGGCCACGCGGTCGCGGTCTTCGCGGGCCTCCAGGGTGCGGCCGTAGGGCCACGCCCGCGCGGCCACGCCCCGGCCCTCGGGCATCGGCGCGTCGAGGGCATAGAGGGTGAAGGCGTAGCGGTGCACCTGGCCCTTCGCCGGGGACGGCCCGCCGTAGCCCATCAGGCCCCAGGTGTTGGTCCCCAGGTGCACCAGGGAGTCGTCATCGAGCGAGCGTGCGTCGGCGGGGATCTTGTAAGCCACGAGGTGGACCGCCGGCTCCTCGCCCTCCTCTTCCACGCGCCCGCAGACCAGCGCCAGCTCCTCCGTGCCCCGGGGCACGCCGCTCCACGACAGGGGCGGCGGCACGTCCCCCAGGCCGGGCACGTGCTCGCGGGGCAGAGCTCCCCCGTCCTCGAAGGCCGGGCTGGCCAGCGTCAGGCCCCCCCCGCCGCGGCCACCCCCCGGACCCTCCTTCTCCCCGCAGCCGGCGAGGGCGAGGGCAGCGACCGCGCAACCAGCAGCCAGCACGCGCACCGCCATAGCTTCCTCCGCCCCGCTAGCCCCGCTCGTAGGTGCCCACCAGCTTGCCCTCGTCGACGATGTGGCCCTCCATGGCCTCGAGGAGCTGGTCCTTGGTGGCGCCGGGCTGGAGGTCAAGGGGCTGGTCGAGGGCGTAGAGCTTGAACTCGTAGTGGTGGGTGCCGTGCCCCGGCGGGGGCATGGGGCCGCCGTAGCCGGTCTTGGAGAAGTCGTTGGTGCCCTCCATGGCTCCCCCGGCGTCGCCCTCGGGCAGCGAGGAGCGGTCGGCGGGGACCTTGTAGAGCACCCAATGGACCCAGGGCTTGGGGGTGGGCGCGTCGGGGTCGTCGCAGATGAGGGCCAGCTCCTGCGCGGAGTCCGGCACCCCGCTCCAGGCGAGCGGAGGCGAGAGGTCCTGGCCTTCGCCGGTGTATCGGGTGGGGATGGGCTCGCCGTCGTCGAACGCGGCGCTGGTGAGGGTAATCATGGGGACCTCCTGTGGCGAGGGTCGCGAGGGCTACTGTTCCTTCTCTGTAACACTTCAGCCGAATGGAGAGCTGGGGAGAACCTTTCTTGAAAGAAAGGCTTCTCCCCAGTCCCCTCTCCAAAGAACGTCACATCGGCGTAAGCTTTTCAGGAGGAGGGGGTCCGGGGGAGGAACCCCTTTTTGAAAAAAGCGGTTCCTCCCCCAGGTCCTCACTCCGCCGAAGGGTTACCCTTCTCTTTCTCTTTCTTTGCGCGCCCGTAGGTTCCCACGAGCAGGCCGTTGCCGATGACGTGGGGGCCGATGGCATCGACGAGCTGGTCCTTGGCGGCGCCGGGCTCGAGGTCGATCTCGGCGTCCAGGGCGTAGACCTTGAAGTGGTAGCGGTGCGGGGCATCGCCCTGGGGCGGTGCCGGGCCTCCGTAGCCGGTTCCGCCGAAGCCGTTCCTGCCCTCCACGCCCACGCTTTCCCCCTCGTCGAGCCCCATGTAGTCGGGTGGGATCTTGTAGAGCACCCAGTGGACGAAGGGCTGGTCGGCGGGTGCGTCGGGGTCGTCGCAGATGAGGGCCAGCTCGCGGGTGCCGTCGGGCACGCCGGTCCATTTCAGGGGCGGAGAGACGTTTTCGCCGTCGGCGGTGTGCTTGGCCGGGATGGGCTGCCCGGACTCGAAGGCGGGGCTGGTGATGGTGATGGTGGCGGCTTCGGGCCCCCCGAGCGGCTCCTCGGGCTCCTTGCGGTCGCCGCAGCCGGCCAGGGCCAGGGCCGCGATGGCGAGCCACGCGATTCCTCGTCGCATCGGTCTTCCCTCCAAGAAACCTCGTTCCCACCACGCACCCTAGCGCCAGCCGCGCCGGAGAGTCAAACGGCGCCCCCGGGGCGGCCGGTTCATCTCTCGCGGTTCTGCCATTCGTAGATGGAGGGCACGGGGGGCTGGGACCGCGGTGCCTCGCCCAGGGGGAGGGCCTGGTTGCCCTCGAGGACGGCGGCCTCGGCCTGCCCCGCGACGAAGGTGCCGTTGCCGCCGTAGAGGCGGTTGCCGACCACCTCGACGCCCGTGCAGTCGGCGGTGGCCAGGCGGACCATGGGCGATTTCCCGTCGCGGAGGACGAAGGCGTTGCCCCGGATGATGTGGTCGAAGCTGGCCGTCTTGGCGAAGACCCCCGGGCCGCGTCCCACCACGAAGCGGCTGTAGAGGATGAGCCAGGCCTCGTTCATCCCGCCCATCCACACGCCGGTCTTCGGCGAGCGCACGTCGCAGTTGTAGACCACGTTGCGGGGGCCGTTGGGGCCGTGCGCCCGGTCCTCCGGCGGGGAGGCCCACAGGCCGTAGCCGTAGCCGCCGTGGCCGCGGGTCGACTCGATGACGCACTGCTCGAAGAGATTCTCGTTGGTCCATCCCGCGTGCCACTGCCCGTCGCTCTCGTGGAAGACGCACTGTCGGACGACGTTGCCGCTGGCCGACCACTGGACCAGGGGGGCGTGGCGGAGGCGGAAGGTCTCGCACCGCTCCATCAGGCAGTCGTAGGAGTGTTGCCAGCCGGCGTAGGCCGTGCCCCCGCCGCCCTTGAACCAGGCGTCGTCGAAGACGCACTCGCGGATGGTGCACCACTTGGCCATGTGGCCGTAGACGGGGAAGCGCCCGCACATCCGCACGCGCACGCCGCTTGCCCAGCAGTTCCACCCGTGGTGGAAGAGCACGGTGGTGATCCACAGGTTCTCGGTCTGCTCGATGCTCAGGGCCTCGATGCCGCAGCGGCGACGGGGCAGGACCTTCTGGACCCAGGCGCCGTCGGCCACGGGGAAGTCGATCCGCAGGGGCTGTCCGAGCCGCACCTCCCGCCCCTCGACGCGCTCGACGACGGCCTCGTAGCGGCGGTAGGCGCCCCAGGGGCAGCGGTTGCGGGTGAGCTTCTTCCACCGCTCGGTGGCCGGGGCGTCGATCACCAGGCCGTCGCCGGGCCGCAGGTCGCCGGAGGAGGCGAGCACCAGGGCGTGGCTGCCCCGCTTGCCGTCCTCGGCGAGCCGGAGCCTGGGGCCGCTCCAGCCGGGTCCCTCGAAGGTGATGGCGGCCCGCGAGCTGGGCGGCTGGCGGGGATCCTCCCACGCGGAGTCGACCACGATGGGGATGGCGGCCTCCAGCTTAGCCCCGCCCCCGTACTCGGCCACGGCGCGGAGCGTGTGCTCGCCGTCGGCCACCTGGCCCACGGCGTGGCTGCCGCGCCGGGCGAAGGAGAAGGTGTTGCCCGAGTGGCGCCCGCGGGCCCAGCGCCCGATTGGAGTCTCGTCCACCAGCAGGGTCATGGCCCGGAGGCCCCCGGGGCGGCAGTGCATCTCCAGCGGCGTGGCCGGCCCCACGCGGCTGCCCGGCGGGGGCCAGTAGATGGCGATACCCTCCTCGGGCAGGGCATAGCGGAAGACCAGGCGGGTGGCCTCGGCGCCTTGGCCGCGGATGACCACCCCGTCGTGGCGGACGGTGACCGGGCGGTCGAGGTGGTAGACCCCCGGGCCGAGGACCACGGCGCCGCCGCCCTTGCGGCCCACGGCCCGGCAGGCGCGGTCCAGGGCCTGGGCGTCGTCGGCGTCGTCGTCGGGCCTGGCCCCGAAGTCCTCGATGCGGGCCGCCTCGACCACCTGGGGGATGCCGCCCTGCACGCCGACCCGCGTCCAGTTGGGGTAGACGATGCCGTCGGGCCCCACCACGTCGGCGGGGGTGAGGCGGTGCTTCTCGTGGGGCTTGAGCTTATACTGGGGCGTCCAGGGCGGGGCGGCCGCGGCGGCGACGGCGGCGAGCCCCAGCGCCAGGCCGGCGAGGGCGGAGCCGGAGAGGTGCATCGCGTAGCTCCTTCAGGGCTGGCCGCGGCGCCAGGCCTCGGCCTGGGGGTCGTCGAGTCGCTGCTGCCAGTCGGCAAGCTCCGAGCGCAGGCGCTCGAGGTCGGCGGCACGGCTGGCGTCGCCCGACAGGTCGGCCCGCTCCCAGGGGTCGGCCGCCAGGTCGAAGAGCTGCGCCCTGCGCTGGCCGCCGACGCGATACTCGATGAGCTTCAGCCCTCGCTCCCGCACCGCCCGCTGGACGTCTCTGTAGGCGAAGAAGAGCGTGTCGCGCACCGACTGGCGCTCGCCCCGCAGGATGGGGGCCAGGCTCTGGCTCTCCACGGTGTCGGGCACGGGCAGGCCCAGGAGGTCGCAAAGCGTGGGATAGAGGTCGTGGAGGTAGCACAGGGCGTGGGAGGTGGTGGCCCTGGGGACTCCCGGCCCGCGGAAGACCAGGGGCACGCGGACCGAATGCTCGTAGAGATTCTGCTTGCCCATCAGCCCATGCTGGCCGACGGCCAGACCGTTGTCGCCGGCGAAGACCACGATGGTGTTCTCCGCGTGCCCGGATTCGTCCAGGGCATCGAGCACGCGGCCGAACTGCTCGTCGGCGTGGGTGACCATGGCGTAGTAGTCGGCGAGGTGGCGGCGGATCTCGTCGGGCGTGCGGGGGAAGGAGGCCAGGAGCTCGTCGCGGACCCCCAGCTCGCCGTTGTCGAAGGGGTGCTCGGGCAGGAAATTGGGCGGCACCGCCAGCTCCGCCGGGTCGTACATCGTGTCGTAGGGCGGAGGGGCCATGCGGGGGTCGTGCGGCGCCGTGTAGGAGACGGTGGCCAGGAACGGCCCCTCGCCGCTGTAGCCGTGGAGGAAGTCGATGGCCGCATCGCTGAACAGCTCGCTGGAGAACTTCTCGCCCCTGTAGGCCGCCTCCCGGGGGTAGAGGCCCCGAGGGTCGAAATCGTAGACGGGCACCTCGAGGTGGTTGCTCATCCCGCCGAAGAAGATCTTCGCCCCGCCGGAGAAGCAGCGGGCGAAGAGGGGCCGGCCGTTGTGCCACTTGCCCGTCTCGAAGGTCGCGTAGCCCGCGCGCCTGAGCCGCTGGGGGAAGCTCTCGCAGGCATCGGCCCCCGACGCCCTTCGTTTGGAGTTCTCGCCTTTAGGCGAGCCATGGGGAAGCTCGCGGGAGCCCAAGCCACGGCCTGAAGGCCGCACTCCAAACGCCCCCGACGCCTGCTCCTCGCCCCACCCTTCCACCCACGGGGTGGCGATGGGCGGCAGGTGCCACAGGCTCCGTCCCGTGAGCAGCATTCCCCGGCTGGGAGCGCACACCGCGGGGATGGTGGAGCCCATGATGGCGCAATGGGTGAACGCCGTGCCCTCGGCGACCAGCCGGTCCATGTGGGGCGTGCGCACCTCGGGGTTGGCCAGCGCCTGGACCGCGTCGAACCGCTGGTCGTCGGTGAAGAGGAACAGGACGTTGGGACGCGTGCTCGCCACGGAGAGGTCTCCTGGGCGCGGACATCGAGGCGTCTCTCAGGTCGCGGGGACGAGGCGCACCTCGCTCACGCACAGGCCGCGGGGCAGGTCGGGGCGGATGTGCTCGGCTCGCAGCTTGAGGCTATAGACGCCGGGGCGGGAGAGGCGCACGGTGCCGAGCTTCGTGGCGGCCTCGGGCGCGTGCTTGGCGCGGGGGCTGTCGACGTGCTCGTCGGCCCGCAGGGTGCGGCCCAGCGTGCGCCCGCCCACGGCGACCTTCACGCGGTGGCCTCCCTGCCACTTGGTCCCGCGGGCCACGGTGTGGACCCGCGCCTCGAAGGTAGCGGGGTGGAAGACCTTGAAGTCCCAGCTCAGCCAGTTCCGCTTGTTCAGCCAGTTCTCGGTCGTCCCGGCGCGTCCCAGCCGCATCTGGCGGCCGGTCTTGGGCACGTGGAGGCAAGCCATGTGGGCGGGGAGGGTCACGGCGCCATCGGGCTGCTGAATGGGCTCGGAATCGACCTGGGGCTCGCCGTCGAGGGTCAGCTCGACGACGGCGATGTGCTTGCCCGGCTTCTTGCGAGGCAGCTCGAGGTGGAGGACGTGGAGGCCCAGCCCCGGGTCGGCGTCCTGGCGCACCTGGATGCGCCGGCCTCGCTCGCCGAGCAGGCGGGCGCGGCTCACGGGGGTGCGGAGCCCGTAGAGGGTGAAGGGGCCTCGGGGCCACTGCGTGAAGAAGAGGTAGAGCTTGCCCGCCTTGGCGGTGATCCGCCCCCAGTCGTGCTCGTAGGGGAAGGGGCTGGGCGAGGAGCCGTAGATGGCCTGTCCGTTGGCCCGCATCCATTTGCCCACCTCGCGGAGGCGGTCGAGGCTGGGCCTGGGGAACAGGCCTTCGGCGGTGGGGCCGACGTTGAGCAGGTAGTTGGCTCCCTTGCTGGCCAGGTCGACGAGGAGGGTGAGGAGGGTCTTGGGCGATTTCCAGTTGTGGTCGGTGCTCTTGTAGCCCCAGGTATCGTTCATGGTGGCGGGGGTTTCCCAGTCGCCCTCCACGGGTCCCGCGGGGATTTCGTTGTCGCCCATGGAGCCGTAGTCGCCCACCCCGTGGCCCACGCGCCCGCTCACCAGGCACTGGGGCTGGAGGCTGTGGACCAGGCGCTTGAGGCCCAGGCTCTGCGAGCGGGTGATCGCGCGGGGGGTGTCGAACCAGATGAGGCCCACCGGGCCGTACCGGGTGAGCAGCTCGCGCACCTGGGGCCGGGCCTTGCGGCGCAGGTAGGCCGCGAAGTCCTTCTTGCCTTCGTCGGCGAAGTCCCAGGTGTTGCCCGCCGCGTCGGGGTCGTGCCAGTCCTGGGACTGGGAGTAGTAGAAGCACAGCTTGAGCCCGTGCTTGCGGCAGGCCCGGGCCAGGTCGGCCATGGGGTCCCGGCCGTAGGGAGTGGCGTCGACGATGTCGTAGTCGCTGCTCGGCGAGTCGAACATGGCGAAGCCGTCGTGGTGCTTGGCGGTGACCACCATGTACCGCATCCCCGCGTTCTTGGCCGTGCGGGCCCACTGGTCGGCGTCGAACTTCAGGGGGTCGAACCGGGCGGCGAGCCGCTCGTACTCGGCCACGGGAATGCGCGCCCGGTGCATGATCCACTCGCCGATGCCGCCGATGCGCCGGCCCTTCCACGTGCCTGCGGGAATCGCGTAGAGTCCCCAGTGGATGAACATGCCGAACCGGGCCTCCCGCCACCACGCCAGGCGGTCGGCCTCCGAAGGCTTCTCCTTCGCCATGGCCGTCGTCTCTCCGTCCTGGAGGATGCGCTTGCGCCAGCCCCTGCCCCGGCCTCCTTAGGAAACCACATTCCACTCCGCGGCGCAAGGGCGGGCCACGGCCTTGCAGGGGGGCGAGGAAAAGCATCTAATAGTACATGGGCAGCCGACCTACCGTCGGCGAGCCGAAGGAGGCGCTAGATGAGCGAACAGAGAGGAGAAGGCGCCGGGTACCGCCTCCTGGGCGCCGCTGCCGCGGCGGCCCTCGCCGCCTCGATGGCCGCGGCGGGGCCCGGGCCTGCCTCGGCCGAGGAGCACCGGCGCGCCCTGCTGGAGGGCGTGTCGACCATCGCCGCGCCCGGCCTGCCCGGCTCGCTGTGCGTCTTCGGCCCCCGGGCCTTCGCCGTGGTGGCCGGCCGTGCGGGCTCGGTGCGCGCCCCGGTGGTGGCCGCGGCGCAGCGTCGCGAGGGGGCGGGACGGATCGTGGCCTTCGGCCACGACGGCTACTTCGGCCCCGGCGCGCTGCGGACCGCCGACACGGGCCGGCTGATGGCCAATGCCGTCCGCTGGGCCGCGGGCCAGGCGAGCCCCCGGGTGGCCGTGCGGCGACAGGGCGGGCTCCTGCGGTTCCTGCGAGAGCGGGGCCTCGACGCTCAGCCCCTCGACGGGGGCGAATGGCGGGAACAGCTTCTCTCGTTCCACGTCCTGTGCACCCACCCCAACGCCCTGGCGACGGAGAAGGACGTCGCCGCGGTCTCGCGCTTCCTGGCCGCAGGCGGCGGCCTGGTGGCCGCGGACACCGGGTGGGGCTGGCTCCAGCTGCATCGGGGCAAGAGCCTCACCGCCGACCATCGGGGCAACCAGGTGGTGGCGCCCGCGGGGCTAATGTGGTCCGACGCCCACGTGCGGGGCACGGCCGACGGAGGGTTCGCCACCGCCGACCCTCCGCCCCGACTGGTCCACGCGGCCCGCGCCCTCGACGCCCTGCTCGCCTGCTCGGGGGGAGATGCCAAGCTCAGCGACGAGGAGCTCGAGCAGGCGGCCTGGGCCATCGGCCACGCCGCCCACGCGCTCCCTCCCGACGACGCGCTCCTGCGGCCCCGCCTGCGGCGATTGCGCCGCGAACGCGCCCCAGCCGCGCTCCCACGCCCCGACCAGCCGCTGACGCTCGAGAAGCCGCTGGCCCGCGTGCTCCTGACCCTCGAGCTCGATGAGCTGCGCCGCCTGCCCCCCGACGAGGTCGCCGCCCACCCCGCCGCACAGGCCTTTCCCGGGCCGGTGCCGCCCGACGCCGAGCGCGTAGGGCGCACGCTGAGCATCGACACCGCTATCCCCGGCTGGCACAGCACCGGCCTCTACGCCGCGCCCGGCGAGGTGGTGGCCGTGGACGTGCCCGCTCGTGCGGCGGGCGCCGGGCTGCGGCTCCGCATCGGCTGCCACAGCGACAAGCTGTGGCACCACAAGGCCTGGCGGCGGTGCCCCGATATCGATCGCTCGGTGCTCATCCAGGCGGCCACCACGCGGGTGGCGAACCCCTTCGGCGGCCTGGTCTACATCGAGGTCCCGGGACGAAGCTCCCGGGGAAGCATCCAGGTCCAGGTCCGCGGAGCCGTCCAGGCGCCCTACTACGTCCTGGGCGAGACCGAGCTCGGGGCCTGGCGGCAGACCATCCGCTCCCGCCCTGCCCCCTGGGCCGAGTTGGCCACCGATAAGGTGGTGCTCACTGTGCCTTCCAGCGCGGTGCACGGCCTGGACGACCCCCAGGCCCTGATGCGCTTCTGGGACCGCGTGGCCGACGCCTGCGCCGAGCTCGCGGCCAGGCGCCTACCCAGAGCCCGGCCCGAACGCTATGTGACCGACGTCCAGATCAGCGCCGGCTACATGCACGCCGGCTACCCCATCATGACCCACCTGGACATGGCCCCCGTGCTCACCGACCTGGATGCCCTGCGAGGGGACCGCCACGGCGGGGTATGGGGCCTCTTCCACGAACTCGGCCACAACCACCAGGCCCCCGAATGGACCTTCGGCGGCACCACCGAGGTGACCGTGAACCTCTTCACCCTCTACGTCTACGACACCGTCCTGGGGCGCAAGCCCCACACCCTGCGCAGCTTCGGCCCCGAGAAGCGGGCCAAGACCCTCGCCGCCTACCTGGAGGGCGGCCCCGACTTCGCCCAGTGGAAGCGCCGCCCCTTCCTCGCCCTCCTCATGTACATCCAGCTCCAGGAGGCGTTCGGCTGGGAGGCCTACAGGGAGGTCTTCGCCCAGTACCGCCGCCTGCCGCCCGGCCAGGGCCCCCGCACCGACGCCGAGAAGCGCGACCAGTGGATGGTGCGCTTCTCCCGCGCCGTGGGGCGCGACCTCGGCCCCTTCTTCCAGGCCTGGGGCGTGCCCACCTCGGACGAGGCGCGAGCTGCCATCGCCGATCTGCCCGACTGGATGCCCGAAGGCTTCCCCCCGAAGTGAGCCCCCCGCCGGGGCCTACCGCCCCACCACCCGCCGCGCCTCGACCTCCCACGTCCGGCTTGTGCCCGGGGCCAGGCGGACGCGCTGGGTGAAGTCGAAGAGGTCCCAGCCCTCGTTCGTTTCGAGGGTGGTCTCGAAGGGCTGGTCGGTCGGGTTGTGGGCCTCGAGGAACCACACGCCGGGCTGCTGCCAGGCCACGAGGAGTCGCACGCGGGGCTGGTCGCAGACGACGGGATGGCCGACGAAGAGGTCCAGGTCGCCCTCCGTGAGGTCGAGCTGGGCCCAGGCCCGGCCCTCGCGGCGCGGCAGGGAGCGGAAGTTCGGCCCCTCGCGGCCCCGGTCCAGCAGGACGACCGACCAGTGGTCGTTGAGCCCCTCGAGGCACAGGGGCAGGAAGCCGGGCATGGGGGTCTTGGGCACCTTGGCCTCGATGGCCCCGTCCTCGGCCTCCAGCCGCCACACCAGGGCGGTATCGAGCACCTTGCCGCGGGTCACCTCCGCCGCGTAGCCCGGCTGGCCCGGGCGGGCCACGGCGAACTTGTGGGCGAAGTCGACCGTGTCCGCCTCCGTGGTCCCGTAGCCGGCGCCCGCGAAGCCCACGCGGAAGCGGATGCGCTCGCCGGCGGCCAGCTCGCGCTGGCCGGGTACGTAGTGGAGCGCCAGGCGCCCCTTGCGCAGGCTGTAGCGCAGCGGCCCGTCGAGGGCCGCGACCACGACGGAGCCGCCGCGGTCGCCGTAGGTGGCGAACGTGCCTCGCTCGAAGGCTCCCGCGGCGCTGGGCGCGTCGGGCGAGGCCACCAGCTTCCCCCCGCGGTAGACCCGCCAGCCGGGCATCGAGGCGTCCATCACCGGCAGCCCCTCCTGGCCGAGGCTCACGGCCTTCTTGAGGGGGGCGTCGGTCTCGTGCCAGCCGATGCGGAAGCCCTGGGTGAGCCAGTTGCAGGCGTAGGTGCGCGACCAGCCGTCGAGCACTTGCGCGGGCACCAGGCGGTGCCAGCTCCCCCAGGAGTTGCCCCAGCCGTGCTGAGGCTGCTCGTAGGGGTGGCCGAGGCGGGTCTTCTCGGCCCCCTTCTCCGCGGGGTCGTAGCCCAGGCGGTAGTCGGCCTGGCCGATGGCGATCTCGGGGCTCACCAGGGCGGTCACGGGGTAGGCGAAGAGGGTGTCCAGCTCGCCCGGCGGCTCGACGCGGAAGCGGAGGGCCACGGTGGGGAAGCCCATGGGCCGCCCGTCGATGGGCAGGGTGGGGCTGTCGGTGGTGAGGCACACCGCGGGCTGCACGCCGAGGTCCAGGCGGCCCTTCGAGGGGGTGATGCCCATGTTGCCCTTGAAGCTCACCTGGGTCCATACCTGGCGCCCGTCCTTGGTGCGCAGGCGGCAGCTGCCCAGGAAGTTGCAGCGGTCGGAGCAGAAGAACTCCTCCATCACCAGGTTGCGGTTCCAGAACTCCGCGTTCACCGCCTTCCGCCCCCGCACGTCTTCCACCTCGAGATAGAGCCCCCGCTGCTGGCAGTTGGCCAGCACGAGGGTCTTCTCGAAGGTCCTGGCGCCGTCGGGGAGCCACCGGCGGAACACGTCCTGGCCGTCGTAGAGGGTCACCGTCCTCAGCCCCGCCTCGGCGGCGGCGCGGAAGGCCACGCGGAACTCCCACAGGTCGGGCCGCCACCACTCGCCCCGGGGGAAGGTCAGGCGGTTCGGCCCCTGCCAGGCCAGGATGCGCGGGCCGCGGGTCACGTACTGGGAGCCGCTGCCGCTGAACGACCAGGCTCCGTGGTGCCACTTGCCCCGCAGCTCCGAGGGCCCGCGGTGGGCCACCACCCGCCAGCCCTCCCTGGCCCGCTCCGCCACCTGGTCGGGGGCGGTCATGATCTCGAAGGCCAGGGGGGCCTGGCAGCCCCCGATGCTCATCAGGTAGCGGTAGGCCGCGATCCCCGGCTCCCAGGCGTCCACCGCCTCCCCATCCACGAAGGCGACGATGGGGAAGGAGTTGTAGAGCTTGTAGTCGGCCACGTGGAGCACGTTCTCCCCGTGGCGCCAGTAGCCGCTGATGATCTTCTGGCGCATCGCCTCGTTCACGTAGTCGAACAGGGCGCGGCTGCGCATGGTCTGCGTGGTGGCCAGCCGCCCGTCGGCCAGGAGCATGCCCGGCTGGGGGAACTTCACGTTGTCGGCGAACGCGTAGAGGTGGTTGCCCTGGGCGTCCTCGTAGGTCAGGCCGGGCACCGCGGCGAAGCCCTGGTCCGAGGCCGCCTCGCACGCCGCGACCAGCTTCTCCCACCCCGCACCGTCCATGGCCAGGCTGTCCTCCAGGAAGACGATGAACTGTAGGCCCGCGGCCCGTGCCGCCGCGGCGTAGTCGGCCACCGTGCCCGAGCCCGACGACAGCGCGGTGCGGGCGCCCACCAGGCCCGCGGTCTGGGGCTGGTCGCCGGGCGGCTTGCGCTCGCCCCATTCCATCAGGGGCCGCTTCTGCCACACCTGGACCGGCGGATGGAGGAGGTCCTGGGGCGTCGCGGCCCCGCCCATCCCCGCGTCCAGGGAGGGCCGGGCGAGCCACCGGAAGGCATTGGCGCAGACCCGCAGCCAGTCGCTGGGCTTCCCCCCTGCCCCGGCGGTGAGCATGGCCTCGGTGGTGGGGCAGTTGCTGGGCGGGGCGAAGAGCCAGTAGCGGCGGACGCCCAGAACGGCCAGCCGGCCCTTGCCCGCCTGGCGGAGGGCCATGAGCACCGGCGCGCCCTCCGGCGGCCCCGCCGGCTTCCACGGCTGGAGGTGCTCGTCGTGCCTCTTGGAAGGCACGAACTGGAGGCTTTCGGAGCCGCGGACCACCGGCTTCCAGGCCGGCCCGATGTCGAACGACATGGGCGGCTCGCAGCCCGTGGTGCCGTGCCACAGGAGGGTGAGCACGCCGCGCACCCCCTCGTCGGCGGGCGGGGCCACCCGGTCGCTCCAGGACAGGCGGCAGCCCATCACGTCCTTCACCACGTTGCCCGGGTCGCTATCCTGGAGCACCTCCCATCGGGGCCGGGCGCCGTGCCGTGCAAGCCACTGGTTGGTGGCCGTCCACCGGGCGGTCTCGCTCCACGCCTCGGGATTGCACACCAGGGCTCCGCCGCCGCGGGCGAGGAAAGCGTCCACCGCTTTCCGCCCCGCATCGTCCAGGGTGCCCGCGACCACCACGTTGTAGCGGCCGGTGGCCAGCCGCTCGGCCAACTCGTCCGCCTTGCAGGCGTCCACCGCGATGCCCAGCTCGTGGAGCGGCTGGACCACGTAGCGGGAGTGCACGCCGCGGACGAAGAGCACCGCGGGCCGCCGCTCCGCCTCCTCGGCAAGCCCCACGGCGCCCACGCACAGGAGCAAGACGGCCGTAAGCGACCAGGACGGAACTCGAGCTCGGACCATGGCTTTCACCTTTCCGGGCAGTGGACCTCGTGGGCTTTCCCCGCGGCCCCCAGGGGCCTCACTCCGGGAACCATCGGCTGGCGGCCGGCGCCTCGCCGCCGCCGTGCTCGATCTCTCGCTCGCCGGCGCGCACCCTGCCCTCGAGCGGGAGGTTCAGTCGCTGGCCATCCCTTCGGGCCTGCACGGCGCCGGCCACGCCCCGGAACGCCACGCCCCCGCCGCGGTAGGCGAAGGGCTCGCGGGCGAGGAACGCAACGTCGCTCCCGAAATCGCCCTCGATGCGCACCCCCCGTCCGCCGGCCAGCGCGGTGAATCTCGGCGTCGGCTGGCGCCTGAGCAGGGGGTAGAGCACGGCCGCCACCGGCTGTCCCGGCGCCATCGCCACGTGGATGGACCGCTGGGTCGTCTCGCGGCTCTGGAAGCCGCTGGCGCCCGTGCGGCGGGTGAGCGTGGCCGTGCTCAGACGGGGCTCGGGCGGAGCGGCGAAGTAGACCACCAGGTCGACGTCGAAGCATCCCCGCAGGCGGATGGGGTTAGCCGCCAGGTCCGGCTCGGCGTCCGTGGCCACCCACACCCGCCAGTGGCCGACGCGGTCGGGCGGCAGGGTGTCGCGGACGACCAGGTAGTTGGGGCCCAGGGGCCGGGCGTCCTTGACGAACAGGAGCTGGCGGCACCATCCGGCGCGTTCGCCGCGCAGATAGTCGGCCCCCTGGCTGGTGGCGAACTCGCGGATGCGGCCCTCGTTGCCCAGGTACTCCTTCACCCCGTCGTCCACGCGGCTGTGGTCGGCGGCGGGGGCCCGGCCGTAGTAGCCGAAGTCCTCGCACAGCGGGCGGCCCTTGCCCCACAGGATGAACGAGCCCTCGTCGTAGTCGTAGTGCTGGTGCATCGGCCCCTGGATGTAGTGGACGTAGGTCTCGCGCTGGCCGGGGAAGTGGGCGCGGAACACCGCTCCCGCGGCGGGGAACAGCTCCGTGCCCCAGGGCGGGGCCTCCGGGGCAATGGCCTCGTCGAACATCAGGAAGGTGTAGCCCCGCACCCCGGGATAGGCTCCCCCGATGCCCGGCGTGCGCGGCGAGCCGTGGGCACGCCACATCCACTGCATGTGCCGGGCGTAGGCGGGGTCGCGGCGTCGCCAGATGCGGGCCATCCACCCCGGCAGGCAAGTGCGCTCGCCGGTATAGGTGTTGCCGATGGCGGGCATGTGGCGGTCGCCGTCCACCCGAGGATCGGGTGGCGTGGAGATCTTGGCCAGCCACGCGACGGCGGCCCGCAGCTTGGGATGATGCGCCCAGTCGACCTCGCTGAGCCCCGAGTCCCGCAGGGCCACGGCGAGGGCCACGATGGCGTCCATGCTCACGGTCATGTAGTGGGGCGCTTCGAGCCATCCGCCGTTGGGCCCGCACCAGTGCTCGAGCTCGTGGCGCATCTCGCCGATGGCCAGCTTCGCCCAGTCGGGAGCACGCGGATGGTCGGGGATGGTGCACGCCACCACCCCCAGGGCCGAGCGGGTGCAGGTGGTCATGTTGGGGTTCGCGTGGTAGCCGCGGCCCGGCGAGCACACCGCGGGGCTGGCCAGGGTATAGGCCAGGTAGGCGAGCTGGGCTCGCACCCGCCGCCGCTCCTCGGGCTCCAGCACGCCGGGGGCGAGAGCCGCGTCGCAGGGGTTCACCGCGAAGGTCACGTCGTTGTAGTGCACGTGCAGTTCCGTGCCCTGGGTGGGGTAGCGCTCCTGGCGCACGTAGGCGTCGACCGCCCGCTGGAGCCGGTCCATGGCCAGCTCGGCGATGCGGCGGCCCAGCTCGCGGTCGCCAGTGGCCAGGAAGGCGGCCACCGGCTCGTCCATCTGCCACACGCCGAAGCGGCCCTTCCGAAGCTGCTCGAGGCGTCCCGGCTCGACCTCGTAGCTGGCCCGGAAGCGCCGCAGCTCCTCCTCCGTGACGAACAGCCGCGGGTGACGCCGCTCCCGCTCCGCCCACTCCAGCACGTAGTCCTTCACGCGGTCCAGGGCCACGTCGCCGTGCTGGATGAGGAGCTGCTGGGAGCGCGGCGCGAAGTGCTTCTTGTCCGTCACGCACGCCGACTTCCGCAGCGAGCCCAGCATCCACCTGCGGGCGAAGCCCCGGAGCTGGAAGCGCGCCGTCCCGTCCTTGGCCACGGGCACCGCGGTCGGCCACTGCGTCTTCTCCGGCCGCCGCCACAGCCCCGGCTCCAGGCAGCCGATGGCCAGGAGGTCCTCGCTGCCGTCCTCGCACAGCGAGGTCCATGTGCCCCGAGGCCGCTCCCCCCACCACCGCAGCCAGGGCTCGAGCAGGAACAGGCGGTCGCCCGGAATCGAGGCCACCTTCGCCAGCTTGCACACGTGGTAGTCGCGGTAGAACATCTGGTCGGGAGCCCACCCCTGGCCCAGGGCGAGGCGATGCTCTGCGCCCTCGGCCAGGCGGAAGGTCTCCTCGATGAGCACCACCGGCTGGCCCGCGAGCACCCGGGCGCGCAATCGCCAGTGGCCGCCGTCCGGCCAGCCCAGCGCCGCCGTCGCCTGGGCGAACACCGGGCCGCGGGCCTCCACCCGCAACGAGGCTTCCGACGGGGCGCCGACGCCCCGCAGCTCGCCGCCCCCGACCCACCGCCCGGACCGCAGGCGAATGCCCGCGACGGGCCCCGCCCCCCGGGCCTTCGTGCCCCGCAGGGCGATGCCCGCGAGGCCGCTGGCCAGCCGCACCGCCCCCTCGCCCTCGCTCACCTCGAGGTCGGTCACCACGACGGGACGCCCCTCGACTAGGCGATAGACGCTCCGCCCGAAGCGCGGCACCGACGCCAGGAACGCCACGCACGGCTCCCCCGAGGGCGCCAGGGCCGCGGGCACCCACTGGTGGGCCACGGCCTCGCCGCCCGGCCCCTCGAGCGCCAGGTCGTCGCGGCCCACCAGCCCCTCGGCCACGGGGAAGAAGACCAGCTCGTCGCCCCACTCGCGGCCCAGGTGGTCGCGGAGGGCGAACGTCGCCGCCGGCTCGGCGGCACCCGAAGCGCCGAGCGCCCCGGCCAGAACCAGGGCCACCAGACCGGCACGGGCGAATGGGCGCATGGGCGGCTCCTACGAATCGCTCGATGCCAGAAGCTCGGCCAGGTAGCGGATGCCGTCCTCCGCCTGGGCGTCGGGAAATCCCTCGGGCTCGAAGGCCAATGCCCCCTCGTAGCCCGCCTCGGCGAGCTGGCGGGCCACGCGAGCGTAGTCCACCTGGCCCCGCCGCGGCGAGCAGTAGCGGAAGGGACGAGGGCGGCGGGCCGGATCGTCGACGAAGTTCTTGACGTGGAGGTGGACCGTGCGGGCGGCGAGGCGGCGGGCCGCCTGGTGGGGCTCGCAGCCGGCGAGCACGAAGTTGCCGGGGTCCAGCGTCAGGGCCAGGTTGGGACGGTCGGCGGCCTCCAGGCATCGGGCCAGCTCGTCGGGCGTGTGGCACAGGGACCCGGCGTTCTCGATGCTCAGGACGAGGCCCTGGAGGGCGCACAGGTCGGCGGCTCGGGCGAGCCCGTCGGCGTATCGGCGGAGGGCTTCCTCGCCGCGGTTCTCGTGCTGGCCGCCGTAGCTGAACAGGTGGCCGAGCCCCAGCTCCGCCGCCTGCTCCGCCCCCGCCGCCACCCGGTCGAGCGAGCCCTGGCGCATCGCGGGGTCGGGCGACACCAGGTCGGTGCGCACGCAGTAGGCGGCGACGGCCAGCCCCAGGTCGGCGATGGCCTCGGCCGCGCCGGCCACCGGTTCGCCGGCGCGCTCGAAGTAGGCGGGGAACAGGTCCACCGACTCCAGGCCCCAGCCCCTGGCCTCGGCCAGGAAGTCGTGCCAGGGCACCGCCTGGCCGTCCGGCCCTCGGGGCTCGCCCATCAGCATGTAGCCCACGTCCATGGCCCTAGGCTCCTGCGAGGGGGCAAGTGGCGAGGCGCCGCGGCCGGGATCATAGCGCCCCGGCGGCGAGCGGGCAAGCTTCCCCGCGCGGGGCACGGCGCGACGGGCCTCACTCCCGCCGGAGGAGGCCCTCAGGGCCTCGGCGCCCCTGCCCCGGGGAACCCGGTGGGCCGGCCTCCCACCCGTCGCCGGGAGCCCAGGAGCGAAGGGCCGAGCCGAAATGGCACGGCCCGCATTTCTCGCCACGCCCGGGGCGGGTCGGACGGTCCCTTCGCGGGCTGGGAGCCTCACACCTGGTCGCGGAAGATTGCGCCGTCGCGGTAGGCCCGCCAGGTGGTCTCGTACCAGGAGTCGTCCTGGGGGAGGTCTCGGCAGGGGACGGGGCTGACGTCGAAGTCACCGGGGCCGGCAAGTCGGGTCTCGAGGATTTCGCGCCGCAGGTCTTCGTTTTCGCCGCGATGGGGTAGCTCGGAGCCGCGTCGGGTAGCCACCCGGAGGTCGCCCTGCGGGTCCAGGACCATGTAACCGCCTCGGCTTCCGCCTCCGCGCTCGATGAGGGCCTGGATGGTCTGGAGGAAGGCGATGTGGGTGAGGCACAGGTGGACGTTCTGGAGGGCGGCGGGCAGCTGGTGGCGGCCGGCGAGGCGCATGCCGCGGTCGGCGAGTCGGGCGTGGAGGCGTTTTGCGGCGGCGACGGCGTCGCCGATGGTCGCGACGGAGCGGATGAAGGCTCCATATGCGGTCATTCGCTGCTGGATGTCGCGTCGGACTTCGCTGGGGCTGGGCGCGTCGTCGGGGGCTCGGAGGAGACGTTGGATTTCGTCGAGCTGGTCGGCCACCTGGTCGGCGGCGACGGCGGCGAATTCGTCGAGGGCCATGGGATAGCGGTCGTAGACGTTGGCGATCCGCTGAGCAGCGCGGCGCCCGCCCACCTGTCCGCTGTTCAGGGCGCTGCCGCCGGGCCGGACTCCGTGCGTGCCGCAGAGCTCGCCGATGGGGAACAGGTTTCGGAGGTTGCTCTCCCACCAGATGGAGGCCCGCAGGCCGCCGTTATTGTGCTGGGAGCACACGGCGCATTCGAGGGGCTCTCGCAGGTCGATGCCGTGCTCGGCGTAGAGGTCGATGCTCTGGGGGTTCATATGCTCCAGCCGCTCATAGGGAATGGGCTGGGTGGCTCCCGAGCGCTCGAGGTACTGGCGGGCCTCGTCGTCGAGGTCGTGGAGGGAGAAGTCGGCCATTCCCTCGCCGGGCACGGGGTTTCGTGTGAAGTCGAGGAACACGCGTCGTCCTGCGGCGATTTCGTTGTGCACGGCGATGTCGACGATGGAGGACCCGAGGTTCTGGAGCCGTGCGGCGTGGAAGGGCCACTGGTAGCCCTTGAGGAAGATGTTGGTGGCCTTCTGGCGGGTGGTGGGGAAGTAGTGGTTGAGGAAGTGGCGCGGGTCGCCGCCGTCGGCGTCAGTGCTGAAGTATGCGGGGATGACCTGCTGGTAGGTGCCCGAGAGGTTCCAGCGGAACTCGGTGGAGGCGAGCCCGAACTGGCTTTCGGCCAGGTTGTTGGCCACGGCTCCGGCTTCCAGGGCGATGCCGTGGTTGCCGATCTGGCCTTGGGGGTAGACGCTGACGGCGTACATTTCGCCGGGCCCGCCGGTGCCCAGGACCACGTTCTGGGCGTTGAAGACGGTGAGGCCGAAGGTGGGCTCGTGGAGGCGGGCGTGGTCGATGGCCACGGCGCCGATGACGCGGGTGGCCTCGCCCTGGCCCGCGGTGAGGAGGCGAATGATCTCCATGCCGTCGAAGATGGGCGTGGCGTTGCGGCGCACCTGGCGGAGGGCGCACTGGACCATGAAGCGGGAGGTCTTGGGCCCCGCCGAGGTGGCCCGCTGGCGGGGGTCGTGGTCGGTCTTGTAGCCCACGTAGGCCCCGTAGGCATTGAAGGGAAAGGGCACGCCGTTGTCCACGAGGTGGAAGAAGGCGGGCAGGGAGCCGAGGCCCTCGATGTAGGCGATGTCGCCGTGCATCATGCCGCCCGCGGTCACGGTGCGCGCGAAGTCCATGGGGCTGTCGGCCAGGTCGCCGAAGACGCCCATCTTGTAGTAGGTCTGCTTGTCCGACCCGGAGTTGTTGGAGGTGCCGGCCCCCAGCCTGTCGGTGGCGATGGCCAGGTCGCGCACGCCGAGGGCGTAGAGCCGCTCGGCGCAATTCAGGGAGGCCGCGCCCGAGCCCACGACCAGGGTGTGCAGCGAGTAGGTGCGAGCCCGGGCCTTGCCGAAGGACCGGATGCCGTGGTCGATCATGGGAGAAGGCTCCTGGGGTGGTGCGGTGCGCGAGGCGAGGGGCTAGCTCACAGGAGGGTTTTGAACTCGTCGACGCTCAGGCCGCCTTGGCGGATGGTGGCTCGGAGCGTCCCCTTCGCCACCTCCCGATGGTCGGGGACGGTTAGACGGCGGTGCGGAGGAAGCCGGTGACGAAGCACGATATGGCTGCCGCGCTGGCGGTGAAAGGCGGAGGAGGCGGCTTACAGGGCGCGGACGACCTCGCGGCCTGACAGACGGGGCAGATGGCTCACTCGTTGACCTCGACCATCTCCTCGGTGATGGGCGGCGGGGCCGGCTCGCCGTGGGCCCTAAGGCTCTCCAGGTATGCGGCGATGGCCTCCCGGATGTTCTCCACTGCCTCGGCGCGGGTTGGCCCCTGGGAAATGCACCCCGGCAGGGAAGGCGCTTCCGCCACGTACATCCCGTCCTCGTCCTGCTCTATCAGCGCGATAGCGCATTGGGTTCGCCTCACTCCCGCAATTCGCCAGCGAGAGCATGATGCCAGAGGGAGCGGGGCTTGTCAACCTGACCCCTGGGGGCCTCTCTGCCCTCGGCGGCCTTGTGGGGCTCACGGCTGGAGGACGGCCTTGACGGCCTGGCAGGTCTCGACCGCCTCGAGGCCCTCCATCACGTCCTCGAGGGGGAAGGCGTGGGTGACGAGCTTGTGGAAGGGGAACTCGCGGCTGAGCACGAGCCCGATGGCCTGCCACAGGTGGCGGGTGTCGCTCACCCACACGCCCTGGAGAGCCACGTTCTTGCGGGCGATATGGGCGAAGAGGTCGATGGGCAGGTGCTCGCGGGGCTCGGCGATACCGGGGATGGCGTAGGTGCCGCCGGGGGCGACCAGCGGCAGGTTGGCCTCCAGGGCGGCGGTCGAGCCGGAGGCGTCGAGCACCGCGTTGGGCCCCACGCCGCCGGTGGCCTCGAGCAGTCGGTCCCGGATCTCGTCGGGGCCCATCTCGCCGGCCACCAGGGTGTCGGCGGCGCCGAAGGCCCGGGCCATCTCCAGCCGCCCCTTGTCCGCCTCCGTGCCCACCACGTAGACCCGGGCCGCCCCGGCCTTGAGGGCGAAGGCGGTGGCGAAGAGGCCCAGCGGCCCGGGGCCGACCACCAGCACCACGTCGCCGGCCCGCACCCTCGAGACCTCGAGGGTATGAGCCGCGGTGGCCCCCGAGCACGACGCGGCCACGAGCACCGCGGGCTCGATGTCCTCGTCGATGCGGATGAAGTGGGCGCCGGCCATCACGTGGAGGTACTCGGCGTAGCAGCCGCGCAGGTGGGGCGGGGGCTCGCAAGAGAAGCTGATGCCGTAGGTCTTGCGGTGGGGGCACAGCGCGGGCTCCTTGCGCACCACGCAGGCGTAGCATCGGCCGCACATCACCCCGCGCTCCCACATCACCTTGTCGCCGGGCTGGAGGCGGCGGCCCAGGAGGTCGTGCTTCTCGCCGCCGGTATCTGCGATCTCGCCCACCCCCTCGTGGCCCGGGATCATGGGCAGGGGCGTTCGGGGGTCCTTGCCCCGCCACATGTGGACGTCGGAGCCGCAGACCCCGGCGGCGGTGACGCGCACCAGCCCCTCGCCCTGGGCGAGGGGCTGGACCTCGAAGTCGCGGATGGCCAGCGGCTGGTCGAAGGCCTCGAGCACGGCGGCTTTCGCCTTCACGCCTTTCTCCTCGTCGCTTTGCGTTCCGAGCCGGGGGCCTGCTGCCCCGCCGTGCTACTTACTGGCCGGCGTGAGGGCGACGGCCCGCAGGTTCATCACCGCGGTGGCGGGCTTCTTGATGGGCTTTACGGCGAGGGTGTATTCGCCGGGCTTGGGCAGCTCGATGGAGCCGAGGGTCTTGGTGGTGAAGTTGGCCCAGCCGCCGGTTTCCTCGACGGTGCCTCGCAGCTTCTGGTCGCCCACGGCCACCTGGTATTCGCTGCCTCCGCTGCCCCGGTCGCAGGCGAAGGTGACGGCCACGTCGAAGGTGCCCGGCTTCTTGAGCTCGAGCTTCCAGCTCACCCAGTCATTGGGGTTGGTCCAGAAGCCGATATTGTCCTTGCCCCCGCCCTCTTCGTAGCGGGCGGTGGCGCCGTGGATGGTGGCGTCGCGAGCGTGGAGGAGGACCGAGCCGTCGGCCTTCTGGGCCACCGGCCTTCCCGCGGCCACGCGGGCCTCGCCCTCCAGCTCGAGCACCACCACGCTGTCGTGGGGGTCGGGGGCCTCGCGGGGCACGGTGACGGTGGGCCAGCCGTCGGGCGACTGGCCGATGAGCAGCCACGTGCGGTCGGGATCGGCGAGCAGGTAGGCGCACTCGATGCGGGCCTGGAGTCCGGGGATCTCGAGGTCGCCTTCGGGCCAGTCGTAGACGTGGAGGAAGAGCTTGCCCGGCTTGGCCGTGCAGCGTCCCCAGGGGAGCTTGGCCACCGGCCCGGCGCCGGCGCCGTAGATGCTCTCGCCGTTGGTCTCCAACCACCGGCCCATGGCCAGCAGACGGTCTTGCATGATCTGGGGGATGGTGCCGTCGGCCTTCGGCCCGATGTCCAGCAGGAGATTGCCGCCGCGGCTCACGCAGTCGACCAGGAGGCGGATGAGCTGGGTGGGCGTGCGGTAGTCCTCGGGACCTTCGTTGCGGTTGTATCCGAAGGAGCGTCCGATGCCCTGGCACTCCTCCCAGAGGTGCTCGGCTCCCACCTTGCCGCCGTGGCCGCCGTACTCGGAGGTGTAGAATCCGCCGTGGCGTCCGCGGCAGCCCTTGCCCCAGCGGTCGTTCACGGCCACGTATTCGCGGCAGGGCGACTCATTGAGCAGCCAGGCGAGGAACTCGCGGCTGTGCCAGGTGTCGGCGGGATGGTCCCACTCGCCGTCGGGCCACACCACCGCAGGGGCGTAGCGGCTCACCAGGTCCCTGAACTGGGGGAGCATGTGGGTCTCGACGTAGCGGTCCACGTCCTTGCGATACAGGGGGTGGTACCACTCGTAGAGGGAGTAGTAGAATCCCATTCGCAGTCCCGCCTCGCGCACCGCCTTGGTCAGGTCGCCCAGGAGGTCGCGCTTGGGCCCCACGTCGGCGGCGTTCCAGCCCTCGGCGTCGGGCGCCGGCCACAGGCAGAAGCCGTCGTGATGCTTGGAGGTGATGACCACGTAGCGGGCGCCGGCGCGCTTGAAGAGGTCGGCCCACTGGTCGGGCTCGAACTTCTCGGCCTGGAACCGGGGCGCGAACTGGCGATAGTCGAAGTCCGCGCCGTAGGTCTCCACGTGGTGCTTCCAGGTGGGGTCCTTCTTGTTGTGCATGTGCCGCCAGTACCATTCCGCGTACTTGCCCTTGGGGGCCCAGGCGGGGACGGAGTAGACCCCCCAGTGGATGAAGATGCCGAATCGGGCGTCGCGGAACCACTGGGGGGTGGGGCGGCTGTCCAGCGATTCCCAGGTGGGCTCATAGGTCGTCTCGGCCGCCGGCGCCGCGGCCAGGGCCAGGACCAGGATGGGCGCGAAGGACCAGGCGTGTGGGCGCATTGCAGGGCTCCTACTTGCGTGACGAATGCTCAGCGACTCGTCCCGCCACCCGCCCGGGGCTCACACCTCGTCGATTTCCACGATGCGGCCCTCCTCGACGGAGCGGATGGCGCCCTCGATGATCTGGGTGGCGGCCAGGCCGTCCTCGGCCGTGGCGATGGGCTGGCGGCCCTCCAGCACGCAGTCCACGAAATGGCGCATGGGCAGCAGCATCCAGCCGCTGGTCATGTCCTCGTGCTCGACCAGCCCGGTCACGAAGGGCGTCTCGAACCGCTTCTTGGAGGCGAAGAGCAGGCCCTGGGAGGTGGCCACCACCTGGCCCGTGGACTCCTCGCCTACCAGCTCGACCCGGAAGTCGATCACGTTGGGCCAGCTCTCGGGCAGGATCCAGCAGGTCTCGAAGGTGGCGAAGCAGCCCTCGAAGGTCACCGTGGCCTGGATGGCGTCGTAGGCGTCGCAGCCCCGACGCTGGAGCACGCCCTTGCGGCCCACGGCGTGGACCCGCAGCGCCCGGGGACGCCCCGCCAGCCAGCGCACGATGTCCACGATGTGGGGATAGAGGAACCACTGGGGGCCGCTGCGGCCCGACCAGGAGAGCATCCCGAAGGGGATGCTCAGGGGGTTCGAGAGGCGGGCGTAGGCCATCACCGGCTGGCCCAGCTCGCCGGCGTCGATGCGCTTCTTGAGCTGGGCGAAGGCGGGGTTCCAGCGGTTGTGGAAGTCGACCATCACGGTTCGCTTCTTCTTCGCGGCCAGGTCGACGATCTGGCAGGCCTCAGCGGCGGAGGTGGTGATGGGCTTCTCGATCAGCAGGTGCTTGCCCGCCTCCAGGAGCTGGAGGGCAATGTCCGTGTGGGCGAAGTCGGGGGTGGCGACCGACACCGCCTTGACCGTCTTGTCGGCGGCGATGTCCTCCAGGCTGTCGGCCACCTCGACGCCATACTTCTCGGCCATGGCCCGGGCCCGCTCCCGGTCCAGGTCGTGGACCGCGGCGCAGCGTGCCCGCGCGTAGTCGGTGTAGGAGCGGAGGTGATTCTCGCCGAACAGCCCGCAGCCCACAACCGCCGTCTTCAGGGTCTTCATTCGCCCGGTCCTCCAGAAACGTGCGGGGCCAGGCCCGCTCACACGTAGTGGAACCACAGGTGCACGCACACCGCGGCGTAGAGCCCGCTGACCACGTCGTCCACCACGATGCCCCATCCGCCGCGGAAGCGCTCCGAGCGGCCCGCGGGGAAGAGCTTCACAATGTCCAGCAGCCGGAAGAAGAGGAACGCGGCCAGCGCCACCTGCCACCGCTCGGCTTCCCACACGGTGGGGCTGGCCGCCACCAGGGCGAGCAGCATCCCCGCCGCCTCGTCGAGGACGAACTCCCGGGGGTCGCGCTCCCGGTAGAACTCCTGTGCCCAGCGGCCGATGGCGATGCCCACCGCCGCCAGGGCCACCCCCGCAAGGCCCGCGAAGAGGCTCAGCGCCACGCCGTCCAGGGCCAGCGAGGCGACCAGGTAGAGGGCCACCGCGCCCAGGCTGCCCGCGGTGCCCGATGCGACGGGGAACTCGCCGAGGAAGAAGCACGTCGCCGCCCACTCACGCGGTCGGTCCATGGCGGTCCTCTCCTCGCGTCGCCGGGCTCCGCGCCCGGGCCTCCAGGTCGTAGCCATCGGCTTGCGTGATCCTCACCTCGACGAACGAGCCGGGCTCCAGCTTCTCGGCCTCGAGCCGCACCACGCCGTCCACGTCGGGCGCCTCGGCCGTGCTGCGGGCCTCGAAGCGGCCCGGGCCCAGCGCCGCGTCCACCACCACCTCGGTCCGCTCGCCCACCCGCCGGGCGTTGTGGCGGAAGGCGATGGGCTGCTGGGCCCGCATCACCTCGTCCAGGCGGGCCTGGCGCTCGGCCTCGGGCACGGCCGGCCCCTGGGCCTCGGCCCGGGTGCCCCGCTCCGGGGAGTAGGCGAAGGCGCCCAGCCGCTCGAAGGCGGCCCCGCGGATGAAGCCCAGCAAGGCCTCGAAGTCCGCCTCCGTCTCGCCAGGATACCCCACGAGCACGGTGGTGCGCAAGACCACGTCGGGGATTCGCCGGCGGAGCCGCCCCACCAGGTCGGCCATGGCCTGCCGCGTCGTACCGCGGCCCATTCGCTCCAGGATGCGGTCGCTGGCGTGCTGGACGGGGATGTCCACGTAATGGCACAGGTGAGGCGTGGTGGCGAAGGCCTCGAGCGTGGCGTCGTCGAAGTGGGCGGGATGGGAATAGAGCACGCGTAGCCAGTGGAAGGCTTCGAGCCCGGCCAGGCGGTCGAGCAGGCGGGGCAGTTCGCGGCGGCCGGTGAGGTCGAGCCCGTAGTTCGTGGTGTCCTGGGCGATGAGGATCAGCTCGCGGCATCCGTCGTCGGCGAGCTGGCGGGCCTCCTCCAGGCAGGTCTCCAGCGGCTTGCTGCGCAGCGGCCCCCGGATGAGGGGGATGGCGCAGTAGGCGCAGCGGTTCTCGCAGCCCTCCGCGATGCGCAGGTAGGCATAGTGGCGGGGGGTGATGCGCAGGCGCGAGCCCTCCTCGCCGAAGGTCGGGGCCAGGGGCTCGATGTGGAGGGCCGGCTCGCCGCGGTTGCGGAGCAGGGCGGCGGCGATGCGGGGCACGTCCCTCGCCCCCGCCAGGCCCACCCAGGCGTCCACCTCGGGCAGCTCGTGGCGCAGCTCGCGGCCCAGGCGCTGGGCGAGGCAGCCGGCGACCACCACCGCCTTGCACCGCCCCCGCCGCTTGAGGGCCAGGGCCCCGCGGAGCGCGGCCAGGGACTCCTCGCGGGCCGCGTGGATGAAGGCGCAGGTGTTCACCACCACGGCGTCGGCGTCGGCGGGGTCGGCGCAGATGAGCCATCCCGCCTCGGCCGCGGCGCCCAGGATGCGCTCGGCGTCCACCTCGTTCTTGGCGCAGCCCAGGCTCACCAGGCCGAGCCGGGGGCGACGGTCGTGCCTCTTGGCCATGGCTACTTGCGTTCAGGGCGTAGCGGGGGGCACCAGGGGCGGCTCGGGGCGCAGCTCCTCGTCCAGGCCCCCCACCTGCTGGACGGCCTCCTGGGGGCCGAAGCAGGCCAGCCACACGGCCCCTTCGGCGCCCGCCACGCCGCCCGCCGCGATGGGCACGGCCTCGACCCCGCAGAGCACCCGCAGGGCTTCGATCTCGGTGAAGACGTCGCCGTGCATGGGCCACAGGGAAGGGCCTTCGCCGCTCTCCTCGTCCAGGCGGCGGGCCGCGGCGGCGATGTCCGCGGGCACGCTCTTCTCCAGCCCCACGGGGATGAGCAGGCGGATGCGGCGGGCCACCAGCGTGCCCACTACCTCGCCCAGGGTGCCGCCCGTGGGATGGCCCACCAGCAGCCCCGCGGTGCGGGTGGCGTAGTTGAGGGCGTTGGCCCCCTTGACGAAGACGTCGCCGGGGCCCATGTCGGCGACCGCCTCCGTGGCGCTCTTGCCCTCCAGGGGCTGGTCCTTGACCAGCACCACGTCGGGCAGGTCGCTGGCCAGGCCGGCGTCGGCGCGGGAGAGGCCCCGGGGCAGCACCTGGCCCGTGACGTAGCGGGGCTTCTCGATGCGCTTGCCCAGCAGCTCCTCGACGAGATAGGCGTTGGTCCCGCCCTTGGCGATGGCCACCGTGCCACTGCTCAGGGCCTTGCGGACCGGCTCGTAGCGGGCCACGCCCTTGGCGATGAGGCGTTTCGACTGCGCCACGGTGAGCACCAGGTCGGCTCGCATAGTGCGCCGCTCCTCCATGGGGGGAATCTGCCTCCCGGGCCGCCTCCTGGATTGTAGTGCACGCGCGGGCGCCGCGCAACACGGCCCCCGCGGCCTTGACGACGGGAAGCCCGGCGGCTACGCTGTCGAGGTGTCCCAGGCAAGGAGCGTCCCGTGAGCCAGCCCCGCGTCCGTCGCCTCGCGCTCGTCCTCCTCCTGCTGTGCGCCGGGGTGGGGGCCGGCGAGCGGGAGGAGCCGCTCACCGCCGTGCTCGGCGCCATGGGCAGCGAGGTGCGGCTCCTGCTCGACGAGCTGGAGGACCGCGAGGAGCACGTGGTCGAGGGCCTGCCTTTCTGGACCGGGCGGCTGCGGGGGCGGCCCGTGGTGGTGGCCAGGACGGGAGTGGGCAAGGTGAACGCCGCGGTCGTCGCCACTCTCCTCTACGTCCGCTTCGCTCCCAACGAGGTGCTGTTCACGGGCATCGCGGGGGGCCTCGATCCGGAGCTGGCCCCGGGCGACATCGTGATCGCGGAGAAGACGGTGCAGCACGACTTCGGGACCCTCACCGCCGACGGCTTCCGCCGCCGTGGGGCCCGCAATCCCCTGTTCCCGGAGCGCAACCCCACCTTCATCCCCGCCGACCGCCGCCTGCTGGGGGCCGCCCTGGCGGCCAAGGACGCGGTGGACTTCGAGCCGGTCCGCCTGGCCGACGGGCAGCGGACGCCCCGTGTGGCCCGGGGCATCGTGGCCACCGGCGACGCCTTCATCGCCCTGCGGGCCAAGAAGCAGGAGCTGCGGCGCGAGCTGGGCGCCCACGCGGTGGAGATGGAGGGCGGAGCCGTCGCCCAGGTGTGCTGGCAGTGGAAGGTGCCCTGCCTCGTGATCCGCAGCCTCAGCGACCTGGCCGACGAGAGCGCCGTGGCCGATTCGCGCCGCTTCCGCCACGTGGCGGCCACCAACTCCGCTCGCCTCGTCGCCGCCATCTGCCAGCGGCTCACCCGCACCCCTCGAGAAGCCCCTTGACCCGCTCCGCGATGGCGTCGCGCACCTGTCGGAACGCCGCCATCCGCTCCGCCTCCGGGCCCTCCGCCGCCGCGGGGTCGGGCAGGCTCCAGTGCACCACCTCGGCCTGCCCCGGCCAGCGGGGGCACGCCTCCTGGGCCTCCTGGCAGGTGGTCACCACCACGTCGAAGTCCCGCTCCTCCAGCTCCTCGATGGTCTTCGAGCGCTGGCCCGAGATGTCGATGCCCAGCTCGGCCATGGCGCGGACGGCGAAGGGATGGACCCCGCAGCGCTCGATCCCCGCGCTGTGGGCCTCGAAGCGCCCGCCGCCCAGATGACGCATCAGGCCCTCCGCCATCTGGCTGCGGCACGAATTGTGGATGCACAGGAACAGGATGCGGCGGCGGTCCGGCACCTCGG
>JBKHIY010000003.1:0-94147 GCA_046538415.1 Candidatus Brocadiia bacterium | reverse complement strand
GCTCCCCCTCTACTACTACAACCCGTTTCCCCCCCCAAAAGCGGACACGAAAAATCGTAAAAACCGTAAAAGAATCTGGGCGACCGCCGTAAGCGTCGAGACGACGGAGGCTTGCGACGAGAAGTTTTTTCTCGAGCCCCCCGTGAGGGGGCGCCACGTCGTAAGCTCCTTCGACGGCGATGGTTGTGGAAGCTTCGCGGGCCGGCCCGCCGCTTGCAGGGCACGAACGCGCTCCGCCCGACGCCCGGTGCTCGCCGAGGCCCGTGCTGCGGGTCCGGGCCGGCATGGGAGGCCGGGCCCGGCCACGAGTCGCCCGGTTGCGGTGGGGGCGCGAAGCCGTTAAGATGGAGGTGACGGCCGCCGCGGAGGACCCGCGCGGCGCCAGCAACCGGACCGGCCAGAGGACGATGGCCACGATGGCGGCGAAATCGACGCACGGCGCCCCAGGGACGTGGCGGGCATCGGCCCTGGCCCTGGCCCTGGCCGGCTGGCTCCTCTCCGCTCCCGCGGCGGGGGGCGAGGCGGTGCCGTTCGCCGACTGGACGCCCGCGGGAGGCACGTGGCGGGTCGAGGGCGAGGTCTTCTCCCAACACTCGACGGATGCCGATTGCCGGGCCTTCGCTCCGCCCGCCTCCTGGCGCGACTACGTCTACGAGGTCAAGGCCCGCAAGCGGGGCGGCGCGGAGGGCTTCCTGGTGCTCTTCCGCGTGCAGGACCCCAAGCACTTCTACTGGTGGAACATCGGGGGCTGGGGCAACACGCGGCACGCGGTGGAGACCCGCCCCCGCGGCCCGCTGCGCGACCCCAAGGGGGGCAAGGTGCGAACGGGCCGATGGTACCACATCAAGATCGTGGTGCGGGGCACGTCGATCCGCTGCTACCTGGACGGCGAGCTGGTCCACGACCTCGCCGACGAGGCCTATCGGGCGGGGGGCATCGGCCTGGGCTCCTGGCGCACGCAGGTGGACTACCGCGACGTTTCGGTGACCTCGCTGGACGGCAAGCGCCTCTACGGCGCCGACGCCCGCGAGCTGGCCGAGGCCGCGGTGGGCGAGCTGGGCGCCGCGGGGGAGCCGCTGCGTGCCCGGCTCGAGGCCTTGCGAGCCGCCGGCGCGGGCCCCGACGACGCCCGCTGGGAGGCGCTCTACGGGGAGGCGGCGCGCCTGCGCGGCCGCTTGCGCCTGGCCCGCCAGAGGCTCAAGGACCTGGGTCTCGGGGCGGCGCGGGCCAGGCTCGAGGCCCTGGCCCAGGCGTATCCGCCGGCCAGGGACAAGGTGGCGGCCCTCCTCGCCGAGCTCGACCGCTGCCAGGCCCGCCTCCAGGGCGCGGAGGCGGCCTTGGCCAGAGGCCAGATGAGCGCCGCCGAGGCCGTGGAGGCCGCCCACCAGGCCGTCGAGCGGGTGACCAGGCTCCAGCGGAGCTTCGCCCTGCCCCGCTGCCCGCCGGTGGCGTTCATCCGCCGCAAGGCCTTCGGCCGCCACGGCACCAACGCCACCATGCACGCGAGGGTCCACGGCGTGGGCTCGGCCATCTGCGTCTACGACCCCGCGCGCCGGGAGGACGGGGCGCGAGTGCTCTTCGAGGACCCCGAGGGGTTCATTTTCGACATGAGCCCCTCCTACGACGGGCGGAAGCTGCTCTTCGCCTACAAGAAGCGGGTCCGCGAGCGGAAGGACTCCTTTCACATCTACGAGATCGGGACGGACGGCACGGGCCTCCGCCAGCTCACCACGGGGCGCTACCACGACTTCAGCCCCGTCTACCTGCCCGGCGGCCGCATCGTGTTCGCCTCCACCCGCGTGGAGAGCTTCTCGATGTGCCAGGACTTCCTGGCCTGCGCCCTCTACGTGATGGAGGACGACGGCTCGGGCATCCGCCGCCTGGAGTACTCCACCCTGTGCGACCTCACGCCCTACGTGCTCGACGACGGCTCCATCCTCTTCACCCGGTGGGAGTACCAGGACAAGAATATCTTCTGCACCGAGGCCCTGTGGACCATCAACCCCGACGGCTCGCGGGTGCAGCTCTTCTACGGCAACACTCTCACCGTGCCCAACGCCATCTACGGGGCCAAGCAGATCCCGGGCACCCGCCGGGTGGTGTGCGTGATGGCCGCCCACCACCATCCCCCGCTGGGGGCCATCGGCCTCATCGACCGCTCGGCGGGCCACGAAAACCTGGCGGGCATCCGCAACATCACGCCCGAGGTGCCCTACCGCCCCACACGGGGCAAGACCTGGCACGATACCAACTGGGGACCGGGCGACAAGCTCTACCGATGGGCCTACACCGACCCCTGGCCGCTCGCCGAGGACCTCTTCCTGGTCGCCTACGGCGGCCCCCTGGAGGGAGGCCCGCAGCGCTATCGCCTCTACCTGCTCGACGAGCGGGGCCACAAGGTCGAGCTCTACGACGCCCGGACCACCTCGTGCTTCAACCCCGTGCCCCTGCGGCCCCGCCCCCGGCCCCACGCCGTGGCCGGCAGCCTGCCGCCGCCCAGCGGCGAGGGCCGCTTCTTCGTGATCGACGTCTACCAGGGGCTGCTGGACAAGGGGGTCGAGCGCGGCCAGGTGAAGGCCCTCCGCGTGATGTCCCAGCTGCCCAAGAAGTGGAACACCGAGGGCCCCCGCTACTCCGACCACTACCCCGCCATCGGCGAGGGCACCTACTACGTCAAGCACAACTACGGCACGGTGCCCGTGGCCCCCGACGGCTCCGCCTACTTCACCGCCCCCGCCGGCGTCGAGCTCTACTTCCAGGCCCTCGACGAGCACGGCAAGGAAATCCGCCGCATGGGCACCGTCACCCAAGTCACCGACGGCGAGACCCAGAGCTGCATCGGGTGCCACGAGCCGCGCAACGCCGCTCCCCCCGTCGACACCCGCGCCTGGCAGCGCCTGAGCCGCGCCCCCGACCCCATCACCCCGCCGCCCTGGGGAGCCGGGCCGGTCGACTTCGTCCAACAGGTCCAGCCGGTCCTCGACCGCTACTGCGCCCGATGCCACAGCGGGCCGGCGCCCGACGGCGGCATCGACCTCTCGGGGGACAAGACGCGCCTGTTCAACATGGCCTTCGAAGCCCTGGTGTTCACCCCCGGCCTGGTGGCCCGATACCACATCAACCCCGGGCCGACGGGCAACTTCCCCCCGCTGGCCACCGGCTCCTGGGTGAGCCGCCTGACCACCCTCCTCGAGGAGAAGCACCAGGGGGTCGACGTCGACGACGAGGGCCGTCGCCGCATCTATACCTGGATCGACGCCAACGTGCCTTACTACGGCACCTGGGACATGACCCGGCCGCACACCTTCGGGGGCCGCGACACGTGGCTCGACGTCGGCGGGCGCAAGCCTCTGCCCTGGTTCGCCGACTTCCAGGAGGCCTACGCCGCCGTCGCGCCGCCCAAGGAGCGAGCCAGGCTCATCCGCCAGGGACGGAAGGGGCGGGTGGCCAACATCCGCCACGAGGACATCAACCTCACCCACCCCGCCTGGAGCGGCGTGCTCACCCGCCGCCTGGCCGCCGAGGCCGGCGGCCTCGCCCCCGACGGTAAGGCCCTCTTCGAGACCACCGACGACCCCCGCTACCAGGCCATCCTCGAGGCCATCCAGAGGGGCAAGCAGGCCCTCTACGACCGCCCCCGCATGGACATGCCCGGCGCCGTGCCCGTGGCCCAGGAACGCGACTTCGGGAAGACCTTCTGAGCCCCTTGTGCGGAGGCAACGATGAGCGAGCGGCCCCGACTCCTGGTCCTCCTGCTGCTCCTGGCCGCGGGCCGGGCCGGGGTATCGGCCGGTGCCGATTGGCCGACGTGGCGGCACGATGCGGCCCGCACGGCCGCCTCGCCGGCGGAGCTTCCGCCCGCGATGCGCCTCCTGTGGCGCCGCCAGCTCCCGCCCCCGCGGCCCGCGTTCCCGGACGATCCGCGCCTGTGCTTCGACCGCTCCATCGAGCCCGTGGCCTGGGGCGGCCTGCTCTTCGTGCCCTCCATGGTCACGGACAGCGTGACGGCCTACGACCTGGCGACGGGGGAGCGCCGATGGGTCTTCTTCGCCGAAGGCCCGGTGCGCCTGGCGCCCGCGGCGGGCGAGGGACGGGTCACCTTCGTCTCCGACGACGGCTATCTGACCTGCCTGGGGGCCCGCGACGGCCGCCTGCGCTGGCGGGTGCGGGGGGCGCCGCCCGACCGCCCCGACCACAGGCTCCTGGGCGACGAGCGCCTGGTCTCCCGCTGGCCAGCCCGCGGCGGGCCGGTGCTGGCGGGAGGCAACGTGTACTTCGGCGCCGGGATGTGGCCCTTCGAGGGGACCATGGTGCTGTGCGTCGACGCGGAGACCGGCCAGGTGCGGTGGCGGAACCTCGACGTGGCCCTCATCCCCGAGGGGCTGATCGACCACGCCGCCCGCCGGGCCGCCGGCCTCGTGCCCCTCGGCTACCTGGCCCTCACGGGGGGCAAGGTGGTGGTGCCCAGCGGCCGGGCGCTGCCCGGCTTCCTGGACCCCGTCACGGGCGCCATGGAGCCCTACACCACGGGCTGGGGCGGCCGGCCGGCGCTGGCCAAGGGCTCGTGGTACGCGTGCGGGGTGGGCCCCTACCTGTTCCACAGCGGCGACCTCTTCGGGCTCTCGGCCCAGGCGGCGGCGGGCCGGGACGAGCTGCCCGCGTGGGCCTCGCCCGAGGCCTTCGCCCGCCTCGCCGGCGAGAGCCCAGAGACCGTCCGACGCTGGATCGACGAAGGCCGCCTGACCACCAGGACGCAGGGGGGCAAGACCCAGGTCCAGGCCGCCAAGCCGGCCAAGACCACGTATGTGTCGCTTTGGACGAGGGGCATGCGGAAGGGGGAGAAGCACTCGCTGGAGGCCCATCCGCGGCTCCAGATCGACCCCGCGAACGGCTCCGAGCTGGGCATCTTTCGCCAGCCCGTGCTCACTCCCGAGGCCGTCTACTACTCCCGCCCCATTCGCAACCGGCGGGGCCGCGGCAACCTGTGGCCGAGCGACCCGGGCTACGCGGAGATCGTGGCCTACGACATCACGCGGCCCCAGTGGGGCATCACCTGCCAGGGGGCCATCGACGGCTCGCGCCGTCTCATCCCCTGGCCCACCCTGCGCTTCCCGCTCCTGTGGCGGATGCCCTCGGAGCTCAAGGTGCACATCAAGGCCGGCTCCCGCCTCTACGCCGCCGGCGAGGGAGCTGTCGCGGCCATCCAGCTCCCCGATGGCGGAGGCGAGCCCCGGGTCGCGTGGCGAGCCGAGGTCGCCGGCACACCGTCCACGCTCCTTGCCGCCAGCGCCAAGCTGGTGGCGGTGAGCCGCGAGGGCTCCCTCTACTGCTTCGGCGCGCCGGACGAGCCGCGGGGCGACCCCCAGCCCGAGGAGCCGCCGGCCCCCGCACCAGGCGAACGCCCCGTCGAGCTGGCCCAGAGCATCCTCGAGCGAACGGGACTCCGCCAGGGATACTGCCTGGCCCTGGGCGCTGTACCGCTGGCCGAGGAGCTGGCTCGCCGCTCTGACCTCCACGTGGTCGTCCTGGAGCCCGAGCCCGAGGCGGCAGATGCGGCCCGCCGCAGGCTCCACGCCTCGGGCCTCTACGGCAGCCGGGTCCACGTGGTCGGCGAGAGGCTGGGCACCCTGCGCCTGCCGCCCTACTTCGCCAGCCTGGCCGTGGCCGAGGACCTGGCGGGGCTGCGTCGTGCGGCGGGCGAGGACGCCCTTCCCGCCCTCTTCGCCTCCCTTCGCCCCTACGGCGGGGTCCTGTGCGTGCCCACCTCGCAGAGCCAGCACCAGGCGCTGGCCGGCGCGGTGCGGGAGGCCGGGCTGCCAGGCGCCGAGCTGGAGCGCCTGGGGGGCCTGAGCCTCCTGCGGCGGCCCGGCGCTCTCGCCGGCGCCGACGACTGGAGTCACGAGAGCGGCAGCGGGGCCAACGCCTTCGCCTCGGGGGACGAACGGGTCCGGCCTCCCTTCGGCGTGCTGTGGTTCGGCTCGTCGGTGGACCGGGCGCTCCCGGGGTGGGACTACACGCACTGCCGCGGGCCGTTCCCCGTGGTGGCCGGCGGGCGGATGTTCTTCCTCGTCGCCCAGGTGGTCCACGCCGCCGACATCTATACCGGGCGCCACCTGTGGCAGGCCGAGCTCCCGCCCACGTCCCGTGCCAGGAGCCGCAAGCGGAACCACATGATCACCCAGCGGGATACGGCGGCGAACTTCGTGGCTGCCGCCGACACCCTCTACGTCCTCTGCGGCGACGCGTGCCTGGCGCTCGACGCCGCCACGGGCCGGCTCCGCGGGCGCATCCCCGTGCCTCGGCCGCTGGAGGGCGACTGGGAGCAGGTGCGACTGGCCGGCGACCGGCTGCTGGCCACCGCGGGCCCCCGCCTGGCGTGCCTGGACCGCCGCAGCGGGGCCCTCCAGTGGCACCGGCCCGCCTCTCCGGGCAAGCTCACCTTCGCCCTGGCGGGGGAGAAGGTGTTCCTGGCCGCCTACCCTCGCGATTTCCGGGCGCGAGCCCGGCGCGGCGAGCGCCAGGCGGTGGAGCTGGCCGCGCTGGACGCGGCCTCTGGCCGCCCCCTGTGGCAGGCCCGAGCGGAGGCCCCGCCGGACGAGGCTGACGCGAAGGTCCAGGCCCGCTTCCCGCCCCTCGAGCCCCATCTCGCCTACTGCGAGGCCAGCGACGTGCTGGTGCTGACCGCCACGCGGAGCATCCTGGGGGCCTTCCGGGGCGCCGACGGCCGGCGGCTGTGGGCCGAGCCCATCCCCTGCCGCAACCCGCCCAGCCACTGGTCAGGCCCCGAGCCGCCCATTCTCCTGCCCCAGGTGCTGGTGACCCACGGCGGGGAGCGCTACGACCCGCGCACCGGCGAGCCGGCGGGCAAGCGCCTGTGGCTGGGGATGAACCGGGCCTACAACTCGGGCGGGACGCGCGGCTGCGGGCGGGCCGTCGGCAACCGCCACGTGGTGACCCTCCGCGACGGCCACGCGTCGTACTTCGACCTGGGGACCGGCCGCCAGGTCTTCTTCCGGGGCATCCGCTCGGGGTGCACCAACAGCCTTCTGCCCGCGGGGGGGATTCTCAACGGCCCCAACTTCGCCCGGGGCTGCTCGTGCAACTGGCCGCTGTTCCTGTCCTTCGCCCTCGTCCACATGCCCGAGGCCGCGGCCTGGCGGCCGGGGCGCGGCGAGTAGCCGAGCCGCGACGGCGCAGGGAGGGGCTCAGGACGGCTCGGCGAGGGGGAAGGAGATGGTGAAGGTGGTGCCCTCCCCTACCGTGCTCTCCAGCTCGATGTCGCCCTCGTAGCGGTCCACCAGCTCCTTGACCACGGCGAGGCCGAGGCCGTAGCCGGAGACGTCGGAGGTGGGGGCGTTGCTGGCGCGGCGGAACTCCTCGAAGATGCCTCTCTGGTCGTCGGGAGGGATGCCGATGCCCGTATCGCGGATGGCGACGCGCACGCGGCCCCGCCGGACATCCATCGACGCTTCGACGCGCTTGGTGGGGCGGGTGCAGTACTTGATGGCATTGTCCAGCAGGTTGGCGAAGATCACGCGGAGGCCGTCGGGGTCGGCCATCACCCGGAGCCCCTCGTCGCACTCGTGCACCACCATCTCCACCCCGTGCTCCTGAGCTCGCGCGTAGCGGCTCTCCACCTCCTGGCGCAGCGGCTCGATGGGGCGCACGGGCCGCACCTGGGCGAGGGAGCGCCCGCTCTGGATGGACGCCAGGTCGAGGAGCCGCCGGGAGAGGGTCTGCACGGAGTTGATGCGCTGGAGACTGAAGCGAACCAGCTCCTCGCGGTCCTCCCTGGACAGCCCGTCGCCCAGCTGGGAGAGGGCCTGGAGGGAGCAGGCGATGGTGGCCAGGGGCGAGGTGATGTGGTGCATGAGCACGGCCACGAAGCGCGACTTGGCCTTGTCGAACCGCTTGAGCTGGCGGAGGTCGTCGATCAGCGTGGCGTTCTCGATCCCCAGCCCCGCGGTGAGGGCGAACTGGATGAGGAACCAGTCGTCGTCCGCCGAGAAGGGGCCGTCCGCCTTGATCAGCTCGAGCACGCCCGCCAGCTTGTCGAGGCCCCCCACCGGGATGGCGGCGACCGAGGCGGTGCCCCCCTCGCCCCCGCCCCTCGGCTCGGTGCCCTTGTAGAGGCTCTTGGTCCGGGCCGCCTGGGCCACCGGACATTCGGCGCCCAGGGGGACCCTCTCCGGCCGCTCGAGGGGGCCGCTGTGGGCCTCGAGGACCAGCTCGTCGCCCCCTTCGCCGAAGACGTAGGCGGCGGCCGAGGCAGCGGCGGTGATGGACACGGCGTGCTCGGCGATGCGGTTGAGCAGGGGCCTCTGGGCCACGCAGGCGAAGATGTCGCGGCAGATGCCGATGAGCTTGACGATATCGTTGAGCAGGCGGTGGAGCTCGTGGGGGTCGGCCTCGCCCAGGCCGGGCTTGAGGAGCTGGAAGTGGCAGCCCTCCTCGTACTTCACGCGGCGGAAGAAGCGGCAGGCCTCGCAGCGGCGAATCTTGTCCTCGAACGTGCCGTCCACGGTGCCCGAGCAGAGGGTGCCGGTCACGGCCCAGCATAGGCGACCGGCGTTCCTCCCCCCGTTCATCCCGTCGCAGGTGGTGTCCGTGGCCGCGGGGCAGGGGCCGAGCTCGTGGGCCCGGGGGCCGGCGGGCTGGCGCCCGCAGTCGCGTTCCTCCCAGCAGTTGAGCTTGTGGGAAGCCATGGTCGCCTCTCTCGCACCGAGGGCCGGTGCGGGGAGCCTGGGATCAGGCTTGGGGCCTGGGCAGGAGGCCGGCGCCCTCGACGATGTGGGGCACGGCCTTCTCCCACTCGATGGCCTGGATGTGGACGCCGCGCACGCCCTCGATCTGGCGCACCTGCTGGATGAGCTCGACGGCGATCTGCTTGCCGGTCTCCTGGGACTTGCGGCGGGCCTCCTTCTTCTCCTCCTTCGAGGCCCCCTTTTTGGTCTTGGGAAAGCGGCGGATGAGCGAGTCGGGCACGGAGACGCCGGCCACGGAGCTGTGCATATAGCGGAGCATCCCGCCGCTCTTGGGCACGATGATGCCGGCCAGGATGGCGGTCTTCTCGTGGAGGCCGCGTTCGCGGACGCGCTTCATGGTCTCGGCGAACTGGTCGACGTCGTAGATGCCCTGGGTCTGGATGAAGTCGGCCCCTGCGGCCACCTTCTTCGCCAGGCGCACCACGCGGAAGTCCACGGGGTCGCCCATGGGGGTCCAGGCCGCCCCCAGGAAGAGGGGGGCCGGCTCCTCCAGGGGGTCGCCGCTCTCTTGGAGTCCCTCGTCGCGCATCCTCTTGAGGATGGCCAGGAGCTGGATGGAATCGATGTCGTAGACGTTCTTGGCCCCGGGATGGCCTTTGAGCTTTCCCGCGGCGCCGAAGGACTGGTGGTCGCCGGCGATGCACAGGCAGTTGCGGATGCGCAGGGCCACGGCGCCCAGGACGTCGGACTGGATGGCGATGCGGTTGCGGTCGCGAGTCGTCATTTGCATGACCGGCTCGACGCCTTCCTCGCGGACGATGGCGGCGCTGGCGATGGACGAAAGGCGCACCACGGCGGTTTGTGCGTCGGTGATGTTGACGGCGTCGGCGTGGTCTCGGAGGATGGCGGTTTTCTGGCGCACCACGCTGGCGTCGCCGCTCATGGGGGGGCCGAGCTCGGCGGTGACGGCGAAGTGGCCGGCGTCGAGGACTCGCTCGAGGTTGGAGTCACACTTCATCGAGCTCCTCCGTGGTGAGGCGTCGGAGGCCCAGGTCGTCGCGCTGGAGGGAGCGCGGTCCGCCGTGGCGGGCCGAGGACCAGTCCTTGGGGGGGATCACGCGCTCGAGCTCCTCGAGGCGCCCCAGGGCCTGGGCCCGCTCGACGATCTTGGCCCAGGCGCACTCGGTATCGGGGTTCACCTCGCACTTTCCGTCGCTGGAGCCGCCGCAAGGGCCGTTGAGCAGGGTCTTGGCGCACCGTGCCACGGGGCAGATGCCGAAGGTGAGGTCGAGGATGCACTCGCCGCATGCGGCGCACATCTCGCTCCAGCTCTCGGGCCCGGCGTTGGCCCCCAGGAACGAGGTGTCGACGCCGGGAAGCACGGGCACGCTCTCCAGGGTATCGGCCAGGAGGTTGGTGCCAGCCCCGCATCCGAGGGAAAGGACCGCGTCGGCTCGGCGGAGGGACTCGAGCAGGGGCTCGAGGAACTCTGCGTCGCACAGGCGCTTGCAGGTGGCGCCCTCCAGCTCCACGTCGGCGTCGGTCTCGCCCAGGGCGAGCTGGAGGGCGCAACAGAGCTCCTCCACCTCGCGCTCCCCGCCCGCGAAGCACACCGTGGAGCACGTGCCGCAGCCCACCACCATCACCTTGCGAAAGGGGGCCAGACGCTCGGCGATCCACTCAAGCGGCTTCTGTTTCAAGACGATCACGGCGTTCCTCCTGCTCGGACCCGGTCCCCCTCGCCGGCCGCCTGGGGCAGGTGCACCTCGACCTTCGCCGCGGGGCGAGCGTGGCTCAGCATGGTCCCCACGGCGTCGGCCAGCGACTGGATGTTCTCCCACGCCCTGCCATACTTGCACTCGTCCCGGGCGCAGGGATAGAGCGCCACCGCGGCGTAGCCCTGGGCGAAAAGGCGCAGGACGTCCACCGGCCGTAGCCGCGCCAGGCAGGGGACTGCCAGGACGGCCGAGGCCCCTGCGGGCTCGGCGTTGGCGTGCTGGCAGACGAGGGCCAGACGTCCATCGGCGGCCGCCGCGCGAGGGGCGCCGAGCCGCGGCTCGCCGGCCGCGACGGAGGGCCAGAAGGCCAGGTCGATGGCGTTGGCGGGACAGACCGCGGCGCACAGGCCGCAGGCCTGGCAGCGCACCGGGTTGGCCACCATGTCCTCCCCGATCTCCACGGCGTCCAGGGGGCACACGCGGAAGCAGGTGAGGCAGGCGGCGCAGCGGGTCTCGTCGATCTCGGCGCCCGCCAGGCAGCCCAGGCAGCGCCCGCCCTCGCGGCGTGCCTCCGCCTCGTCGAGGGAGGGCTCGGCGGGGGCGAAGGGCCGGGCCTCGGTGTCGGCGGCGGGCAGGCGGCGCAGCTTGGCCAGCACGTCGTCGGGGAAGGGCTCGAGCGGCGTCCTCTCGTCGGCCTGGAGAGCCGCTACATCGCCGCTGTCCAGGAACCGCCCCACGATCTCGGCCACGCGGTGGCCGTCGGCCACGGCCTCGATGGCGCTCCCCGGCCCGCGCAGGGCCTCGCCGGCCAGGAACACCCTGGGGTGGCTGGTGAGCTGGGTCTCGCGGTCGGTCACGATGCGGCCCCGCTCGTCGGTGCGCACGGAGAAGCCGCGTGCCCAGCTTCGGTCGGGGGCCTGGCCGATGCTCAGGACTACCATGTCGGCGGCCAGGGTGCGCACGCGTGCGGGGTCGTAGGTGGGGCGGAAGCGCCCCTGGTCGTCGAAGACGGAGAGGACGGCCATGAGCTCGAGGGCGACGATGCGGCCGTCGCGGTTGATCACGCGCTTGAGGGCCTGTCGGGGCAGGAGGCGAATGCCTTCGGCCTCCGCGAGGGCGGTCTCCTCGGGCTCGGCGGGCATCTCCTCCCTGCTTTCCAGGCAGATGAGGGCCACGTGGTCGGCGCCCAGGCGGCGGGCCGTGCGAGCCACGTCCACGGCCACGTTGCCTCCGCCGATCACGGCCACCCGATGGCCCAGGTCCACCCGGTTGCCCAGCCACACGTCGGTCATCCAGGGGATGGCGGCGGTGAACCGCTGGGCGCCGAAGCCGGGGACGGCGATGCCCCGGCTGCGGGACAGGCCGGTGGCGACCACCACGGCGTCGTAGCCGCGCTCGAGCAGCTCCCCGGCCCCCAGGTCGCGTCCCACCTCGGTCCCGCAGCGGAGCTCGATGCCCGCGCCCAGGATGGCCTCCACGTCGGCGTCCAGGGCCTCCTGGGGCAGGCGGTAGCGGGGGATGACGTTGAGCATTCCGCCGGGACGGTCGAGCCGCTCGAAGACGCACACCGGGTGGCCTCGGCGGCGCAGGTCGAGGGCGGCGGTGAGGCCCGCCGGCCCGGCGCCCACGACGGCCACGCGGGCAGCGCCGGCGGGCTGCTCCGCCGGCGGCTGGGGCTCGGGGGTGCCCAGGCGCTGGATGACGAACCGCTTGAGGGCGCGGAGGGCCACGGGCGCGTCGAGCTGGGCTCGCCGGCAGTTCTTCTCGCAGGGCCTCTGGCAGATGTGGGCGCATACGGAGGGGAAGGGGTTGGTGCGGCAGATCACCTGGCGGGCCTGCTCGTAGCGGCCCTGGGCCACGAGCCGCGCGTAGCCCCCGGCGTCGGTCCGCACCGGGCAGCCGACCTGGCAGGGGGGCAGGACGTTGCGGGCCACGGCTAGCCTCCGCTGTTGGAGCCGGCGGCCAGGAGCTTCCCGATCTCGGCGACCAGCTCGTCGCCGGACGTGGGCTTCTCGAGCACCTTGTCCACGGGCAGCCACTGGTCGTCGGGCTCGAAGAGCATCTGGTAGCGCTGCCCCGCGGCGGTGACCACGAGGAGCCTCGTGTCGGCCAGACGCTCGTCGCCGCGAATGGCCCTGGCGAGGGCGAACCCCTCGTCGGGCCGGCTCATGATCACGTCCACCACCACCAGGTCGGGCCGGTGTTCGCGTGCGGCGGCGAGGCCCGTACGCCCATCCTCGGCGGTGAGCACCTCGTAGCCTGCGGCCCGCAGGAGCAGGGAGTTGGCCTTGAGGAAGGCGGGGTCGTCGTCGACGAGGAGGACGGTGTGCTTGTCCGCCATGGGGGGCCGCTCCCTGGCCGGTGTCACTGCGAGGACTGGAGTGCGGCGGCGACGGTGTCCGCCAGGCGTTCGTGGGCTTCGGACTTCCGCAAGATGTCGGTCGCGGTGAGCGCCTTGTCGTGCTCGATGGCGTACATCATCTGGCCCGAGCTCTCGGCCACGGCGGTGACCAGCACCACGGGGATCTCGCTCAGTTCCTTGTCCTGGGCGATGTTGTCGGCGAAGGTGAAGCCGTCCTCGCCGGGCATCAGCACGTCGAGGAGGATGAGGTCCGGCCGCTCGCTCTCCAGGTGGGAGCGGGCCTCGGCGGCGCTCTTGACCCGTGCCACCTCGTGTCCCGCGGCCTCCAGGAGCCGTCCCGCGGCCAACAGGAAGCCCTCGTCGTCGTCGACCATCAGAATCTTCGCCATCCGGAATTCTCCTTTCCGCAGCCCGGGCCGGCGCGGGCCCGCCCCCGCGGCGCCGCCTCACGAGGACGACGCGCCCCCCTGCGAGCCAGCCTGGCCGAGCAACCGGGCCACCTCCTGGACCAGGGCATCGGGCTCTACGGGCTTCTCCATGTACGCGTTTACGGGCAGCGACTCGCTGTCGATGTCCCGGCCCCCAAACCCATAGGGGAACTTGTGGGCCACCGCAGTGAGCATCAGGATGGGAACGTGCTCCAGCTTCCCCTTCTGGTGGCGGATGGTGCGCGCCAGCTCGAACCCCGCCGAGCTGTCCTGCGGAAACATCACGTCCAGGATCACCAGGTCGGGGGGGCGTTCGACCATGCGCTCCACCACCCCGGCCACCTCCGAGGCCAGGGAGACCTCGTGCCCCGCGGCGCGAAGGGCCTCGCCCACCGCGACCGCGAACTCCTCGTCATCGTCGACCATCATCACATGGGCCACGACAGACCCCTTGAGCCGCCCCACACGATCCACGGCGGCGATCATGGCATGTCCCCGCAGCACTGTCAAGAGCCCCCGCCAGCGGACCTTGGCCTTTGACCCGCCAGGGACGGCATGATATACTCGATATAGGGAGCGCTGGCGGGCGTCTCGGCGGGGCATCGCACACGGGAGCGGGTATACCATGCGCAGGCACGCACGCACAGGCGCGAGGCGGGGCTTCACCCTCGTCGAGCTGTTGGTGGTCATCGGGGTGATCGCCGTCCTCGCCTCCCTCCTCATGAGCGCCGTGGTCAAGGCACAGGCCTCCGCCCGGCGGGCGGCCTGCCGCTCCAACCTCTCCCAGGTCTTCAAGAGCATACGCATCTACGGCAATAGCTGGGACAACCTGCTGCCCGACCTGTATGCGGGCCTCGCCGTGGACACGCACAACGCCCGCTACCGCCAGAGCCACTACTGCCGCAGCACCGACCCCAACGGCAACGAGGTGCCTGCCGGCCTGTGGCTGCTCAAGCCCTACGTCAAGGACACCCGCGTGCTCTTCTGCCCCCAGACCCCCGGCTGGCGCGAGCCGGGGCGTAGCGGCAACCCCGTGGAGACCGTGCAGATGCCCGGCGGCGAGACCGACGAGGTGCCCCGCGAGGTGGGCTACGCCTACAACTGCTTCCCCGACGCCGTCCCCGACGATCAGAGCCCCCTGCCCCCGCCCGAGCAACTCGACGAGGACGACGTGGCCAACGACCTGAGCCTCCGAGCCCACCGCTTCTACGCCCTGCTCGCCGACGTCTTCCTCAACGACTACCTGATGACCCACGGGGCCAAGGAGGGGCTCAACGTGGGCTACAGCGACGGAGCCGTCCAGTGGGTGAGCCTGGGCACCACAGAAGTCCCCTGGAACACCACCGACACCTTCGAGGGCGAGGAGGTGGAGACCTTCAGCGAGGACATGACGGGCTACGAGGCGGTGCGCGACGCCTGGGTCCACTTCTCCGAAGGGCGCGAGTGACCGCGCCCCCGGGGCGCCCGCCCCTCGGCGACCCGGGCCACGCCGCAAACGCTTGACCACCACCGAGTGGGTCCCTATGATGCGAGCCTGAAGACCCCGCCGGCGCCCCCCGTAGAGGAGTGTGTGTCATCTTCCGCGAAGAATCGCTCGAAGCCTACCTCCGCGACATCAGCAAGATCCCGCTGCTGACGGCTGACCAAGAGAAGGAACTGGCCCGCGAGATGGCCAAGGGCAGCGGGGAAGCGCGGAACCGCATGATCATCTCCAACCTGCGCCTCGTGGTCTCCATCGCCAAGAACTACGTCAACCGCGGGCTGTCCTTCCCCGACCTCATCGCCGAGGGCAACGTGGGCCTCCTCAAGGCCGTCGAGCGCTTCTCCGCCGACGCCGACTGCCGCTTCTCCACCTACGCCACCTGGTGGATCAAGCAGGCCATCCGGCGAGCCATCACCAACACCGTGAAGACGGTCCGAATCCCCGCCTACATGGTGGAGACCATCGCTCACTGGAAAAACGCCGCCACGCAGCTGACCGCCAAGCTCGGACGGGCACCCACGGTGGAGGAGATCGCCAAGGAAATCGACCTCTCGCCCGACAACATGAATGTCATCAAGCGAGTCGTCAGCGCCACCCTCACGGCGTCCACCCCCGTCAGCCTCGACCTCCTGTGCTCCCTCAACGAAGTGATCGAGGACCGCACCACCCCCCGGCCCGACGAACAGTTCTTCGACGACTACGAGAAGGACAAGATCCGCGAACTGCTCGATAGCATCAGCGAGCGCGAGGCCGAAGTCCTCCGCATGCGCTACGGCCTCGACGACGACACCCCCATGACCCTCGAGGAGATCGGGCAGCGCCTCGACCTTACCCGCGAGCGCATCCGCCAGATCGAGAACGAGGCCCTCATCAAGCTCCACGAGTTCCTCACCGAGGAGCACACCCCCACCGAGGAATAAGCCCCTCCCCGCACCTCGGCGAAACCGACCCAGGAGACGCCCGTGGACGCGCTCAAGGACGCGATACGCGGCATCCGCGACTTCCCCAAGCCAGGCATCGTCTTCCGCGACATCACGCCCGTCCTCGCCCACCCCGAGCTGTTCCGCCAGGCCGTCGAGCGCCTCAGCCAGCCCTACTACGACAGCGGCGTCCAGCTCGTGGCGGGCACCGAGGCCCGGGGCTTCATCCTCGCCCCCGCCGTCGCCCTCCAGCTCGGCGCCGGCTTCGTCCCCATCCGCAAGAAGGGCAAGCTGCCCTGCGAGACCTTCCAGGCCACCTACGAGCTGGAATACGGCACCGACGCCCTGGAGATGCACCGCGACGCCATCCAGCCCGGGGCGCGCGTGCTCATGGTCGACGACCTGCTGGCTACCGGCGGCACCATGAAGGCCTGCTGCGACATGGTGGAGCAGGCCGGCGGGGCCATCGTGGGCTGCGTCTTCCTCGTCGAGCTCAGCTTCCTGGGCGGACGCGACAAGCTGGCGGGCTATGACCTCCACGTCCTCGTCGACTTCCCCAGCGAGGATGGCTGACCGCCCGCGCCCCGGGCGCACCGCACCGGCCGGGGAGCCGCGCCCCCCAGAGGGGCGCGCTTGACAGTGGCGGGCGGGATCGGGTAGCATCCTGCTGTCGGGACCGCGGTCGTCACACCTTGGCGGGGTCGGCGCAGGCGTTGGCCGAGCGGACGCCCGTAGCTCAGCCGGATAGAGCGGCGGTTTCCTAAACCGCAGGTCGGAGGTTCGAATCCTCTCGGGCGTACCACCCCAGTCCCCTCGCGAACGGAAATCCCCTGGTGGCCAAGACCAAGTACAAGGAAGCCAAGCAGGACGATAAGTTCCACGCGACGCTGTCGGCGGCGTGGGGCAAGCTCCAGCCCTACGTCCTGCCCATCGGGATCGGGGCTGGGCTGATCCTGCTGGTGGCCGCGGCCTGGGTGTTCCTGGCCCAGCGTTCGGCGGCCCGCAGCGAGCGGCCCTGGGCCGAGCGCCACCAGCTCGAGGTGGCCACCGGCCCCGAGGCCTCGAAGACTCCGGAAGAGCACCTGGAGAAGCTGGCCGACCTGGCCCGCGAGTACCAGGGGGAGCCGGCCGCCGCCATCTTCAACCTCGAGCTGGCCCTCAACCACTTCCGCCTGGCCCACCTCTACGCCGGGCTGGGCTCGGGCCGCGGCGAGCTGGACTCCGATGCCGCCGAGGGGCATCTGGCCCAGGCGGCCTCTGCGGCGGAGCAGTTCGTCTCCGACTTCCCCGACCACCCCCTCCTGCCCCTGGCCCATCTGGAGGCGGGCAAGGCCCGCATGGAGCTGGAGCAGTACGAAGCCGCGGCGTCGCACTTCGAGCAGGCCGCGCTGAGCCCCGTGCCCTTCGCGGCCGCGGTAGCCCGATGGCACGCCGCCCGGTGCTACGAGAAGCTGGGCCGGCTGGCGGAGGCCCGCGAGGCCTACCAGACGCTGCGCGATACCCAGATGGCCGGGTGGGTGGCTCAGCTCGCCGAGTACGATCTCGCACGGCTCGACCGTCAGGCGCCGAAAGGAGAGTAGGCGGCCCCGGCACTCGCCCCGTTCCCGATTCCCTCAAGAGAGGAGACCGCAACCGATGGCTGATCTTCAGGAGCTTGCCAACCTGGTCGTCACGGGCAAGGCCAACGAGACCAAGGAGATGGTCCAGAGCTGCATCGACGAAGGCGTGCCCGTGGGCGACATCCTGGACCAGGGCCTCATCGCGGGGATGAACGTCGTGGGCCAGAAGTTCAAGGCCAACGAGTTCTACGTCCCCGAGGTGCTCGTCGCGGCCCGCGCCATGAAGTTCGGCATGGAGGTCTTGGAGCCCAAGCTCAAGGACGCCGGGGTCCAGCCCATCGGCAGCATCGCACTGGGCACCGTGAAGGGCGACCTCCACGACATCGGGAAAAACCTGGTGGGCATGATGCTCCAGGGAGCCGGCTTCAACGTCGTCGACCTGGGGATCGATGTGCCCCCCGAGAAGTTCGTGGAGACGGCCAAGGACAAGGGCTGCAAGCTCGTGGGGCTCTCCGCTCTCCTCACCACCACAATGCCCCAGATGCAAAACGTGGTGGCCGCCCTGAAGGAGGCGGGGCTCGACGGGGTAAAGGTGATGATCGGAGGAGCGCCCGTCACCCAGGACTACGCCGACGAGATCGGCGCCGATGGCTACGCCCCCGATGCCGCTACCGCCGTGGACCTGGCCAAGGAGCTCAGCGGCACTTCCTGACCGCGCATCGCTGGCCAACTGAGGGCTCCGGCGCCGCGCGGCGCCGGAGCCCTTTGCGCCCCAGGTCCGGCTGCCCGCTTCTGAGCCTCGTACGCCCATGAGCCCCCCGCCCGCCGCCGAGGCCCGTACCTTCCGCCAGAGATTCACCGTGGCCCGCCGCGACGCCGGGCGGCGGGTGGACCAGTTCCTCGCCGCCTCGCTCGACGATTTCTCCCGCACCTTCATCCAGGGGCTCATCCGCGGAGGCCGGGTCACCGTCGACGGCGAGGCCGTCAAGCCCAGCCACATCCTGCGACGCGGCGAGCGCGTCGAGGTGGCCGTCGATCTGGCCGCGGGCCCCGTCGTGCCTCCCCAGCGGGTGCCCCTCGACGTCCTCTACGAGGACGACGACCTGCTGGTGGTGAACAAGCCACCGGACATGGTGGTCCATCCCGTGCGCCATCGGCAGAGGGGCACCCTGGTGAACGCCCTGGTCGAGCACACCGCCACGCTATCGTCGGTGGGAGGGGAACTTCGGGCGGGGATCGTGCACCGGCTCGACCGCGACACCAGTGGGGCCATCGTGGCCGCGAAGACCGACGCCGCTCACGCCGCCCTCGCCGAGCAGTTCCAGGCCCGCAGCGTCCAGAAGCTCTACCTCGCCATCGTCGAAGGGGAGCCGGAGCTGGATGCCGACCGCATCGACGCCCCCCTGGGACGCTCGCGGCGCAACCGCCAGGCGGTGTGCGTGCGCCCCGACGGCAAGGCGGCGAGCACCGTCTACCGCGTGCGCGCCCGCTACCGCGGCTTCGCCCTGCTGGCCGTGGAGCTGCTCACCGGCCGCACCCACCAGATCCGCGTGCACCTCGCCCACATCGGCCATCCCGTGGTCGCCGATGCGCTCTACGGCCGCCGCCACGCGCTCTACCGCTCCGAGCTCGCGGGCGAGCAACCCGCCGAGGACGAGGAGCCGCTCATCGAGCGCCAGGCCCTCCACGCTCACCGGCTCGCCTTCGACCACCCTACCACGGGACAGCGCATGGCCCTCGAGGCTCCCCTGCCTCCCGACCTGGCGCGCCTCATCGAGGCCCTCCGCGAGCTGCGGCCGGCCTGAGCCGTCGACAGGGCGGGGTCGCACCGTCGGGCTCAGCGCACCTGGTGACCCGCGATGGGGGCGGCGACGCGGTAGACGCTGCCGCCTTGCTTCGTGCGCGCGGTGACGTAGAGGGTGCGCCGCTCCTCGCCGCCGAAGCAGCAGTTGGTGCACTGCCCGGGGCAGGGGATCGTGGCCAGCAGCTCGCCCTCCGGGCTCACCACGAAGACGCCGTCGGTGCCCGTGACGTAGAGGTTTCCCTGGACATCCACGGCCATGCCGTCGAGCACCCGCGTGCCGTGCTTGCCCAGGTCGATGAGCAGCCGCCCGCGGCCCACCGAGCCGTCGTCCCGGAGGGGGTGGACGCGGACGATCTTACGCTGGGAGTCGTCGACGTAGAGCCGCTTCTCGTCGGGCGAGAGGCCGATGCCGTTGGGGCGCGGCAGGTCGTCGGCCAGCAGCGTGAGCCCCCCGTCGGGAGCGACGCGGTAGACGCCCTGGAAATCCAGCTCCCGCTCGCGCCCGCGCACGCCGTAGGGCGGGTCGGTGAAGTAGATGGAGCCGTCGGAGTGCAGGGCCAGGTCGTTGGGGCTGTTGAGCCGCTTGCCCTGGTAGCGCTCGGCGAGCACGACCACGGTGCCGTCGGGCTCGGTGCGGGTGACGCGCCGGGCCCCGTGCTCACACGCCACGAGCCGCCCCTTGGGGTCGATGGCCAAGCCGTTGGCCTGGTGGCTCGGCTGGCGGTAGACCGCCAGCTCCTTGCCCTCGGCCCAACGGTAGATGCGGTCGGCCGGGATGTCGCTGAACAGCAGGTATCCGTCGGGGTGCCAGGCGGGGCCCTCGGTGAACTTCAGGCCCTCGACCACCCGCTCCGCTTCCTTCGGCCACTGCGCAGCGGCCGCGGGAAGGGCCGGGACCAGGAACGCCGCCGCCAGGAAAGCCGCCACAGTGCTGCGCATCGCTTTCGCCTCCAAAACGTTGGCCCAGGCCCTCGAACCTTGACACGCGCCCGCGGCGCGACTACACTCGGCCCCGAAGCAGGACCCAGGATCCCGATCGCCCTGCCCAGGAGAAGGAGCCATGCCTAGCATACGCATCCAGGCGGGCAGTGTCCAGACGACCGCCCAGCTCAACGATACCCCCACCGCGCAGAAGGTGCTGGAGGCCCTGCCCATCGACAGCACGGCCCGCCTGTGGGGCCAGGAAGTCTACTTCGAGACCCCCGTGCGCGACGAGGAGCGCGACGCCCAGGCCGAGGTGCCCTCGGGCACGGTGGCCTATTGGCCCCCGGGCCATGCCCTGTGCCTCTTCTTCGGCGAGGCCCCCGCCAGCCCCGTGAACGTCGTGGGCGCGCTCGATGGCGACCCCCAGGAGCTCGCCAAGGTCCAGGCCGGCGACTCCGTTCGCGTGGAGAAAGCCGACTAGCCCGCCGTTCCCACCTCGAGCACGATCTTGAGGACGCCACGGGCGTGGCCGGCATACAGCTCGAAGGCCCGCGGAGCCTCGTCCCACGGCAGTCGGTGGGTGATCAGCGGCTCCAGGTCGAGATGCCCCTCGACCAGCATGCCCACCGCGGTAGCGAAGTAGTCCACGCACTCCTCCCCCACCGAGCTGAGCATCGACAGCTCGTTGCGGAAGAAGTGCTCCACCGGGAACTCGACGGGATCGTAGCGAGGCACGCCGAAGAGCATCACGGTGCCCTGCCGGCGGGGCAGGAGCACCGCGGTGCGGGCCGTTTCCGCGAAGCCGACCGCCTCCACGCCGAGGTCCACCCTCTGCCCTTCGGTCAGCTCCCGCACCCTCTCGGTCACGTCCTCTCGGGAGGCGTCCACCACGGCCGTGGCGCCCAGCCGACGAGCGCATTCCAGCCGCCAGGCCAACAGGTCGATGCCAATCACCTGCCGCGCCCCCATGCGACGGAGCAGGGCGGTGAAGATGAGCCCCATGGGCCCCTGCCCCACCACGGCGCAGCGCTGTCCCGCCACCGGCCCCAGGCGGGCGAAGGCTCGCAGTACGGTGGCCAGAGGCTGAGCCGCGATGAGGGGGGCCAGGTCGGCCTCCTGGGGCAGGCGAACGAGCCCCGGCGGGCGGGCGCGGATGAGCTCGGCGAAGCCCAGGTAGTCCTCGGGGTGGGCGAGCACGGTCGTGCCGGCCTCCCAGCCGGCCAGCCGGGATTCGACGATGGTGCCGATACACTCGTGGCCGTCCCACGCGGCTGGCTTCGGGTACTCGGTTCGCGCCCAGCGCCCTTCGCCCAGGTAGGGATGAATGTTGCTCCCGCAGATGGAGACGTATCGGCAGCGCACGAGCACCTCGCCGTTGCCCGGCTCGGGCTCGGGCAGGTCGTCGCGGAGGGCCAGCTTGCTGGGCTCGACGATCTGGAGGGCTCGCATCGCCCGCTCCTTCCCTTCCCTGGCTCGCCTCGAGCTCGTGTCGCCGCCAGACTAGCGGGTGGCGACGCCGCCGTCAAGCCACGGTCGCGCCGCTGGAGGGGCGTTGCCGCGCGGCCCAGGGCGTTGACGTCCGGCCACATGGCGTTAGCAGCCACAACTCGCTGGGAAGGCACGAGATGCGTCCGAGCGAGCGCGCAGGTGTCGGCTGGTGTTGACAGCCGTCAACATCGTGGTCCCCGGGCAGAGAGGGCCGAGGCGAGGCCGACGCCAAGCACGGAGCCATAGGTCATGTACCCCCAGGTTATTAGGACAACCCGACGGCTGGCCCGGTATGCCGCTCCGACCGGCACGGCAATTGCATTTGCTCCACACGGGTGGGCCGCGCCGCTCCACGGCGCCCTCATGCAGGAGCCGGACCGCCGAGGCCCCTGCCCTCGGGCCAAAAGCGCGCTTCCGCAAGCGGAGGACGATGACAATGCATCTCCGTAGCCTGCTGCGTCTGGCGTTCGGGGCTCTGTGCCTCGGGGCGTTCCTCGGCACGGCGAGTGCCGGGCTGGTGCCCATCGACCTCGATGTCTCCTCGCTCTTCAATTCCGACGTGATCCTCAACAACGGCGGCCCCGACGCCACGGGCTATACGGCCCAGGGCATTTTCGGCGACTCCACCCAGGGCGAGGTGGACAAGGCCGGCCGCATCTGGATGACGCAGTCGGTGGCCCTGGCCCACAACACCTCCAGCGTAGGTCTCGGCGATCGGGACGGGCTGCCCGACGACGGCTTCTTCCCCGCCACCGCCTTTCATCCCGACATTCGCCTCGCCTACCGCAACAGCGACGACGGGCCGAACGCCTACACCTCCACCAGCTCGTCGGCCAGCTTCAGCTTCCACGTGGCCCCGAACCGCTACCACCAGCTCTCCATCCTGGCCACCACGGGCAGCGGCTCGGCCACCCTGGACGCCACGCTGCACTACCTGGACGGCAGCTCCGAGGCCCGCGCCGGCCTCCAGGTGCCCGACTGGTTCTGGTCGATCACCGAGGACGCCGACCGCTTCTACCTCATCGACGGCCTCGACCGCCTCAACAGGAGCAACGGGAACTACGAGAATAGCAACAACCCGGCGATCTTCGGGCTCAACCTCCATCCCGACCCCACCAGGACCCTGGTGAGCGTGGACATCCAGAAGGTGGGGGGAGGCAGCAGCCGGCTCAACGTCTACGGAGCCACGGGCATGGTGCCCGAGCCCGCCAGCCTGACGCTGCTCGGCCTCGGCGCCCTGGGCCTCCTCGCCCGCCGCCGCCGAACCTGAGCGCTCTGCCCCCGCGCCCCCTCCCCTGCCCGGCCCCAGCCGTCCCCGGGCCTCGCAGCCGCAGCTTGACCGGGCGGAACCGTGCCGGTAGAATCCCGCCATGTCCCTACCGCCGGAGCGCTTCGGCCAGCTCGCGCCCGACCCCTCCTGGGCCTTCGCCCAGCTCTCCGCCCAGCAGACGGGCTACCTGACCCACTGCTACCACCGCTACCCCGCGAAGTTCATCCCCCAGCTGGCCGCTCGCCTCATCCGCGAGCACTCCCGGCCCGCCCAGGTGGTGCTCGACCCCTTCATGGGCTCCGGCACCACAGTGGTCGAGGCCCTGGTCCACGGTCGCCTGGCCCGGGGGCTGGACATCAATCCCGCGGCGGTGATCGCCACCCGGGCCAAGACCCGGGCGATTCCGCCCGAGCGCCTGCGCCCGGCGCTGGCCGACTTCGCGGAGCAGCTGGCCCGCCTGGAGGACCGTGGTCGCGCTCCCTCCCTCTTTCCCCTGCCCGAGCCCCTGCTGCCGGCGGACCGGGAGCGGCTGGACTGGTGGTTCCCCCGCCCCCAACAGCGCCGCCTGGGCATCATCCTCGCCCTCATCGAGGCCCGGGAGGACCGGGCGCTTCGCGATTTCCTCCGCTGCGCCTTCTCCCATTGCCTCAAGACCTCTTCCTACTGGCTCATGAAGAGCAGCAAGCCCACTCGCGACAAGGCCAAGCTGGGCCGCGGCGTGCCCCACCCCGTCCCCATCCTCCGCCGCCATCTGGCCAAGATGGAGCGGGCCAACGCCGCGTTCTGGAAGCACCTGCCCCAGGAGGTCCGCCGCAGGCCCGCCGCCGAGGTCCGCCGGGGCGACGCTCGAGAGCTGCCCTGGCCCGCGGAGAGCGTCGACCTGGTGGTCACAAGTCCCCCCTATGTCACCTCGTACGAATACGCCGACCTGCACGAGCTGACGGCCTTGTGGCTGGGCGGGCGGGCCGACCTGGCGGCCAGGAAGGACCAGTTCATCGGCTCCGCCGCCGCACGCGGACGGGACGACGCCGAGCCGCAAAGCCCCCTCGCCCACCGCACGGCCGAGGCCCTGCGGCCCCGTTCCGAGAGCAAGGCCGACGAGGTGCGTCAGTACTTCCTCGACATGGAGCGGGCATTCGCCGAGATACGCCGCGTGCTCAAGCCCCGCGCCTTCATCTGCAACGTCATTGGCAACACGGCGTTAGAGGGTGTAGAGATCCGCAACGCCGAGGTCCACGCCGAGCTGCTGGAGGCCCAGGGCTTCGAGCTCGCCGGCGTGGTCCGCCGGGTCATCCCCCTCAAGACCCTCCCCCAGGTGCGCGACCCGAAGACCGGGCGCTTCACCTCCGCGACCACCAACGCCGTGGAGGCTTACCCCGAGGAGTTCATCCTCTTTGCCCGCAAGAAAGCCAGGCCCTGAACCCGCGCCGCGCCACGGAACGACGGTGGGCGACACCGCGTTCACCCGCAACCGCGACCAGCCCCTGCACCGCTGGGTGCCGTGGGTCGCCGGCTTCTCCTCCTCCTTCGTAGCCGGGGTCCTCGAGGGGGCGGCGGGCCGCGAGCCCGGCGAGGTGACGGTGCTGGACCCCTTCGCCGGGGTGGGCACCACGCTCGTCGAGGCCCTGAGGCGGGGCCATCGTGCCGTGGGCTTCGAGATCAACCCCTACGCCGCGCTCGTCAGCCGCGTGAAAATGGGCGCGGCGACCTGCGACCTCCGGCGAGTCGAGGAGCTGGGGCGCCAGTTCCGCCGGTTCATGAGCAGCCGCCGGCGCCGCGCGCCCCGCTCGGCCCCCCCGCCGGGGTTCCGCAGCCGCGTCCCTTTCTTCAGCCCCCGGGTCGAGCGCCAGGTCCTCCACGTCCTCGATTTCATCGGGAAGCGGGAGGACGACTGGCTGCGGGACGTGCTGCGGGTGGCCCTGGGGGCCGTGCTGGTGAGCGTCTCGAACTACTCCTACGAGCCGAGCCTGGGCACCCGCGCCGCCGCGGGCAAGGAGGACGTCCTGGACGCCGACGTGGCGGGAGCCGTGGCGGGCAAGCTCGACCAGATGCTGGACGATATGAGGCATTTCCAGCGTCAGGTCGCGGCCTTCGAGCCGCCGCCCCGCGTCGAGGTCCACACCGATTCCTTCCTCCGCAGCGCGGACCGCCTGCCCGGGGGCAGCGTGGACTTCCTGGTCACGTCCCCACCCTACCTGAACAACTACCACTACATCCGCAACACCCGTCCGCATCTCTTCTGGCTGGGCCTGGTGGCGCGGCGGGCCGAGCTGAAGGCCCTGGAGCAGGCGAGCTTCGGGAAGTTCTGGCAGACCGTGCGCTCCGGCCCCGAGGTCGAGCTGGCGGTCGAGTGCGACGGCCTGGCCGAGCGGCTCGAGGCGCTACGGGCGCGGAACCCCGAGAAAGGCGCCTATGGGGGCAGGGGCTGGGCGAACTACGCGGCGACCTACTTCAACGACTGCCTGGCCTTCTGCCGCGCCGCCCGCGCCCTGATGGCCCCCGGCGGCACCGCCGTGGTGGTCATCGGCAACAACGTGCTCCAGGGCATCGAGTTCCGCACGGACGAGTATTTCGCCGAGATCGCCCAGGCCTGCGGCTTCGAGCTGGCGGGCATGCACCGCGCCCGCAAGACCCGCACGGGCACCAGCATCATCCGCTCCAGCGTCCGCGTGGGCAACGCCAGGGAGCGGGTCGAGCTCTACGAGACGGCGGTGGAGCTTCTCGCATCGTGACAGGGCAAATGGCGAGAGGACACGCTATCCGCTCAGGAAGGCCTCGAGCTCCGCAGTCACCTGATCAGCCGTCTCTGCAGCCTCGAGGCGCTCTGCCCAAGGCCGGCCAGGATGCAGTATGTCCCAGCGCGGCCGTCGCATATTCCGGCGCCCCTTCCCCGGGTCGTGGTTCCCGAATCCCTCGATGATCGTATTCCAGACCGGTCGATAGTGGGCGAGCAGGAAGCGTTCTGCCAGTGTAATCCAAACCGGCACGACCACCAAGTAACGGCAGCGAAAGTCACTTATGTCCAGGTTGTAGGCTGCCTCCAGTGATTTAGCGTGGTCCCTCAGCCTCCTGAAAAGAGCCGGGCCAGCCGCACGCACATCGCTGAGCCCTTTCCGGGCGCCCCAGGTGGCACAGCTTTGCCCACATAGATCGGACGCTCGCTGTCTGCGGAGGCGATGGGAGCGTAGGGGGGGAACTCACCAGCATAGTAAAGAGCATAGACCCCGGGTCCGTCGAAAGGCTGCGCTGGTGGCAAGAGCCGCGGAGGTTGCTCCATGAGCGCAGCCACCACACTCCGGGCCAGGTTGGCATAGCTGAGCGGATCGTATCCCCGTGTCAATGCCCGCTTCCTTTACGAGGGAAGTACCCAGGGCCCACGCTATGATGTGCATGATTACCCTCCCTGTCAAGCCATCTCTGAATGCCCGAACGCCCTCACGCGCCAAACAGCTCCCGCAGGTGGTCGACGATGGCGGTCGGGGCCTCCAGGCCGTGCGGCAGCAGGAGGTGGGCGGTGCGGTCGTCGATGACTCGCAGGCGGGGGGGCGCGGCGGCGAAACGCTCGCGGAGCCGGGCCTCGTCGAGGTAGCGGAGCAGCAGGTAGCCGCGGCGACGGGCCATGGTGGTGACCTTGTAGGGCTCGAGGTGGATGCGGAGCTCGTGACGGGCCAGCAGCCTGGCCGCGGGCTCGGGCGGGGCTCCGAAGCGGTCGCGCATCTCCTCGCCCACCAGGGCGAGCTGCTCGTGGGTCTGGGCGCGGGCGAGCTTGCGGTAGATCTCCATCCGCTGGCGGTCGTCGGGCACGTAGTCGGCGGGCAGGTAGGGGTTGAGGTCGATGTCCACGTCCACGTCGATACGCTCGTGGACGGGCTCGTTACGGAGTTCCTTGACCGAGGCTTCGAGGAGTCGGCAGTAGAGGTCGTAGCCGACGGCGGCGATGTGCCCGTGCTGCTCGTAGCCCAGGATGTTGCCGGCGCCGCGGATTTCGAGGTCGCGGAGTGCGATGCGGAAGCCGGCGCCCAGCTCGTTGAACTCCTCGATGGCCTTCAGGCGATGGAGGGCCTTGGGGGTGACGGGGCGGTCGTCGGGAACGAGGAAGTAGGCATAGGCGCGGTGCTTGTAGCGCCCGATGCGCCCCCGGAGCTGATGGAGGTCGGCGAGGCCGAACATGTCGGCGCGGTTGACGAACATGGTGTTGGCCCGGGGGATGTCGAGGCCCGACTCGATGATGGTGGTGGAGACCAGGATGTCGGCCTGGCCATCGACGAACTGGCTCATGCGGCGCTCCAGTTCGTGCTCGTTCATCTGGCCGTGGGCCACGACCAGGCGGGCCTCGGGCACCACCTCGCGGAGGTTGGCGGCCACCTCGTCGATGTTGTAGACGCGGTTGTGGACGAAGAAGACCTGGCCATCGCGGCCCAGCTCGCGAAGGATGGCGCTGCGGACCAGGCGTGCGTCGGGCCGGCACACCCGGGTGCGGATGGCCAGGCGGTCCTGGGGCGGGGTCTCGAGTGCGGAGATGTCGCGGATGCCCAGGAGGGCCATGTGGAGGGTGCGGGGAATGGGGGTGGCGGTCATGGTCAGGATGTCCACCGTGGCCCGCAGGCGCTTGAGGCGCTCCTTGTGCTCGACGCCGAAGCGCTGCTCCTCGTCGATGATCAGGAGCCCCAGGTCGCGGAAGCGGACGTCGCCGGACAGGAGGCGATGGGTGCCGATGAGGATGTCCACCCCGCCCTCGGCGGCCCGGCGCAGCGTCTCCCGCTGCTCGGCGCGGGTCTTGAAGCGGCTGAGGACCTCGACCAGCACGGGATAGTCGGCGAAGCGCTCGGTGAAGGTGCGATAGTGCTGCTGGGCGAGCACGGTGGTGGGCACGAGCACGGCCACCTGCTTGCCCGCCACCACGGCCTTGAAGGCCCCTCGCATGGCCAGCTCGGTCTTCCCGTAGCCCACGTCGCCGCACAGCAGGCGGTCCATGGGGCGGGGCTTCTCCATGTCGCTCTTGATCTGCGCTCCCGCCTCGAGCTGGTCGGGGGTCTCCTCGTAGAGGAAGGCGTGCTCGAACTCGGCGACCAGCTCGTCGTCGGCCGGAAAGGAGATGCCCGACATCCGCTCCCGCAGGGCCTGGACGTGGAGGAGGTCCTGGGCCAGGTCGCGCACCGCCTCTCGCACGGCCTCCTTGCGGGCCTGCCAGCGGGTGCCCCCCAGCTTGGAGAGGGTGGGCTTGGCCCGGAAGGAGCCCACGTATTTCTGGACCAGCTCGATCTTCGTGGCGGGGACGTAGAGCTTGACGCCCTCGGCGAACTGGAGGGCCAGGAAGTCCTCCAGCTCGCCCCGACGGTTCAGCCGCTCCATGCCCAGGTAGCGGGCGATGCCGTGGGTCACGTGCACCACGTAGTCGCCGCGCTGGAGCTCGACGAAGCTCTCGATGGGCGCGGTGGGCCGCCGCCGCGGGCGCCGACGCTGGGAGTAGCGGTTGAAGATCTCGTGATGGCCGACGCAGGCGAAGCCCAGCTCGGCGAACTCGAAGCCCGCGGACAGGAAGCCCTCGCGGTACTGGAGGCGCTCGAGGTGCGGGAAGTCGGCGTCGGCCAGCAACTCCTCGAGCCGCTCCCGCTCTCCTACGTTGTTGCAGAAGATCGCGACCGGGTCGTTGGCCCGGGCCAGGCGGTCGAGCTCTTCGCAGATGCCCGCCAGCCCGCCCCCGAAGCCCTGGGTGGAGTGGACGTCGAACGAGGCCCCTTCCTTCCCCTCCGCCGTGGCCAGGGCATAGGTGTGGAGGCAGGGCAGGCGGGACCACGCGGCGTAGAGGCTATCGTAGCCCACTAGGCCTTCGCCGAGCTGCTCCGGGGCGGCCTCGGCGCGCTCCTGGATGGTCAACGGCTCGTGGAGGGCCACCCAGCTCTCGGCGGGCAAGAGGTGGGCGAGCGAGCGGGAGCCCTCCTCGGTCGCCTGGGCGACCTGGCGGCTGGGCAGGGCCACAATGTCGCAGCTCTCCAGCTTCGCCTCCGAGCGCTGCGTCTCGATGTCGAAGGTGCGGACGGACTCCACCTCGTCGCCGAAAAACTCGATGCGATAAGGACTTGTGGCCGCCAGCGCGTGCACGTCCAGGATGCCGCCCCGCACGCTGAACTGCCCCACCTCCTCCACCATGGCCACCCGCTCCAGCCCCCGGTCCACCAGCCACTCGGCCAGGGCCTCGAGCCGATGCCGCTCGCCCACCCGCAACTCGAGCGTGCCGCCGGCCACGGCACCGGTGCTGGGCACAGGCTGGAGGAGGGCATGGACGGGCGCCACGATCAGCCCCGGCGTCGCCTGGTCGGAGGCGGGGTCGAGGCGGCGGACGACCGCCAGGCGCTGGGCCTGGAGGTGACTGGGGAAGGGCTCCTCGCCAGGCGCCGTCTCCCAGGCGGGGAAGAGCGCGGGTGGAGCGTCGGCGAACAGGCAGAGGTCTTCGAAAAGCCGGTCCGCATCGTCGACGGACGGCACGACGGCAACGAGGGGGCCAGGGGCGTGACGGGCGAGGGTAGCCAGGAAAAAAGCGACAGAGGATCCCCACAGCCCCCCGGCGACGGCGGGGCCGCCGGAGGAGAGGCGGTGGAGCAGGCGACGGAACCGCGCGTCGCCCTCCAGACGGGAGACCAGGGACTCCATCCCGTCCTTCGCGTCTGTCGTTCGCCCCCCGCTACGGGTGGGGCCAAAGGAAGGAGATGCCGCGGGGCATCTCCCTTGGAACTTCTGTAGCTGCAAGGAGATAAGGGAGAGGCCCGACGCCACCTTCGCGACGTCGGGCCCCTGCCCGCGTTTCGACAACGGGTCGGTGGCCCAGTGTCGAACCGCGCTGCCGGGCGGTTGGAAGAGGCCCGGCCTCGGCTAGCCACCGACCACGGTCTGGTCGTTTCTCCACGCGCCGCCCAAGGACGGCGCCGCAGCAGGAGTCTCTTGCCATCGGCCAGGCGGCGTGCCGCCACAGCCGATGGCAAGCGCTAGCCGATCAAGGATGGGACAGGGAGGGCGGCGCTACTTGGTCACGGCGCCCTTGTCCTTGTCCTTATCCTTGTCCTTGTCCTTGTCCTTGTCCTTGTCTTTGTCCTTGCCCCTCTTGTCCTTGTCCTTGTCGACGGTCTTCTTCTTGTCAGTGTCTTTCTTGCCGCAGCCAACGAGGCCTCCGGTGAGGCCTGCTGCGAGGAACCCACTCACGATGGCTGTGACTAGCCACTTCCGAAACATGGCTCCTCCTTTGTAGAACGGGGACAAATATGTCCCAACCATTACGGTGGCCGGCCTCCACGCTAGCCGACGCACTCCTCCAAGGGCAACGACACCCGTGCCCTCGACGGTTGGGAGATGGTACCATTCGGCCCCTGTCTTGTCAAGCAAAAAATGATTTTTCCGCGCGGCCCGGGAAGGGGCCTCATTGGCCCCCGGAGGCCTGCTTGACTCCCCGCGCGCTCGGGGATACCATGGGCGGAGAAGCGCCCTGCGGGGCCTGGCCTGGCACCTTGCTGGCCCGACCCGCTCAGAGGCTCGCGAGCTCGTCCCTACAAGGTCCACCTCGATGAAGAAACTGCTCATCATCGTGGCCATCGCCGCCGCCGTCGGCGCCGGCGCCTACTATGCCGCCACCCGCCTGCGCCCCGCGGCCTCGACCCCCGAGCGGCCTCAGGCCGCCTGGGAAGCCTACGGCTACCAGCTCCACGAGGGACCGTCGGCCCGCCGCTACAACATGGCCTTCATGGTCGCGCCTCACAAGGACTCCAAGCCGAACGTCCGGCTACTGCTCGACGTCCAGGACCCCAAGAACTACTACTTCGTGGAGTTGGGGCCGGAGGCGGTGCGGGTCGGGAAAGTCCAGTTCGGCTTCGAGACCGAGCTGACGAGCGTGCCCGGCGAGGCCCTAGGAGGCGGCAAGGACAGCCGCGTGGTGGTGAAGCGCCGCGATGCGCTCATCGAGGTGGTCGTGGACGGCCTGGCCATCGCCCGCGCCGAGGACGCCACCTTCCACGGGGGCCGGATCGGTGCCGGCGTGCGGGACGGCTCGGCCACCGTGAAGTTCCGCTCCCTCCAGCCCTGCGAGCCGTTTCTGCTCGAGGACGGCTTCATGCGCAGCGCCTCGGAAAGCGGAGCCTGGGAGGTGGTGGACGGGGCCTGGCGGCTGGCCGGCAAGCGCAACCCCAGCCTCTCCAGCAACCCCTTCCACTTCGAGGGGGCCTCGGCCCCCGGGGCGCCCGGCGCCACGGCTCTGCGCGGCGAGCCCTTCTGGGACAGCTATCGCTTCCGCGTGGCCAGCGCCTCGGATAGCACCGAGGACGTGGGCATCTACTTCTACTACCAGGACGCGGATAACTACTGGCTCTTTCGCTGGAACGCCGACGAGGGCGCCGGCGGCCAGCGGGGCCGCAAGCAGCTCGTGCGCCGCCGTCGCGGGAGCCATGCCGTCGTGGCCGAGGCCCCCGGGGGCTACCAGCCGGGGGTGTGGTACGAGCTGGAGGCCCAGGTGGCAGGCCCTCGGATCCGGGTGGCCATCGACGGGCGAGAGGTCTTCGCCGTCACCGACCCGCAGGCGGCCTTCGGCAAGGTGGGGCTCTACTCCGCCGTCCCCGTGCCCCATCACGCCCGCTTCGACGACGTGGAGGTGCACACCCTGCGGGCCCTGGACGAGGACTTCGCGACGGAGGTGGCCGGTCGGTGGCGGCCGCTGCGCGGCACCTGGACCCGCCAGAGCGAGGGCCCGGGCCACGCCCTGGTAGCCACGACCGACGAGCCGGCCAAGGCCATCGCCACGGGCCACGAGTGGCCCGACTGCTCGGTCGCCGCCGAGGTCCAGCTCCCCGCCCAGCTCGAGGACGGCAGCGAGCTGGGCCTGGTGGCCCGCTACCAGGACGAGATGAACCACGCGCTGTTCGCCTGGCGGCCGGCCCGCGGCACGGCCCGGCTGGTCGCCCTGGTCGACGGCGAGCGGGTAGACCTCGATGCCCGGGAGGCCCCGCGTAGCCAGGCGGGAGAGCGCCATCGCCTGGAGCTGGTGTGGACCCATACCGTGGTCCAGGGCAGGGTCGATGGCCGCGTGGTCGTCAGCGCCCGAGTTACCGACCTGCCCAGCGGCAAGATCGGGCTCTACGCCGCGGGGGTGGACGGCCTGGCGTTCCGCAGCACCCGCGTGGCCCTCCCCCAGGCGCCCGAGCGGGTGCCCACCCACAAGGTCTTCGAGCGCGAGCTGACCATGAAGACCTGGGCCGGCGCCACCAGCGACTGGTACGCGACCCAGGAGCGGGTGGAGGGCCAGGCCTTCGACGTGCAATGGCACCGGGCGGACTTCTTCGGCGACGTCACGCTCGAAGCGCGGCTCGACGCCCGGGTGGCCGAGGCGGCGGCCGGCGACGGCGCGCCCCACGCCTGCCGCCTGGTCCTGGGCGCCGAATCGACCGACAGCGTGCGCTCCGGCTACAATTTCGCCCTCGCCTGGCCCAGCCGGGGACAGGAGCGGCGGCCCTGGCGGGCGACCATCAGCCGCCAGGGCCGCGTGGTCGAGAGCGCCACGCTGGGGGCGCAAGGCCCCGTACACGCCCTCCGCTTCCGCCGCATCGGCCGCCACGTGGTGGCCTCGGTGGACGGGCGGGTGGTGCTGGGCTACCGCGACCCCCAGCCGCTAGAGGGCTGCCGAGTGGCCTTCGCCACGCACAACCTGGCGGTGCGCAAGGACGACGTGACGGCCTTCTCGGACCACGTGAAGGTCTACACCTTCGGCCGAGCGCCCCGCGACTGGCGGCCCGCCGCGGGCACCTGGGAGGTCACCAGCCGCTGGGAGTGCGACCCCCGCTGGTCCTTCTTCTCCGGGGTGCCCGACTCCTCGCGCCTGGCCGCCTTGTGGAACAAGTACGGCTTCGAGGGCGACGTGAGCGTGGAGTTCGCCGTGGGGCCCAAGATGGACAGCTCCCTGGGCGGGGGCAACTACCAGAAGTACACCCGCGACTTCAACGTCGTCCTCTGCGCCGACGGCCAGCACCTGGACACCGGCTACGGCTTCCTCTTCGGCGGGTGGGACAACTCGGCGACCGCCATCACCCGCAACGGCAAGCCCGTGGCCCGCTCGGGGATGACCATCCCCGCCAGCTCCGGCATCCACCGCCGCTGGTTCTACATCAAGGCCGAGAAGCGCGGGAACACCCTCAACCTCTGGATCGACGGCTCCCGCGTGCTCACCTACACCGACCCCGACCCCCTGAGGGGCAACCGCGTGGCCATCTGGTCGTGGGACTGCGGCATCATGGTCTCGCGGGTCCGCATCAGCGCCAGCACCCTCACCCCCAAGGAGCCGCCGGGGACCCACGGTGGCCCCTGCCGCACCCTCTACTCCTCGAGCCGCTGAAGGCCCGTGCCCCTCGTGGCCAGGGCGGCGCGGCCTCCCGCCACCTTGCGCCACGGGCCTCCTATAGCCCCAAGAGGCCCGCGATGGCGGCTCCGAGCAGGTCCGCCTTCTCGTCCTCGCTCAGCCCCAGGGCCTCGACCTTCGCCAGCTCGCGGCGCGCGAAGCCCACCGTGTCGGGGGCCTCGTGCGGGCCGTCGCTGCCCCAGACGACCCGCTTCGAGCCGACCCGCGCCACGGCCTCGGCGATCTTCGCCGGCGCCGCCACGCCGCTGACGTCCAGATACATGTTCGGGTACGGCGCCGCGAGCGAGATGAAGCGGTCGAGGAGCCGCCCGTCGGTGCACAGGTACTTCCCCAGATGGGCGACAAGGATCGTCGTCTGGGGAAACCTGGCCGCGAGGCGCTCCGCCGCCGCGCTGTCCCCCGCGAAATCCACCAGACACGGGGCGCCGCAGCGCCGGGCCAGCTCGAAGACGGGGTCCACCACGTAGCCGGCCAGCCGGCACTCGCCGGCGTGGAGCTTGATGCCCCGAAAGCCGCGCTCGCAGAGCGCCTCGGCGAGCTCGTCCACCACCCGCCGTTCGTAGCTCGGCAGCGCGTAGACGTAGGGGATCAGGCGGTCGGGGAAGCGGCCCACCGCGGCCTCGGCCATCTGGATCGACCGGCGCGTGGTGGTGGCCATGGCGAAGACCACCGAGCGGTCGATCCCCACGGCATCCATGGTCCGCACGATGGTATCGGGGGAGTACTCGGTGCGCGCGGCGTCGCCATGCTTCAGATGGACGTGCGCGTCGCAGATCATGGGCCGGCGCGGTTCTGCAATCGCTTGTAGTAGGCGGCCAACTCGCTGAGCAGCACCTTGATCACGGCGGCGAGGGGAACGGCGAAGATCACGCCCAGGAAACCGAAGATCTTGCCGAACACCAGGATAGCCAGGATGACCGCCACCGGGTTGAGACCCACCTGGCGGCCCACGATCTTAGGGGTGAGCAGGAAGCCCTCCACGTTCTGCGCGATCACGAACGCGGCCCACACCCCCAGCGGCTTCCACACCCCCACGTAGGGCACCACCGAGAAGAGCAGCGCCGGCACCAGCCCCACCGCGATGCCCAGGTAGGGCACGATGTTGGCCAGGCCCGCGGCCACCCCAATCAGCAGCGCGAAGTCCACCCCCAGGGCCACCAGGCCCGCCGAGTACATCGCCGCCAGGGCCAGGGCCACCAGCACCTGGCCGCGGAAGAAGGCGTGGATGTCGCGGTTGATGCGGTGGGCCACCCACAGGATGGTGCCCTTGTGGCGGCGCGGGAGGAGGTCCTTGAGGGCCCGGGCGATGGCGGGCAGGTCGATGAGCAGGTAGCCGGCGACGACGAAGAAGAGGACGAAGCTGAAGATGCCCAGCACCACCCGCAGGAGGGCCCCGGCCACGGCTCCCACGCCACGGGCCACGGAGGTGAAGATCCCGCGGAGGTTCTGGCGGATGGTGTTGGGCAGGTCCTCGATAACCTTTTCGGCCTCGAGGCGAATCTGGGCCGGGATGGTCTCCACCGCCGCCTCCACCTTGCCCCACAGCCCGCCGCGCTCCTGGCTGGCCCGGATGGCCTCCTTGGCCGCGGGCACCATCTGCTCCACTTGCTGAACCGTGTAGTAGACGCCCAGCGCCAGGGAGGCCAGGACCAGGACGGTGAAGACGCTCATCAGCACCAACACCACGGCGACCCGCGGCCAGCGCAGCCTGGCCTCCAGCCAGCACACGAGGGGGTGGAGGATATAGGCCACCACCATGGCAAGAGCGAAGGGCACGAGGATGCGGCGCAGGAAGTAGACCACCCAGCCCAGGAGGAAGAGGTACACCAGGGCGACGACCAGCTTCGCCCAGCGGTTGGAGAACACCGACCAGATGCTCTCCGGCTCGGGCCGCTGCTCCATGTCCCTGTCCTTTCCGCACGGAGCGTGGGGCTAGCTGATCTCGGTGCCCGGCCCCTCCTCGTCGTCGACGAGCAGGAGCAGGTCCTCGGTGTGGATCTGGTCGCGGGCCATTCGGGGCGTCTCCAGGGCTCGTGTCTCTTTCCCGCGAAGGGCAGCGAGGGGCGGAATCTGCATCCGCTTCGCACAGGTGGGGCAATGAACCTGCTTGCCCGCCGCCGCGGCCTTGACCAGGATGCGCTGGCCGCAGGCGCACACCAGGGCGTAGCGCTCCGTCTTCTCGTACTGCGACTCGTCGATGGTCTCGCCAGAGCGGGGGATGCGGACCTCGCCGAGGCAAACGGGACACTTGACCGCCGTGCCCGCCATGCTCTCCCGGGCCACCAAATGCTGTCCGCACGTGCACGAGAACTTGTAGCGAGACCCCATGGCACCTCTCCTTCGCCCCCGCGGCCCCGCACCATCCTAACCCACCCCTCGCGCGGAGTCAACGCAAGCGGCCGAGAGGCCCTGAAGCCGCGGTTGCGGCGAATTCTGGGGGGCAGACCGCGGCGACCAGGCCCCCACACCGCGCCGGGGCCGCTAGGCGGGCCAGAGCAGGGGGGCCAGGCGGGCGACGGTCCGGGGCTGTTTCTCGGCGACGTTCTCGTTCTCCAGCGGGTCCGCCTCCAGGTCGAAGAGCAGCGGCGGGGCCTCCGCGGCCTCCCGGCCTTTCCGGCGCGGGACGGGGAAGCCGGCGACGAGCTTGTAGCGCCCGTCGAAGACTAGCCGCCAGGCGTTCAGGCCGGAGCGGAGATGCTGGCGGTGGGATTCGGCCCGGCCGGTGAGCACGGGCACCAGCGATCGGCTGTCCATGGCTTCGGGGACGGGCACTCCCGCGGCGTCGAGGAACGTGGCGGCCAGGTCGGTCACGCTCACCAGGGCGTCGCTGGCCCCGATGGCCTCCGCGCCCGGGCCGGCCACGGCCAGGGGCACGGCCACGGAGGGGTGGTAGGGCACGCTCTTGCCCCAGCGCCCGTGGTCGCCGAGCATCTCGCCGTGGTCGCTGCTGAAGACCACGAGCGTGCGGCCCAGCTCGCCGCGGCGGGCGAGCCATTCCATGTAGATGCCCAGCCAGCGGTCGATGTTCTCGACCATCGCGGCGTAGTTGCGGCGAATCCTCACGTGGGTGCTGGGGGCGAACTTGGGACAGCGGTTGGGCTGCGGGAAGTCCACGCCCCGGTAGAGCTGGGCCATCCGCCGGGTCACGTCCCACGGGCTGTGCGGGCCGGCGAAGTTCACCTGGAGGAACCAGGGCTTGCCCCTGGGCACGCGGTCGAGAAGCTGGAGGCCGTTTCGGGCGATCCAGTTGTCGCAGTAGGCCTCCTCGGGCAGCGGCGTGGGGTGGGTGGCGGCCTTGCTCCGCCGCTTGCGGAAGTCGGCCACGTGGGTCTCCAGGAGCCCTTTCTGCTGGAGGAAGTGCATGTAGGGGTCCTTGGGATTCCTGGAGCCGCTGCCGATGGCGTCCCACTTCCCCGCGTTGTCGATGCCGTCGGAGAATCCCCACTGGCGCACCAGGCGCTTGCCGTCGAGGCCCCAGTCGCGGGTGGCCTTGTGGAGGTCGAACTTGCCGCAGCCCAGCACGTGGTAGCCGGCGTCGCGGAGCAGGGCGTAGAAGGTGGCCTGGTCGAGGGGGTAGTCTTCGCCGTTGTTCTTCACCCCGCACCGCGGATAGTGCTTGCCGGCGGCCAGGCAGGCGCGTGCGGGAGCGCACAGTGGCGATGGGGTGAGGCAGTTGCGAAACCGCACGCCCCGACGGCCCAGCAGGTCGATGTTAGGCGTGCGCACCGGGATATCGGAGCCCTCGCCGATCCAGTCGTAGCGGTGCTGGTCGGGGAAGAAGAAGAGGATGTTGGGGCGGTCGCGGCGCTGGGCGGGGGCTTGGCGGCCCAGGAGGGCGAAGGCGGCGGCGGAGCCGACAGTACGGAGGAAATCGGTGCGCGTGGTCTCGGCCATGGCGCCTCGCCTGTCTGCTAGTCCACTAGGGTGTCGCCTGGTCCTGGGGCAGGAGCTTGCCCGTCTCCTTGTCCCACCGCACCTGGCGGGTCTCCAGCCCATGGTCGCCGTGGCAGTCGGTGCACACCTGGTTGGCGGCGTCCGGGTCGGCGAGGAGGGGCTGATGTTCTTTCGCCTCCTGGAGGTCTTTGGCCGGGTGGCACTTCATGCAGGCCGGGTTGATCTTCCCTCGGCGGTACATGATGTCGGGCGGTGTGAGGTGAGCTTCGTCGGAGCAGTGGTCGTCGCACATGCCGTGGCAGGAGGTGCACCCCACGTTGGCGCGCTGGTGGGTGACGGTGAGCTCTTCGTCGGCGTAGTTCATGTGGCACACGAAGCAGCGGCTGTTGTCGGCCATGAGGGCGGGCTGGGCCTGGGGGCCTTCGTCGAGCTCTTCGAGGAGCAGGGGCTCCTCGCGGGGGGGAAGCCACCGGCAGCCGACGGCGAGGGCGAGTACGCCTGCGACAAGGCCCAGGACGCAGTGTCTCAAAGTGCACCCCTTCGTCGCTGGTGATAGTGCCCGAGCGGGACGGCTGGGCTGGTGGGCGCCCGGCGGCCCCTCGAGCGGGGGCCGCCGGGCGAACGGTCTTGTGTGCTCTCGATGCGTCGGCGAGGGGAGCCCCCCGCCGCGGTACGCGGGTCTAGACCCACTCCCAGTCCTTGAGCCACTGGTAGTCGGGCGGGAGGTTGGCCCACGCCTCGTCGGTGGCCTCCTGGAGTTCCTTGAGCTCGGCGCGGTCGAGCTCGCGGCGCTCCTGGACGGCCTTGGCCACGTTGTCCACCTGGTGGGGGTTGATCATCCCTGGGATGGGGGCGGTGATGACCGGGTTGCAGAGGATGTAGCGGATGGTGAGCCGCGCCATCCGGTCGTCCCTCTCCGCGTGGGGATTGTCCGGCGTAGAGTCGCCCTTGAACAAGGAGTTGGAGGAGAAGGGCTTGATGCCGAAGAAGCCCACCTGGTGTTTCTCGAGGGTATCGAAGAGGCTATGACCGGGGAGCCTCTTGGTGCGCGCGGTATAGGGGGTGACGATGATGTCGACCACCTCGGGATAGGTCTCGATCATCCACTTGATGTGGTCGCGGTCGTGGGAGGAGAAGCCGGTGAAGCGCACCTTCCCGGTCTTCTTGGCCGCGGCCAGGGCCTCCATCATCTCCTCCACCTCGGCCTTGCTGTGGCGGCTGGAGCGCTCGTGCATGGTGATCCGCCACAGGTCGGCGTACTCGATCCCGGAGTCCTTGAGCCCCCAGTCGAGGGTCTCCAGGAGCTTCTCCTTCTTGCGGTACTTGCCGTTGCGCAGCTCGCGCTGGTACCAGGAGCATCCCACGTACATCTTGTCGCGTCGGCCCTTGAGGGCCTGGGAGTAGGCCTTGACCTCCTGGATGGTGCAGGCGTCGATGTAGTTGATGCCCACGTCGATGCAACGGCTGACCACGTCGCGGCGGTTCTCCTGGAACCCTGGGTTGGCGAGGTCGGCGCTCAGCCAGCCCCGGCCCTTGAACACCCCGGGCACCATCTTGTCGATGCGCTTCCAGTGGCCGCCCAGGCACACCGCGGAGACCATCAGGCCGGTCTTCCCGCAGGGGCGGTACGCCATCTTCTCGTTGTAGTTCAGGATCTTGCTCGTGTCGGCCTGGGCGGCCTGTGCCGCCGCGGCTCCCGCGGCGACCCCCGCCGCTGCCGCGGCCGAGTCGCGCACGAACTTCCGTCGGGTGAGCTTCTCCTCCGCCATTCCCGCGCCTCCTTCTTGTTGGAGCACGCTCCCCCTACAAGCTTCGTATCTATGATAGGCCATCGACGCGGCAATTGCAACCGTGCGCCTGGCCAGAGCTTGACCCCCGCCCACCGCCGCTGTAGGATCGGCTTCGCTGGCCGCCGCAGGGGCGGCCCCCTCTCTCGCGCCGGGTCTGTTGGAGCCGCCATGGAACGCGTGGCCCTCGCCCTCGCCGTGCTCGCCGGTCCGGCGCTCGCCGGGGAGCTGCCCGTCAAGCCCTACGTGGACCCCAGCCAGCTGGAGGTGCCCTGGCCCAAGCACAGCCACGTCAAGCAGCCCTGGCGGGGATTCCTGGAGACCCGGCCCGCCGCCGACCTCCTGTCCGGCATCGGCATCTGCTACCACCACCACGGCGGCAGCATCGAGGCCCAGCTCGGGCTCCTGGCCGAGGCCGGCTTCCGCTGCTTGCGCTGGGAGCAGCCCCTCGGCAGCTACGACCCCGAGGCCAAGACCATCGCCCCTGGCCAGCAGAAGCGCTACCGCGAGGTGCTGAGGGCCTGCGGCAAGCTGGGCATCACCCCCATCGTGCTGCTCAACGCCCATCACGGCTATCCCTGCGCCATGAAGTCGTGGCAGCGCCGGGTGGCCCGCGAGGCGCCCAAGGGCGCCACCGAGCTGACCCTCGACTCGGTCGAGGGATTCCGCCCCGTCCACGCCGGCCTGGCCAACCTCACGACCTACTGGGCGGGAGAGGTGCTGTTCACCGAGATCGACCGCGCCTCCCGCACGGTCCGGCTCTCCAAGCCCCTGCCCAAGGCCCTCGAGAAGGGCCAGCAGGTCCACTGCGTGGACCTCCACTACCTGCCCGCCCATCCCGTGGGCACCCCGCAGTTCGAGCACCTGGCTCGCGGCTGGGTGGACTACGCGCGGGCCATTTGCGCCATCGCCAAGGAGGAGGGGGTGGGCATCGAGGTCGAGATCTGGAACGAGCTGAGCTTCGGCTCCCACTTCATGGGCGGCCACGGCATCAACGCCTACTGGCCGGGCCACGTGGAGTTCGAGAAGGACTTCCTCCGCCCCGGGGGCCACGCCTGGGAGGTCTCGCGGCGGATCATCGAGATGGTCGAGCGGCAGTTCCCGGGCACCCGCTGCATCTGGGGCTGGTCGAACACCACCTTCTTCCACACCCCCATCGAGCAGCTTCCCCCCGGCACCGACGGGCAGAGCTACCATCCCTACGGCACCGGCTGGCGCAAGCTGCCCGAGCGCGAGCAGGCCCCCCACCAGCCCTGGCGCTGCCTGGAGGGCCACTGCCCCGACTACCGGGTGTGCTTCGCCGAGGGCTGGGCGCATACCTTCATCCAGTGCGAATCGCTGATGCACCTCCTGCGGCCCGACAAGCGGCTCTCCCGCCGGCCCCCGGGCACGGAGGTCTTCCACCACTACATCACCGAGCACGGCATCGTGCCCGCCGAGGCGGGGGTGGAGGGCGAGGAGGAGTCCCTCCGCCTCAAGGAGAAATTCCTCGTCCGGGCCATCCTCTTCTGGCTCAACAAGGGGCTCAGCCGCATCACCGTGTTCCAGTCCGGCCCCGAGAAGCACAACCACGGGATGGGGCTGATGCTCGCCCGCTGCCGCGGGCTGAAGGCCCCGCCGCCGAGCGACGAGGTCGAGGCGTGGCTGTCCCCGGCCCTTCTCGCCCTGCGGCGCACGGTGGAGGTCTTCGAGGGAGCGGAGCCGGTCGAGCGGCCTCGCCAGTTCGGCGTCGAGGTGGTCAAGCTGGGCGAGGAGCGCAAGGTGTTCGAAATGCCCGAGGGCAAGCCCACGCTCACCTACCGCGAGCTCTTCGCCCTCCTGCCCTTCCAGGTCTCCGAGGGGAAGTTCGTCTTCGCCGTCTACGTGATGTCGCCCACCTACCCCATCGAGGACCTGGCCGAGGTGACCTATCGCGTGACCCTCCGGCCCCTCGATGGCCCGCGGTGCTCGCTGCGCTACTACGACCCCCTGGCCGACCGCGACCTGGCCCCCCGCGTGGTCGAGCGCCGGCCCGAGGCGCTCACCGTCGAGGTGCCCACCATCGACACCCCCCGCCTGCTCATCGTCGAGGAGGAGGGCCAGTAGCCTCCCGCGGCCGGGCGGCCCCGACCTTGACTTACGTCGATTTGGGCCTCGATCGGCCCCGGAGGGCCTCCATAAGGCCTTATCACGTATAGCCTTACAAGTCCGAAAAATCAGACGCCCGAGAATGCCGTCCTAGCCACGCTAGCAGCCGGGCGCGACCCAGGAGACCTAGCGCGCAAATCTGCCCGAGAAGGCCCCTAGCAGCCCCGTAGAGCGACGCAGTGGAACGTGGCACTTGCCTCGGGGAAGGCTCTCCCGCCTGGCCCGGAGCCGCCCCGGCCCCCTGGCTGGGGCCTCCGGCCCTACCCGGGCGGTCAGAGGGCCTCGGAGGAGAGAGGCGCGGGCCACTCGCATGCGTGCCGCGCTTGTGCTAGAATGCCTGCCCCCCAGGTCCCTGTAGCCCCGAAGGAGGACAGCGGGATGGACAGCGTGCGGGTGGGCATCGTGGGCATCGGCGGCATGGGCAGCCACCACGCGAGGTATCTCCAGGCCGGGGAAGTGGACGGGGCGGAGCTGACCGCGGTGTGCGACATCAACCCCGCCCGGCTCGAGTGGGCGAAGGAGGCCCTGGGCGAGGACGTCGCGCGGTTCGACCGCGCGGAGGCCCTCCTGGACTCCGAGGCCGTGGACGCGGTGGTCATCGCCACGCCCCATTACGATCACCCTCCCATCGCCGTGCAGGCCTTCGAGCGGGGGCTCCACGTGCTCAGCGAGAAGCCGGCGGGCGTCTACACCAGGCAGGTACGGGAGATGAACGAGGCGGCGGAGCGAAGCGGCAAGGTCTTCGCCCTCATGTTCAACCAGCGCACCCGCCCCATCTACCAGAAGCTCAAGGAGCTGGTGGACGGCGGGGAGCTGGGCGAGATCCGCCGCACCAACTGGATCATCACCAGCTGGTTCCGCTCCCAGAGCTACTACGACTCCGGGGGCTGGCGGGCCACCTGGGCCGGCGAGGGCGGCGGCGTGCTCATCAACCAGTGCCCCCACAACCTCGACCTCTGGCAGTGGACCTGCGGCATGCCCCGGCGCGTCAGGGCATTCTGCTACTTCGGGAAATACCACGACATCGAGGTCGAGGACGACGTGACCGCCTACGTGGAATACGAGAACGGGGCCACCGGCCTGTTCCTCACCACCACCGGCGAAGCCCCCGGCACCAACCGCCTGGAGGTCACCGGCGACCGGGGCAAGGTGGTCGTCGAGGGCGACGGCCTGACCTTCTGGCGCAACCGCGTGCCCGCCGACCAGTTCCTCCGCAAATACAAGGGCGGCTTCGGAAAGCCCGAGTGCTGGAAGTGCGACGTGCCCGTTCGGGGAGGGGGCGGAGGCCACCGCGAAGTGACCCAGAAGTGGATCGACGCCATCAGCAAGGGGGGCCAGCTCGTGGCTCCCGGCCAGGAGGGCATCAAGAGCCTCCAGCTCTCCAACGCCATGCTCCTCTCCGCGTGGTCCGACTCGTGGGTGGAGCTGCCCGTGGACGAGGACCTCTTCTACGAGAAGCTCCAGGAGCGAGCCGCCGCCTCCACCTACCAGAAAGAAGCCGCGGGGGAGACCATGGACGTGGACGGCACGTTCTGAGCGGGGGCCCGTCGGGGGACGGGTGAGTTCCGGTGGAGCGTGCCAGGCGCCGCGCGAGGGGCGCCCGGCCCGGCGCGACCGTTTCGGCGGCGAGGGTGCTGGATGAGCGAGAGGTCCCACCTTCCCCCTGCCTGTTCCCCCTCCCCATCGCTGCTGCTGCCGGCGTGCCTGGTGGTGCTGGCCATGGCCTCGGCGGCGCTGGGCTTCGCCTTCTACTTCCGCGGGGAGGCCGGCGACTACCACCTCTACTACGTCGAGGAGGACTTCTCGGGCGGGAACGAGTACGTCCCCGCGTGGGCGAGCCGTACCCTGGCCTTCCCCCACCTGGCGGAGTTCGCGGCCCTGTGGGGCGCCCTGGTGGGCGGCGGCTGGCTGGCCCTGGCCGGCGTGCTGGTGCGTCGCGAGGGCCGGGCCTGGCGGCAGGCGCTGGCCAAGGCGGCGCCGGCGTTCTACCCGCTGATCCTGCTCTTGGCGGTGCCCGCCCACCACTTCCTGGGGCTCCCGCTCACGCTGGGGCCGGTGTTCCTGATGATCTTGTGCGTGGGCCTGTGCGTGGGGGCGGGCGGCTACGTGGCGGGCATCGGGCCGGGGCGCCGGGCCACGCGGGCGGCGTTCTCGGCCTGGAGCGTGGTGGTCCTGAGCGCGGGGTATGCGGCGTTCTTCTCGGCGCTGCTGCTGCGCCAGTATTGGGCTCTGCGGCTGGGCTTCCCCGACTCGGGGATGTTCGCCGAGGCGCTCTTCCAGGCGAGCCGGGGCGAGGGCTTGCGGACGCACTGGGAGGCGACGGGCGTGGCGCTGCACGCCCACTGCTTCCTGATCCTGGCGCCGCTGTCGTACCTCTACCGCCTGTGGCCCGCCCACGAGACGCTGTTCGTCCTCCAGTCGGTGGCCCTCGCGAGCGGCGGCGTGGCGGTGTATCTCCTTGGCCAATCGGTGGTCAGGGACCGGCTGGCGGCGTGGTGCCTGGCGGTCGCCTACCTGGTGGCGCCCACCACGGCGTTCGTGAACCTGCCCGCGGACTACGGCTTCCGCCCCATGGCGCTGCTGCCCGCGCTGGTGTTGTGGGCCGTGGTGTTCCTGGAGCGGCGGCGGGTGCCGTGGTACTTCCTGTTCCTGGTGCTGGCCCTCCTGACGAAGGAGACGGCGGCGCCCATCGTGGTGATGCTGGGCGTCTACGTGGCGGTCCGCCACCGCCGCTGGGGCCTGGCGGGCGCGACCGTGGCCCTGGGGGCGGGCTACTACGTGTTCGTCACGCGGGTGGCGGTGCCGTACGTGTTCGGGCAGGCCTACGACTTCACGCCGCTGCTCTCGCGGTTCGGGGACAGTGCGGGCGAGGTGCTGTGGAACGTGGTGCGCCGCCCCGGCGACTTCCTGCGCACGGTGCTGGGCGAGCGGCCGAAGCTCTTCCTGCTCCTCCACCTGGCGGTGCCGCTGCTGTGCCTGCCGCTGCTCAGTGCGTCGGCGGCGGTCGTGTGGGGGGCGAGCTTCGCGATCCTGGCCATGGCCCGCTATTTCGGCAAGCACGTGATCTGGGTGGGCGCCCAGTCGCCCGCCCTGCCCGGCCTCTACCTGGCGGCGGTCTGCGGGCTGGGGAACCTGGGGCGCTGGGGGCCGCGCCTGGCGGGGCGGCTGCGGCCCCGCTGGCGGCCCGACGCGGCACGGCTGGTGCGCGCCGCGGCGCTGGGTGCCCTGGCGTCGGCGGGCCTGGCGGGCTGTTTTTTCTTCGTGCGCACGGTGCCCTGGCGGCATTTCGAGGTCTCGCCCCGAGCGGAAGTGGTGGAGGAGATTCGGCGGCTCACGCCCCGCTCGGGCAGCCTGTGGACCACCTGCCGCCTGGGCGCCCACTTCACCGACCAGGAGGCCCTCTACGTCTCGGGCAAGCACTGGACGGAGGCGGACTACATGGTGCTCGACCTCCGCGACGCGTGGGAGGGCCTGCCCCGGGTGGCCGCCTGGCGAAACCGGCTGCTCCGCTCGGACCGCTACGCCGCGGTGTTCGCCAGGGAGGGCTTCCTGGTCTTCGAGCGGTCGGCCCCGGACCGCGGCCTGGCGGCAGGCTACACGCTTGACGCCGAGCCCACGCCGCGGTACCGTGTGGGCAGGACCCTGGGCGGCTTCGCCACCCTGGTGGGCTACGACGCCGCGCAAGCGGGCACGCGGGCCAGGCTGACCCTCTACTGGCGCTGCGAGGCGGCGACGGAGGCCGACCTGGCGGTGGTGCTCCGCCTGGCCCGCCGCGATGGCGAGCCGCTGACCCTGTGGTACCTGCCCGCCGACGGGCTCCTGCCCACGTGGGCCTGGGAGGCGGGGCAGGTGATCGTGGATACCCAGTTCGTGGACGGTATCGCCCTGCCCCGCGGCGGCGAGCCGATCCGCCAGGTCCACCTCGAGCCCGTGCCCGAGCCCTAGCCGCGGTGCGACGCCTCATGGCCCAGAGCCCCCACGCAGCACCGAACGCCAGGCCGGGGTGGCGGACCGGCGACCCCGTGGCCATCCCCGGCGACTACCAGTGGCGAGCGCTGACCGAAGGCCCCGCCGTCCAGCGCTTCTGGCACCAGCGCAAGCTCGAGCTGGTGGGCCGCACGGTGCCGCCCCAGCCCGGCTGGCGAGCCCTCGATGCGGGCTGCGGCTCCGGCGTGGTCGCCCACTTCCTGGCCGAGCAAGGGGCCGACGTGGACGCCGTGGACAGCAACGATGCGGCCATCCGCTTCGCTCGCCAGCGCTTCGCCCGACAGGGCCTTCGCTTCCACCATGGGCGGCTCGGCGAGCTGGACTTTGCGGACGAGAGCTTCGACCTGGTAGTGTGCATGGAGGTGGTCGAGCACCTGGTCGCCGAGCAGGTGGTGGACCTGCTGCGCCGCCTGGGCCGCCTGCTCGCGCCCCGCGGCCGCTTGCTGCTCACCACCCCCAACGTCCACAGCCTGTGGCCCGCCGTGGAAGCAACGATGGACTTGTTGCGCCTGTCCCCGCCCATGCGCCACGGCCAGCACGTCACGCGGTTCACCCGCCGACGCCTGGAGCGGGCTCTGGGCGAGGCGGGCCTGGCGGCGGCCCGCTACGGCCGTTTCTGCGGCCTGGCGCCGTTCGCGGCCCTGCTGTCGTGGCGGCTGGCCGAGCGGCTCGACCGGCTGGAGTGGCGCCTGGGCCAGCCGCTGGGCAACCTGCTTTTCGCCATCGCAGGGAGGGCGTCGTGAACCTCTCGGTGGTGGTCCCCGTCTACAACGCCGCGGCGTTCATCGAGGAGAGCGTGCGCGGGCTCCAGGAGTTCCTCGACGGCCGCGGGCTGTCCTACGAGATCGTGCTGGCGGACGACGGAAGCACGGACGGCTCGGCGGCGGTGATGCGGGAGCTGGCCTCGGAGCGGGTGCGGGTGGTCGCCTCGGAGGAGAACCGGGGGAAGTTCGCCGCGCTGGGCGACGGCATGGCGGCGGCGCGGGGCTCGTGCCGGGTGTTCACCGACGCCGACGTGCCCTTCGACCACGCGGCCATCACCTACATCGAGCACCTGGTGAACGAGCGGGGCTTCCACCTGGTGATCGGCGACCGCACGCTGCCCGATTCGCGCTACCGGGAGGAGCTGCCGGCCCTGCGGCGGCTCACCATGTGGCTGTTCCGCCAGGCCGTGCGGCTGCTGGTGACGGGGGGCGTGCCCGATTCGCAGTGCGGGCTCAAGGGCTTTCGTGCCGACGTGGCGGAGGCCCTTTTTCCCCTGCTCACCGACAGCGGGTTCGGCGGCGACGTGGAGCTGCTCTACATCGCGCTGAAGTACAACCTCGAGATCCGCCGCATCCCCGTGCGCCTGCTTCGCCAGGGGGAGTCCACGGTGAGGCCCCTCCGCCACTCCTGGGCCATGCTGGGCACCCTGGCGCGCCTGCGGCGCAACTGGAAGAGCGGCGCCTACACCAGCCAGGCCCTCGCGGCCATCGCCAGCCAGCGCTACTGGGAGGCCCCGTAGGCGGCCCGCCGCGAGAGCCGGTCCGAGACGAGGAGAGAAATCCCATGAGTCCCCTGCTCCTGGCCCTGCTCGCCGCGTCGCAGGCCGAGGGGGCGGCGCCCATCGCCCTCCACCCGCAGAACCCCCACTACCTGGCCTGGCGGGGCAAGCCCACCGTGCTGGTCACCTCGGGCGAGCACTACGGGGCCGTGCTGAACCTCGATTTCGACTACCTGCCCTACCTCGACGAGCTCCAGGCCCACGGGCTGAACCTCACGCGCACCTTCAGCGGCGTGTATTGCGAATCCGCCAAGTCCTTCGGCATCAAGGGCAATCCCCTGGCTCCCAAGTCCGGCCGGCTCGTCTGCCCCTGGGCCCGCAGCGACCAGCCGGGCTACGCCAACGGAGGCAACAAGTTCGACCTCACCCGCTACGACGAGGCCTACTTCGAGCGTCTGAAGGACTTTCTCGCCCAGGCCGGGCGTCGGGGCATCGTCGTCGAGTTCGTCCTCTTCTGCCCCTTCTACAAGGACGAGATGTGGCGACTGAGCCCCATGAACGCGGCCAACAACGTCAACGGCATCGGCGCCTGCCCCCGCACCGAGGTCTATACCCTCAAGCACAAGAAGCTGCTCGCGGCCCACGAGGCCCTGGTGCGCAAGGTGGTGGCCGAGCTCCGCGACGTCGACAACCTCACCTACGAGGTGTGCAACGAGCCCTACTTCGGCGGCGTGAGCCTCCGCTGGCAGCATCGCATCATCGACGCCATCGTGGACGCCGAGAAGAGCTTCCCCCACAAGCACCTCATCGCCCAGAACATCGCCAACGGCAAGAAGAAGGTCCGCAACCCCCATCCCGCCGTCTCCATCTTCAACTTCCACTACGCCACCCCGCCCGACACCGTGGCCATGAACTACGGCCTGGAGAAGGTCATCGCCGACGACGAAACGGGCTTCAAGGGCCACAGCGACTTCATCTACCGCGCCGAGGGCTGGGACTTCCTCGTCGCCGGCGGCGCCATCTACAGCAATCTCGACTACTCCTTCACCCCCGACCACGAGGACGGCTCGGCCAAGCCCCGGGCCCCCGGCGGCGGGGGCCGCACGCTGCGCCGGCAGCTGGCTATCCTCAAGCGGTTCATCGAGGGCTTCGACTTCGTGCGGATGGCCCCCCACGACGAGATCGTCAAGGGCGGCGTGCCCGAGAAGGCCACCGCGCGGGTCCTGGCCGAGCCGGGGAAGCAATACGCCCTCTACCTGCGCGGGGGGCGGGAGGCCAGCCTCCGCATCGAGCTGCCCGCAGGAGCCTACGAGGCCGAGTGGGTGAACACCCGGACCGGCGAGGTCGACAGGTCGGAGACCTTCCGCCACCCCGGCGGCGAGCGACGGCTCGATTCCCCGCCCTACGCCCAGGACACTGCGCTGCGCATCCTGCGGGCCGGCGACTGAGCCGCCTCCGCGCCGCGGGCACGACACACGAGCACACTCACCGAGAGAGGCACCACCGATGCACGGCTACGCCGGGAAGCTCCTGGAGGTCGATCTCACCGCCGGCACGACCGCCGACGTGCCCCTGGACGAGGCGGCGGCGCGGCGCTTCATCGGGGGCAGCGGCCTCGGAGCGTGGCTCCTCCACCAGCGGGCCCCCGACCGGCCGGAGCCCCTCTCGCCCGCCAACCCGCTGATCTTCCTCACCGGCCCCTTCACGGGCACCCGCATCCCCACCAGCAGCCGCCACGCCATCGTCAGCCGCTCGCCCCTCACGGGCATCTGGGGCGAGGCCGACGTCGGCGGGGCCTGGGGCACGGGCCTCAAGAAGGCCGGCTACGACGGGCTGATCGTTGTCGGCCAGGCCGCCAGCCCCGTTTACCTCTGGGTCCACGACGGCGAGGCGGAGGCCCGCGACGCCGAGGCCCTGTGGGGCACCGACACCTACGCCGCGGCCCCCGCTCTCAAGGACCAGACCTCCGAGAAGGCCTCCGTGGCTTGCATCGGGCCGGCGGGCGAGGCCCTGGTGCGCTACGCCTCCGTGATGCACGGCGGCAAGCGGGCGCGGGCGGGCGGCCGGGGCGGCCTGGGCGCCGTGATGGGCGCCAAGAGGCTCAAGGCCGTCGTCGTCCACGGCAGCCAGAAGACCCCCGTGGCCCGGCCCGAGGCGCTCGAGGCGGCCGCCAAGGCCCTCAGCCCGGCCATCAGGCTCCAGACCCGTTTCCTCACCGAGTTCGGCACCAGCGGCTCCACCGAGCTCCTCGACGAGCTGGGCGACCTGCCGCTGAAAAACTGGCGGGGCTCCGCATGGCCCCAAGGGGCCACGCGCCTGTCGGGCATCAGGATGCGGCGTACCCTGTTCGCCGGGAACTACGCGTGCAAGACTTGCCCCATCGCCTGCGGGAAGTCCGTCAAGATCACCGAAGGGCCTTACCAGGGGGTGGACGGTGCGGCCGCGGAGTACGAGAGCGTGGGCACCCTGGGCTCGCTGTGCCTGGTGGACGACCTGGGAGCGGTCGAGATGGCCAACCAGTTGTGCAATCAGTATGGCATGGACACCATATCCGCGGGCTCGGCGGTGGCCTTCGCCATGGAGGCCGCGGAGCGGGGGCTGCTCTCGCCCGGCGACGCCGACGGGCTGGACCTCAGGTGGGGCAACGCGGAGGCCCTGGTCGAGCTGGTACGGCGGATCGGCCAGCGGCGAGGCCTGGGGCGACTGCTCGGCGAGGGGGTCCGCCGGGCCGCCGAGCGGCTGGGCGGCGAGGCCCGCCAGTTCGCCATGGAGGTCAAGGGGATGGAGCTTCCCGCCCACGACCCCCGGGCCTTCTTCAGCCTCGCCCTGGGCTACGCCACCTCGAACCGCGGCGCCTGCCACCTCCAGGCCTTCTCCCACCCGCTCGAAGGCTGGATCAACCTGCCCGAACTGGGCTATCACCGCTGCCCCCCGCCCCATACCGAGGAGGGCAAGGCGGCGATGGTGGCCAGCCTCCAGGACCTCATGTGCCTGTTCGATGCCCTAAAGATTTGCAAGTTCTCGCTTTACGGCGGCGTCCAGCCCCATCACCTGCTCGAGCTGCTCAACGCGGTGACCGGGTGGGACATCGATCTCGGCGAGCTGATGCGGGCCGGCGAGCGGGCGTTCAACCTCAAGCGCCTCTACAACGCGAGCTTGGGCGTGAGCCGGGCCGACGATACCCTCCCGGCCCGCCTGCGCACCCTCCCCCGCGAGACGGGAGGGGCCGCCGGCTGCCTGCCCGACCTGGAGCGGATGCTCAGGGAGTACTACCCCTGCCGAGGATGGGACGAGCGGGGGCTGCCTACGCCAGCCAAGCTCCAGGAGCTGGGCCTCGATGCCCGGTGAGAGGCCCGCACGGGGTAAACTTTTTTCTGACAAGAACTTGAAAACGCGCCACCGTCCGAGTATATTCCCCAGGGAGTTGGCCGAAGGGCACGCGGCAGCCCTGCTGTTTGGCAACGGTGCGCCTGCGAGGGATGGCCGCTGCGACGGGAAGCCGGGCTCCTGCCTCGTCCCCGTACTTGCTCCCAGCATCCCCCCAACGACAACTTCCCCGTAGGCGAACCCGGCCTCGGGCCAACCTGTCCAGCCTGCGCACCGGCGGGAGAGAGGCGATGAAAGCGCTCAGGATGGTGGAAATCGGCCGGCCCATGGAGCTCCAGGACATCCCCGCGCCGGAGATCGACGACAACGACGAGAAGGACGACAACCAGGCCGTGGTCAAGGTGCGGGCCTGCGGTATCTGCGGCACCGACCTCCACCACCTGCGAGGCACGGCCAAGGTCAGCCGCCTGCCCATCACCCTGGGCCACGAGATCTCCGGCGTGGTGGAGGCCGTGGGCCGCTCCGTGAGCAGCGGGCGCCTCCAGCTCCCGGTGTTCAAGCCCGGCGACCGGGTGGCCGTCCACAACGTGATCTACTGTGGCGAATGCCGGGCCTGCCTGAGGGAGCGCTACAACTTCTGCCACAACCAGCTGATGTTCGGCCGCGACGTCGACGGCGGCCTCGCCGAATACGTCAAGGTGCCGGCCCGGAACATGATCCCCATGTCGACCAACGTCACTTTCCCCGAGGGAGCCATCCTGGGCTGCGCCGTGGCCACCGCCTACCACGCCCTGCGCATCGCCCGCATCGCCGTGGGCGACAGCATCGTGGTGTGGGGCACGGGCGGCGTGGGGATGAGCCTCCTGCACCTCGCTCGCGAGGTCTCCGGAGCCTACCCCATCATCGCCGTGGACCGAAGCGACAAGCTCCTCCTCCTGGCCCGCGAGCTGGGCGCCGACGTGACCATCAACAGCACCCGCGACGACCCCGTGGAGGAGATCAAGGAGGTCACCGGCGGGGAAGGCGCCGACGTGGTCTTCGACACCGCGGGGGTCACCGACACGGGCTCCAACGAGACCATCGTCACCCTCCAGAGCACCTGCCCCGGGGGCCAGCTCATCGTCGTCGCCACCTACGACCGCCCCATCAAGATCCAGCCCCACGACGAAGTGGGGGTGTTCGAGAAGCGCTTCACCGGGAGCTGCGGCAACCTCCCCGACGAAATCCACAAGCTGATGGCCCTGGTCGGGGGAAGGCGACGCCTCGACCTGGTGAAGCTCATCTCCAGGCTCATCTCCCTCGAAGAAGTCAACGACGTCATCCAGCAGTGGCAGCAGCAAGGAGGCATCACCCGGGCCGTCGTCTCGCTGTGACCCCCAGCTCCCGCCACCCTCCTCCCCTCCCTTCCCCCTGAGAGGCATCCCCCATGGCCGCCCAAGACGCCAACGGCCCGGGCAAGGGCCTCGTCGGAGGCCAGTACCGCCCCCTGAGCCGCGACCACATCGGCCGCATCCACGAAACCTCCCTGCGGGTGCTCGACCAGGTGGGGGTGCGCGTGGACCTCGAGGAGGCCCGGGAAATCCTCGCCGCCAAGGGAGCCCGGGTGGACCCCGCCGACGGGCGGGTGAGGATGAAGTCGGGGATCGTGGAGAAGGCCCTGCGAATGGCCCCCTCCAGCGTGACCCTCTGCGGGAGGAAGGCCGAGCACCACCTGGACGCCGGCGGCCGGCGCACCCACTTCGGCACCGGCGGCGCCGCCGTGAAAGTCGAGGACCTCGAAACCCAGAAGGTCCGAGCCAGCCGCTTGCAGGACATCGCCGACATGGCCCGGCTGGTGGAGGCCCTCCCCAACGTCCACTTCTTCGTCCGGCCCTGCTCCGCCCAGGACGTGCCCGACGAGGACCGGGCGGTCAACGAGTTCTACGCCTCCCTGGCCAACACCACGAAGCACGTGATGGGCGCCGCCTATACCCCCGAGGGGGCGAAGAACGTGGTGGAACTGGGCGGCCTGCTCGCCGGTTCGAAAGAGGCCTTCCAGGCAGGCCCCCTGTTCACCGTCATCGTGAGCTGGATGAACAGCCCCCTGAACTTCGACCCCGACGGCACCCGCACCCTTCTGGAGGTGGTGCGCAGCGGCGTGCCGGTGGCCCTCTCCTCGGCGCCCATGGCCGGCGCCACCTCGCCGGTGACCCTGGCGGGCACGCTCGTCCAGCTCCACGCCGAGGAGCTGGCGGGGGTGGTCTTCACCCAGATGGTCCGCCCCGGGGCGCCGGTGATCTACGGGGGCATTCCGTCCATGGCCGACATGCGGCGCCTGCGCTACGTCGGGGGCGGGGTGGAGTTCGGGATGATGAACGCGGCCATCGCCCAGCTATCCCAGTACATCCGCGTGCCCAACTACAACTCGGCGGGGATCACCGAGGCCAAGATCCCCGACATCCAGGCCGTCTACGAGAAGTGCTTCGCCATCCTCCAGTGCGCCCTGTCCGGCTCGAACATCATCCACCACGCCGCCGGCATGCTCGAGTCCCTGCTCACCATCAACTACGAGCAGCTGGTGATCGACAACGAGATCCTGGGGATGGCCCTCCGCGCCGTCCGGGGCATCGAGGTCGACGAGGATACCCTGGCCTACGACGTCATCGAGGAGATGGCCCCCCAGGGCAACTACCTGGCCTCCGAGCACACCGTGCGCTTCGTGCGCACCGAGTACCTGGAGCCCATGCTGGCCGACCGCAGCGACCGCGAGACCTGGGAGAGCCTGGGCATGGAGGGCATCAACGAGAAGGCCCGGGAGAGGGTGCGCGACATCCTCAGCAACGGCCCCTCCGCCGCGCCCCGCGAGCCGCTGCCCCAGGACCTGGACCGCGAAATCCGAAAGAGATTCAGCATCCTCCTCGACTGACCCTCCCTCCGGCCCGGTCTCCTATTGCGGACGTGGCGGAAGGTCGCGAGGGCGGGTCAGGGAGCGGCACTCCGAGGTGGGCACCCGCATGTCCATCGGCGTGCCGTGGTCCTGGTGGTCGAGGAACTCGGCGGCTCCCCCCGCGGCCCGCCCCAGAGCGAAGCCCAGGAAGGCGCAATCCTCCACCCGCCGAAGGGTGATCCGCTTGTCCATCAGGGCCTCCCAGCAGATCCCCAGCCACACCGAAGCCAGGGCCGCGTCCATGTTCACCGCCCACACGCGGCGCGCCACGCCCACCTCGTAGAGGGCGTGGGCCAGGTGGTGGTAGAAGTCGAGGAACACGTTTCTGCGGCCCGCGTCGCGGAGGGCCTGGGCGATGACCCGCTCCCGGGGGTCGTAGTTGACCGCCTTGTCGTTGAAGATGGGGTGGCCGAGGCAGGGGATGCGCTCGTACTCCACCCCCGATTCCTTGGCCGCGTCCTTGGCCTCCTTGAATTCGTCGGCCGTCTGGCGGGCCAGCTCGGCGAGGTCGAAGGGCGGGTCGGGGTCGTAGGGGTCGGCAAGGTCGCGGTCCCGGAAGATGCTCAGGAGGTATCGCACTCCCTGGCGGCCGTTTCCCCCGTGCACGGTGCCGATGGAGGCCAGTGTGGCGATCATCCCGGTGTTGGGCGCGTTGCCCGCCGAGGCGGAGAGCTTGGCTCCCTGGGCGGAGATGGTGCCCGGGCCGTTGGTCAGCGAGGCGGTGAGGCACATCTCCACCAGCCGCGGCTCGAAGTCGTGGCGCGGCAGCTCGCCCGTCCAGTAGAGGATCACCGCCTCGCCGAACGAGCGGCTGGCCATCAGCTCGGTGAGGGGGTAGCCGTAGACGCGCTGCCCCGCCGCGTCCAGCGACGAGGCGTGGGAGGCGTGGCGCATGTCGCGGCGCGAGGCCAGGAGGCCCACCGTAACCTTCATCCGCTGGGCGAACTGGGAGCGGTAGGGCTCCGGGATCTGGCCCTCGCGCAGCAGCAGCGGCCCGGGAAGCTCGTCGCGCAGGTAGCGGTAGTTGAGGAACCAGGGGTTGAGCCGCAACTGGTGGCGGACGGGGAAGTCGCGCTCCCAGCCCAGCGCCTCGTAGATGGCCATGGCGGCGGCGGGCAGATGGTGGAGCGTGGTCACGCGGATGCCTCGCCGCAGCTTCTCCGCCGCGTCCTCGCCGGGCGGCTCGTCGGGGTCGAAGGGCCCCAGGCCGAAGTAGTCGTCGAAGGCGGCCATCTTCCCGCTGGCGCTGGTGCCCCGGCCCTCCACCACCGCCCCCGCGTGGCCCAGCGACACCCGCCGGCCCTCCATCAGGCTGCCCGCCACGTAGACGAGGACCGGCTTGTCGAAGCCGGTCCGCCGCATCCACTCGATGGCGTGGTGCTCGTAGAGGCCCCCCGGCTCGACGTAGAGGACCACCAGGCGGGTCCCCTCGCTGCGGGAGGCGAGCTTGAGGAACTCCACCAGGGGGGTGAGGATCAGGACGTCCTTGCCCGTGGAGATCCCGAAGTGGGCGCCGATGCCCGCGGCCAGCATGTAGCTGGCCATGGTGTTCACCATGTTGCCCGAGTTGGAGATGATGGTGGCGCTGCCGGGCTTGAAGGTCTCCTCGGGGTCCTCGCCGCCCACGGCTCCCACGCGCACCTGCTCGTGGGCGTTGACCACCCCCAGGGTGTTGCAGCCCACCACGTCGACGTTGGCCTCGTGGGCGATCTTTTGGATCTTGGCGGTCACCTCGATGGAGACGTTTTCGGTGATGATGAACAGGGTCTGAAGGCGCTTGCCGCCGTGCTGGATGGCCTCCTTGACCTCGCCGTAGACGGCCTCGGGCGGGGAGTAGATGACCACCTTGTTGGGATGCTCGCCCTTGGGCAGGCGGGCGTAAAGGTCGCGGCAGGTGGGGAACACGGGCACGGGCTCCTTGCCCGGCACCTCGATAGTCTGCCCCTTCTTGCCCAGGGCCCATCCGCCCACGATGTTGCCGCAGTAGCGCTGGGAGACGGCGGTGACCTTGGAGGCCTCGCGCCCGGTGATGTTGCTCACCGCCACGCGGTCGTCCTTCTTGAGCAGTCCGGAGAGCTTCCTAGCCCGCATGGTGGGCCTCCTTGCGGCTTTCGACGAATTGCCCCAGCCGGGCGGCGTACTCCGCCACCAGGGTGATGGGGGTGTCGTGGCCGAAGATCACATAGGGCAGGCGCAGCGACTCGAGGGCCTCGCGCATCCCGATGAAGCCAGGCACGATGCGCGGCCCGCCCCGCCCGATGATCACCGGTACCTCCACCCGCCCCTGCTGCTCGAAGTAGTCGACCAGGGCATCGGCGATGGCCTGGAAGGTCACGTCGATCAGCGTGTTGTTGGCCTTGCCGCCCAGGATCAAGAGGGTCGAGGCGCCGGCCAGGTGGTGGCGGAAGCAGCGCTCGGCGGTGCCGTACATCCGCTCGTAGGGGGGATTGCCCCCGAAGTCGGAGAGGAAGATGGGCCTCCCCCCGGCCACCTCCAGGGTCTCGGCCGCGATGGTGCTGGCTCCCCCGCCGAAGAGGATGGGCAGCACCAGGTCGCCTCCCAGCTCGCACACGTGGGCCTGGCCCCGGTAGCTGGCCGCGTCCCAGGCGGCCATCTCCTCCTCGAACTCCGTGACGTTCTCCGGGTACTCGGGGAACCGCAGGTCGGCCTCCTTGACCTTGTAGTTGGCGGCGTCGAAGACGGCCTTGAAGTCGCAGGCGTAGGGCCTGTCGTCGGGCCCCAGCCGCCAGGGGTTCACCTCGCACATCCGCATGCCCGTGGAGATGAACATGTCCCAGAAGCTCACCAGGGTCCGCGACATGATGGAGATCAGGCGCTGCGGGCAGCCCAGCTCGCCCAGAAGCTGCGACGCCTGGTAGGCGTCCAGGCCCTTGAAGACGTCCACGGGGATGGTGCGCTTGTCCTCGGGGCCCACCGACTCGATGTCCACGCTGCCTTTCATGGAGACCGTGAGCGAGGGGCCGAGGAAGCGGGAGTCGTAGGTGATGGCGGAGTAGATCTGGAGCTCGGCGGGGATGAACTGCGTGAGGTAGGCGCTGCGGGCCTCCATGCCCTGCACCTTGGCGGTGGCCAGGCGACGGAGCTCGGCCGCGGCCTCCTGCGGGTCCTCCACCACCTTCACGGCGCCCGCCTTGCCCCGGCCGCCGGCCATCACGTCGGCCTTCACCACCCCCTTGCCGCCCCACCGGGCCAGGGCCTCGCGGATGGCGCGCCGCGACGCCCCCGCCTCCAGGTGCTCGGGCACCGGGAGGTCGAACCGGTGGGCCAGCTGGTTCAGGAAGGTCAGCTCGGTGATCTGGAGGGCCATGGCGACATCCGCCTCCATCGCTGCGGGTGCACGGTTCGAGCCTCGGACCCACGCCGGCGCGCCGCCACGGTGGGAGCGCCTGCCCGCGCGGTCCGCATCTTAAGGGGCCGATCACCGCGCGTCAAGGGTCAACCGCCGGTCCCCTGTGTGCGTTCGTGAATCTCAGTAGTGGACCTTGCCCACCTTGAGCCACAGGTCGCGGCCGAGGTTGATGGTGAACACCGCGGAAGCGATGGACAGGAGCTTGCTCTCCGCCGTGTCGGCCCGGCTGGTGAGCACCACGGGCACCCGGGCCCCCAGCAGGAGCCCCGCCTGCCGGCATCCGCCCAGGTAGACCAGGGCCTTGGCCAGGACGTTGCCCGCCTCGATGCTGGGCACCAGCAGGATGTCCGCCCAGCCGGCCACCGAGCCGCTGATGCCCTTGTGCCTGGCGGCCAGCTCGCTCACCGCGTTGTCCAGGGCGAAGGGGCCGTCCACCTCGCAGGGCACGGAGAACTGGCGCCTGCGGCTCATCTCGGCCAGGGCCGCGGCATCGAGCGTGGCGGGCATCAGGGGGTTGACCAGCTCCACCGCGGCCAGGGCGGCCACCTTGGGGCGCTGGATGCCGAAGGCGCGGGCGATGTGCACGGCGTTGAGCAGGATGGCCGCCTTCTGCTCCAGGTCGGGCGCGATGTTCATCGCCCCGTCGGTGATGAACGTCAGGCGGTCGAGCTGGCGGCTCTCGGCGATGAACACGTGGCTCATGATGGAGCCCGTGCGCAGGCCCCGCTCCTTGTCCAGGATGGCCCGCAGGAAGTCGTCGGTGTGGATGTAGCCCTTCATCACCATGTCCGCCTCCCCGCTCGAGGCCAGGGCCACCGCGCCCCGGGCGGCCCGCACGGGGTCGGGCTCGTGGACCACCTGGCCCTCCCGGAGGCGGTATGCGGCCCGCTCCGCCGCGGCGCGGATGCCCTCCCGGTCGCCGAACAGCGCCGCCTCCACCAGCCCGCGCTCCTCGGCGTCGCGCACCGCCGCCAGCACCGTATGGTCCTGGGCCGCGGCCACGGACAGGCGGCAGGTGGGCTGGTCGGCCACGAGATCGAGCAGCGATTCGAACGTTTTCACGGCGATCTCCTTCTCATCGCAGCCACGGAGAGCTGGCCCGCCCCTCGCAGGGGGCTCAGGATACCGCTTCCGCGCAGCGCGGTCAATCGCGGCCATGGGGGGCGGGCCCTTGACGATCCGCCCGCTTCCTGGTATAGAGGGGGGCGTGAGGCACGTGTGGCCGCGCTCCGCACTCACGGGTGAGACGGCCGAGGTACGAGCGCAGAGTCTAGGCTAGGGGGTTTCCAGGTGCAACATCGCATCCGATGGGCGAGCGGGCTCTTGGCCGTGCTGGCGGCATCGCTTCTGGTCTCCTGCGGCGGCGACGACGAGGCGGCGGGCAAGAAGGTCGAGACCGTCGAAGCCGTGGAGACCGAGCACGAGGGAGAAGTGGTGACCAACAGCATCGGCATGAAGTTCCGCCGCATCGAAGCCGGCACCTTCACCATGGGCACCGACGAGGGGGAGGCCGACGAGGCGCCGGCCCACGAGGTGACCATCTCCAAGCCCTTCTACATGGGCGTCCACGAGGTCACCCAGGCCCAGTACGGCAAGGTGGTGGGCCGCAACCCCTCCCGCTTCGAGGGCGACAACCGCCCCGTCGAGATGGTCTCGTGGAACGACGCCAAGGCCTTCTGCGCCAAGCTCTCCGAGATGGACCCCAGCGGCTCCTATCGCCTCCCCACGGAGGCCGAATGGGAGTACGCCTGTCGGGCGGGCACCACCACCCGCTTCTACTGGGGCGACGAGTTCGACCCCGCCTGCGCCTGGGTCTACAAGCGCGACGAGGGCACCAACGAGGTGGGCCAGCTCGAGCCCAACGACTGGGGCCTCTACGACATGAGCGGGAACGTCTGGGAGTTGTGCGAGGACTACTACGCCTTCTCCTACGCCGGCGCCAAGAAGATCGACCCTCAGGGACCCTCGGAGGGCACGGGCCGAGTCCTGCGCGGGGGCTCCTGGTACTACAAGGCCGATAGCGCCCGCTCCGCCAACCGCAGGGCGCATGCGGCGGAGCGGGAGGACGGCGACGCCGGCCTGCGCGTCATCTACATGCCCGAGGAATAGGCTGCCTCGCCAGCCCGCCGCGGCTCCCGCGGCCCTATTCCCCACCCGCGGCGCGGGGCCTGCGCCGCTTCCAAAAGTCCACGTCCGGTCGCTTGGGCCCAGGGTCGAAGAAGCGTGCGCCCTGGCCCACCCGGTCGTAGTCGCCGAGGTCCTGGCGAGCGGCCTCGATGAGCCCCATGAGCCGGGCCACCACGCGGGGATGCTGGTCGGCGACGTTGTGCTGCTCGGCGATGTCGGCCCCCAGGTCGTGGAGCCTGAGCTCCTCGACCGCGTCCACCATCCGGGCCGACCAGCCGCACCAGGGCGGACGGACGGGCCGGGGAAGGACGAGCTTCCACCGGCCGCTGCGCACCGCCTGGAGGTGGGTGTAGCAGTAGAAGTAGAAGGCCTCGCGGGGGCTCTCGGCGCCCGCCTGGCCGCCGAGGATGGGCCACACGTCGCGCCCGTCGATGATCCGGTCGCCGGGCACGCGGGCGCCGGCGAGCCGGGCGAAGGTGGGCAGCACGTCGAGGGTGGTGACGACCTCGTCGCTGACCTGTCCGCCGGGGATGCGGCCCGGCCACCGGGCGACGCCGGGCACCCGCGGGCCGCCGTCCCAGGTCATCATCTTGCTGCCCCGCAGGGGTTCTGCGGAGCCGTAGTAAGCGTCCTTCCCGCCCTTGCCCGCCAGGTGCTTCTCCACCCACGGCCCGTTGTCGGACGTGAACAGCACGAGGGTCTTCTCGTCCAGGCCCAGCTCCTCGAGGGTGCGGAGGATCTGGCCGAGGGACCAGTCGAGCTCCTCGATGACGTCGCCGTAGCGCCCCCGCGCGGAACGGCCCCGGAAGGCGTCGGACACGCCGAGGGGCACGTGGGGCATGTTGTGGGCCAGGTAGAGGAAGAAGGGCCGGCGGCGATGCTCGCGGATGAACTGACAGGCCTCCCGGGTGTAGGTCGCGGTGAGCTGGTTCATCTCGTCCTGGTCGAGGAAGTCGTCGAGCACCTGGTTGTTGCGCATCCGCTGGGTGCGGAAGGAGCCGCCGTCCACGGTGCGGGTGGTGCCGTTGTGCAAGGGGGTGCCGAAGAAATAGTCGAAGCCCTGGGCGTTGGGCATCAGCTCGGGCGGGTAGTGTGGCCTGCGGCCCCCCGCCAGGTGCCACTTGCCGATGAGCGCCGTGGCGTAGCCGGCATCCTGGAGCACTTCGCCAATGGTGACCTCCCGGGGGTGGAGGATGGTGTGCTGGCCCTTGGTGTTTCCCGGCTCGGCCACCCGGATGGGATAGCATCCGGTCATCAGCGCGGCGCGGGAGGGGCCGCAGACGGCCTGGGCGTAAAAGCTGGTGAGCCGAATGCCTTGGCGGGCCATGCGGTCGAAGTTGGGCGTTCGGATGTCGGGCGAGCCGAAGCAGCCGACGTCGTTGTAGCCCTGGTCGTCGGTGAAGAAGAGGACGAAGTTGGGCCGCGGGGGCCTCGCCTCGGCGGCTCGCAGCCGTGGGGGAAGGCTCATTGCCGTGGCCTCCAGGAGGCCCGCCGTAGCGCCCAGGCGGGCCAGGAACTGCCGGCGGCTCGGCTGCGATGCATCGCCGACGGCCATGGCGCGTCCCTCACGACTCCTCGCGGTCGGCCGGCCGCTGCTGCCCCAGTTGGCCGATTCCCTCGGCCACGCTCTCCGCCACCGGACCCTCGAAGTAGAGGGTCTGGGTGGGGAAGGCGATGGAGAGGCCCATGCCCCGCAGGAACCGCATGATGGCGAGGTTGATGCGCTGCTTGGTGGCGGTATGGTCGGCGAAGGGGATGGCGGTGGTGAAGTAGTAGACCAGGATGTTGAGGCTGGAGTCGCCGAAGTCGGTGAAGCGGACCACGATGAACTCCTTGTCCACCCCCTCGTCGCCCTCCACGACCTGGCGAATCCCATCCACCGCGGCCTCCATCTGGTCGGCCGTGGTCTCGTAGGTCACGCCCACCGTCTGCATCACGCGGCGCTTGGGCATCCGCGACCAGTTGTCCACCGTGGACGAAGCGACGGTCTTGTTGGGGATGGAGACCAGGGTGGCCGGCCAGGTGCGGATGCGGGTGGAGCGGAAGCCGATGTCCTCCACGATCCCCTCCACGCCCTCGACCTTGATCCAGTCGCCCACCGCGAAGGGGCGGTCGAGGAAGATGAACACCGAGCCGAAGAAGTTGCCCAGCGTGTCCTGGAGAGCCAGGGCCACGGCCAGGCCGCCGATGCCCAGGGCGGCCAGGAGGCTGGAGACGCGGTAGCCCAGGAGCTGGACCACCCACACGAAGCCGATGACCGCGATGGTGGCCTTGAGCGCCTTGCGGATCACGGGCACCAGCTGGTCGTCGAGCTTCGATTCGCTCCGCCCCGCCAGCTTCTCCAGGTACCGCTCGCCCACGTTCACCGCCCGGAAGAGGAACCAAATGACGTCGATGGCCACCAGGATCTTGATGGCCCCGAAGGCGAAGCCTCGAACGTCGGGCTCGCGGGGCAGCCCCAGCACCGCCAGCGCCGCGAACAGGCCGAGCAGCAGCAGCAGGTAGCCCGCAGGGCGGCTCGCCGCCTCGGCCAGCAGAGGTAGGGCCTCGTAGCGCGTGCGGCGGAGCAGCGGCACCAGCCGCGTCTCCACCACGTGGTCCGAGACCTTCCTGGCCACCAGACCGAGCAGGATGAGCAGGAAGCAGGCGATGTATTGCCACGCGGCGATGCCCACGAACTCCCCCTGCGCCCACTGCGGAAGATGCTCGGCGATGTCGAGCTCGGCGACGTCCCCGCCCTCCTCCGGGCTGGCGGCCTCGGCCTCCGCGGGCGGCGGCTCGCCGGCGAGGGCCGCGGCCCCCGCCCACGGGCCGCAGGAAGCTCCGAGCAGAACCACCACGGCGAACAGGGCACGAAACAGCCAGGGCTGGCATCGGCGTCTCATGGGCTCTCTCCTTCTGTGCTGGACGCGCGGCGGAGCGGCCCTCAGCTCCCCAGCCACATCTCCCGCAGGCTGGTGACGACCATATCCGTGGAAATCGCCCCGATCAACAGGCCCTTGAGCCGCGAGAGGATATTCACATACCGGTCGAAGACGGCCTCGTGGGCGGCCTTCACCCGGTCGCGGATGACTTTGAAGCACACCACGGCGGCCACGGTGAGGGCCATGCTCAGGACGATCACGGCCAGGGCGAGGCCCAGGGAGTAGCTCTTGCCCAGGAGGACGGACTGGGTGATGGTGCCCGCCCCGATCATGAAGGGCACGGCGATCTCCGAGGGCAGATCGTCCAGGCTGCCCCGCAGGAGCACCGTCTCCTGGAATCCGCGCGTGGCGTAGCCGTAGCCCACGGCGAAGAAGATCACGCCCCCGAAGATGCGCATCGCCTCCGTGTGGATGCCCAGCACCTCGACCAGCAACCTGTCGCCCGCGGCAGCAAACAGGGCGAAAACGGCGAGGGACAGCACCGAGGCCTTGAGCAGGACCGTGCGGAAGCTGCGCGTGTCCAGCTCGTCCATCTTCCCCACCAGGTAGAGGCACAGGGCGAAGGGGTTGAGGATGGCGAGAAACGGAATGGCGGCGCCGATCAGCTCGCGCATGGCACGCGGGTCCTCACCTACCGGCCGCAGCGAGAGGCCCTCGCCGAGACGCCCGGTAGCGACGCCCGGCGGTCGCCGCCCCGCGGCGCTAGTCGCTGCGTCGGCGGTTAATGTACTCAGCGAGGTCGGAGATGGTCTCGATGCCCAGCGCCTCGGCTTGCCCGCGGCGCATGGTGAGGGTGTAGGTGTTGTTGAAGCCGAAGGGCTTGAGCCACACCAGGTCGTACCTCTCCTTGAATTCGGTCTTGACCTTCTCGTAGGCTTTGTCGGGGTCTGCGATGACATCGCGCTTGAGGATGTTCACCAGCCCCGTGCCGGTGTACTCGGCGTAGAGGCCGAGGTCGCCGGCCTTCAGGGCGTTGAAGCAGATCATGGTCCCGCCCAGGTTGAGCCGGCGGTTCACCTGAAGGTCGGTGTGGTATTCGAGCATGAGGGCCATCATCTCGCCGAGGATTTCCTGCTCGGTGAAATGCTTGCTGCCCACGGTCACCGGGCCCTCGGTGCCCCCGCCGGGCTGGGCCTCCCGCTCGAGGAGGCCCTGGCTGATGAGGAACTCGCGGGCCACGTCGCGGGGCTCGCGCCCCTTCTCGTCGACGCGGTAGTTGAGCCTGCGCATCTGGCGGTTGGACATGCGGCCGGCGAGGCGGTTGAGCACGCTCTCGGCCTTGGAATGCTGCTCGATGACGGAGGCCCGGACCAGCGGGGCCGCGTAGTAGGGGGGGAAGAAGCCCTTGTCGTCCTCCAGGATCTGGAGCTCGTAGGCGGGGATCCGCCCGTCGGTGGCGAAGGCGTCGATCACGTCCACGTCGCCGTCGGCGCAGGCCTTGTACATCAGGCCGGGGTCCATCTGCCTCGGCTCCTCGGGGAAGCGGAAGCCGTAGTGCTCGACCATCCCCTGGTAGCCGTCGGGGCGGGTGAGGAACTCGGCGTCGAAGGCGGCCTTGAGGGGCCCTTGGGATATCTTGGCCGGCTTCGTCTCGCCGCCGTCCTCCTGGTCGCCCTTCTCGGCTCCGGCCCGCTGCTCGCCGCGGGCCTCCTGCTCGCGCTGGCCGCGCTCCTGGCGCCGGGGTATCAACCGGGGGCCGAGCACCAGGAGGATCCCGACGACCACGACCACGCCGATGAATACCAGTAGTCGCTGGCGGTTTGTCATGATGGACTCCTCCTTGTGCGTAGCGTCATGGGGTCTGTCGTTGGGAGCGAAGGCCCTCTGGGGTGAGCCACTTCTCGGTCCATCCCAGCAGGGTGTCGAGCACCAGGGCGAGTGCGGCCGCGGGAATGGTGCCCGCGAAGACGTAGTCGAGCTTGAAGTTCCGCAGCCCCCGGATGATCAGGTCGCCCAGGCCGCCGGCGCCGATGAGCCCCACCAGGGTGGCGATGCCGATGGTCCACACGGTGGAGATGCGGATGCCGGCCATGATCACCGGCAGGGACAGCGGCAGTTCCACCTGGAAGAGCACCTGCGAGGGGCGCATCCCCATCCCCCGGGCCACCTCCACGATGGCGGGGTCCACCTGGCGAATGCTGGTGTAGGTGTTGCGCAGGATGGGCAGCAGGGCGTAGAGCACCAGGGCCGTGACGGCCGGGGCAGTGCCGATGGTGGGCAGGGCCACCAGGGCGAAAACCAGCACGATGAGAGCGATGAGCGCCAGGCTGGGCACCGTCTGGATCATGCCCGCGGCGCTCATCATCGCGAAGGCCAGCCGCTCGTAACGAGTCTTGCTCAGGTAGATGCCCAGCGGCAGCGCGATGCCCGTGGCCAGCACCATGGCGAAAAACGTCAGATACAGGTGCTCGTAGGTCTTGCTGAGCATCTCCGCGCCGTGCTTCGAGAAGAACACGTCGAAGCGGCTGCGCTGGCGCTCCGCCAGGTCGGAGACCGACTCGATGCCCCGGCGCTTCGCCTGCTTCTCCCGCATGATCAGCGTGCGCGTGAGGGTCACTTCGAAGGGCTCCAGGCACCGCAGGCCGTACTGCTCGTCGAGCGCGGCGGCCACGTCGTAGACGTCCTCGCCCAGCCCCTGGCCCGTCTCGCGGCCCAGGACGTTGCGGAGCACGCGCCCCGTGCACAGCACGGCCACGTCCACCCGCCCGGCCCCCAGGGCGTCCACACACGCCTGGGCGTCGGCCAGGCCGCGCTTGTGCTCCACCTCCAGCGCCGTGCCGCGGGCCAGGGCCTCTGCCACCGCCTCGGCCAGGAGGTCCTGGTCGGGGGCCGTGGTCTGGCCCACGACGATGCGTCCCGCAGCTTCCTCCTTGCCTTCCTGGCGGAGCGACAGCGCGTCGTCGAGCCACGCGCCCACGGCCTGCTCGGGGGACCGGCCCTCGGACCGCACCTGGTAGGAGAGCCGCTGGAACGCCTGCGCGGTGAGCGCGTAGGTCAGCTCGTCCAGCACCCTCTTCACGCACGGCTGCTGGTCGAGCAGGGCGGGGCGCACCACGGGCAGGGGCTTGGAGCCCGCGAAGTAGCCCCGGTCGTCGCTCAGCGACACCAGGTCCAGGGCCGCGATCCGACCGTCCGTCGAGGCCCCGTCGATCACGTCCACCTCCCCCTCGGCAAGGCGTCTGAAGCGCTCCTCCGCCTCCAGCGTGAGGGGCTGGGTGTGGAACCGGAAGCCGTAGCGCTGGCACAAGCCCCGCCAGCTGCGCGGCCCATCGCTGAACTCCGAGCTGAAGGCGGGCCGTACGTCGGCCACCGGGCGGCGGCCGTACCACACGCCGGCACCCACCAGGGCAGCCAGGACGAGGGCAATCGCGATGTGGCGCGGCTTGGGTTTCATGGCGTCCCCTCCCCTTCCTCCCGGGCCTGGCGAGCGGGGGCTGGGCGCTCCCCCTCCTCCGCCGTCTCGCCGAAGACGGCCGCGATTTCGTCGACCAGGCGCTGCTTGGTGAGCTGGCCGATGCGCTGCTTGCCCTTGAAGACGGGCAGGCGCTCGGCGCCCGAGCGCTTGAACGCATCGAGCCCGTCGATCAGCGGGCTCAGGGCGCTGAGGCGCGGCTCCGGAAGCTCCGCCACTGCCTTCCCTTCCTCCTTGCCCTCTTTGCGGCTCACGACCGACTCGATGGTGCGGGTGAGCAGGGAGAGCTGGAAGCGGTGCTGGCCGAGGAAGTGGTCGACGAACTCGTTGGCCGGGCTTTCCACCAGGTCGGCCGGGGTGGCGAGCTGCTGGAGGCGCCCCTCGTCGAGCAGCGCGATGCGGTCGCCCATCCGCACCGCTTCGAACACGTCGTGGGTCACGAACAGAATGGTCTTCTGGATCTGCGACTCCAGCTCGATGAACTCGCCCTGGAGCTGCTCCCGGGTGATGGGGTCGAGGGCCCCGAAGGGCTCGTCCATGAGCACGATGGGCGGGTCGGCGGCCAGGGAGCGGGCTACCCCCACGCGCTGGCGCTGCCCCCCGCTGAGCTGGTTGGGGTAGCGGTCGCGGAACTGCTCGGGCTCCAGGCCCACCATGGCCAGCAGCTTGTCCACCCGCTCGGCGATGTCCTCGCCGGCCCAGCCCACCAGCTTGGGCACCACCGCGATGTTCTCGCCGATGGTCATGTGGGGGAACAGGCCGATGTGCTGGATGGCGTAGCCGATGCTGCGCCGCAGCTCGATGGGGTTCTGGTCCATGATGTCGGTCTGATCGATGAGAATCCGCCCCCCCGAGGGCTCGATGAGGCGATTGACCATCTTCAGCGTGGTGGTCTTGCCCGAGCCGCTGGTGCCCAGGAGGACGACGGTTTCGCCCTCCTGGACTTCCAGGCTCAGCTCGCGGACGGCTTGCACGCCGCCGGCGTAGGTCTTGGAGACTTTCTCGAAGGTGATCACGCCGCGCCTCCGGGGCTAGCTGGCGGTCTTGTCGATCTCGAAGATGCCCACCAGGCCGTGGGCGCAGCCCTGGCCCTGCTGGAGACGCATGACCAGCTCGCGAAGGGCGTAGCCGAGCTGGGGCTCGATGATGTTCTCCCGGGGCAGGCCCACGCGCAGCCACCCGATCCCCTCGACCACCTTGCGCATCCGATGCATCATGTCGCGGAGGGCCGCGGGGTAGCTGGCGGGCACCGGCTCGGGCTCCTCGAGGAACTCGCCCCGCCCGTCGTGGAACAGGTGGAGCAGCTCGTCGCTGTGGCCCACCAGGGTGTTCCAGCACATCTGGAGATGCTCGAAGTAGTCGTTGATGAAGTCGAAGCCGGCCTTGGGCACGTAGTCGACGAGGAGGGTATCGAGGTCGGTCCGCACGTTGGCCTCGTGGAGGGAGTTGACGGCCCGGCGGATGGGCTGGGCGCCGGGGTTATAGTCGCCGGTGTCCATGTGCCGCCCGGTGAAGGTGGAGCGGTCGAAGTAGACCAGGGGCTTGATGGGCACGCCGGCCTCCTTGGAGGCGCGTTCGACGATGGAGTCGGCTTCCTGGCGGCTCATCAGGCGGAGGGTGAGATGCTGGAGTTCGTCGCGCCGCCGCTCCCGCTCCTCCTTCTCGTAGATGTAGGAGACGACGTAGTCCATATTGCGGTTTTCGGACAGGTCGTTGGTCCACAGGGTCTGCCACTCGTAGGAGTAGCGTCCCAGCCAATCGCACATGATGATGCAGTAGTGTTCGACCTTGCGTGCGATGTCGGCCAGGAGGCGCACCGCGGTCTCGTCCTGGTTGTGGTGCGAGAAGGTGCCGAAGGAGGTGAAGTAGAGGTCGTAGGGCTTCTCGTCGTCGTCCAGGGGCAGCTCCTGGGTGAAGTCGGCCTGTCCGAAGGTCATCTTGGGATTGCCGCCGTAGATGCCCCGCGCCTGGTCGAGGAGGTCCTGATTGAGGTCCACTCCCTTGTAGAGGCCGAGGACTTCGGGGGTGAGGAGCTCGACCTCGTCGGTCTGGAGGTCGGCGTCGCGGTTTCGGATGCCGGCCAGGAGCTCGAAGCCGTCGGCGCTGCCACAGCCCAGGTCGAGGATACGCACCCGTCGCATGCGCTCGCGGCTGCGCTCGATGAGCTTGCGCAGGTGGGGGCGGAGGAACTCGCGGGTGATCTCGTCCTCCCAGTACTTGCGCACGTTGTCGTACTTGCCCACCAGGCCCGACCGCTTGGCGTAGAGGCCGCTCTTGACAGCTTCGGTGTAGGCTTCCATCTGCTCTTGAGGCTTCAGCTCGACCATCTGTGACCTCCTTCTATGCGGTGAGGGTCTGAGGCAGGACGTTGGGCACCTTGGCCTGGATTTCCTCCTGCACGTCCTTGGGCAGGGGCTTGCGGGGCAGGTCCATGATTTCCTTGTAGCGCTTGTGGGCGGCCATCAGGGCGTCGCCCTCGTCGTCCTCCAGGGGGTAGCAGGCGTAGACGTGCTCCCGCGAGGGCAGGGGCAGGTGGTACATGTAGGTCCTGTGGTCGGTCTGCATCACCTCGCGCACCATGGCCAGGATTTCGTCGCGCCGGTCTTCCGATACGGGCGGGTCCTTGAGGGTGTGCTTGACCATCCCGATGTGGGCGTCGTCCATCACCGCCTGCTCGGGGCAGAACATGTTGGTGCGCTCGAGGAGGCCGAAGGCGTAGTGGATATACTGGGCTCCGCCCGTGGGCACCGACAGATAGGTGAGGAGCTTCTCCACGGTGGCCTGGATGCCCGGCACCTCGCTGTCGCCCACTCCCGCCGTGGAGTAGCAGGGCAGGCCGTAGTAGCGGGCCATCTGCGTGCAGTCCAGGTTGTAGTGGTTGAACTCCGGGGCTCCGTACATGTCGTTCAGGTTGTCCAGCCGGGTGCGCACGGGCACGCTGCCGTAGAGGACTGGCGTGCCCGGGCGGACGAGCTGGGTGAGGGCCACGCCGGCCAGGAGCTCGGCGTTGATCTGGGCCACCATGCCGAACTCGTCGAAGGGCGCCGTGGCCCCGCCCATGGGGGAGCTGGAGATGACCAAGGGCAGGCGGCGCTCGGCCACCTCGATCACCTTCGACGCCGTGTCGTCCACCATCTGGAGGGGGCTCTTGAACACGCAGGCGATGAACGACAGCACGGGGTTCTTCTCGAAGGCCTCCGCGCCCCCGGCCACGATGTGGCCCAGCTGGACCACGTCGTCCAAGGCCTCCAGGCTGGTGAGCCCCGCCTGCACGTGCTTGGTGATGTTGTTCAGGCTGGCCAGGTACTTATTGACGTCCTTGTTCGTCTCGTTGACCTCGGGGTCTCGAATGTTCACGCAGCGGATGAAGAAGTCGAGGTTCTCCAGGTTCTCGCACAGGTGGGCGGCGGCGCACAGCCGCTGGATGGAGCCGTCGCGGCGGGTGAACGTGGGCACGGCGCCCTCGAAGCCCACCTCCAGCCACACGTTGGTCTCGGAGCCGCTGCCGAAGCGCACGCGGGGCTCGGCGGCGTCGAGGATCAGCCGGTTGTCGGGCTCGCGGGCCCCCAGCACGATCTTCGAGGGGGCGCTCTCCAGGGCCTTGTCCAGCACGGCCCCGGGGAGGCGGACGCGCACGCAGCCGCTCTCCTCCTCGACCGTGGCCCCCGCCTTCTGGAACACCTCGGCCGCCTGCGCGTTGTAGCACAGGAAGCCGGGGTCCTGGAGGAGGTCGCGGGAGACGCCGTCCACCAGCCCCACCTGGGCCTCGGACAGTCGGCAGTAAGGGGTCACCACCACGCCTTCTCGCTGCTTCTCGGACATCGACTTCTCCTTCTCAGTGGCTCGCGGCGTCCGCCCTCCCCCCGGCCCGCCGCGTGGTTAGGAAGCGTCTATGGTCTCCATCGGGGTGTTCTGGAGCACGGCGTAGGCCCTGGCGGCGTAGGCCGCGGCCTTCTGTGCGGAGTGGAGCTGCGGGTCCTCCACGTCCTGGCCCTCGGCCTGGAGCACCTCGATGAGCTTGCGGGCCCCCAGGAGGTCGATGGCGAAGGGGTTCTTGCCCACCAGGAAGCCCACGTCGCGGCCCACCATAGGGGTCTGGGACGTGTTCAGACAGTCGCACAGGGGGGTCACGGCGTAGAGATGGAGCACGTGGATGGTCGAGCGCCACGTGCCGTTCATCAGGCCCAGGGCGTAGTCGGTCATCCGCTCACCGAGGGTGGCCATGCCCCGCTGCCAGTTGGTGATGGTCTCGCCCCTCAGGCGCACGGCGCCGCGGCGCACGGCGCACACGGCCACACACTCGCCGCAGCCGATGCACGCGTCCTTGTCCACCACCGGGCGAGCGGCCCCCTCCGGCAGGTGGAGCGCCTCGGCGGGACAGCTCTCCACGCACTGCCCGCAGAGCACACACTTGTCCTCGTCGAAGCGGGGGAAGAGCGACTGGTGCATGCGCAGCTTGCCCGGCAGCGACGTGCAGCCCATGGCCAGGCTCTTCACGCAGCCCGCCACGCCCGCCAGCCCGTGGAGGGTCAGGTGGGCATGGTTGACCACGAAGTCCGCCGCCCCGAACCCGCCCGCCAGGTAGAAATCGCCGAACCGCTCGACCCCCGAAATCCACCTCCGCTCCTCCGCCGGCCCGAACTCGAAGGCCCCCGCCAGCGCCGTCGAGGGGCGGTCGAGCACTACGAAGGGCACCCCCGCGGGCCCGTCCTTCGCCCAGCCGTGCTCGCGGGCCAGGGCCAGGTAGGTGCTGGCGTCGCCGACGGGGTTGCGGCGGTGTCCCCGGGGGCCGGTGTAGGCCACGGTAGTGTCCCCCGCCACCACGCCGGAGGCCCCCCGGTCGCGGAGGAACCGGGCGCTAGCAACGGCGTGCTCGGGCCGCATGCGGGTGGCGCAGCGGGGCTCGCCGATGTGCACCTTGAGCAGGGCCTGGCCCGCCACGGGGCCGGGGTGCACGCGGTCGAAGGCCTCCGCCAGGGCTTCGTTCACCCGCTGGCAGTCGGCCGGCCGGGCCTCGCGTAGGGCCAGCCGGCCGGTGTCGACGAACACGGTGGGGAAGGCGACCTGCTCGTCGAGGAGCCCCGGCGGCAGGTCGAGCGGCTGCTGGGCTCCATCGAGGAGCTCTTCGCTGGCGGGGAGCTGGCCTTCGGCCTGCCGTCCGCCTTCTTCGGCTGCGAGTCCCATGGGCGTCACGCCTCGGCCTGGATGTGGGGGAGCTGCTCGAGAATCTGGCGCCGCACGTCGGCGTCGAGGCAGCTCGGGTAGTCGCCGGCCCGGGTCTCGGCCACGAAGGCCTTGGCCCGGGCGAGGGCGGAGTCGTCCTGGCGCCACTGGTCGCGCTTCTTGCGATTGGCCAGGCGGGGTAGGAAGAACTCCCCGCGCATGTGACGCACGGTGTGCTCCTCGGCCAGGAAGTCCTTGCCCGGCCCCTTGCCCACGATGAGGTCGAGGGCCAGGGACTCGTCGGTGACCTCGATGCCCCGGAGCACGCGGTCGCACATGCCCAGGATTTCGTCGTCCATCACCAGCTTTTCGTAGGCGACGGTGAGGTCGGCCTCCATGAGCCCGGCCGCGTCGTGGATGTAGTTGGCGCCGGACATGGCGACCAGGAGGTTGATGGCGGCGCTCTCGTAGGCGGCCTGGATGTCCACCTCCTTGGCGTCGGAGGTGCCCGCCGTGGAGTAGAGCGGGATGCCGAAGTGCTGGGCGAGCTGGGAGACGGCGGCGTGGATCAGGCCCCGCTCCACGGGGCCGCCCAGGTGGTCCATGGTGCGCAGGTCGCACGTGGAGCCCACGCTGCCGCAGATGCCCGGGGCGCCCTTGCGCACGCACTGGACCATGGCGATGCCGCCCAGGGTCTCGGCGATGTGGGTGAGCACGTTGCCCGCCAGGGTCACCGGCGAGGTGGTGCCGCAGATGGGCTCCGTGGGCACCACCACGGGGAGGCCCTTCTCGGCGAAGAAGCAGGTCATCTCCCCGTAGTGCTCGTCGATCTTGAAGGGGCTGATGATCAGGGTGATGAAGGAGACGAAGGGCCGCTGGCGAAGGGCCTCCGCACCCCCGGCCACCCGCTCCGCCATGGCCACCACCTGGCGGCAGCCGTCGAGCGAGTAGACCCCGCCCATCACGTGCTTCGTCGTGTGGTCCAGCGAGTGGAAGAAGCGGTTGGCGTCGATGGCATCCCGGTCCTTCACCTCGTTGGGGAACACGTTGATGGTGAACACGTGGATGTTGTCCAGCCGGTCGGCCAGGCGGGCGTTCAGAGCCACGTCCTGGTTGGTCGAGGGACGTCGCTCCCCGGTGTCGGGGTCGAGCACGTAGAGGGCCGTGCCCCCCGTGCCGTAGTGCACGCGGTTGCCCTCCAGCACCGCGTGATGGACCTCGTCGCGGGCATAGAGGGTGATGGACGAGGGGTTGGAGTCGACGGCGTCCTCGACCAGGGAGCGGGGGAGCCTGACGGTGCGCGTCTCGGGGTCCACGTCGGCGCCCGCGTCCTTGAATGCCTGGAAGCCTCGCGGGGTGTAGACGGCCAGCCCGGATTTCTCGAGCACCTCGAAGGCGGCCTCGGCGATGCGCCGCAGGTCGGCATCAGCGAGGGGCTTGTAGGGGGAGCCGGCGAGCTGCCGGGCCTTCTTCTCGGACGGTTGCGTGGTGCTCACGCTTGCTCCTTTCGGGTAGGGGGCTTCACAGCCTTCGGGCCCGGACCAGTTGCTCGGCTCCTCCGGCGCGGAACTGCTCCGCGGCGTCGTCGGCGGGGCATCGGCGGTCCTCCAGCCGCTGCCATAGGGGTGCCAGGTAGCGCTCTTCGCCCAGCCGCCGCCGCTGGAGCCCGCCCTGGGCGACTTCCAGCATGCGGCGGGCCAGCTCGTGGACTTCGAGCCCGCCGGCGGTGGCATCGAGGGCTTGCTCGCAGGCCTTCGCCCGCGCGGCGCGGAGCTCTTCCCAGGGGTAGTCCTCCACGACCTGGCGGGCCTCGGGGAGGGCGGCGGCGAGGCCCAGGGTGAGAGCGGGCACGCACATCAGGTCGTCGGGCGGCTGCTGGTCGTTCACCCGGTTCTCCAGCGTATAGTAGCGGGAGATGCGGGCGTTGTACCAGTAGAAGGTCCCGTGCTGGTCGATGTCCTCGTCGCAGGGCCGCAGAGGCACGGTGTTGCCCCGGGCGTCGGTGCCCAGGGCCTTCTCGCCGGCCTGGTAGTATTCGGCGAAGGTCTTGTAGCCCATCACGCCCACCGGCTTGCCGTCCCGCTTAACGTAGATGGGGCGGAGGCGGGCGATGGTGTGCACGTAGTGCTCCATGTCCCGGAACGGATGGGGGGGCACGCCCACCCGGTTGCCCTGGGGCATCCACCAGTCCCAGAACATCTCGCACACGCACTTGTAGTCGGGGTCCACGCGGTCCTGCCACACGCTGGAGTCGGCGGTGAGGGCGATCTGGGCCGCGGTGAGGCCGTTGAAGGTGTTGACCGCGCCGATGGCGTTGTCCCCGCACACGTCGATGTGCACCTGGCTGGAGGCATTGATGGTGAACAGGTGGACGTCGTCGCCGTCGCTGGGGTCGATCTTGCGATTGGACTTGAAGACCTTGCCCCAGAAGGCGGTGCGCCCCTTCTTGATCAGCAGGCGCTTGCTGGGCGGGGTGACGGGCTGGATGCCGTAGCCCAGGAAGTAGACGCCCTCCCGGTCGGAGAAGTCGCGGAGGCTCTCTCGCAGCTCGCCCACCACGTCGTCGAGCTCGTGGAGATTGGCCACGTGGGCGAGCGAGAACTCGGTCTTGCAGTAGCCCGTCTCGCAGGAGGCCAGGGTGTCGTTCTGCGGGCCGCGCTTGCGGGCCCCCACGACCTTGCCGGTGAGCTTGTCGGCCACCGGCTGCCAGCCGCGTTCCTCCAGAAAGGCCCACAGTGCGGCCACCGCCTCGCGGGGTGCCGCTTCGCCGCGAGCGTTGACGATGGGGAACTTCAGTTCCGAGCCCACCCGCCGCTTGGCTTCCCCGCGGCTGGCGGTCGCGTCCTCGAAGCCGTCGACGAAATGCCTGACGATGCGCTCCATACAGCTCCTTTCCCAGGGGCCGGGAGGCCCCGCGTGGTCCGCCGGCGCGGCGTGCCTAGCTCGAGCCCATCACGTGGCCTTCGCCGCGGATGACGAACTTGTAGGTGGTCAGCTCGCACAGGCCCATGGGGCCGCGGGCGTGCAGCTTGTCCGTGGAAATCCCGATCTCGGCTCCCATGCCCAGCGACTCGCCGTCGCAGAACATGGTGGAGGCATTCACCAGTACCACCCCCGAGTCCACCTCGCGCACGAAGCGGCGGGCCCGCGACTCGCTGTCCGTGACGATGGCGTCGGTGTGGTGCGAGCCCTTGGCGTTGATGTGGGCGATGGCCCCGCCCACGTCGTCCACCACGCCCACGGAGACCACCATGTCCAGGTACTCGTTCGTCCAGTTCTCGTCGCTGGCGGGGCTCACGTCGCCCACCGCGGCGCGCACCCGCTCGTCGCCGCGCACCTCGACCCCCGCATCGCGGAAGGCCTCGACGATGCGCGGCAGGTGCCCCTCCAGGGCCCTGGCGACGAGGAGGGTTTCCATGGCGTTGCAGACCTCGGGCATGAGGGTCTTGGAGTCCAGGGCGACGGCGAGGCCGCGCTCCAGGTCCGAGCCCTCGTCGAGGTAGACGTGGCACACGCCGGCGTAGTGCTTGATGACGGGGATGCGCGACTGCTCGCACACCGCCCGGATGAGCTTCTTGCCGCCCCGGGGGATCACCAGGTCGATATGCTCGTCCAGCGAGAGCATCTGGCCGATCTCCTCGTGGGAGCCGCTGACCACCTGGACCGCCTGGGACGGGAGGCCGGCCTGGGCAAGGGCCTCCTGCCAGAGCCGCCCGAGCAGCTCGTTGCACCGGCGGGCCTCCGAGCCGCCCCGCAGGATGGCGGCGTTGCCCGCCTTGAGGCAGAAGGCGCCGCCGTTGACGGTCACGTGGGGCCGGGCCTCGTAGATCATGAGGATCACCCCCAGGGGCACGCGCATCCTGGCCACTTCGAGCCCGTTGGGACGGCGGTCGGTGGCGTAGGTCTGGCCCACGGGGTCGGGCAGCGCCGCGATCTTGCCCAGGCACCGGATGCGCGACTCGATCTTGGCCTCGCCGAAGCGCAAGCGGCTGACCAGATGCTCCCCGAGCCCCTCGTCCGCCGCGGCCGCCATGTCCTCCTCGTTGGCCGCCAGCACCTCGGCCCGCCGCTCGGCCAGCAGGTCGGCCATGGCGTGGAGGGCCGCGTTCTTGCTCTCGGTCGGTGCGGTGGCCAGGCGAGCGGCGCACTGTCGGGCGCTCGAGGCCGTCTGCCGGATGTCCATCGGGGTCTCCGTGGCTGTGGTTTCCTCTGCGGGCCCGGGCGCACGGCGCCCGGGCCTCGCCGTGCAATGGCCTCGTCGCCGTTCCCCGTCAGATGGCCTGGCAGAGGGTCGAAGACGGGGACCGAGGTCCACCCCCAGCCGCCTCCCGCCTGAAGCGGGTCCTGGGCTGGTCGGTCGCGGCCCCTCGGGCCGCAGCAATGCGCGGTCGAGCCGCCCTCTGGGGCCTCGCCCGCGCGGAAGGGCTCACACGGCGACGTGGGAAAAGTCGCACCCCACGGGGGCGCTGGTGCGAGAGGGGGGACTCGAACCCCCACGCCCGAAGGCACAGGATCCTAAGTCCTGCGCGTCTGCCAATTCCGCCACTCTCGCGCCGGGGCTAGGGGCTTCCCGGGCGGGCCTTGCCCGCCGTCTCCAGAGCCTGCTTCACCGTGGAGACCAACTCCTCCACGGCCGCCGGCTTGGTGAGCACCCCCACCACGTGGGAATCCCACACCGCGAAGTCGTTCGACAACGACGGGTAGGACGAGTAGACCACGATTGGCAGGCGCCCGTGGCGCTTGCGAAGGCAATCCAGAAAGTCCAGCCCCGTCATCCCCGGCATCCGCAGGTCCAGAATAATCAGGTCCGCCGGCGCCTGCCGAAGATACTCCAGGGCCTCGTAGGCCGACACGGCCCCCGTGACCACATGGCCCTGGCCCTCGAGGGCGGACTCGATGAACAAGAGAATGTCTTCGTCGTCGTCGACGACCAGAATCCTGGCCACGATACCCTCCCGTCATTCCGGCCGTGCCCCAAGCGTGCGGGAGTATGCTGTATTATACTCATCCCCCACCCCCTGCGCAAGCCACAGCCGCCTCACCAGCCCTCGTCGCAGCCGCCGCGGGCCCACTCCTCCAGCTCCCACTCCCGGTACTTCCGCCGCCGCCGGCGCCAGTAGACCCAGAAGGCCACCAGGGCGAGCAGGCTCATGAGCATGAACAGCGAGACGGAGTGGAACAGCCAGCTCACCCATCGCCACCGCGGGCGCAGCTCGTCCAGCCACTCCTCCTCCGCCGTCGCCAGGTCCTCGCCCACGACGTGCTCGAACGCGGCGGCGAACTCCATTCCCTGCGCCGCGGCACGGAGAATGCGACGGATGGCCTCCTCCCCGTGCCGGTCCACCACGTGGCGCACGAAGCTCTCGCTCTGCTCGTAGGCGATGGCCCGCTCGACCGGGTCCGCGGGGAAACGGGACGAGAGCTCGGAAAGGGGCCGCAAGGCCCCCGCGGCCACCGCCCGCTCGAAGTGCCCCGGGTCGTAGCGAGGCACCTTGCCCGCACTCCATACCGCCACCCCCTCGTCGAACCACCGGGGCACGGCCACCTGGCCGCGGCGACGCACCTCGCCCACCAGCACGTGGCTCATCTCGTGGCGCAGGGTGATGGCCAGACTCTCGAGCGGCGAGCTCTCGATGAGCTGGCAGTTGAGGTAAATCACGCAGCGCCCCGGGTAGGCCACCCCCAGCGTGTGGCGGTGGTCGACCCCCGGGGTGGAACGGCGAAAGCTCTCCTGCGTGGCGCACAGCACCACGGTGCCCCGGCGGGTGAGGCGGAGGCCCAGCTTGGCCTCCGCGTCGCGCTGGGCGCGGGGCAGGAGCTCGGCGACGGTGGCCGCGACGGGGCTCTCGCCCCGCTCGGACAGGATGGTCCACTGCCCGGCCTCGATCGCCGTGCCGCCGAGCAGGGCGAGCGCCACGCGGAGGAGGAGCGAGGTCATGGGATCGCCGTGGGGACGGTGCTGAGGGGCGGCCTTAAGTCCTTTCTATTCCACATTATACCCGATGCCCGCTCGCCTGCACAGCCGCCCCACGGCCCGCCGGCCTCAGGCCTTGCGCCCCATCTCGATGAGCTTGCGGATGGCCTGGGCCGTGGCCTCCAGGGAGGCGACCGAAGGGGGCACCTCGGAGACCAGAGCGTCGTCGTAGCCCGCGGCCCGCAGCTCCCGCATGACGGCCGGGAAGTTCACCTCCCCCTCCAGCAGCGGCGGCCACTGGACCACGCGGCCCTCCCACGAGAAGTCCTTGGCGTGGACCTTCTTGATGTGGCGCCCGCAGATGCGAGCCCAGTGCTCGGAGTGGTGGAAGATGCGCATGTTCCCAGGATCGAAGTAGAAGCCGACCCGGGGACTGGCCACCTGGTCGAGGAACTGGGCCATCTCCAGCGGGCTGGTCAGAAAGCCGTTCCACACGTACTCCACCGCCAGGCTCACGCCCAGCTCCTCGGCGCACGGGGCCAGCTCCTGGAGCGAGCGCAGGGCGTTGGCATAGGCCACGTGGTAGTAGAGCTGGGGGGAGGGGCGCCCGCCCAGGGTATGGAGCACGGCGTCGGCCCCCAGGGCTTTGGCCGTGCGGAGCATGGCCCTGGCGGTCTCGAGCCCTTCCTGGCGCGCCGCCTCGTCGCTGGTCATCAGGTCCGCCGGCTTGCCGCCGCTGCCGCACAGGGAGCAGATGGCCAGGCCCTGGTCGGCGGCGAGCCGGGCCAGCTCCTGGAGCTTGGCCTCGGGGGTATCGAGGGTCAGTTCGCCGCTCTCACGGGGCACGACCTCGAGGGTCTCGTAGCCCGCGGCCTTGGCCTCGGCGACGAGCTGCCCGAAGCTCCACTCCCTGGGCGTCACCAGTGCGCTGAGCCCCACCTTCATGCCCGGTCTCCTTTCGCTTCTGCGCGGTCGAGGGATGCGGCGCCATGGCCAGCATGTTGCCGCCGGCGGGCGGCGGCGTCAAGTGAGGCGAGGGGCCACCGCGGGCGCCGGCCTCCGGGAGCGGCAAAAAAACCTTGACCGGGGTGGTGGCTGGGGTATAATGCCATATTCTGAGCATCGCGCGCGAACCGTGGCGCTGCGACCCCCTTGACGCGTTTCGTGGAGGCGAGGATTGGCCACCATTTCGGTGAAGGAACTCCTGCAAGCCGGGGTGCACTACGGCCACCGGACGAGCCGATGGAACCCCCGGATGTCCCCCTACATCTTCGGCAAGCGTAACCGCATTCATATCATTGACTTGCGGCAGACGTTGCGGGGCATCATCAAGGCCCAGCGCTTCCTCGGCCGCCTGGCGGCGGAAGGGGAGGCGATCCTCTTCGTGGGCACCAAGAGACAGGCCGCGGCCATCATCCGCGAGCACGTCGCCCCCCGCGGCTTCCCCTACGTGGCCGACCGCTGGCTGGGCGGCATGCTCACCAATTTCCAGACGGTGCGCCACAGCCTCAAGCGCCTCGAAGAGCTGGAGCAGCTGGAAGAGACGGGCGAGATCAATCAGTTCAGCAAGAAGATGATCTCCATGCTCCAGCGGGAGAAGCGCAAGATCCTCCGCAACCTGGAGGGCGTGCGCTCCCTCGACAGCCCCCCCGCCGCCATGGTGGTGGTCGACCCCCGCCGCGACCGCATCGCCGTCCGCGAAGCGGTCAAGCTCCACATCCCCATCGTCGCACTCATGGACACCGACTGCGACCCCCAGGACATCGATATCTGCGTGCCCTGCAACGACGACTCCATTCGCTCCATCGAGGCGGTCCTCGTGCCCCTCGCGGAAGCCGCCGAGCAGGGGGCCCAAGCGGGCCAGGCCGCCGCCGACGACGAGGAACAGCCCCAGGCCCCCCCCGAGGCCGACGAAGCCGCCCAGCAGCCCGCCGCCGCCGCGGCCACCGAGGAGGCCGAGCCCGGCGACGCCAGCGAGTAGCCCCCGCCAGGCCCGCAGCGAATCCGCGACCCGAACGCCCACAATGAGGGAACGACTCCATGGCCATCGGCGCACAGCTTGTCAAGCAGCTCCGCGAGATGACCGGCCTGGGCATGATGAAATGCAAGCAGGCCCTCGAGCAGACCGAGGGCGACATCGAGAAGGCCGTCGAATACCTCCGCAAGCAGGGCCTGGCCACCGCCGAGAAAAAGGCCGGCCGCGAGACCAAGGAAGGCATCATCTCCTCCTACATCCACTCCAACCACAAGATCGGCGTGCTCGTGGAGCTGAACTGCGAGACCGACTTCGTGGCCCGAAACGACGAGTTCCGACAGCTCGCCCGCGACCTGTGCATGCAGGTCGCCGCCTCCAAGCCCATCTACACCGCGCCCGAGGACGTGCCCCAGGAGGTCATGGAGAAAGAGCGCGAGATCTACCGCGAGCAGTTCAAGGACAAGCCACCCCAGGCCATCGACAAGATCGTGGAGGGCAAGCTGGGCGCCTTCTACAAAGAGGCCTGCCTGCTCGAGCAGCCCTTCGTCAAGGAGCCCAAGACCTCCGTGGGCGACCTGGTGAAGTCCATGGTGGCCAAGCTGGGCGAGAACATCACCGTGGGCCGCTTCGTGCGCATGGAGATCGGGGAGTAGCTGCCTGTGGCCGGCCCCCGCTACAAGCGAGTCCTCCTCAAGATCAGCGGCCAGGGCTTCTGTAACGAGGGCGACACGGGCATCGACCACCGGCAATTGATGTCCATCGCCGAACAGAGCCGCGACGTCAACCGCATGGGCGTCGACTTGGCCATCGTGGTGGGCGGCGGGAACTTCATCCGCGGCGAGATGGTCGCCAGGGAGGGCATCAGCCGCACCACCGGCGACTACATGGGCATGCTGGCCACGGTGATCAACGCCCTCGCCCTGATGGATGCCCTCGAGTCCCTCGAGGTCGTCACCCGCGTGCAGACCGCCATCCCCATGGCCAACGTGGCCGAGCCCTACATCCGCCGCCGGGCCATCCGCCACCTGGAGAAGGGGCGCGTGGTGATCCTCGCCGCGGGCACGGGCAACCCCTACTTCTCCACCGACACCACGGCCGCCCTGCGGGCCACGGAGATCGGAGCCGAGATCCTGCTCAAGGGCACCAAGGTCGACGGCGTCTACTCCGCCGACCCCCTCACCGACCCCCACGCCCGGCGCTACGAGCACCTCGACTACATGGAGTGCCTGGAGCGCGACCTGCGGGTGATGGACGCCACGGCCATCGCCCTGTGCCGCGAAAACGACCTGCCCATCCTGGTCTTCAACCTCATGCAGCCGGGCAACGTGGAGCGCGTGATCCGCGGCGAGCCCATCGGCACCCTCGTCTCCGCACGGCCCAACGACGCCGACTAATCCCGGAGGCCCCCCATGCCCTACGACGACATCTACCTCGACGCCAGCGAGCGGATGGACAAGGCGGTCCAGCACCTCAAGGAGCAGTTTCGCACGGTGCGAAGCTCCCGCGCCACCCCCGGCCTCGTGGAAAACGTGCGCGTGGAATACTACGGCACCCAGACCCCCCTCAAGCAGCTCGCCAGCATCGGCGTGCCCGACCCCCAGCTCATCGTCATCAAGCCCTACGACCCCAGCTCCGTCGACGCCGTCAACAAGGCCATCCTCACCAGCCAGCTCGGCCTCACCCCCAGCGTCGACGGCAAGCTCATCCGAGTCACCGTCCCCGCACTGAGCGAGGAGCGACGCAAGAAGCTCGTCAGCCAGCTCCACAGCATCGCCGAAGAGGCCAAGATCGCCATCCGCAACATCCGCCGCGACGCCAACAAGCAGGCCGACCAGGAGAAAAGCGACGGCACCATGCCCGAAGACGACGCCTTCCGGCTCAAGGACGACATCCAGGAAATGACCAACGAGCACGAGAAGACCATCGACCAGGCGGTAGAGAGCAAGACCCAGGAAATCATGGAAGTGTGAGTCCCCCGCCCCGCCGCTGCCACCCAGGCGCTTCACATGCCCCACAGAACCTGCTATACTGCCGGCAGCGGAAGCAGACGGGGGCGTAGCTCAGTCGGCAGAGCAACGGTTTTTTAAGCCGTAGGTCGGAGGTTCGAATCCTCCCGCCCTCACGCCGACCCCGTCGTCCAGCCAGGCCTAGGACACAGGCCTTTCAAGCCTGAAACACGGGTTCAAATCCCGTCGGGGTCACCACAGGGGGCTTGGGCCACGAGATGGCTCCAGGCCCTCGCAGTTCGTGGCTTGCTCGGGCCTCCAAGGCGCTTCGAGGCCCGTCTGCGAGCAGGCCCGCCGCTGCCCTCGGGGCGGCTGTTTCTTCCCGGCGATGACCACAGTGTGCTCGACTGCCCTACCGTAGGCCAGGAGGCCATGGGGATCCCGCGACGTACGTTCCTGTTGCTGATCCCCGCCATCGCGAGCCTCCCCCAATGCGGGTCCGGCCGCGCCATGGCCGAGCAGATGCCTTTCTCGGTCGTTTCCGTGCTGGTGCACGAGAGGGCTTTCGACCGCCCCCACGATATCGAATTGCAGGGCGGGCGAGCTTTCGTGCCGGGCAAGGGCGGCTCGCTCGCCATCGTCGACGTCTCCCGGCCGCAAAATCCCCGGCTCCTATGGCACCGTCACGACGAGGAGCTGCTGCACGATGCCGAGACCGTGCTGCCCGCCGGAGACTGGCTGTTCGTGGGGACCGACGATTTCATCGCCGTCGACGTGCGCGATGCGCAGCATCCGGTGTTCGGGAAACGGCTCTCACGGCCCCCTCAGCTCTCTCGCATCAACGGCCTGGCGCGCCGCGGCGACACGATCCTCGCGGCCAGCAAGGGCGGCTTCCTGGTGGCGTTCGACATCCGCGAGCCCGCGGCGCCCTCCCTCGCCGGGGTCCTGAACGTCCGCGCCGAGCACGCCATCGCGTGGCCGCACGACGTGGACCTGTTCGCAGGCTACGCCGTGGTGCCTGATCCGCAGCGCTTCGGCCGCGACAGGACACCGGGCAAGCTCGCCTTGTTTCGGGTCTTCGAGAAGGGTGCCCCGCGGCTTCTTCCGTCCCCGCGGTGGAAGCTCGCCGGCGTGGTCGCCACCGAGGAGCTGGCGGGGGCGAATCGCGTGCAGGTGTCTGGACACCACGCGTTCGTGGGGGCCAGTACCGTGGGAGAAGGCGGGCGGCTGGTCGTCGTCGACCTCCGCGGGGCCCGCTCGCCGCGACAGGTCGCCTCGCTGCCCTTCGCGCCGCACGACGGATGGGGACCCAACGGGCTGACGGTTGCCGGGCAGGTCGTCTTCCTGGCCGGCGGACAGTCGGTCGAAGCGGTCGACGTGAGCCGGCCCGACCAGCCGGCCAAGCTGGCCAGCGAGCGGTTCACGAAGGAGCTGTCCGGCGGCAGGGACAGCGGGCACGACCTCGTGTACCGCGACGGCTACCTCTACGTGACCGGCCAGAACGACCACTGCCTGGTCATCCTGCGCGTCGTCTCCGAGCGAATCCGCCAACTGGCGAAGTGACACCGCGGGTAGTCGCACGATAGGCACGGCCAGGGGCTTCGGGCTGTGCGTGCCTCTGTGCTCGCGAGTTCCCCTTCCATGGACCGGCGCTTGCGGCGGCTCCCGAGAGCCCGGTTCGGGTTCTCTTCGGCCGGCGTCCGCTGGGATGCGGATCGCAAGCCTGCCACGTGGCGAGCGAGCTATTGCGGCTGGCGGCGGTAGGTGCGGGGGGCAAGCGGGCGTTCGAGGCGCGGCGCGGAGCCCTGGCCCTGGAGCTTCTCGGCCTTCTCCAGGCACTCCTCGTAGCGGGCGAGGTCGTTGCGCAGGCGGATGTAGGCCTGGCCCATTGCCCCGTAGGCTCTGCCGGCGAGCCACAGACAGCGCTTGCGCTTGTCCTCGGGGAGGTCGTCGCGGCCCGCCTGGTCCTCGTACCAGGCGACGATCTTCGTGCGGAAGCGGATAGCTTCCTCGATATCGCCCCGGCGGGTGTAGTAGCGGGCGAATCCCTCGAAATGGGCCGGCGGCTCGCAGACGTCCTCGGGGGCGTAGAGCGAGGGCTCACGGGCGCCGGCGGGGTGGACGCCGACCTCTTCGCGTTCGGTCTCGAAGATCTCCTCGGCGAGCTTGAGGGCGCGGAGGGCACGGTCGGGCTGGAAGCTGCCCTCGTAGATCTCCGCCACCCTGACGTAGGCCTGGATGCGGCGGAAGAACTCCTCCACCCGCACGCGGTAGAGACCCTCGGCGGCCTGCTGGTTTTTCTCCGGCGGCGAGGAGCCGTTGCGCACCCACCGGGCGCACAGCCACACGTTCTTCCGCCCGTCCTCCACCCGCTTCCAGGCGTACCCTAGCTCCTTGCGCACCTCGTCCAGCTCCTCCTCGATGGACTCCGGCTTCTCGAGCTCGAAGTCCAGCTCGGCCTCGAACAGGGCGTCGGCCCGGTCCCTGGCCCACACCGACACGGCGAGGGTGTGGCGCCCGGGGGCGGCGGGGAAGAGCTCGTCCTCGAGGTCCTGGTCGGGGAACTCGCCCAGCAGCGACATCCGCTCCGGGATGTGGAAGTGGTGGGTGACGCCGAAGCACTTGACCAGCACGGTGAGCGGCTCGGGCGGGCCGCCATTGAGCAGGACCCGGAAGACGAACGGGCCGCTGAGGGTCTGCCCCTTCTCCGGGGTTACGAAGCGGAGGGTCACGGGCTTGGGCTTGTCCCCGGCGCCCAGCAGGCCGCCGGCCGGCGCCGTGCCGGGCGCCAGGGCGAGCAGCGCGAGAGCGGGCAACAGGACGGAGCGCTTCATCCTCGGGCTCCTCGCCTGGGCCTAGTCCGGCCCCCATTGGGGATGGGGCTCGGGCACGGGGTCGGGGCCGCTTTTCTCGGCCTCGGCCTTCTTCTTCTCCGCCCACAGGGCTTTGGCTTGGGCCGCTCCCCCGAGCGAGAGTATCTTGGGCAGTGCCGAATCGATGGTGGAGATGACGTGGTCGAGGTAGGCCTTGGGGTTCTCGCGGCCCGTGGGGCGGAACCGGGCCGATGCCTTGTGCGTGTCGATGGCGCGGCGCGTAGCGGCCATCAGGGCCCCCAGGTCGCCGGCCCGCCAGGCGGCGTCGATGCTGCTGTGCAGGGCGCTGCGGCGCCACTGCTCGCTGCTATGGGTGCACTGCTTGCTGCCCGGCGGCGGAAGGGCGTCCAGGCCCTCCCCCAGCACGGCGACGGCCTCGGCGTACTGGCCACGGCCTCGATACTCGGTGGCGAGGCCGCCGCAGGCCCAGGCGAACGCCAGGGCCCAGCGGGCCTTGAACGCCTCGTCCGCCTCCGCAAGGCTCTTCCTGGCCTCGGCGACTCGCTTCTGGGCGGCCTCCAGCTTGCCCGGCTTCGGCACGTAGGGCTTGCGCTCGACGGTGAAGGACTCCGGGGGCACGCCGGGCATCGACAGGGTGATCTTGGCGGGGCCATTGGGCAGCGGCACGGTGCCGGCGAAGTTGGCCACGCTTCCCCGGCGTTCGCACTGGCCGAAGAGGGTGTAGCTCTGACCCCCCACGGCGACCGCCAGGCGATGGTGGCCCACCGGGGCGCCGGCCAGGGAGGCCCGGATGAAGCACTCGCTGCGCCGGTCGCTGTGCGAGACGAGCAGCTTGGGCGGCAGGACCCACTCGTGGGCCTCGGCAACCTGCTGCTTTTCGGCGAACTTCTCGAGCACCACGGGCACTTCGACGGTGCCCACGCGGCTGCCCTTGGCGTCCAGCACGTCGGCCAGGAGGGTGCGCTTCTTGGCCCCGCCGGCGGCTTCCCCCGCTCCCTTGGCCCTCAGGACCACGCGGTAGGGCGGCGGATACTGCATGGGGGAGGCGATGACCTTGACGCGGAAGTGGATCCGCCGCTGCGCCTCCCCCTCGCCCTCCTCGCGGACCACGCCCTGGAGGCGGATGATGGGCTTCATGTGCGGCGTGCGCCGCGTGGCCACGAGCAGGCCGTAGTCGGCGGCCGCCTCGCGGCCCTGCTCGAGGAAGCCGTTCACCCCCTGCTTGGCGGCGTGGGTGCGGAGGAACTGGCGGCGCTGCTCGAAGCGGGCCCGCCGGGCCTCCTCCTGGGCCCAGAAGTACTCCTGGAGGTCCTGGGTGAGCTTCTCGGAGGCCCGGTAGTCGGCCAGCATCCTGGGCACGATGCGCTTCAGGGCCTCCTTGTGCACGGCGAGGCTGCGCGTCTGGGGGTGCTCGCGGTCGAACCACTGGTGGACGTATCGGTCGACCACCTTGCCCGCCGCTTGCTCCTTGGCCCCGAAGTAGGCCTCGGACTGGGCTTCGCTCATCTGGGGCACCTGGCTCTCGGGCGGCTGGCCGCCGGCCTCCATGTGCTTGCGGACCAGGGGGTCGAGGTGGCGGAAGAGGTTCTGGCGTCGGGCCTCGATGGCCCACGTGCGGTCGCTGCGGATCTTCTCCAGGTAGCGCCGGGCGCGCTGGCCGGCGGCGTGGCGTTCGCGGAGGGTGTCGATCTGGTCCATGAGCCGGGCTACCTGGTCGATGCGCTGGGGCAGGGCGAGGCCCTGGCTCTCGGTGCGCAGGCCTTCGAGCTTTCGGCACAGGGAATCGAGCTGGTCGAGTTCCTCGGCGTTCAGCGGCTTCGGCCTCAGGTCCACCGGCCCGCCCTTGTCGCCGTCGAGGGAGCCGACGAAGAATTGGAGCTCGATGTCCGGGCCGAGGATGGGGTGGAAGGTCTGGGCCTCGCGGGCCTCCGTCCACCCGGCGCGGAGGATGCCGGCCCGCCAGCGTTGGGCGGCTTCCTGGTACTGCTCCCAGGCCGTTTTCTTGGCCTTGAGTTCGCGGGCGCTGCGCACCAGGCCTCGCATCTCGTCGATGAGCTTGCGGCCCTCGGGGCTGTCCAGGGCGAGGTCGGGCTGGATCAGCCGCTCCCGCTTGTCGGCCAGGAGGCGCTCCAGGGAGTCGAGGCGGGTCTGGTCGTCGTCGGTGAACTCCTCGGGCGGCTCGGGCGGCCCGATCCGCCCGGTGTACATCATGTCGGCGGCGTCGTTGGTGAGGGGCTCGAAGACCTCGTAGCCGATGATCTGGACGGCGGTCTTGGCGATGGTGAAGTAGATCAGGATGTTGGCCCCAAAGGGCGCCGCCCAGCCGATGCCCTGCTCCACGGCGTACTTGCGGATGGCGTTGCATGCCGCGCTGCTGAGCACGAAGTGCACCCCGCCCCAGTGCCCGTGGGTGGCGTCGCGGAGGGCCACCAGGTGCACCACGCCGGGGATGTTGCACATCCCTTCCCACACGATGGCGGCGATGACCTCGGAACGGGAGCCGCCCTTCTGGTAGACCTGGAGCACCTGGAGGGCGGAGGAGATGTTGCCCGAGGTCACCAGGTTGCCCAGGGCCTTCGAGGCGCTCCAGCGTTCGACCAAGCGGGGGGCATCGGCGTTGAAGTCGTCGTAGACGATTTTCTTCTCGTAGCCGGCGAAGTCGTACACCTCGTCCCACACCCGCTTGGTGATGGCCTCGTCGGTGTAGTGCTGGTTGCGCACGGCGTGCCAGAAGTCGTCGTATTTCCGCGCCCAGGTTCGCTTCACGCCGTCGGCGGCCTCGGCGAGGCGCTGGCGGATGCTCTTGCGGGTGGCGGGGTCGAGATTGATCCTGCCGTACCGAGCGATCTCGGTGCGGACGATGCCCCGCAGGGTCTCCAGGTCGCGGCGGTAGCGCTGGGGGGCGTCGTCGATGATCCGCTTGACGTGGGCCTCGGGCAGGTAGGCGAAGGCCCGCTTGAGGGCGTAGAAGGCGGAGTGCTGGAGCTTCTCCCGGGTGACGCCGGGAGCGACCTTGCCCAGCAGCTGCACGTCCATCTCGTTGAGCAGCTTGGGCTCCAGCCAGGCCACGTATCGGACCCGTGCGGTGCGATAGTTGTTCCAGGCCAGGACTTCGGTGGAGGCGCGGTTGTACTCGAGCTTGGCGGCTCGCATCAGGTCGTCGTCGGCGATGTGCTTGGCCTTGCTGCGCTGGCGCAGGTGGTCCATGAGGGGCCGCCAGATTTCGCTGGCCGGCCGCTGCTTCTCGGGGGGCAGCTTGTGGTTCTGGCGGAGTGCGGCGGCGACGTCGAGCACCAGGCGCACCTGTTTGCGCTGAAGCTGGTTGAAGCCCTTGGCCGCGGTCTGGGGCCGGCCGGGCAGGGGCTCGATGGTGTCGGGATAGAGCTCTCGGATGAGCGCGTCGCGCTGCTCGGGGCTCAGCCTCATGTAGTCGACGGGCTTGAGGCCCTCGTCGGCGGGGAGGGGCCGCAGCAGGCTCACCCCCTCCTCGAAGGAGCGGAGGACGTACTTGGTGTGGACCGTCTTGTCGTCGTAGTGGAGGTGGAAGAGGTAGTTGCTCACCGCGGCGTCGAAGGCGTACATCCGCAGGACATCGGTGTTCACCCCCTGGAAGAGGTGGCGGAGGATATGGACGTCGCGGCTGAGCTGGACGCCGCCCTGGCCGTCGGGCTTGAAGCTGGTGCAGGGGTTCTTGCCCTCCGCGTCCTGGCGCAGGCGAGCCAGCTCGGCCTGCTGGTCGGGGGTGAGGTCGGCGCCTTCCACCTCGCGCTCGAAGTTGCGGAGGCGCTCGAAGGCCTCCTGGGCGGCCTCGGCGCCCTTGACGCTGCGCTGCTCGACCTGCATCCGCCACGAGCCTTCGGTGTCGTAGGCGTCGGGGGTGCCGGCCAGGCCCCGCAGGACCTCCACCATGCGGGCGTCGAAGGCCACCACGTCCTCCGTCCCTCGCCAGTCGGGCACGCTGTTCTTGCCGCTGTGGATGCAGATGTCGCAGGCCTCCATGGCCACCTGCCATCGGGCCTGGAAGCGGCGCTCGAACTCCGCCCGGATGTCCACCCCCTGGGCTTCCAGCTTCGCGAAGTCCTCGGCGTAGGCCGTGTGGTCCACGTCGCTTTTGACCCCGCTGAGCTTGTTGCCGAAGTCCAGGCGGGTGAACTCCATCCCGTAGTCGCGGGCCATTTCCTCGTAGACCGCGTTGATCATGGCATCGCGGAGGACGGCGAGCTGCACCGCCTGGTCCTGGGCGAGCTGGACCCGCCGCCCGTCCACGCTGATGCCGTGCTCGGCCAGCTCCTGGACGAGCTGGTAGGGTACTTCGGTGTAGAGCTTCACCACGTCGTCGGTGGTGAGCTGCTCGACGGGCGTCTTGTTGAGGGTCTCGGCCAGGGCGGCGGCCCGCTCCAGCTCGGTGCGCGTGGGATGCTCGAGGGCGGCGCTCACGAGGCCGTAGAGCGGGAGCGCCATGGTGGGCGGGCGCTCCTCCTCGTCGCGCTCGCCGGCCCGGGCGCAGGCGGCGCCCAGCAGGGCGCACGCCGCCGCGAGCCGCAGCAGGGGTCGTCGGGCCATTCCGGTCATCTCTCTCCGTCCCGTGAGGCGCCCGCCGCGGGCTCACGGCAGGCGCAGCTTGCACCCCGCCTCGCGGGTGTGGGCCTGGCGGCCGCACCGCGCCCCGAACATCACCACCACCTGGTGCTCCCGCCCCCGGGGCAGCGCGATGGCGCCGTAGGGCACGAAGACCTGGAAGGCCTCCCACCCCGCCCGGTCGTAGAGCACCCTGTCCGAGCCCGTGACGCACAGCCGTCCCCGCGGGTCGGCACAGCCCCGCGGGGCCCCCCGCGCGGCCAGGACGGGCCGGCCGTCCAGATGGCGAAACCGCACCGAGACCCGCAGCACCTGGTCCCGCAGCCCGGCGGCCCGTATCTGGGCCTTGACCGCCATGCCCAGCCGACCACCGACCTGCACCCCGTGCTCGCACCATACCCGCCGCACCTGGACCCCCGGGGCGCGGAGCGGCGGGAAACGCTCCGGTTCCGGTGCCGGTTCCGGCTCCGGCTCTGGCCGGGGCTCAGGCGCGGGCTCCGGCTCTGGCGGCGGCAGCGGGGGCGACTTCTCGGGCGGGGCCGGCGGAGACTCCTCCGGCTCAGGAAGCGCCGCCACGACCTCGGCCTCGGCCGACAGAACGCGGGAGCGGGCCAGGCGGAGGCCTGTCGCCTCGTCGCCCCGGACCGTCACCTCCACGCCCTTTTCCGCGTAGCTGTCCACCGCGGCGCCCGCCGCCTCCGACACCATGTCCGGCGCGCCCAAGCCCAGAGCCCCAGCCACCTCGTCCCGCTCGACGGGCCGCGCGAACTGAAGCTCCACCTCCTCGATCCCCCCCGCGGCGTCGCACACCAGCACCAGGGCGTGCAGGCCCAGTGGCCGGCCGTCGTGGACGGCGAGGGCGCCGCCCCCGGCGCGGCGGCTCACGAAGCGCGGCTCGCCCAGCGCCGCGACCGCCTCCCGATGGCTCGATTTCCCCACCACGAAGCCCAGGAACGCCGGGGGCTCGCCCGCCGCCAGGCGCAGAGGCCTGAGCAGCACCGCGGTCGCCACCTCCTCCGCCGGGGGCTCGCGCGAGGGGCCGGGCGTCACGGGCTCAGGCCGCGGCTGCGGCGGCCCCGGCACGTCGGGCAACGGCGGCGGCGCCACGGCCGGCGGCTCAGGCCTCTCGGGCTCCCGCTCCTCCTGCGGCGGCCGCAGGTCGGGCGGCAGAGGCACCATGGCCGACGGCGAGATGGGTGCAGTGGCCTCCTCGCGACCGGGCTCCTCGGCAGGGGGCTCCTCGCTGGCCACCCGAGACCCTCGCACCGGGCGCTCCAGGGCAGCCAGCACGACTTCCCGCACGACGCCTTCGCGGACGTAGAGGTGCACGCCGTCGCCGGCATAGGATAGCGTGGTGCCCTCCCCTTCCCCCTCGAGCGGATGGCCGGGCCGCAGCTCGGGGCTGCACGTGGTATCGAAGAGCAGCGCCGCCACGTCGGGCGGCATCTGCTTGGCCAGCCGCAGCCGGGCCCACCGCACGATGTCGTCCTCGTTGTACGACACCGTGACCGCGGCCAGGCCGGGCCGCACGTCGGCGAACGTCTCGGCGGGCGTGCCTCGCCCCTCGGCGGGCTCGCCCAGCCGCTGGCGGACCTCCGCACGCGTGGTCTTGCCAGGAGTAAGCTGCGGAAGGGGTGAGGCGAGCGATGCGGGCTGCGCGGCGGCCGCGGCCAACGCCAGCGCCGCCGCCCAGGCCCGGTGTTTATGCCCCCGATGGGTCATGGCGCCGGCCCCAGCCCGAGAGTGGCCGCCCCTCGGGGCCACTCGGGTATCCGCCCCCGCGCCCTACATTACGGCTTCCCGCCGCCCTGTCAAGCACGTTTCCCGATCCTCGCGCACGCCGGTCACTTGAGCCACTCGTAGAGGTGGTAGTGCTCGCGGCTCATGCCCAGGGCTTCGTAGGCCTTCTGGGCCTGGCGGTTGCGCTTGTCGACGTAGAGGCGCAGGCCGGCGAGCTGGGGCGAGCGCTCGACCTGGCGCTTGAGATGGGCGTAGAGGGCCTTGAAGGCCCCGCGGCGGCGCGCCTCGGGCACCACGTAGAGCGAGTGGATCCAGAGGACGGTGGCGTTCCGCCAGTCGCTCCATTCGGGCACGGCGAGCAGGCAGCCCACGATGCGGCCGCCCTCCTCGGCCACCCAGTATCGCCCCTTGGCGGGGTCGTCGAGGGCGGCTCGCACGCCCTGCCGCACGGTGGCCGGGTCGAGCTCGACGCCCTCGCTTTCGCGGCACAGGCGGAGCTGGAGCTCGGCGATGGTATCGGCCTCGGCGGGCCCCGCGGCGCGCACTCGGAGGCTGCCCATGGGCTTCACGGCTCCTCGCTGGGTCCCGCGCCCGCGGGGCGCAGCCCGTAACAGGGGAAAAGGTCGTCGTCGGGCCACTCCTCCACGGCGTCCACGGCGCGGTGCACCAGGGGGTCGATGGCCTCGGCCAGGAACTCGCCTCCCGGCCCCGCGTCGCGGTTGAACAGCACGGCCCAGTCGAGCCCGTCGTGCCGGCGGACGAGCAGGGCCGCGGTGCCGCTGATCCGCCCCATGTGCCAGGCGTTGAGCCCCTCGCCCACGCGGCGCACGCGCCAGCCGCAGGCGTAGTAGCACGTCGCTGGGCTCCCGTCGGGCTTCCGGCCCGGGGGGCCGGGGGGCGGGGCGAACATCCGCCGCACGCTCGCCGGCCCCAGCAGCACGCTGCGCGACGGCTCGTCGAATTCCGCGGCGAACCGCACCAGGTCCACCGCGCTCCCGATCCACCCGCCGTGGGAGTCGAATCCCTCCAGGTACCAGGCCCCGTAGGGCCGGGGCACGGGCTGGCCCAGCTCCGGCCCCAGGACCGCCGGCCCCTTCGAGCCGTCGCCGGCGCAGTAGGTCACCTCGCCCTCCGCCCGGCCTGCGAGCAGGGTCCGCCCGATCCGCATGTCCTCGATCCCCAGGGGGGCCAGGACGTGCTGGCGGACCGCGGCCTCGTAGGGCTGGCCGCAGGCGGCCTCGATGATCCGCCCCAGCAGGCAGTAGCCGAAGTTCGAGTAGGCGGTTCGCTGCCCGGGCTCGGATTGAAGGGGCTGGCCCGCCGTGTAGCGGATGATGTGCTCCTGGCGCGCCGGCGGCTCGACCCCCAGGGCCCTGGCGATACGCACGGAGCAGAACATGGGGTCGAAGGTCTCAGCCGCGTCCCACCCGCCGGTGTGCTGGAGCAGGTGGCGCACGGTGATGCGGCCCAGCCGGGGGTCCGGCTCGGCCCCGTCGGCCAGGTAGGGCTCGACGTCGAGCAGCTCGAAGGCCCCGTCGCCCAGGTCCAGCTTGCCCCGCTCGACGAGCTGGAGCACGGCCACGGCGGTGAGCGGCTTGGAGAGGCTGGCGATGCGGAACAGCGACGTGGGCTCCACCGCCTCGCCCCGCTCGAGGTCCGCCTGGCCGAAGCCCCGGGCGTAGACCAGCCGCCCGGCCCGCGTGACCGCCAGGGCGCCGCCCGGCACCTCGTGCTCGGCCAGGAACGACGTCATCAGGCGGTCCAGCGGCGCCAGCCTGGGGTCCTGGCGGCCCGTCGCCATCACCGGCTCCTCGCCCCCTCGCCGCGTGGAGTCTTCCGCGTGCGCAGCGGGCATCGCCGTCCCGCACGCCAGCAGCCAGCACGCGAGCAGGGTCTTGTTCCAAGGCACTCACGGCCCTCCGAAGCTGCTCAGCGGGGGTAGTCTACCCGCCCCGTCGCCCGGCCGCAACCGGGCGCCCCCATCGCGCCGACGGCGAGTTGCCTCCACGCGGCCCCCGTGCCATACTGGGGGGCCCCTGAATCAGGAGCAGACTATGAGGGCAAAGGCTTTGTGCCTGGCGGCGGCCTGGGGGCTCCTGGTCGCCGCCATGGGGACGGCCGCGGGGCGGGAGGAGCGTGCCCGGGAGTTCATCCGCCTCAGCGCCGAGGCCCAGGAGCACTTTCAGGCCCGGGACTACGAGCAGGCGGCCAAGACCTGCCGCCAGATGATCCGCCTGATGCCCGACCACCCTATCCCCCACTACAACCTCGCCTGCGCCCTCGCCCGACGGGGCAAGACCGACCCCGCGCTCGAGGCCTTGGAGATGGCGCTCTTCAAGGGCTTCCGCCAGCCCGAGCACATGCAAAGCGACCCCGACCTGGAGAGTCTGCGCAAGACCAAGCGCTTCGCCGCCTGCGTCGAACGGGCCAGGGCGAACGCCCGCTCCGCCGGCGCCTACCAGCCAGGCCCCGAGCTCGAGGGGGTCAAGACCACGGAGGGCCAGCCCGAGGGGGGCCTCCGCTATCGCCTCCACCAGGCCCCCGACGCGGGGCCCGAGGCGCCCGACCGCCTGGTCGTGTGGCTCCATCCCGCCGGCGGCTCGGCGAACCAGGTGGTCGAGCCCCTGGCGCCCCGGCTGGCCAGGCTGGGCTTCGCCCTCCTGGTGCCCACAGAGAAGGACTGGCGGTCGTGGTCGCAGGCGGACATGGAGAAGCTCGTGGAGGGCACGCTCCCCGCCGTGGCCCAGGTCGAGGGGCTCGACGCCCGCCGGCCCATCCTGATGGGCTACAGCGCCGGCGGCCAGGCCGCCCTCATGCTCTGGCGCCAGAGCCCGGGGAAGGTGGGAGGGCTGATCCTCGACGCCGCCTACCCCGTGCGCCGCGCGGCGGGCGGCTTCCAGGTAGCCCCTCCGCCCGACGACCCGGCGGCGAAGGACACGCCGGTCTTCGTGCTCGCGGGCGAGAAGGACGGCGGGACGAAGGTGTGGCAAAAGGTCGCGCCCGCCTGGGGGGAGGCCGGCATCCCCCTCACCCTCGTCGTCGTGCCCGGCAAGGGGCACACCTGGCTGCTCGGCTCGGAGCAGCTCGAACGCCTGGAGGCCTGGCTGCGAGAGGTCAAGGCGGGCAAGACCCCGGCCGACGCCCCGCCCGGGGAGAGCGAGGGCGAGGGCTAGCCGGCCTGCCGCGGCCGCACTTCCGCCACCACGGCCAGGTGGTCGGAGACCCGGTCGACCACGGTCTGGTAGCTGGCGAACTCCAGCTCGGGGGAGACGAGAATCCAGTCGATGCGGTAGCGCGGCCTGCGCGAGGGGAAGGTGGCCAGCTCGCCGTCGCCGGGGCGACAGGGGCGGACGCCCAGGCGGTCGACGAGCAGGCGGAGGGCGTCGCGGCGGCGGTCCCACCAGCAGTTCATATCCCCTACGATCACCAGCGGGTTCCTGCGGTGGGCGAGCATCTCCTCCAGGTGGGCCACCTGCCGCCGCCGCACCGCCTTCCACAGGAAATCCAGGTGCACCGAGGCCACGTCCACGTGCCGGCCATTGCCGTCCGCCGCCACGCTGGCCACCACGAAGCCCTTGCGGCTGGTGGGACGGGGCCGGGGCAGAATGTGCGACGCGGGGTCGCGCAGGGGCAGGCGGGAGAGCAATGCCGTGCCCGTGGCGATGGCCCGCCGGCCGATGCGAGCCGTGTTGTGCTCGCCGTGGAAGTGGTGGTCGTAGCCCGCGAGCTCGGCCAGGTGCTCGACGTGGTGGAAGTCCCCGCTCCAGAACGACGGGGCATCCGCCTCCTGGAGGCCCACCACGTGGGGCTGCTCGCGGCGGAGCACCGAGGCCACCTCCGCCAGGTTGGCCCGAAACCGCTCGCCCCGCACCAGGAGCTGCTGGCGAGCCAGCTTCCGCCCGTGGGCCACGTTGAGGCTCATCACCCGAAGGGACGGCGGCCCGAGGGACGCCAGCGAGCTGTCCTGGGGCGGGCAGAGGCCTTCACGGCAAGGCGACGGCGGCAGACTCAATCGGCGGGTTCCTCTAAGCTTGCATTGCCACGGGGTTTCGGGCGCCGACGGGGAGGGATGCGGCGCGCTCTCTGGGTGGTACCATTTCTAAACTATTTTACCCGCGCCGCCGCGGTTTTTCAACCTCGCCGCCGCCTCACTTCTCCGCCTCGCCGGGGGCCAGGAGGCGGTCCATGCGGGCCTGCCAGTCGCGGAGGTAGGCCTCGCGCCAGCGGCTCACCGTCTTCGCTCCCCACTTTCCGTGGTCGCGCAGCTCGGGGTCGCGGCTGTCGGTCCAGTAGGCGGGCCCGTGGTCGGTGGGGACGAATGCCCCGCCCCAGTGGGGCGCCGTGGGCTCGCCGGGCTCGCCGCGCAGGAGGTAGAGGACGGCGGGGGTGTCGCCCATCTTGATGTCGCGCTTCTTGCTCCAGAAGAGGGCGCCCAGGGCGCCGTGGCCACGGACGTGGTGCTCGACGAAGGCGCGGTTGCCCAGGTCGCCCTCCTGGTTTCCGCCCATGTACATGCCCCGGAAGGTGGTGTCGGCCTCGATCCACCACAGGTCGCGGTGGTGGTCGAAGAGGTAGTCGCGTGCCGCGGGGTCCTGGCGGCGGTTCCACGAGGCGATGGAGTAGACGCGAATCCGCTTCTTGATGCCCGGTCGGTCGTGGACGGCCTGGGCGACGTCGGTGATGGAGCCCCAGACGAGGACGTAGAGGGGCCGCGGGTCGTCGGCCTCGGCCCGCTGGATGAGCCAGCGGGAGCCCTCGGTGGGGCGGCGGTAGCCCTGCTTCGGCGCCGGGTCGACGGCGCCCTGCCTGGCCATGGCCCGGAGCGCGTCGGGCGTCGGGTAGCGGCCCGAGTGGCGCCGAACGTTCGGATAGTCCTTCTCGTAGGCCTCGATGCACTCCAGGAGGTGCTTCTTCCTGCCGCCCTTGGGCGGGGAGGAGATAAGGCCCTCGAGGTCGAGCACGTCGGCGTAGACCAGCAGGTGGACCATGGACTGGAAGTCGTCGGGGTCGGAGCCGCCGACGTCGGTGGAGACGACGACGCGGGGCCGCTGGCCGGCCAGGGCGCCGCCGGGCGGCTGCGTCGCCCCCATGGCCACGGCCGCCACCAGGGACAGGCCCACTGCGAGTGCCATCGCCGGACCGCTCATCGCTCTTCTCCTACTCTTCGGCCGGGATGACCTTCGCCGTGGCCCTGTCCAGCCGCAACGCCCAGACGTTGGGCGGGGCGTGGAGGAGCACGACGCCGAGCTTCGCGTCGTAGTGCAGGGCGCTGGACCAGCTGAACGGCTTTTTCGGCCTGCGGAAGGTGTGGGGCTTGCCCCCCGCCACGAACGGCAGGTCGAGCCACAGCCAGCGGTTCGCCGCGGGGTCCCAGGCCACGTTGCGCATCTTTCCATCGGGGCCGGGGAAGAGGCGCATGAGGAGCACCAGGTCGGCGCCGGGCACGTAGACCTGTTCGCGCCAGAGGGCGAACTTGCCCAATGCCTCGGGCGGCGTGGTCTCGACCTTCGCCAGGCGGCCGGTGGCCATGTCGTAGCGGAAGAGCTCCTTGCGCGGCGCCAGCCACAGGCACTGCCTCTTCG
>JBKHIY010000046.1:0-33792 GCA_046538415.1 Candidatus Brocadiia bacterium | reverse complement strand
CGGGTCGTCGGCGGGACGTTTGACAGCCCGGTGCGGGACGGCTAGACTGCCCGCTGCGGCGGCTCCTTGCCCGCGTGCTAGTCGGTTGATCCGCCTGCACGTTGTGCTATACTATGCTGCGACCCGCGGGGATAGCGGATGAGACTGCCTCGGCTGGTTCGCCTGCGCCAGATCTTCGAGCGCCCCCGCGTGGACGACGTGGGCGAGGCGGTTCGGCGCGAGCTGGCCCGAGCGGGTGTCGCCTCCCACGTGGGCCGCGGCGATCAGGTGGCCGTGGCCGTGGGCAGCCGGGGCATCGCGAATCTGCCACAGATCGTCGCGGCGACCGTCCGCGGGCTCCGCGCCGCGGGAGGCGAGCCCTTCGTCGTCCCCGCCATGGGCAGCCACGGCGGGGCGACAGCCGGGGGCCAGGCCCGTACGCTCGCCCATCTCGGCGTGAGCAGCGCGAGTGTCGGAGTCCCCGTGAGATCCGCCGTCGAGACCGTCGTCGTGGGCGAGACTGAGGATGGGGTCCCCGTCCACCTCGACCAGGCAGCGGTCGAGGCCGACGGCCTGGTAGCCGTCAACCGCGTGAAGCCGCACACCGTGTTGGGCGGCCTCCTCCAGAGCGGCATCGCCAAGATGCTGCTCATCGGGCTGGGCAACCCCCACGGGGCGCGGTGCTACCACAGGGCCTTCGCCGACCACGGGGTCGACCGGGTCGTGCACACGGCCCTGCCCCTGGTGCTCCGCAGGGTTCGCCTGCTCTGCGGCCTGGCGCTGGTGGAGAACGCCTACCAAGAGACGGCACGGGTCGCCGCCGTCCGGCCCCAGGCCCTGCTGGAGCGGGAGCGCGAGCTGCTGGACGAAGCCCGGCGGCTGATGCCCCGGCTGCCGTTCGGCCGCTGTCACCTCCTGGTGATGGACTGGTTGGGCAAAGACGTGAGCGGCTCGGGGCTGGATACCAACGTGGCAGGGCGGGGCCGGCCCGGCCCCGAGTGCCGGCGTATCTTCGCCCGCGACCTCACGCCGGCCTCCGAGGGCAACGGCATCGGCGTAGGGCTCGTGGAGTTCACCACCCGCCGCCTGGTCGACCGTATCGACCCCCGCGCGACGTTCGCCAACTGCTCCACGTCGCTGAGCCTTCGCTCGGGCGCCGTGCCTTTTGCCTTCGAGAGCGACCGCGAGGCCGTCGAGGCGGCACTGGACACTATCGGGCTCACGCCCCCGCACGAGGCACGCGTCATCTGGATCCGCGACACGGCGACCCTCGGCGAGGTGGAGGTGAGCGAAGCTTTGAGCCAGCAGGCGGCGGAGCGCCAGGACCTCGAGGTGCTCGGCGAGCCCCACGACTGGCCCTTCGACGACCGGGGGAATCTGCTCTCTCCCTTCCCCCCGAGATGCTGAAGGGCCGCCGATCTCACGTGGATGCCCGGCACGATGAGCCAGACCGACTACTTCCGGCCCAACATCCGTAGCATGCACGGCTACGTACCCGGGGAGCAGCCCGAGGGGCGTCAGTACCTGAAGCTGAACGCCAACGAGAACCCCTATCCCCCCTCGCCCAGGGTGCTCGAGGCCGTCCGCCAGGCCTGTTCCCCCGACCTCCGCCTCTATCCCGACGCCATGGCTACCCCGCTGCGCCGGAAGATCGCCGAGCGCCACGGCCTCGCCCCCGAGCGGGTCCTGGTGGGCAACGGCTCGGACGATCTGCTGACCATGATCCTGCGCGCTTTCGTGGGCGAGGGCGGGGCGGTCGTCGCGCCCCGCCCCACCTATCCGCTCTACGACGTGCTGGTGGCCATCCAGGGCGGAGAGATGCGGTGGGTGGACTTCCCCGACGACTTCTCCCTGCCCCCGGGGCTGGCGCAGCCCGACGCCCGGGTGACTTTCCTGGCCAACCCCAACTCCCCCTCCGGCACCTGGATCGAGCCGGGCCGCGTGGCCGCACTCGCCGAAGAGGTGGCGGGCGTGCTGGTGGTGGACGAGGCCTACGTGGACTTCGCGGATTCCGACTGCACGCCCCTGCTGGAGCGTTTCCCCCAGGTCATCGTGCTGCGCAGCTTCTCCAAGTCCTTCTCCCTGGCGGGCGTGCGCATCGGCTATGCCCTGGCCAGCGAGGACATCATCGCGGGCCTGGTGAAGGTGAAGGACTCCTACAACGTGAATCGGTTCGCGGTGGCCGCCGGCGTCGCGGCGCTCGAGGACATCGGCTGGATGGAGCGCAACGCGGCGGCAATCCGCGGCGAGCGCCGCCGCCTGTCCTCCGCGCTGGAGGAGATGGGACTTTTCGTCTACCCCTCTCGCGCCAACTTCGTGGCCGCTCGCAGCTCCCAGCCCCCGGCCAAGGCCCTGGCCGCGGCCCTCCAGGAAGCCGGCATCCTCATCCGTACCTTCGCCGATCCCACGCTGGACGACTGGATGCGCATCACCCTGGGAACGCCCGAGCACAACGACCGTGTCCTGGACCAGCTGGCGCGAGCCCTTGGGAGCCACAGGCCATGAGCCAACCCCCCGCCCGCAAGGCACAGCACGCCCGCAAGACCAAGGAAACGCAGGTCGAGCTCTCGCTCGACCTCGACGGCGAGGGCCGCGCCGCGGTGCGCACCGGGGTGGGCTTCCTCGACCACATGCTCGACCTAGTGGGCAAGCACGCCGTCTTCGACCTCCAGGCCGAGGCTATCGGCGATACCCGCGTGGATGCCCACCACACGGTCGAGGACGTGGGCATTTGCCTGGGCAAAGCCCTCGATGCGGCGCTGGGCGACCGTAGGGGCATCTGCCGCTTCGGAGCCGCCGCCGTGCCCATGGACGAAGCACTGGCGGAGGTGAGCCTGGACATCAGCGGGAGGCCGTTGCTCGTCTTCGACGTGACCTTTCCCACGGAGAAGACCGGCGAGTTCGATTCCCAGCTCGCCGAGGAGTTCCTCCGCGCCTTCGCCGTCAACGCAGGTCTCACCCTCCACGTGCGCGTGCCCTACGGCAGGAACACCCATCACATCGCCGAGGCCATCTTCAAGGCCCTCGCCCGGGCCTTGCGTCAAGCGGTAGCCCTCGACCCCCGCGTCCCCGACGTCCCTTCCACCAAGGGCACCCTCTAGCGGCGAGCGAGCGGAGGAGGTACGAGCGTGCGCAGCCCTATCCTCGTGGTCGAGCCCGATACCAGCACCCAGCTCCTCCTGTTCCGCCTCCTGGCGGAAGCGGGCTATCCCGTGGCCCTGGCCAGCGACGGCGCCGAAGCCGTGGCCACGCTGGAGACCGAGCCGCCGGCTCTCGTCCTCGCCAACGTCCAGTGCCCCGGCAAGAGCGGCCTCGAGGTCTGTAGCTACGCCAAGGCCCTGCCCCAGCCGCTCCCAGTCGTGCTCCTTGCCCCGGGCACCGACCCCGAGCCCATCGAGGGGCCGGACGCCGTGCTGGGCCTGCCCATCGACGCCGCCCGCCTTCTGTCCGCGGTCGCTGGGCTCCTGGGCGCGGAGGGGCCCGAGAGTCCCGCCGGCCAGGAGAGAATCCTGGTGATCGACGACGACCTGGGGATCCTGAACCTCCTGGAGACCATCCTGGCCAACGAGGGGTTCCGCGTGATCACCGCCGATTGTGGCCGGGAGGGCCTCGCGGCCCTGGAAGCCGAGAATCCCCACCTCATCCTGCTCGACGTCCAGATGCCCGGGCTCAACGGCTTCGAGGTGCTCACCCGCATCCGCGAGCTCCGACGCGACGTGCCCGTCATCATGGTCACCGCCTACGGCTCCGAGGACGTGGCGGCCGACGCCCTGCGCCTGGGCGCCGACGACTACATGGCCAAGCCCCTGCGCGTCAACAACCTCACCTTCCGCATCCAGCGAAACCTGGAGAAGGCGCGCCTCCGCTCCGCACAGGAGCAGCTCAACCGGCAGCTCCGCCAGACCACCCTTACCCTCACCGACCGTCTCCAGGGCCTCGTCGAGGCCAATGCCGCCGCACATCAGACCCTGCGGCAGGCGCTCGGCCTCCTGCGCCAGCGCATCGCCGACGGCGGCGAAACTGCGGCGCTCCGGGAGCTGGCCGACTGCCTCTGCGCCGCCGCCGAGGGCGAGGAGTCTGCCGCGGCGTTCGCAGCGGTGAGCGACGTGGTGGCTCAGGCTCGGGGCACGTGAGCCTTCCCCCCGCCTCCTGCGGAGCCTGTGGGGCCAGCTATTCCTTGGGGGAGGTATCGTCGGATTCGTCGTCGGAGACGATCTCGCGGAGAGGGGCCCACACGTCGTCCTCTTGCTCCGGCTGGCATCCGCAGGGGCCTCGGTTGAGGTTTTTGCCGCACTCCGGGCACAGGCCGGCGCAATGGGGCTGGCAGAGGGGCTTCATGGGAAGTTCAAGGCGTAGGGCCTGGTTGATCTCGTTGGTGAGGTCGATGGTGCGCTCGGAATAGAACTCCACGCGCTGGTCGGCCCATTCGAAGTCCCGGCGGCCCATCCGCTCGGCGTAGGCTCCCGTGTCGGGGACGAAGAGAGCCTCGAACTTGCCCTCCAGGCCGAGGTCCACAGGCTCCAGGCAGCGGCTGCACGAGAGTCGTACCGTGGTCCTGGCCACCCCCTCGGCGAGGACGTTCTCCTGCATTCGGGTGAGCTTGACGGAGACGTCGACGGGCGCGGCGAATTCGACGCCCTCGGCGGAGAGCTCCAGCTCCCCGGGGCTCTCCTGGGCATCGAGTTGGACGGGATGCTCCTCCAGGGAGGAGACGGCGACCTTCACGGAGCACCTCCTCGGAGCAATGGCCAGAAACGGGCGGGGGACGGAAGCGGTGCGCCGCCGGCCACCTGGCCGGCGAGCCGTTTCGCGGCGGCCGCGGCGCGACTGTAGAGCTCTACAGTGGGGGAGCTTTCGGCCTCGGCGCCGAGGTGCTTGGCGGCCTGGGCGCGACCGTCGGCCAGGCATTGGCTGATGGCCTCGAGGCGCTGGGCCACCTGGCCGCGCTCCTGCTTCTCCTCCAGTTCGCGGGCCTCGGCGTAGAGCTGGCGGACGCGCCGGGCGGCGGCGACGTTGGTGGCGGCCACCAGCACGCGGGGCCCGGCCTGGACGAGGAGCTGCGCCAGCTCGGCATTGCGAGTGGCCTTCTGAGCCTTGCGGCAGGCCTCCGCGACGAGCTGGGGTAGGTCGTCGCGGGGGGCGCCGGGCACGGGCCGGATGTCGCTGAGCAGGCTCCCCAGGTCGGTCTGGCGAGGCAGGCATGCGACGGCTCGCTCGAGCAGGTCGCGGGCCTCGCCCACCTCGGCGGAGCCGTAGAAGAACTGGGCGAACGTCTCGCGGAAGTGCTCGGGCGGCGGGGTGCGGGGGGACCAGCCGTACTCCGCGGCGGCCACCACCTGGGCCCACGAGGGGGGCAGGAGGGAGGGCCCGGCGTCCAGGCCGCCGCAAATCCCCACGACGTCCTGGCGGGCCGCGGCCGCGGGCGCCACGTCCTTGAGCGCCGCGGGGTCGCCGCGCACCCATCCCATGCGCAGGGGCTCGACCTCCTCGGGCTCGCGCACGGGCACCGGCTCCCAGGCGTGGCCCCAGCGAGAGCCTCGTCGGCGTCGGCTTTCGGCCAGTGCCTTCAGGCGTTCCTCCAGTTCCTGTTGCTTCCTCATCTCCTCCAGCTCTTCCTCAGTAGGCTGGGGTGGCGGCTGGACGTAGGCCTCTTCGAGGGCGACGGGCAGGAGGAGGGCGCGCATCAGGGGCCTGGCCATGGTGTCGGGTGGGGTGAGCCGCACGGTGGCGGGCTCCTCGGCCACGCCCAGGGCTCGGGCTTCGGGCAGGCCGAGGGCGGCGTTGTAGATGCCGTGCATGCGGGCCTGGGTGATGTGGCGTTCGGAGATGCCGGTGAGCAGGTTGACCTTGAAGCGGCTCAGGGCCGGGTAGAGCGCGGGGAGCTCGGGGCGATTGGTCCGCCACAGGTGGCCGCGGAGGGCGAGAGAGGGATAGTCGCGGATCTTGAGCTGCGGGAGCCACACCTTGCCCTCGTCGTGAGGCGAGGAGGCCAGGATCTGGGCCAGGGTGTGGGCCCCATAGAGGGTGCCCACGTCGTTGAGGCCGGCGACGCCGACGATCTCCTGGTCGATGCCCAGCAAGTAGGTCTGGTCGGGCGCCTCCAGCTCCGCCCAGTCCAGCAGGAAGCGCTGGGCGAGGCGCTTGGCCAGCAGTGTGGTGCGGTCCGTGGCCACGACGATGCTGCGGTCGCGGAGGAAATAGGTGGCCCGGCGGATGCGGAGCTCGAGCCCGCAGATGCGCCGGATCTCCTCCTGGAGGAGCTCGGCGGCCTGGCGTTCGATCCGGTTCCGCCGCCGTCCCACGATGATGCAGCACCGGCGGTCGAGCACGAAGGGCGGCCCCTCCCGGTCGATGGTCACCCGCTGGGGGTGGGGGATCACGTCGATCCGCCGCTCGAGCGGGGCTCGTCCAGGAGGGAGTCGGAAGGCGGGGCTGCGGAGGTAGACTTCCTGGCCCTGGGGCTGATCGAAGACTAGCTGGAGCCCTCCCCGCCGCACCATGGCCTCCGTGTAGTGGATCTTGGTGGTGATGGTCTGGCCCGCGCCGAGGCGGACGAGGTGGGGGACGGCGGGGCCCTCGCTCTCCAGGGCGATGCGGCAGCGCAGGGGGCTGTAGCTGTCGCAGGGGTTGATGGCGGTGATCTCCATGGCATCGTCTCCCCGGGGTCGGCGCGCCATATGCTTGATCTGCACCGCCGGCCCGGGCTCGGCGCTCAGCCTGGCGCGGGCCTTGACCCTCTCGGTGCCCCACGTGCTCACCTCGCCGGTCGTCTCGCTGTAGCGGGTGGCCACGAAGGCCAGCTCCCGCGTAGCCGGGGGGCGGGGGATGGCGATCTCGACGAGGTAGCTGTCGGGGCCGCGTCCCACGGCCGCCTGCACCTCCTGGAGGCCCTCCGAGCACTCCAGCCGTCCCGCCGCGTCGACCACCACCGAGCCCCCGGGGGCACCCGTCCAGGTGACGATGAACTCGACGTGGTCGTTGAGCGTGGGGTCGCCGTCGCCCACGCGCAGCTTCTGCGAATCCCGGCACGCGCACTCGAAGCCGGCGTAGAGGCGATGGTCGTCGAAGCTGAGCATCAGGCGCGTCTCTTCCACCGCGGGGGAGTTCATGGCCGGGACGAGGAAGGGGAAGGCGGTCGAGGCCCAGGCCCAGCACGGGTCCTCCAGCGCGCCATCCAGCTTGGGCGTGGGGGCTTTGTAGGCCTGTAGGAGTGCCGGCTCGGCCGCCAGCACGGGTGCGGCCAGGGCCACGAGAACTGCCATGGAGGCTGCTGTGTGGGCCTTCATCGCTTCTCGCTCATTCAGTCCATTCGGGGAGGGAAGGGGCACAATGGCGCATTATACCGGACCCGCGCCGAGAGTCAAAACCTGCGCTTCGCTTGTTTGACTCTGCCCATGAGCCCCGCCTATAATCGCGGGGGAAAGGAGGCGCCGGCCCATGGCGTTGCAGTACGAAGAGCTGAGAAGCGTCGCCGAGGAACACGGCCAGGGACACATCTTCCAATGGTGGGAGGAGCTGGACGATGCGGAAGCCGAGGGGCTCCTGGCGCAGGTGGCGGAAATCGACTTCGACTTGCTCGACCGTCTCATCGAAGAGCACGTGAGGAACCCCCAGGAGGTCCGGCTCGGCGAGCTGGAGCCGGCCCAGCCCATTCCACTGCCTTGCACGGAGGAGGAGCGGGAGGCCCGGCGACGGGCGGTCGCGAAAGGCCAGGAGGCGCTGCGAGCGGGACGCGTGGCGGCGCTGGTGGTGGCCGGCGGCCAGGGCACCCGCCTGGGCTACGACGGCCCCAAGGGCACGTTCCCCGCCGGCCCGGTGACGGGCAAGCCGCTCTTCCAGCTCCACGCGGAGAAGATTCGCGCCGCCTCCCGCCGCTACGGAGTCCGCATCCCGTGGTACATCATGACCAGCGAGGCCAACGACGCGGCGACGCGGAGCTTCTTCGACGAGCACCGGTGCTTCGGGCTGGACGGCGACGACGTGGTCTTCTTCCGCCAGGGCACGATGCCCGCGGTGGACCTGGAGGGCAAGCTGCTGATGGCCGGGAAGGGGCGGATCGCCACCAGCCCCAACGGCCACGGCGGCACCCTCGCCGCGCTGCGGGATACCGGCGCCCTGGACGACCTGCGGCGGCGGGGCATCGACGTGATCTCCTACTCCCAGGTCGACAATCCGCTGATCCGCATCATCGATCCCGCTTTCATCGGCCACCACCTCGATAGCGGCTCGGAGTTCTCGAGCAAGAGCCTGCCCAAGCGCGATGCCGAGGAGGGGCTGGGCGTCTTCTGCTACGTGGACGGCCAGCTTCGCGTGGTGGAGTACTCGGACCTCCCCGAGGAGTGCAAGTACGCGACGGAGCCCGACGGCTCGCTGCGCTTCTCGGCGGGCAACATCGCCATCCACATCCTCGCCCCGGACCTGGTCGAGCGACTCACGGAGGAGGGCGCCTCGCTGCCCTATCATCGAGCCCTGAAGAAGGTGCCCCATGTCGACGCCCAGGGACGCTCGCTGGAGCCCGACGAGCCCAACGGTGTGAAGTTCGAGATGTTCATCTTCGACGCCCTGCCACACGCGACCAACCCCCTGGTGATGACGGTGCGGCGGGAGGAGGAGTTCGCGCCCATCAAGCGCGCCGAGGGCGAGGACTCCCCTCACACCGCTCGCCAGGCACAGGTGGACCTCTTCGGACGCTGGCTCGAACAGGCCGGCGTGGCCGTGCCCAGGGACCAGGAAGGCAACGTGGCGGGCAGCGTGGAGATCAGCCCCCTCGTCGCTCGCGACGCCGAGGAGCTGCGCCAGCGGCTGCCCCAGGGCACGGCGTTCCGCGACGGTCTCTACCTGGGGCCGGAGGCGGGCTAGAGACGGCTCTGGCCGACGGCGTAAGCCGAGACCGGCTGGACGGGGCGTGCGCGGGGAGCCTTGGCGCCAGGGACGTTTTCCTCGCGGCTCTCGGCCTCCCTAGTGTATTGAATTCGCTGGTCTTTTCGGGTATAGTGGCCGGCGAAACACACGGGGAGCCTATCACGGAACACAGGAAAGGGGAGACAGCATGCGAGTGAGACGCCTGGCCGCCGTCTCGGCGCTGGCTCTCGGCCTGTTCGGGCTCTTCCTTGTCGCTGCCGCCCCTCCAGCGGACGACGGGGAGAAGGCGAAGGACGAGGGGCGGCCACATGTCCTCGAACTCACCGTCGAAGGCGACGTGCCGGAGCAGAGGCGGACGGACATGCCGTTCGGGCCGCGCCAGCACTTGCTGCGCGACTATACGGCCACGCTGCGCAAGGCGGCCGAGGACCCCGAGATCGAGGCGGTCATCCTTCGCCTCCGCCATCCCCAGGTGGGCTTCGCCAAGGTCCAGGAGCTGGCCGACGCCATCCGCGAAGTGAAGGAGCAGGGCAAGAAGGTCTATTGCTACGTGGGCGCCTGCGGGAACCTGGATTATGCCCTGGCCTGTGCCGCCGACCGCGTGGTGGCCCCACCGGGCGGATCGATACTGCTTACCGGGCTTGCCGGCCAGGCGATCTTCGTCAAGGGCCTGCTCGACTGGGCGGGGGTGGAAGCCGAACTGCTGACCACCGGCCCGCACAAGGACCTGGGCACCCTGACGCGAGAATCCCTCAGCGAGGAGAACCGCGCGGCGCTCAACGAGCTGCTCGACGAGGTCTACGGCCAGTTCGTCCAGCGCATCGCCGAGGGGCGGGGCATGGAGCCCCAGCAGGTGCGCGAGACCATCGACCGGGGGCCCTTCACCGCGGAGGCAGCCAAGGCCGCGGGCCTGATCGACCAGGTGGCCTACTACGACCAGTGCGTCAAGGCCCTGGGCGAGGAGCTGGGCGGCAAGCCTAAACTCGTGCGCGACTACCACCGCATGGGGGAGAGCGGGCCGGACCTGAGCCAGCTCAATATCTTCAACCTCTTTGCCGCCCTCAAGCCCCAGCCCGACATCCCGCGGTCCGACCGGCCCAAGGTGGTGGTGATCTACGCCTCGGGCATGATCGCCCCCGGACGCTCCTTGCTGGCCTCCCAGGTGGTGACCGCGAAGCAGATGGCCCGAGCCTTCGAGAAGGCCAGGGAGGAGGAGACGGTGAAGGCGGTGGTGCTGCGGGTCGACAGCCCCGGCGGCTCGGCCCTGGTCTCCGACCTCATCTGGCGGGAAGTGGGCCGCACCCGCAAGGCGGGCAAGCCGGTGGTCGCGTCCCTCTCCGACGTGGCCGGCTCCGGCGGGTACTACATCGCCATGGGCGCCGACGCCATCGTGGCCCAGCCGGGGAGCATCACCGGGTCCATCGGCGTCATCGGCGGTAAGCTGGTGCTCCGGGGGCTGTACGAGAAGGTGGGGGTGAAGAAGGAGATCCTCACGCGGGGGAAGAACGCCGCCCTGTTCTCGGACTACACCAACTTCTCGGACGACGAGCGCGAGCGCCTCAGGGCGCTGATCGACGACATCTACGAGGAGTTCGTCCGCAAGGCCGCCGAAGGCCGGGGGATGCCGGTGGACCAGATGCGCCGCCTGGCCACGGGCCGCGTGTGGACCGCTCGGAGGGCCAAGGAGCTGGGCCTGGTGGACGAGCTCGGGGGCCTGAAGGAAGCGTACGAGCTGGCGATCCGGAAGGCGGGCATCGAGGGCCAGGACGTTCAGCCCGTGATTCTCCCTCGCGAGAAGAGCATCCTGGAGGTCCTGTTCGGGGCCCGCGCCCAGGCCCCCTCGGGGCTGTCGCGGCGTGGGCTGCCCGATGTGGCGGCGGGGGCGCTGCCCCACCTGGCGGTCTTCGACGCCCTAGCCCGGGAAAACGTGCTTGCCCTGATGCCCTACTTCATCGAGATTCGGTGAGCCGTCGGGCGCCCCGGCTGCGGCGGTTCCGCCGAATGCGCTTCAGACGCCCGTAGCGCGGCACCCGCGCCCTCCTGCTTCACCTGGACGGTTCCGCTGCAAGGCACTTGGCATGCCTGATTCCGATCAGGAATTCACCCGCATCGCGGTCTCCATGGGCTACATCGCCCAGGAGCAGGCCGACGAGGCTCTTCGCCAACTGGCACAGGCCAAGGCCCAGGGGCGCAAGGAGACCCTGGGCCACCTGTTGCTCGAAGCGGGCCACATGAACCGCGCTCAGGTCAACGCCGTCCTCAAGACCCTGCGCAAGCCGCGCCTGAGCCACATCGGCAAGTTCCGCCTCCTGGCACGCATCGGCCAGGGCGGCATGGGCACGGTGTACAAGGCGAAGCAGGAGAGCCTGGACAAGATCGTCGCCGTGAAGGTCCTCTCCCCGGCGCTGGCCCGCCAGCGCGACTTCGTGGACCGGTTCATCCGCGAAGCCCAGGCCTCGGGCCAGCTCAACCATCCGAACATCGTCCTGGGCATCGACGCCGGCGAGGCCGACGGCTACTACTACTTCGCCATGGAGTTCGTGGACGGGGAAAGCCTCAAGGCGGTGCTCCAGCGCGATGGCAAGCTCGCCGAGCGCCGCGCCCTCCAGGTCGCCGCCGCCATCGCCTCCGCCCTCGAGCACGCCCACGAGCACAACATCGTGCACCGGGACATCAAGCCCGGCAACATCTTCCTCACCCACGAGGGCGTGCCCAAGCTGGGCGACCTGGGGCTGGCCAAGGAAATCCGCACCGACCACTCCATCACCCAGGCGGGCATCCCCGTCGGGACCCCCTACTACATCTCCCCGGAGCAGGTGCGCGGCGAGCAGAACGTCGACCAGCGGGCCGATGTCTACGCACTCGGCGGCACCCTTTACCACATGGTCACCGGCGTCGTGCCCTACGAAGGCCACACCGCCGCCGTGGTCATGACCCGTCATCTCAACGACCCGCTCCCCGACCCTCGCGACCACACGCCCGAGCTCTCCGAGAGCACCGTGGCCATCATCCGCCACTGCATGGTCAAGGACCGCGAGGAACGCTATCAGGACGCCTCCCGGCTCAGGGAGGACATCGAGGCTGCCCTGGCGGGCAAGCCGCTACCCCACGCCGCCAAGCCCAGGCCCCACGTGCCCGCCCACGCCCGACGACTGGCCGAGCGCAGGGCTCAGGTCGCAGCCCGGCGCCGACGCAAGGTCCTCGCCGCCGCCGTCGCCGCCGGTGTCGTGGTCCTCGGCCTCGCCCTCGCCCTCCTGCTCGGAAAGGGCGAAGACCGCGAGGCACAGGCCAGGGCCGAACAGCGGGGCGGCCAGGCCCGCCAGCAGCCCGAGACGTCGGAGGACAAAGACGGCGGAGATCACGAAACCGATAAGGATAAGACCACCAAGACCACCGTCACGCCCCGGCCCGACCCTCAGGCCCTGCTCCAAGAGCTGGTCGAGGACGCCGAGACCGTGGAGGACCGCCAGGCTATCGCCCGCCGCTTCCGCCAGTACATCGCCGACTTCCCAGACCACGCTCAGCAGGCCAAGGACCACCTGGCGCGCCTGCGCGCCCGATGGCAGGCCGAGGACGCCCTCCAGGAGCTGAGGAAGAAGGTCCGGGAAGCTACCGGCCAGCAGCGCTTCGCCCGGGCTCTGAAGCTCCTCGGCGACCCCTCCCTCGAGGCCCCCCCCGCGTGGTTCACCGAGCAGGTCGAGCAGCTCGCCACGGAGGTCCGCAGGGCCGCCGCTCGCCACGTGGAGGCGGAGACGGAGCGGGCCGAAGAGCTCATCGAGCGAGGCAGCTACGCCGAGGCGAAGGCCGTCTTCCAGCAGCTCGCCCGCCTGGGCATCCCCGCCGCCGTCGAAGCCAGCCGCACAGGCCTGGAGCGAGTCGCCAAGCTCGAGGCCGAGCGCCGACGCCGCGAAGCCCACCGCTCCTTCGCCTCCGCCTTCCTCGATGCCACGCGTCTCGTGGACGACGGCCAGCTGGACGACGCACGGAAGGAGCTCCACCCCGACAAGGCCGACGCGAATCCCGTACTGCGCCAGCTCCTCCAGGCGGCACAGGGCGACCTGGACCGTATCCAGGGCCTCTTCGACCAGGTGGAGAAGGCCCTCGCCCAGCGCGCCCGCCAGGGCGGCCAGGCCCGCATCCGAGGCATCATGCGGCCCATCACCCGCGTCGAGGACCACCAGGTCCACTGCACCCTGGGCAGCACCACCAAGTCCTACCGCGTCTACGAACTCACCGAGAAGGACATCGGGGAACTCGACTGCGAGAACGAGGAGCTGCTCCTGCCCCTCCTCGAGCTCTACCGCGGCCACCTGGAGGAGGCCAAGGCCGGGCTCGCCGAGCTGCCCCGGGAACGCGCCGGCCGCTACCTCGACATCCTCCAGTGGGTCGACGCCCTCAAGCGCGAGGACCAGGCGGCCCAGCTCTTCGCCCAGGCCCGCAAGCTCGAACGCCAGAAGAATTGGCAGAAGGCCGCCCAGCTCGTCGACCAGCTCCTCGAGGACTTCAAGGACACCGCCTTCCTCGACAACACGAAGAACCGCAAGGCGGTGCACGACCTGGCGGCCCGGTGCGCCGCGGCCATCGCCGAGGCCCGCCGCCGAGCCGAGACCATCCGCCCATTCATCGACAAGACCGACAGCTGCGGCGACCTCGCCAAGGCCCTCGCCACCCTACGTCCCGTGGGGGGCTGGGTGGTGGACATCGACAACGACGGCCGGCTCGACGTGGCCATCGACATCCGCCACTCGGCCGAGGAGCGATTCGTCCCTGTCTTTCTCAACCGCACGAAGCGCGGCGACCCGGCGCCCACCTTCGAGGACGCCACCCGCCAGGCGGGCATCGACACCGGGGACGAGCCCATCTGCTGGGCCGACTTCGACGGCGATGGCGACCTGGACATCGTGTGCCGCGGCCTGTGGGAGCCGGGCGGCACCAGCGACCACTCCAAGCTCTCCCTCTACGAGAACCGCGGGCCGGAGGCCGAGCCCATGTTCTTGTGCCACCGCGAGCTCGCCCTGAGCCCGGAGCTGGCGCAGGAGCCGGGCTATCGCGGCGGCTTCGGCAACATCGCGGTCCTCGACGCCAACGGCGACGGGCGGGCCGACATCCTGGCCCAGTACGTGGCCAAGGCGCGCACGCTGACCCTCTTCCTCGCCAGGCGGCCTAAGCCCTCTCGGCGCTTCGACTTCCTCGACGCCAGCCGTCAGGCCCGCTTCTACGCCGGGCGCGGGGCCCAGGTGACCACCCCCGAGCTGCTGGACGTGAAGGCCTGGCCCCAGTACGTGGTCTTCGACTGCAACAGCGACCACCGCGCCGACTTCATTCTCAACGCCGACAGCGGCATGCTCTTCGTCAACCGCCCGGGCTGCCGCTTCGAGCACCTCGCCGCCGATTCGGTCAACTACAAGACCTACGTGGGCCCCGACAACAACCCCCGCATCGTGCCCGCCGTGGCCGACTACGACAGCGACGGCCACATGGACATCTTCGTGCCCCAGCAGGAGCGCAACCTCCTGCTGCGCAACGAGGGCAAGGGGCACTTCGTCGACGCCATGGACACCACCGGCCCCATGGCCGTCGACGAGGCGGTGAGCCTGTGGGCCACCTGGGCCGACGTCAACAACGACGGCCTGCTCGACCTGTTCATCTGCAACGACGGAAAACGCAACCGCCTCTACATCCAGGCCAGCAACCACGCCTTCGTCGACAAGGCCGAGGAATACGGAGTGACCGGACAGCCCAGCGAGAAAACCAACTTCGCCGCCTTCGGAGACCTCGACCGCGACGGCGACCTCGACATGATCATCCTGCGCGACTCGGGCCGAAATCAGCTCCTCGTCAATCCCTATATCCAGGGCGACAACTGCTACTACCTGACCGTGCGACTCAGGCCCCGCCTCGGGGCCATCGGTGCCATGGTCTACGTGCACCAGCCGGGCGGCACCCTGGTGGGCCTCCAGCAGGTGGCTCGCGTCGAGGGCTACAACCGCCAGACCTCCCGCGAGGCCCACTTCGGCGTCAACTCCCCCGGCGACTACGAGGTGCGGGTCGTCTTGAGCAACGGCACCCTCGCCCGTCGCCGCTTCCGGGTCAAGGCCACCGGCCCCAACATCCTCACCATCGGCAAGTAGCCCTTCCGCCCCTCGGTGCCGCCGGGCGCCGCGCCGAGGACATCCGCACCCGGCCCATGGGCCGGGCCCTGTTTAGCGTGGTGCTCGTCCCGACGGTCTCCCGTCGTGCGCGTTCAGCGTATGGCCGCCACGCGGCGCGCTCCCCTCTACCCCTACAAACCGTTTGCCCCCCGAAATGCGCGGTAAAAGATTGTAAAAGCGGCGAGAAAAACCGCGTGGAACGCCCTAAGTCTCTAAGCGAGAGTACCTTACCACCGCCTCTCGTCGGACGGTCCGGTCTCCCGTCGGGACGGGATGCCCTCGGCGCTCCCGCGTCGCTTCTGCCTCGGGGGTGAGGAAGGGGGGCGGAGGACCGTCCAGGAGGCGGCGTCCCCGCGCGGGACCGTGGGGACGAGGGAGCCAGACACGTACATGGGCCGAGCGCCGGCCTGGGGCAGGCGAGCAGAGGAGGGGCGTCTACTCGGGCGGCTTGGAGATGGCGCGGTAATAGCGCTGGAGGAGGGCCCGGTACTTGTGGGGGAAGCCCTCGCCGAGGGTCTGGAGGAGGGCATCGCGCACGGAGGGCGGCAGGTTGCCCCATTCCTGAGCGTCGGTATGGATGTCGCCCTGCTCGCCCCGGCGGCCGGCTCGGCCCATGCCCGGCCGGTTGCCCTGGCTTTGCTGCTGTTGCTGGGCCTTGGCCGCCTGCTGGCTCTTCTGCTGCTGGCTGGCGGGCTGGGGCTGTGGCTTTCGCTGCTGGCGGCGCTTGCCGGAGCCCTGGCCGGAGGAGGCCTGCTGCTGCTGGCGTGCAGCCTCGATGAGCTTCTCCAGCTTTTCGATGATCTCGTCCTGTTTGTCTCGCGTGAGCTCGCCGACCTTGATGGCCTGAAGGTAACGCGCGGCCTGCGTCATGTCGTCGGCGATGTCGCGGAGGGGATTGGGGGGGGCCTGGGGGGCCTTCTTTCTCGTGTCGATGATCTCGTCCTTGGCCCAGGCGGGCGCCGCGGGGGCGGCCACGAGGAGGGCAAGCAGGCACAGGCGTGCGGCGTTCATCGCTTTTCTGGCTCCCATCGGGAGGGGCGGCCCGGCGGTCAGGGCGGTCCCACGGATTCCTGAGTCTCGCTCTCCAGTTCGTCGGCGAAGTCGTTGGCGAGCTTGCCCAGCTCGGCCTGCTTGCGGCCGAGGCTTTGGGCTTGGTTCTCGAGCAGTCGCTGGCGTCGGCCCACCAGGCGTTCCTTCTTGAGCTCGAGCTCTCGGGCCTTCTCGTTGATCATGAGTTGGAGGGTGCGCAGTTGCTTCAGTTGTGCCAGGGGGGGAACGAGGGGCTGCGGCCTGGGAGGCCCTTGGCCGCCTCCGCCTCCTCCGCGCCGCTGCTGCTCGGCGAGGCGCTGGGCCTCCTCCTTGAGGGCGTCGATGAGCTGGGCGATGTTGCGCTCGATGTCGCGCTGGCGTTCCTGGGTGTCCCAGTCGATGCTGTGCTCGGCGAGCCGCTGGTGGACGTCGCTCATGGTCCTGGCCGTGTCGCGCATCACATAGAGGAAGACGGGGACGTTGTTCTGCTCGAGCCGCTTGCAGATGTCGCCGGCTTCGTCGTGTAGGGTGTGCTGCTTGTCGGCGAGTTCTCGGAGGGCGAGGCCCTGGGCGTGGGTGAGGTCCTTGGTGGCGGCCTTGGTCTCGGCGTAGATGGTCTGCGTGCCCTCGCGGACGGCCACCTGGCGGGGGAGCATGGCGGTGAGGGCCTTTTCCAGTTCGAAGAGCTCTCGCTGTCTTCGGCGGAGGTCGAGCTGGTCGTGTGCCTGGGCGAGGCGGTCGCGGGCCTCTTCGAGTCGTTCGACGGCGTCCTGCTGATCTTGCTGGGCCTGTTGCTGTTGCGCGGGGCCTGCGTTGGGCTGTTGGGCCGCCTGGCTGAGTTGCTGCTGGGCCTGGCTCATGGCCTGTGCGGCCTGGCTGGTGCTCTGGCCAGCCTGCTGGACGGTGTCGGCGGTGTCGGGGAGGATGCGCCGTGCGGAGCGCGCGGTGTCTTGTATGTCCTGTGCGGCTTGGGAGGTCTGGTTGGCAGTTTGCTGCTGCTCGGCGGCCTGCTGGGCGAGGCGCTGGCGTTCGTCCTCCCGGCGGGCGAGGCGTTCCTGTAGCCGCTGGAGGTGGCGATCGGCCTCGTCGAGCTTCTGGAGGGCCTGGTCCTGGGCGCCGGTGGCGTGGGGCTTGTCGCCCTGGTCGAGGGATTCCTGGGCCTTGGACATTTGCTGGGAGGCATTCTGGATGGCGTCGGCGGCCTGCGCCAGGCTCTTGCGGTCTTGCTGGGACGCGCTGTGGGCGAGCTGGCCGGTTTTTTGTGCGAGGGAGCTGGCCTGTCGAGCGTGGCCTTGCTGGTCGGCGGCCTGGTCTCTGAGGGCCTGCTGGGAGGGCGCCTCGTGGGTGGCCTGCCGGGCGGCCTGTTGGAGTTTTCGGAGCTTTTGGAGGTGTCGCCGCAGGTTGGCGATGGCGGTTTCGGTGAGCTGGCGGCGTTCCTGCGCCAGCAGGCGGTCGAGCTTCTCCACGTGCTTGCGGAGTTGCTCCTGGAGGCGCTGTAGGTCGCGTGCGAGGTAGGGGCTTCGGGCCTTGGTGAGTGCCTCGACGAGGCGTTCGAGGCCCCCGGTGGCCTGCTTCTGGTGGGGGGGGGCGGAGGCCGGGCGCGCCTGCTGGATTTCGCCTGCGGCGTCGTCCATTCGTCTGCGGATCTGGTCGGCGGTGGCCTGGGAGAGGGCCTGGTCGACGATCTTCGCGGCGGCGGGCTCGGTGGCGGCGAGCTTGCGCGCCACGGCGGCCATCTTGGTCTCCAGGGCCTGCATCCGGTCGCGAGCGCCGCGCTGGTCGCGGGCCAGGCTCCGTGCGGTGCCCGTTTCGGCGGGGGTGAGCTTTTCGGCGGGCTTCCCCAGGAGCTCTCGTGCGAGGTCTGCGGTGCGCTGGTTGAGCTTTCGCTGTGCGAGGAGAAGCTCGCTGGCGTCGCGGAGGAGTTCGTCGATGTCGTACCACTGGTCGAACCGGCGGAGTGCGGCGCGGAGCTCGTCGAGGATGCGGCGCTGCTTCTGGGCGGCGTCTGCGAGCTGTCCGCGCTGGTGTGCGGGCTCGGCGGTGTGGGCGGCCTGGGCGATCCGGTCGGCGGCCTCGGGCATGCGGGTCTCGGCCATGGAGCGGAGAGTCGTGGCCAGCTCCTCGGCGCGGCGCTGCTCGGCGAGGTCGCCCACCTTGTTGTTCTTCATGTCGCGGAGGACACCTTCGAGCTGTTCGGCGATATTGTCCGTGGCGACGCCGATCTTGCGCTGCTCGCGCTCGGCGAGGGAGATTCTGTGGCGCTCGACGGGCTCGTCCCTGGGGGCGGCGAGCTGCTGGACGTCGTCCTTGCTGCTCTCCTGGCGCTCGATGAGGTTCTTGAGCTGCTCCTTGAGCTGCTGCTGGCGCCGCTGGAGGAGGGAGGCCATCTCGGCCTCGCTGATCACCGTGAGGGTGTAGGCGGCGGAACGGCCCACGTTGGGCTGGAGTGCCCAGGTGCCGTCGGCCTGTTGCTCCTGGTGCCCGTCCTCGGCCTCGGCGTGCACGCGGAGGCTCTGGCCCACCTCGAGGGCGAGGCTGGTGATATCCCACGGGTGGGCGCGCGCCACCTCGTTGGCTTCCTCCGCGGTGGGCTCGGGGAACGTGTGGACGACCGGATCGCCCTTCTCGTCGCGTCGGAAGACGAAGCGCAGGCGGGTCATCCCGTAGTCGTCCTCGGCGACCACGCGGATAGGCACCACGGCCTTGGGCGTGATCTTCTTGTTCCGTCCCGGCTCGGGGAGCTTGACGTCGGGGGCCCGGTCGGTGCGCACGTCGAGGCGGTAGACGGCGGGCGGGGAGTTGCCCAGGCCCTCGGTGTCGACCAGCTCGATGGCGTAGTGCTTCTGTCCCTCCCGGAGGACGAAACTGCCGCGCAGGCGCCGCTCATCTCCGTCCACGAAGCTCATGGGGATGGGGGGCTGGCCGTCGACGACGATCTGGGCGCTGCCTGGCTCCGTGGCGATCGGCTTGTTGGTGGCCAGCTCGACGCGGGCCACGGAGCTGGCCAGGCCCGCGATGTTGCCCCGCCCCTGGGGGAGGAGCCGCGTGCGGTTGGGGCCCACGAAGGGCGGGGCCTCGAGGCTCACGCGGATGTCGCGGATACGGGGCCGGTTGCGCACCTGGACGGTGAACGTGTCGGTATCGTCGTCGTCGCCCGTCACGTGGAAGGAGAAGGCGTCCGTGACCGTGGGGAAGGCGGTGCGGTAGGTGGCGCGCTCGCCCATGGGCACGTTGCGCCGCCCTTGGCCGCCGGCCTCGAAGCGGTAGTGGACCGTGACCCGCTCGGGGGGCTCCCAGAGCCTGCCCGAGTGGCGTGCGGCGCGGACCAGGAGATGGAGGTCCTCCCCCTTGGGCACGGAGATCCGGCCTCGCTCGATGGGCAGTTGGTGCTTGTCCCTGTCGTAGGCGAGGACGCTGAGCTGGGTGCGGCGGGGCCACTCCACGGAGCTGAAGGGGTTGAGGAAACGACAGCCGAAGATGCCCGCCGTGGTGGGGAAGAGGAGGATGAACCCGCAGGCGGCCACCACCGCGGCCCCAGCGGCAGCGGCCCACAGGGCGGGCCGCCGGGGGGCGCTCACGGCCTGGAAGTCCAGGGGCTGCGTCTCCCGCAGCGTGTCCGAGGTGAGCTGGTCGACCATGGCTTGGGAGAGGGGGGCCATCTCGCCCCGTCTGCCGAACTGCACGGTGGAGATCAGGCGGTCGCGAAGCTCCGGGAACCGGCGCTCGATGAGCAGGGCCAGCGCCTCGTCGTCCAGGCGCACGCGGAGGGGGGCGATGAGGTAGCGCCACAGGGCATAGCCCACCGCGGCGCAGGTGGCACCCAGGAGGATGGCGCGGCCCGGGGTATGGAGCTTGGCCGCCCAGTCGACCAGGAGGGCCACGGCCAGGGCGGCGGCCAGGACCAGCACCACGCGGCTGACGCCGGCGAGGACGATGAGCCGCCTCAGGTGGCCGCGCAGGGAGCGAAGCTTGCGCTGGAGTTCACGGGGCGGCATCTTCTGCTCCTTTCGCCGTCACCTCGTCGGCGCCGAGGCGCTGGAAGATGGGCAGGTACTGGTAGGGGAGCTGGAGGACCAGGCAGGCCATGGCCGTGGCGTAGGCGTCGCCGAAGTTGGACTGCCAGCTCCCGGTCCCCGCGTTCTGGTTTTCCACCAGCTCCTTGCTGATGGCCGGGTAGTAGATGTCCCAGTAGGCCCCTCCGGCGTGGTAGGCGGCCTGGGAGGCGTAGTAGTGGGCGTAGAAGTAGTAGTGGCTGATGCGTCCCCGCCGGGCGATATTCCGCGGGGTCTCTTCCTTGAAGCGGCGGAGGGCGCGCTTGAGCTCGGGGCAGTCGTACTCGCCGGCTCCGTAGAGGGAGCTAAGGCCTGCGGAGAGGAGTGCGTAGGAGCCCCTGGAGCGGTGGCGGAGCATGTAGCAGAAGGAGCCGTCGGGCAGGCAGCTTCGTTTCACGTAGTCGATGGCCCGGTTCACGCACTCTTCGGCGGGCACCTTGATGCCGCAGTTGCGTGCCGCGCGGAGGGCGAGGACCTGGCACACGGTCACCGAGATGTCGGAGGCGCCGACCTGGCTGGGGTCGTAGCGCCAGCCGCCGTCGACGCGCTTCTGGGACCGGATGATGAGGGCCGTGGCCATGCGGAGCTTCTCCGCGATGTCGCGGCGAGGGGTCATCCCGTAGGCCTGGGCGAGGAAGAGGGTGGCGAACCCGTGCTCGTACATGCGGGAGTTGGAGCCTGCGGCGATGTAGCCGTCCCGGCCCACGTGGTCGAGCACGAAGTTCAGTCCCCGGTCGACATTCTCGCCGAAGGGCCCGCGGCCCGGCTGGCTGCCGTTGGCCATGAAGGCCATGCAGGCCAGGGCGCTGATGCCCACGTTGCGGCTCATGCCCCCGCTGCTCGACCACGAGCCGTCGCGGTTCTGCGTGCTCGCCAGGTACTCGAGGCCGCGACGCACGCACTGGCGGACCTCGTCGGTGAGCTCCTGACGAGCCAGAGGCGCGGCCGTGCCTGCGGCAAGCGCCGCGGGCAGCGCCAGGAGGCCGGCCAGGGCGTAGACCCCTCGTCTCATGCCAGCATTCCTCGCTTGCGGAACCACCATTCGGTGCAGATGGCGCCCAGGAAGAGCGCGACCACCAGGGGCGCGTCGAACACCTCGTCCTGCACCTCCGAGGTGATCCTCTGGCTGGCCGCCTCCACGCGGTCGTTCAGCTCCCCGATCTCGTGGAGACGAAAGAAGTCGCCGCGAGTCGCCTCCGCGACCTCTCGCAGCGAGGCCGCGTCCATGGTGGGGTCCTCGAACTCCGTCTCCAGGAGCCTCACCTCGAAGTCCGCGGCGGCCTGCTCCGCCCCGGCGCTCACCACTACCGTGCCCCGGCCCGGCTGGGTGGCCTCGAAGGAGCCTTCGAACACCCCGTCCATCTCGCCGCTGGGCTTGAGGCCCACGGTCCGGCTCGCCCCGCCCTGCATCTCCACCCTGGCCTCCAGGGCATCCGCCTGGGAGGCCTGGAACGCCTCGTCGAAGCACAGGGCGCGGACGTGGACCCGCTCGCCCAGGGCGTAGGGCCGCTTATCGATGTCCACCCGCACCCGCCGGCTGCCACCGAGAATGCGCTCCGTGCCTACGTAGAGGATGGCCTGGACCCAGAAGCGGTTGAAGTAGACGTCGCCCACGCCGAAACGCCACCGCCACGTGCCGTCCAGGGCGCAGAAGAGGGTGCGTCCCTCGCCCTTGTGGGGTCCCAGCGCGATGAGCGGCGCCGGCCCCTGCTGCCCTTGGTCGTAGGGATGCTCGGCCAGGACGATGGCGTCGGGCGTCGGCCCCGCCACGGGCTGATACCAGTAGCAGCCGGGGAAGCGCTCCCAGACCTCCTGCGACTCCTCGACCGTCCGCGCGAGCTGGGCGATCCCGTGGTTGCGCCCCTGGAGGCTCAGCCGCGGCCGGAACTCCTCGGTGAGCGTCTGGCTGGCCAGGGGGTCGCCGGGCGTCGCCATGCGCCCCAGGCGCACGGGGAGCAGCTCCTCGATGGGAGTGCCCGACCACACGGCTACCGGGTAGAAGGGGCCCGCTACGAGGATGAAGCCGCCGCCGAACTGGCGGACGAAGGCCTCCAGCGCCGCGAGCTGCTCGGGAGTGAAGCTCCCCGGGTCCACGTCGCTGAAGACCACCACGTCGTACTCGAACAACTCGCTGCGGGTCGACGGGTAGTGGGTGATGCGGACGTTGCCCTCCTGGTGGAAATCGGGGTCCGCCGACTGGAGGATGCAGCTCAGCTGGATGGACTGGTCGACCAGCAGGGCGTTCTTGAGGAAGCGGTAGAAGTAGCTGGGCTGGCCCGAGACGAACAGCACCTTGGCCTTCGACTCCTTGACCGTGAGGGTATGCTCGGCCGCGTTGTTCTCGGAGCTCAGCTCCTCTGGCCGGGCGGGGATGGAGGCCCGGAAGCGGAACGTGCCCGTGCTCTCGGGACGGTAGGGGAGGGGCACCTTCTGGGGCTTGGCGTCGCCCCGCAGGCTCACCGGCTCGGTGTGCATGAGCTGGCCGTCGCGGAACAGCTTCAGGCCTACCTGCTCCCCGCCTTCGTAGCCGCGGCTTGCGATCACGACGTTGAGGGTCACCCGGTCGTCCTTCTTCGCCGCCTCAGGGGCCAGGATGTTGACGATCTTGATGTCCTTGCTCTCCGCGGCGCCCACGCCCACGGTGAACACGGGGAAGGGCTGGCCGTGGAGGATGCCGAGCTGGCTCGCCTGTTCGCCCGGGTCGGCCTCCTCGGTCTGGCCGTCGCTGACCACCACCATGGCCGCGATGCGGTGGCCGCGTAGGTTGTCGGCGTAGTGGCGGAGGGCCTTGGTGATGCGCGTGCGGTCGCCGGAGGGCTTCACCAGGCGGGGCACGTGGCCGGGCCGCTCGGGGCGCCAGGCCCCGGGTTCCACCCCTCGCACCTCGTCGGCGAAGGTCACCACCAAGAGCTTACACCGGTCCTCGAGCCGGCTGAGAAGGTGGATGTCGGGATTGGCCAGGGCGCGGTTCACCAGTTCGGCCCGCGTCCGCTCATTGAGTTGGACGCTCTGCTCGCGGGACAGTTCCGTCGTCTCCCCGCCGGCGAGGCCGGCCACCTGGGCCAGCCCCCGCTGGACCTCCGGATCGACGTAGCGGTCAGTAACGCCCATGGAAGCCGAGTCGTCGAGGAGGACGACCACGTAGGCCTGCTTGAGCTCCGACTTGTCGACGGCCAGGATAGGCTTGAAGAGCACCAGCACCACCAGGGCGACCACCAGGCATCGCACCGTGGCCAGGGCCAGTTTCCGCCGCCGCGTGGCGGTCCCCTTCTCCCGCTTGTAGAGGGCGAAGACCAGAGCCACCGCGGCCACGGCGAAGACCAGGATCACCCACGTGGGCCAGGGGTTGGCGAACTTCAGGCGCACGCCGCTGCCCTCGGCGATCTCGCCCCGGTCGATGCCCAGCAGCCAGTTGAGGAGGGACTTTCCCACGCCGCCTCCGCCTGTCTAACTGCAAAATCCAGCGTTTCTTACGGCGGGAACGCACCCGCGCGCTATACTACGACTATAAAGGTACGCGCGCGGGAGGTCAAGCGCCTTGTCCGCGCGTGCCCTCGAGACCCTGGCCCCGCCCGCGCCGGGGCAGGCTGGGCGGCCTTTGACGGCGTCGTCCCGGCGCGCATAATGGGGCACGCCGCCCGACCATCCGCCCGCCGCCCCCGCCCCGAAAGGAGAAGCGATGAAGGCCGCCACCGAGTACTTCTGGTTCAACACCCGCAAGCACAGGGAGTATATCAACATCACCGAGAAAGTCGCTGAGGTGGTGCGCCAGAGCGGCATCCACGAGGGCATGGTCCTGGTGTCCGCCATGCACATCACCGCCGGTGTCTACGTCAACGACGCCGAGAGCGGGCTGATCCAGGACATCGACGAGTGGCTGGAGGGCCTTGCCCCGTATCGCGACGACTACCGCCACCACCGCACGGGCGAGACCAACGGCGATTCCCACCTCAAGAGCCTGCTCATCCACCACGAGGTGATCGTGCCCATCACCGACGGCGAGCTGGACCTGGGGCCGTGGCAGCAGATCTACTACGCCGAGTTCGACGGCCAGCGCCGCAAGCGCCTCGTCGTCAAGGCCATGGGCGAGTAGGGCGCGGCGCTCAGCGCTCCGCCGCACCCGCCGCCACGGGCAGAGGCAGGACCACCCGCCGCCAGCCGCCCTCGCCGCGCACCCGCACCGCCACTTGTCCGTCCCCCCGGCTCTCGACCTCCAGCTCGGGCGGCTCGACCGCGCCCTGGCCGACACGCAAGACGCTCACGAACAGGGCTTTCCGTCCTCGCCGCCGGACCACCAGGGTGGCCAGGGGGCGCGAGGGCGGCTGCCCGGGACCCTCGCCAGTGTGCAGCACCGTGCCCTCCCGGGGCACCATGGTCAGGGCGATGGACGCCGGCTCGGCGAGCCAGCGCGCGGAGACGGGCCCGTCGGCGGCGCCCCCCCGGCGCTTGGCGATGTGCTGATAGCCGTTCGCCGAGCCTAGCTCGGCGACGCCGTCGTCGGCCTCGATCCCCGCCTCCAGGCGGCCGTAGGCGTGGAACGCCCAGTCGTAGGTGTGGGGCTCGTCGCTGGCCAGGGCGACCGCGTCCACGACCACGCCGCCCGGCATCAGCGCCACGCTGCGGGCGAAGCGCACGCCCCGGTAGGCGTCGTGGGCCGTGGCCGATGCAACCGCCAGACGAGGCGTGGCCGAGAAGTGTGCCAGCGTGCCCCGACAGGGGCGCTGGGACCGCCCGTCCACGGCCACCGTGTTGTGGCTGATGGTCTGCTTGTACCACTCGCGGTGGAGCGGCACGCCGTAGTGGATGCAGCCCGGGTCGGGCGCCACGATCTGGCCCCCGGCGTAGAGCAGGAGCTGGAGCTTGTCGGGGTGGCCGTGGCCTCCGCCGTGGGGACCATAGTCCAGGATGGCCACAGGGGCGTCGCTTCCCTCCTCGCACTGGAGGTAGGCGTAGCCCGAGGTGGGGAAGTTGCGGCTGCCGGTGGGCAGGCGGGCCTCGCCCTCCAGCCGGGGCACCCCGAAGAGCAGCGAGTGCCGCGAGACCCGCGAGCGCCCCTCCAGTATCCCTGCGAACATGGGGTCCCGCCAGCGGGCGTAGGCTAGCTCGTAGCGGGTCCACGGCCCGTAGGCGTTGGCCTCGCGGCTGTCGTTAAAGGCCGGCAGGCGGCCGTTGGGCAGGGCGAAGCGGAGGGGCGCCGCGTAGAAGCTGCGGTAGCGGTCGGTGTAGAGGTCGAGGCCCACATTGCGGCACGCCTCGGCCAGCGGCCAAAGGGCGGACATGGTGTAGTAGTGGTAGCCCCAGGAGCCCTCGAACCAGAAGCCGTCGTCCAGGATGCCGCGGGCGAGCTGCTGGCGAATGCCGTTGGGCGAGGTGATGGCCTGGCGCTGGAAGCGGGGCTCGTCGAGGCAGATGCCCACCAGGCCCACCGCGGAGTTCTTCCAGCACTGGATGTTGTGGATGCCGAGCTTGTGCTCCAGGATGAGCTCCGCGGCGGGTCGCAGGAGCCTGGTCTCGATGGCCCCCCGCTGCCCGGGCTCCAGCGTCTCCCACACCAGGTCGTAGCCCCGCACCACGGGGATCAGCCAGGTGCTCTCGTCGAGGGTCTGGGGCCCCACGCGGCCGCCGCCCACGCGGTCCCTTCCGTGGATGTCGTGGCGGGGATAGGTGAGATAGCGCTGGGCGTATCGCTCGAGGATTTCGGCCGCCTTGGCGGCGTAGGGCTTCTTGCCGCTGAGCTGGTAGGCGAGGCCCAGCTCCTCGACGGCGCGGGCCAGGCGGGAATGGTCGCGGCTGAGCACCACGCTGTCGTACGGCTCCCCGCTGTAGACCTTTTTGCAGGTGGGGCACTGGTGGCGGGTCTTGCTCAGCGTCTTGAGGCGCGTGCCGCACTGGGGACAGGAGTACCAATGCCACCAGCCGCCGCCGCGGTCGGGCAGCTCGATAGCGCGGTCGGCCCACTCGTTGGCCGAGGCGAGCAGCTTCTCGTAGGCCTCTCGTGCCCAGGCGTGCTGCTCGATCTTCCGCTGGATGGCCGCGAGCTGGTCCTTCGTCGCCAGCAGGCAGGGATGCACAGGGGCGGGCAAGGGGGTCACGGCACACAGCTCCACGGGATAGTCGAGGGGCGGGCCAGTCTGGGCCACCAGATGGAGCACGGCACGTTCGGCGCGAAGCGGCTCCGCCTCGGCCAGCGACGCCTCCGTCGCCGACAGCGCGATCCGCAGCCGCGAGGTCCCTCGGGGAGCCAGGGCCAGCTCCCGGGGCGGGGCCTGGGCGCGGAACGCCGTGAGCCGGCTGGTCTCGAACCTGGTCTCCACGCGGGTCGGCTCGGAGAGCACGTTCGTCACCTCGAGGGTCCACAGGCAGCGGAATCCCCCCTCGGCGGTGCGGCGCGAGGCGTGGGCCGCGGTGCGGACGCGGAGCGCCGGCCGCGCCAAGCGCACGTCGTCGAGCAGAATTTCCGCCGGCCGGTCCGCCATCGCCCGAAAGCAGAACCACTGGGAGGTGTTGTCGGGCTTCTCGCCCCACAGGTACATGGGGTGCTTGAGGTCGAGCACCGCCTCCCGCCAGCCATCGGGCTCCAGGCCGTCGCCGCCGTCGATGCGCCACGTGGCCTGCATGCCCCGCCCCACGGGATGGTCGACCAGCTTGGCGCCGAACCACGTCCAGCCCGTCGAGAGGACCTTGTAGCGGAACCGCAACTCGTCCCACTCGGCGCACTCGATCCCGCGGCCCTCGAAGCCCAGGCGCAGGGCGTGCTTGGTCCCGGCATCCACGCTCCACCGCACCGCCCCTTCGCCCTCGGCGCAGTCGTCGGCCGGCTCGAAGGTCCCCGAGCCTCGCAGCTCCTCCGTGGTGTCGAGGTCGTGGAGCTGGAGCGCCTGGGCGGGCGGCGGCTGGGCCGGGGCGCCCATGGCCCCAGGGGCGAGAGCCGCGAGCAGCGCGAGAGCGGCGAGCAGACGGACGGTAGCGTTCATCGGCCTTGTGCTCCTGGTCGCTCAGATCACTCTATCACGGTGGCCCGGGAGGCGCAACCAGCCCTTGAACGGAGCCTGCGTTTCCTCTATGGTGGGCTCGCCGATCCAAAGGCCGGTGCGCAAGGAGGGACGAGGGATGGTCCGTCTCGCCATCGTGGGTATCGGCGGCTACGGCTGGGACCTGGCGCGGCTGATCCTCGGGCTGTCCGAGAAGCTGGGCTGCCGCCTCGTGGCCGCCGCGGACCCACGATTCGCCGAGCTGCCTGAGCGGGCAAGCCAGCTGAGGGAGGCGGGCGCGGAGCTTTTCGCCGACGCCGCCGCCATGTTCGACGCTCTCCGCGACCGCTGCGAGGGGGTCTACATCGCCACGGGCATCCCCTCCCACGCCCCGTTGGCCATCGCCGCCTTCGAGGCCGGCTACCACGTGCACCTGGAGAAGCCTCCTGCCGCGACGGTTCAGGAAGTGGATGCCATGGTCCGGGCGGCCCGCGCCGCGGGGCGGATGTGCCTGGTGGGCTTCCAGGCCCTCCACAGCCGCGACATCCACTTCCTCAAGGAGCGCGCCGTCTGGGAGCGGCTCCGCCCGGTCCGCTCCATCGTCTGCCACGCCGGGTGGCCGCGCAGCCGGGCCTACTACGGGCGCAACGCGTGGGCGGGACGCCTCCGCCGGGGCACGGCCTGGGTGCTCGACGGCCCGGCCACGAACGCGCTCTCCCACCAGGTGGTGAACATGCTTTTCCTGGCGGGGGCGGAAGCCTCCCGCCTGGCGGAGCCGGCCGCCGTGCGGGCCGAGCTGTATGCCGCGGGCCCCGTGGAGGCCCACGACACCGCGGCCATCGAGATCCGCACGGCCGATGGCCCGCCCGTGGTCTTCCTGGGCACCCACTGCTCGGAGCGCCAGTTCGGCCCGGTGATCGACCTGCGGGCCGAAGCGGGCGCGGCCACCTGGGAGATGGGCCGCGGCGCCGTGGTCCGCTACGCCGACGGCAGCCAGGAACGCTGCGAGGCCGACCCTTGCGGCGGCCGCGAGGCCATGGTGGCCAACTTCGTGGAAGCCCTGCGCGCCGACGACGCGTCGCTACTGCGCTGCCCCCTGGCGGCCACCCGCCCCTTCGTCCTGGCCCTCGACGCGGCCCACGAGAGCAGCGGCCGCATCCACCGCATCGCCGCCTCCCACGCCGGCACGCAGGAGCCCGATGCCGGCGACGGGCGCACCGTGGTCGAGGGCATCGACGAGCTGCTCGTCGAGTGCGCGGAGCGACGGTGCCTGTTCAGCGACCTCGACGGCGCTCCCCCCTGGGCCGTGGCCACCGAGCCCTACGCCCTGGATGGCGACTACCGCTTCCCCCAGCGCTTTCGCCCGGCTTGACAGGCCCCTGACGGGGGGCTTATGATGATGCCCCCAGGCGGCACGGAGCCGCCGAGCCCCCGAGCTCGAGAAAGGGAGCCCACCATGGCCCAGGACACGGAGAAGCTCTACAGCGAGCGGATGGAACGCTACGTGGCCGCCATGCAGAACGAGAAGCCCGACCGGGTGCCCGTCCGCCCCTTCGCCGCGGAGTTCGCCGGCAAGTACGCCGGCTACACCAACCAGGAGGTGACCCACGACCTGGAGAAGGCCTTCGCAGCGGTGCGAAAGTGCGCCGCCGATTTCGACTGGGACGCCACCGTGGGCAACATGATCTACGTGTGGACCGGCCTGGTGGACGCCGCGGGGACCAACTACTACACCATCCCCGGCATCGACACCCCGCCTGAGGCGGCCTTCCAGTACGTCGAGCCGCCCGACGAAGAATCCGCGCACATGAAGGCCGACGAGTACGACGAGCTGATCGCCGACCCCACGGGCTACCTGGCCAACGTGTGGATGCCCCGGGTCAACGACCGCGTGGTGGCCCCCGGCGAGCCCAACACCTATCGCAACAACCTGGCCTGGCTCAAGGGCGGCATGGCCACGCTCCACTACTTCCAGAAGTTCGGCGAGCAGATCGCCGCCCTCCGCACCGAGTCGGGCACCGTGCACGCCATTGCCGGCTGCCTCAAGATGCCCTTCGACATCCTGGCGGACAAGCTGCGGGGCTACCGCCAGCTATGCGCCGACCTCCACCGCCGCCCTGAGAAGGTCAAGGCCGCCTGCGAGGCCCTCTGGCCACACATGATGTTCAACGCCGCGGCGGCCGCCGACCCCGAGAAGAAGGTGCCCATCAGCGTGTGGCTCCACCGCGGCTGCGCCCCCTTCCTCTCCTACAAGGCCTTCGAAGAATTCTACTGGCCCACGGCCAAGAAGATCATCGAGGAGCTCTTCGCCCAGGGCCACCAGGTGCTTTGGTACGCCGAGGGCGACTGGAATCCCAACCTCCGCTACGTCGCCGAACTGCCCGAGAAGAGCATCATCTATCACGTCGACCGCGGCGACATTTTCGAGGTCCACGAGGCCGTGGGCGACCGCTTCTGCCTCTCCGGCGGCGTGCCCAACGACATCCTGGCCTACGCCACCCCCGACGAGGTGCGAGCCCACTGCAAGAAGGTCATCGACGGCGTGGCCGCAGGAGGCGGCTACATCATGGACGCCGGCGCCATCATGCAAGACGATACCAAGGTGGAGAACGTCCAGGCCATGACCGAGTTCACCCTCGAATACGGATGCTATTGAGGAGCCGCCCCCATGCCCGAGCAAGCCCCCAAGCCGCAGGCCGCTCTCAAGCCCGGCGTGTGCATCCCCTGGGACCAGCGGCGCAAGGAGTACCCCAAACTCCTGGGCGACGAGGAGGTCGTCAAGAAAGCGTGGGAGGAGACCGACCTGCTGGCCTACCTCTACATCTGGGCCGTCCTCATCCAGTTCTGAAGGGGAACCCCCATGAGCGATGCACAGCCTCTCGCCCAGGCGCTCGGCCAGCTCAAGGAGGACGAGGCCAAGGCCATCCTCCAGCAGCAGCTCGGCGCCGGCGTGCCCGCGGCCCAAATCCTCGAGGCCTGCCAGGCCGGGCTCGCCGAGGTAGGCCGCCGCTTCGAGAAGGGCGAGTACTTCATCTCCGAGCTGATGTACGCCGGGGAGGTGATGAAGGACATCATGGCCCAGCTCCAGCCCCATCTCGAAGAGGCCCGCCAGGAGACTCCTGCCGCGGGCACCGTGGTCCTGGGCACCGTGAAGGGCGATATCCACGACATCGGTAAGGACGTGGTGGCGCTGATGTTGCGTGGCTCCGGCTTCCGCGTCGTGGACCTGGGGGTCGACGTCTCCCCCCAGCAGTTCGCCGAGGCCGCGGAGGCCCACCAGGCCTTCGCCGTCGGGATGAGCGTCTTCCTCACCACCTGTTGCCCCGCCGTGGACCAGACGGTCGAGGCTCTCCGGGAGGCGGGCCTTCGCGACCGCCTGCACGTGATGATCGGCGGGGCCGCGGCCAGCGACTTCGTGGCCCAGCGCACCGGCTGCGATACCTATGGAGACACCGCCGTGGACGCTGTGCGCCTGGCCACCGCCGCGGCGGGCCAGGGCTGAACGCCGGCCTCCCGCGGACCCGCCCGATGACCCTCCCCGACACAATGCGTGGGATGGTGCTCGAGCGCCAGGGCGAGCCCCTGGTGGCCAGGCAGGTCCCCGTGCCCCGGCCCGGTCGGGGGCAAGTGCTCCTGCGGGTTCGCGCCTGCGGCGTGTGCCGCACGGACCTGCACATCGTGGACCGGGAGCTGCCCGACCCCAAGCTGCCGCTCATCCTGGGCCACCAGATCGTGGGCACCGTCGTGGCCACGGGAGGCGATGCGGGCGACTTCGCCCACGGCGACCGCGTGGGCGTGCCCTGGCTGGGCTACACCTGCGGGCGGTGCACCTACTGCCAGCGGGGCCAGGAGAACCTGTGCGACGACGCCCGCTTCACAGGCTATACCCTGGATGGCGGCTTCGCGGAGTACGCCGTTGCCGACTGCCGCTACGCCTTTCGCCTGCCCCGGGGCTACGCCGACCTCCAGGCGGCTCCGCTCCTGTGCGCCGGGCTCATCGGCTACCGCACCTACCGCATGGCCGGCGAGCACGTCGAGCGGGTGGGCATCTACGGCTTCGGCGCCGCCGCCCACATCGTGGCCCAGATCGCGGTCCACCAGGGCAGGAAGGTCTACGCCTTCACCAGGGAGGGGGACAGGGAGGGCCAGGACTTCGCGCGGCGTCTGGGCGCCGTGTGGGCCGGCCCCTCCACGCAGCCGCCGCCCCAGAAGCTCGACGCCGCGCTCATCTTCGCTCCCGTCGGCGAGCTCGTGCCCGCGGCGCTCCGGGCCTCGGCCAAGGGAGCCACAGTCGTCTGCGGCGGCATCCACATGAGCGACATCCCCGCCTTCCCCTATCGCATCCTGTGGGAGGAGCGGGTGGTGCGCTCGGTGGCCAACCTCACGCGGCAGGACGGCGAAGAGCTGCTGGCCGTCGCGCCCCAGGTGCCCGTGCGCACCCAGGTGACCGCCTTCCCCCTCGGGGAGGCCAATCAGGTGATCGACCGCCTGCGCGGGGGCGAGATCGAGGGCGCCGCGGTCCTCCAGGTGGGCTCGGGCCGGGGCGCCTGACCGCCGCCTAGTCGGCGGGGCCGCCGAGCGCGATGGGGCAGTGGATGAGCGTCGTACGATCGGCGGCCAGGGCCTTGCGAATGGCCGGCTCGAGGCCGTCCGGCTCCTCCACGCGCACGCCAGCGGCGCCGAAGGCCTCCGCGACCTCCGTATACCGCACTGCCTCCATCCGGCTGGCCAGCACGCCCTCGGGGCCGTAGTCCCGGCGCTGGCCGCTGACCACGATGCCCCACGCCCGGTCGTCGGCCACGACGACCACGAAGGGGGCGCCGTGCTTGACCGAGGTCTCCAGCTCGGCCAGGGTGAAGCCCAGGGCTCCGTCGCCGCTGAGCAGCAGGACGGGCCGGCTGGGATAGGCCATCCGGGCGCCGATCGCACCGGGCAGCCCCCAGCCCACCACCCCGCTTGCCCCGCAGGTGAGCCACGGGCCGGGGTAGCGCTCGCACAGGGCCATGTGGGCCCACTGCCCGATGTTCCCCCCATCGATCAGAAACACCACGTCGTCGTCCAGCACCGGTCGGATGGCGTCCACCAGGTGACGGCCGGTCATGGGCGGCGCCGGGGGCGGGGCCTCGCCGAGCCATGGCCGGGTGAACTCCTGGCGCCGCCGCTGCGCCTCCTGGAGCCATTCGGTGTGCGGCTGTGCCTCCAGGCGGCGGGTGGCGTGGGCGAGCTGGCCGAGCACGGTGCACGGGTCGCCGAGGAGCTTCAGGTGGGGCTCGATGCCGCTGCGTAGCTCGGCGGGGTCCACGTCGATGCGCACGATGGTGGCCTCGTCGGGCACGGCGGGCGGGAGGCAGTAGCCCAGGCGGTAGTCGACCCGCGCCCCGGCCAGGACCACGAGGTCGGCGTCGGCGAGGAGCCGGGGCTGGCCGCTGGCCGCGCCGACCGCGCCCATGAACCAGTCGCTGGGCTCGTCCACCGCCCCACGGTCCCAAATGGGCACCACCACGGGGATGGCGGCCACGGAGGCGAGGTCGGCCAGCTCGTCCTGGCCTTCCGCATAGAAGACCCCCGTGCCCGCCACCAGCACAGGGCGCTGGGCCTCGGCAATGAGCCTCGCCGCCTCCGCCACGAGGTCGGGGTCGGCGGAGGCGTCCTGGCGCACCTCGCCCGGCCCGGGGGACACGCGGATGGCCGCGCCCTCGGCCACCTCGGCGGCCAGCACGTCCACGGGAATGCTCAAGTGCACTGGCCCGGGGCGTCCGCTGGTGGCCGCGGCGAGGGCCTCGTGGACGTAGTAGGCCACCTTCTGGGGCTGGTGGACCTGGCGGGCGTACTTCGTGATGGGGCGAGCGAGGGCTACATGGTCGAGTTCCTGGAACTTGCCCATGTCGCTCTGCGAGCTGGGACTCTCGCCAGTGATGAGCAGCAACGGGGCTCCGTCGAACCACGCGTTGGCCAAGCCGGTGAGGGCGTTGACATGGGCCACGCCGCTGCTCACCGCGCACACGCCGACTCGCCGGGTGAGCCGGGCGTAGGCGTCGGCCATATACGCCGCCGCCTGCTCGTTGCGGGTGTCGATGAGGCGGATATTGGCCTCGTGGCAGGCCGTGTAGAGCGGGTTCATGCCGTTGCCGCACAGGGTGGCGACGAATTCCACGTTGCGCTCGCGCAGGGTGAGGGCCAGCAGGTCGGCGCCGGTCATCTCGTGCTCTCCTACGGGATGGCGGGAATGGGCATCGAAACCCTCATTATGCCCTGGAAGACACCGCGGCGCAAACAGGTGAGGGGGCAACGGGATTCAGGGGCGGTGCAGAGCGGCCCCGGCGCCCGCCGCACGGTAGTAGGCCGCGGTGCGCTCGAAGGCCTTGGCCTTCGTGCCGCGGAGGGTGAGCGGGCGGGGCGCCAGGAGGCCCAGAGCGTCGGGAATGTCCAGCGTGCGCAGGACGCTAAGGAAATGGGGGCCGGTGCGGTGCGATGCGGGGGGTCGCAGGCACACCACCTGCTGGATCCGGGCCTCGTAGAGAGCGGCGTAGGCCCCGATGACCCCCGCGCGCCCCCGCCCGGCCACCTTCCACGTGGTGTCGGGCCGGCGGGCGGAGCCCACGAAGGCCATCACGTCGCTCACCCGCCCGCTGTCCAGCGTGCGGCCCAGGAGGGCCATGGCGCGGCGGTAGTAGTAGGGCTTGCGCACCGTGCGCTCGGTGGGGCCGACGCCCCGGGGGCTGAGCAGGACGCAGGCGTCCTGGCCCA
>JBKHIY010000160.1:0-8086 GCA_046538415.1 Candidatus Brocadiia bacterium | reverse complement strand
CGGGCGGCGAGCAAGGCGCCCCGGCCGGCGGCGAGCAGGGCGCACCAGCCGGCGGCGAACAAGGAGCTCCCGCCGGTGGCGAACAGGGCGCTCCGGCGGGCGGGGAGCAAGGCGCCCCGGCCGGCGGCGAGCAAGGCGCCCCGGCAGGTGGCGAACAGGGAGCTCCGGCGGGCGGGGAGCAAGGCGCCCCGGCAGGTGGCGAGCAAGGCGCCCCGGCCGGCGGCGAGCAGGGCGCTCCGCCGGGCGGCCAGCCCGGTGGACAGCCGGGGGGCCAACCCGGCGGGCAGCCGGCCGACGCAGGCCAGGTGGCCGCCCTGGCGCAGGAGGCCGCGGGCCTCGCCGATCGCCAGCAGCAGCTGGCCCAGGAGATGCAGGCTCTCGCCCAGGGCAATCCCCTCGGCCAGGCGGCCGCGCAGCAGGCCGGGCTCGCGCAGCGAGCGGGCGAGATGGCCGACGCCGCAGCGTTGATGCAGCAGCACGCCGAGCAGTTCGGCCTTCCGCCCCAGGCCCAGCAGCAGGCCGGGCAGGCCGCCGGCCAGCTCGCCCAGGCCCAGCAGCAGGCCGGCCAGGCCGCGGCCCAGCTCGGCCAGACGGCGGGCCAGCAGGCCGGCCAACCCGGCGGCCAGCCGGGCGGCCAGCCAGGAGCACAGCCGGGTGGCCAGCCAGGAGCACAGCCCGGTGGCCAGCCGGGAGCCCAGCCCGGCGGGCAGCCAGGCGGTCAACCCGGCGGCCAGCCCGCACAGGGCGCCCCTTCGCCCGCCGGGGCCGCCGCCCCGCAGCAAGCGAGCGCCCAGGCGCTCCAGGCCGCCGCCGAGGCCCTGGACGCCATGGCCCAGTCGGTCGGCCAGGCCGCGGCCCAGGCGCCCCAGGCCCCCTTCCAGGCTCCGGGCGGCCCCGCCGACATGGCGCAGGCCTACCAGAGCTCGGGCCAGGCGGGCCAGGCGCAGTCGGGCATGGCGGCAGCCCAGGCGGCAGGCCAGATGGCCGCCATGGCGGCCCAGGCCGGCGGCCAGGCCCAGGCCATGGGAGGCAACCTGGCCAACCAGCCCTTCCCCAGGGGCGGCGGCGAGCCCACCCAGGGCACCGGCGTGCAGGACACCGATCTCTCGGAGGCGACGCTCAAGGAGTTGCGCATCAAGGTCGACGACTGGGCACGCCTGCCCGGCGAGCTGCGCAGCCTCATCCTCCAGGGCGCCGAGGACGCCGGCCCCGAGGAATACCGTCCGCTCATCAAGCGCTACTTCCAGGAGATCGCCAAGCGAGGCTCCGCCAAGCCCACGGAGGAGAAATGATCGTCTGCCGGCCCAACGCCCCCTCCCTTCTCCCGCGCCTCGCCGCCCTGGTCGCGGCCCTGGCCCTGGCCGGGGGCGTGGCCCGGGCCGACCAGGCCTCCGAGGCGCTGCTGAAGTACCAGGAGCCGGTGGACGAGGCCATCGACCGGGCGCTCCGCTTCCTGGCCGAGCACCAGGAGAAGGACGGCTTCTTCGAGAGCCGCCACATGCGGCGCAACACGGCCATCACCTCCTTGTGCGTAATGGCCTTCCTGGCCAAGGGCTACACCCCCGGCAACGAGCCCTACGGCGACGTGATCGACAGGGGCATCGACGCGGTGCTCGACTCCCTCCAGCACAACGGCATGCTGGTGGGCAGCTCCCGCTCCCACGGCCCCATGTACAGCCACACCATCTCGACGCTCATGCTCAGCGAGGTCTCGGGGATGGTGAGCCCCGAGCGCCAGCGCAAGCTCGACGAGGCCCTGGCCAAGGCCCTCCGCGTGATCCTCGCCGCCCAGGACGTGCGAAAGCACCGCAACCACCAGGGCGGCTGGCGATACCAGCACAACAGCCGCGACAGCGACATCTCGTGCACCGGCTGGGCCATCATGTCCCTCCGCTCCGCACGCAACAATGGCGCCGCGGTGCCCCGGGACGCGATCGAGGACGGCATCCGCTTCGTGCTCAACTGCCGGCGGCGCGACGGCGGCTTCGGCTACCAGCCGGGCGGCGGCTCCGGCCTGGCCCGCACGGGCACCGCCCTGCTGTGCCTCGAGCTGTGCGGCCACCACGGCAAGCGGGAGACCAAGGACGCGGGCAACTGGATCCTCGGCCACCTGCCGCGCAACCGCCACGAGAACTTCTTCTACTACGGCATCTACTACACCTCGCAGGGCATGTTCCAGCTCGGCGAGGACTTCTGGGAGACCTTCGGCGACCACATGTACAAGCTCCTGCTGCGCGAGCAGCGCGACGACGGCTCCTGGCCCGAGGGCGACGGCAACGAGCGGCGGGCCGGCCGCTGCTACTCCACGGCCATGGCCGTGCTCGCCATGAGCGTCGCCTACCGCCAGCTCCCCATCTACCAGCGATAGGCTCGGCGCCGCGCGCCGGGCGCCGCCTCCGCCACCGTCCCGGGGTGGCGTGTTGACGCCGGGGCGGATTGCCGGCACAATACGGCCTCGACGCGGGGGCGGCTCGGCGGATACACGGACCAGGGACAGACCATGCGGCTTCCTCGGTGTGCGGGCCTGCTGCTCCATCCCACCTCGCTGCCGGGCCGCTTCGGGATCGGCGACCTGGGCGAGTGGCCCCGGCGGCTCGTGGACTTCCTGGTGGCGGCCGGCCAGTCGCTGTGGCAGGTGCTGCCCCTGGGCCCGACGGGCTTCGGCGATTCGCCCTACGCGTCCTTCTCCGCCCGGGCGGGCAACGCGCTGCTGCTGGACCTGGGACGGCTCGCCGAGGAGGGCGATCTGGAGGGGGGCGAGCTGGAATCCCCGCCCCCCTTCCCCGACGACCACGTGGACTACGGGAGGGTGATCGACTTCAAGACGGCGCTCATCGCCCGGGCGGCCCAGCGGTTCCGCGAGCGGGCGGGCGGCGAGCGGCGGGCGGAGTTCGACCGCTTCTGCGCCGCCCATGCGGCGTGGTTGGACGATTACGCGCTGTTCCGCGCCCTCAAGGAGGCCCACGGCGGAGCGCCGTGGAGCCAGTGGGAGTGGGAACTGGCTTCCCGCCAGCCCCAGGCCCTCCAGGCCTGGCGCCAGCGGCTCGACGAGGCCGTCTTCCGCCACCGCTACGCCCAGTTCCAGTTCTTCCGCCAATGGGCCGACGTGCGGAGCTACGCCAACGCTCGGGGCATCCGCCTGGTGGGCGACCTGCCCATCTTCGTGGCCTACGACAGCGCCGAGGTGTGGGCCCACCCCGAGCTGTTCCACCTCGACGAGAGGCTCCAGCCCACGGTGGTGGCCGGCGTGCCGCCCGACTACTTCAGCCCCACCGGCCAGCTATGGGGCAACCCCCTCTACCGCTGGGACGCGATGGCCGAGCGGGGCTACGCCTGGTGGGTGGACCGCGTTCGCCAGACGCTGCGCACCGTGGACCTGCTGCGTCTCGACCACTTCCGCGGCTTCGCCGCCTACTGGGAGATTCCCGCGGGGGAGACCACGGCGGAGAACGGCCGGTGGATGAAGGGGCCGGGCGCCGCCTTCTTCGAAGCCCTGGAGGAGGCCCTGGGCGAGCTGCCGCTGATCGCCGAGGACCTGGGGCTCATCACGCCCGACGTCGAGGCCCTCCGCCGACGCTTCGACCTCCCGGGGATGGCCGTCCTACAGTTCGCTTTCGCCACCGACGCCACCAACACCTACCTGCCCCACAACCTGGAGCCCGACCGCCTGGTCTACACCGGCACGCACGACAACGATACCACCGTCGGCTGGCACGCCTCGCTGTCCAGGGAGGAGCGGGACCACGTGCGCCGCTATCTCGGCCCGGTCGACGAGCCGGTCCACTGGGCTCTCATCCGCACCGCCTACCGCTCGGTCGCCGGCGTCGCCATGGCCCCGCTCCAGGACCTCCTGGGCCTGGGCAGCGAGGGGCGGATGAACGCCCCCGGGGAGCCGCGGGGCAACTGGTCGTGGCGATTCCGGCCCGACGACCTGAGACCCGAGCTGGCCGAGAAGCTCCGCGACCTCGCCGTCACCTACGGGCGCAAGGAAGTCGAGAGGAAAGAGGGCCGCGACGAGCAGGCCGAGGCCCTCGACTACCCCTTCGCCGACGACCTGCCTTGAGCCCCGCCCCGGGGCCGCCGCTCACGGCCCCTCCGCGCGCTCGATGGCCCCCGCGTCGCGGCGCTCGCCGCTGGGGCCATGGCCGCAGAAGTCGCGGTGCTGCGGGCCGTGGAACTGCCAGGCGTAGAGCTCCTCGATGGTCGTCTTCGCGTCGGCCAGGGTGCCCAGGGCCACGCGGACGAACTCGATGGTGCCCGCCAGGCACCGGCCCTTCGGCCCCCTGCCCACCAGGAAGTCGGCGGTGTTGGCCAGGGAGCCCTCCACCGCTTCGCCGCCGAGGTCCACGGCCAGCTTCCCATCGAGATAGACGCGCAGGGCGCCCGCCTCGCGGTCGCACTCGGCGACGACGTGGTGCCAGTCGCCGTCGTTGACCTTCGCCCGCGTGCCCGCGGAGGCCGCGTTCTCGCCGCGGACCATGAAGGTGAGCCTGCCGCCGTCGTCGAGGACGAGCTCGTAGCCGCGCTCCCCGTCGCTCTTGCACACCAGGCCGCCGCCGGTGTGGCCCGGCTCGGTGCGGAAGTAGACCTCGACCAGGAAGTTGGAGGTGTGGACCTGGGGGTTCTTGAGGGCTGGCCCTTCGACCTCGCGGCGGATGGTGCTCTCCCCCTCGCCGACGGCGACGGTGCGCATCTCCAGGGCGCCGGCCTCCTCGGCCTTGCCGATGGCCACCCTGGCCACCTTGGTGTGGTCCTTCCAGTCGCCGGTGGGGCTGAGGTAGATGAGGAGCGAGAACTGGGCGAGGCCGGGCTTGGCCTCGGGCGTGAAGGTGAAGGTATAGGGCCCCTCGCCCTCGACCTCCTTGGCCATCCCGCCCCAGGCGTTGAACCCGCCCCAGCCAGCCTTCTTGAGCCAGTGGAGGTGGGCGCAGATCTTCTCGCCTTCCCCCGCGCCGGTCACCCTGAGCTTCACGTCGAATCGCTGGCCGACGGCCACCTGCCTGGGCGCCGTGACGGTGACCCAGCCCCCGGCCCCGCGCTGGCCCTTGACCTCGTAGGCGAAGGGCTTGGCCAGCTCGGCGTGGGGGATCATGGCGTGCTGGTCGGCGCCGTCGAGCTGGAGGGCGCCCTCCGTCCAGTCCTCGAGCACGCCCGCCACGTAGTCGTCGGCGGTCACGTTCACGGCCTTGAGGGGGTAGGTGGGGCGGGTGTAGTAGTCCTCGCGGCCGACGTGGTAGGGGGTCATGTACCAGTGCTCGTCGAGGATGCGGGTGGGGTCCTGGCGGTTGCGTCGGAAGTGCCACTCGCCCACCACGGCGTGGAGTGCCCAAGGGACGAAGACGCGGACTCCGTGGTCGATGGCCGCGGAGCCCCGTGCGGGGCGGAAGTCGTGGGCGGCAGGGTCGCGGAGCACGGGCTCCTCGGCGAGCTCGCCCACCCCCGCGGCCAGGGCGTTGTGCTCGGCGAGGGCCTGGCGCAGGGAGTCGAGGCTGCGGTGCCAGCGGCCGGAGGTCTCGAAGACGGCGAACTGGTCGCTCACGTCGTGGAAGACGTTCCGCGCGTAGGCGTTGGTCTCGTAGGCGAAGTGCTCCTTCTGGGGGCCGGCGTGCGCGGCGTTGCCCTCGGGCTCGGACTTCGCGGGCCGTGCGTGCCAGAAGAGCCACTGGCCGATGCCGCTCCACACGTTGCCCAGGAACTTGTCGCGCCCCGCGTGGGGCGCCTGGCGGCGAGTGCCCTTGACGAAGTTGTAGACGGTGTTGTTGAAAAACGTGTTTTGGTAGCTGTGGATTTCCTGGAAGGCGGCGGTGTTGCCCAGGGGGCTGAAGGGGTCCTTGGACTTCCCCCAGGCGATGTTGTTGAAGTGGTAGTTCTTGAAGCTCCCGTCGAGGTAGTAGGCGTGTCCGAAGCGGGCGCTGGCCGGCTTCTCGGGGGTGTAGGCCCAGTTCCAGTAGCCGCCGGGGTTGCCGGAGACGTTGCAGTAGACGTAGAAGGGGCCTCCCTGCCAGGTTTCGATGCCGCCCCAGTCGTTGGTATTGAGGAGGGGGTCGGTGACCTTGTTGTGGTGGATGAGGATGCGGCTGAGGGGCCGGTCGCGGAGCTGGCCGGAGCCCTTGCCGCCGAAGATGAACAGGCCGGCGCCGTAGCAGCGGTGGAGGATGTTGCCCGCGATCTCGGCGGTCCGGGGGAAGTTGACCACCAGGGCGTGGCCGTGGCCCGAGCGGATGGGCCGCAGGCCGATGCGGGTGAGCCGGTTGCGCAGCACCTCGGCGTGGCCCAGGGGGCCGAAGGGCGGGGCCTTCTTGCCCCAGCGCGAGCTATCGGCCACCTCGATGGCCCCGTGGTCGAGCTCGCGGATGTCGTTGTCCGCGACGACCACCTGGTCCACGCTGTCGGTGTCCTCGATGGCCCTGATGCGGACCGCCTTGGCCACGTGCTCGAAGCGGCAGTGGGCCACGCGGATGTCCCGCCCCGTGCCCAGCATCCGCACGCAGGCGCAATCGACGTCCTTGTGGACGAATCCCCGGGCCGTGAGGTCCCAGAAGACGTTGGTGAAGCGGAAGGTCAGGCCGGTGATGGCCACGTGGCTCATCCCCGTGCTGTCGACGAGGTTGGGGTGGCGGGCGGCCTCGATGTGCACGGCCGAAGGGTCGCGGTCGCCGGGCAGGCGGAGGTAGAGGCGGCCCCCGGGCCCCTTCTTTTGGAACCAGAATTCGCCCGGGGCGTCGAGGTAGTGGGGCTTGTCCTCCAGGTAGTAGCGGTTGCCCCGGATGATGTTGCCGCTGTCGCCGTACCACACGCCCTGGAAGCCGATGGCTTTCTTCTGCGGGTCGTAGGTCTCGATTCTGGAGGCGAAGGGGGTGCCCATCACGATGCCCCACTCGCTCCACACGATGCCGCCCTCGTAGGTGTCGGCGGGCCCCGTGAGGTGCTGGGTGTCGATGCCCAGGTGGATCTTCTTGCCCTGGTCGTTGGTGGTCTTGTGGCCGCCGTCCCGCCACCACTGGGGGTTTTCCCAGGTCCACCATTCGCTCTTCACGTCGTCGGGGTCGGAGACGGTCCAGTTGGGCATTCGGGCGAGGGCGAGGCGGGTCACCTCGCCGTCGTCGACCATCCAGACGCGTCGGGGCGCGAAGGCCAGGTCGGCGTGCCAGACCTTCTCGCCCTGGGGGATGTCGGGGTGGTCGGCCCCTTGCTTCCAGCCGGCCACTCGCTGGGAGCCGCAGAGCACCGCCTCGCCGTCGCCCCAGGAGGGGTCGCTGGTCAGGCGGATGGGCTGCTCGGGCGTGCCCTTCGTCCCCTCGGGCACGCGCAGGGTGCCGCGATAGACGACCCCGCGCTTGAAGACGTAGGTATCGACCCCCGCGGCGTCCCGCGCGTTGCCTCTCGCCGCGGGGTCCCAGGGATGGTGCTTCCAGGGCTCGTCCTTCGTGGTGCCGTCGCTCGTGTCGTCTCCCGCCTGGAAGTCGATGTAGCGGAGGCTCTGGCCTGCTTCGAAGGCGAAGGGCCGAGGCTTCCAGCCGAGGTCGCCCTGGGGCAGGACTTCGGCGTGGGGCTCCTGCCACGAGTAGTCGGCGCCCATGGCGGTCGCGGCCACGGCGGCCAGCACAGCGGCGCAGGCGAGGGTCCTGCTCATCGGCTTTCTCCTATGCGGTTGGGCGGCTATGTGTGGCGGGCCGGCGGGAACGGGCGGGCTGGTGGGCGATAGTGGATTCGAACCACTGACCTCTACAATGTGAGTGTAGCGCTCTGCCGACTGAGCTAATCGCCCATCGCCCTAGAGTCTACCCACCGCCCGCCGCGGTGTCAAGGCGCTTTGGGCCTCCGCCCCTCGAATTCGGGGGACCGCATCTCACGGATCGGCCGGCCCCGTGCGCCTCCCCCTCGCTCGTCCCCTCGGCGGGGGGACCGGCCATCGCCGCGCTGCCCCGGCCAACTCCACCGTGACGCGGTGAGGCACGATGGGCACCACCACGCGCGCGACTCGTCGCACGGACGCATCCTGGCGCCCGCCGGGCTCAAGCCAACAAGAGCTATGCACGGTGCGCCCCGATTCGCCTTGGCGGCAGAGCGCGGCTCTATCCCGCGC
>JBKHIY010000159.1:0-8181 GCA_046538415.1 Candidatus Brocadiia bacterium | reverse complement strand
CGGTGGGTCGGTGGGAGTGCGAACGCGGAGGGAGCGGAGCGGGGCCTGGGGCTGAGGACTTGCCGGCGGGGCGGCGTGGTCGGGCGGTCACAGCCGCCAGGGGGCGCGGCGGGCGCGGTCGAGCCCCCGGTTGGCCTCCGCGTCGCGTGGGAAGACCTCGCGCTGGGGGTCCCACCGCAGGGGGCGGCGGAGTCCATAGGCGAGGTTGCCCAGGTGGCACACGCTGACCGAGCGGGCGCCGATCTCGACGTCGGCCACGGGGCGGCTGCGGGCGCGGATGGCGGCCAGCCAGTTGGCGTGGTGGTTGTCGCTTCGGGTCAGGTGGACCTCGCCGGGCTGGATGGGGGTGTGCATCAGCTCGGGGGGCTCGGTGCTCAGATGGCCGCGGCCCACGAACACCTTGCCCTCGGTGCCCAGGAAGGCGATGCTGGAGCGGGGGCTGCCGCCGTGGTGCATCACCACGCCGTGGGCGTAGCGGTAGGTGAGCCACGGCGCGTCGCCGTGGCCCGGGGGGACGATCTCGACGGGGCCGGTGTGGTCGGTGCCCAGGCCCCACTGGGCGATGTCGAAGTGGTGGGCCCCGATGTCCGTCATGCCCCCGCCGGAGTAGTCGCGGAAGCGCCGCCACTGGGGCCACCCGCGGTAGGTCAGCGGGGGGCAGATGGTCTCGTGGTAGGGCCGCCAGGGGGCCGGCCCGAGCCACATATCCCAGTCCACCCCCTGGCGAAGCGGCTGGCCGGGCAGATGGCAGGGGCGGGAGGGCCCGCCGACGTTCACGTGCACCGTGTGGACCCTGCCGATGCGGCCGCTGCGCACCATCTCGCAGGCGAAGCGGAAGTTGTTCCACGAGCGCTGCTGGCTGCCGGTCTGGAAGACGCGGCGGTAGCGGCGGGCGGCGTCCACCATGGCCCGGGCCTCGCGGAGGGTCAGGCTGAGGGGCTTCTCGCAGTAGACGTCCTTGCCCGCCTGGCAGGCGTGGATGCTGGGGATGGCGTGCCAGTGGTCGGGGGTGGCGATGAGCGCGGCCTGGATGTCCTGGCGGGCCACCACGTGGCGGAAGTCGCCCGTGGCCAGGCATCCCCGGTAGGCGCCCCTGGCGCGCGCGGCGGCGTAGCGCTCGTCCACCCGCGCTTTCGCCTGGCCCAGGCGGAGGGCCTGCACGTCGCACACGGCGAGCACCTGGACCTCGCGCCGGCCGAGCATGGCGCCCAGGTGGCCGCGGCACTGCTTGCCGTAGCCGATGATCCCCATGGTAATCCGGTCGCTGGGCGCCGCCCCAAGGGTCGACGCGGAGAGGATGTAGGGAAATCCCAGCGCGGCGGACGCCCGCCCCAGGAAGGCGCGTCGGGAGAGCTCGTGCTGCCGTCCCATGCTCCGTGGTCCTCGCCTGTGCCGGGGTGCCTGCCCCCGGCGCGCTGCCGGGGATCGTCGCCCGAGTGTGCCACGAGCCGCCCCCCGGAGTCAAGCCCCGCCGGCGGCTGGCAGGGCGGGCCGCGATTCCCTATAATGAAGGTTTTGAGGCAGTGACGTGCACCGCGTTCCACTGGACGGGAGCAAGAGGCATGCGTGCTGGGCGTAAGGTATCGCGACGGGACTTTCTGGGCCGCGCGGCTGCGGGCGTGGCGCTGCCGGCGATCATCACGTCGGGCGCGGCCGGGGCGCCGGCCCCCAGCGACAAGCTGGTGATGGGCCACATCGGTGTGGGGGGCATGGGCAGCGGCCACTTCCGCCGCTTCTGCAACAACGACCGCACGCCCTCCTACGCGGTGGCCGACGTGGACGAGGGGCACCGCGGGCGGGCCGCCAAGCGCTCCAAGTTCCATCTCCACCTGTTCAACGACTACCGCCGCCTGCTGGACCTCGACGAGATCGACGCCGTGGTGGTGGCCGTGCCCGACCACTGGCACGCGCTGATCAGCATCCACGCCTGCCAGGCGGGCAAGGACGTCTACTGCGAGAAGCCGATGATGAAGACCATCGCCGAGGGCCGGGCCATGGTGCGGGCCGCGCGGCGCTTCGGGCGAGTGGTCCAGATCGGCACCCAGGGGCGTTCCACCCGGGCCGGCCGCTACGGCGCCCAGTACGTGCGCAACGGCCACTGCGGCCAGGTCGGCGAGGTGCGCACCTGGCACTACAACAACCCCACCGCCGGCTGGGAGAAGCCCAGGGCGGTGCCCCCCGGGCTGGACTGGGATATGTGGCTGGGGCCGGCCAAGTGGGTGCCCTACCATCCCAAGCGGTGCCATTTCAACTTTCGCTGGTTCCTGGACTTCGGCGGCGGGCAGATCCGCGACCGCGGGGCCCACATCTTCTCCATCATCTCCTGGGCCATGGGCGTCGACCACACCGGGCCGGTGAGGGTGGAGTGCCTCAGCGGGCACCAGCCGGCCGGGATGTTCGACTGCCCCAACGACTTCACGGTCCGCTACCAGTTCCAGGACCCCGCGTGGACGCTCTACTGGTGCCAGCCGGGGGAGAAGCTCGGCTCCCAGTCCTTCGGGATGAAGTTCTTCGGCGCCGACGACGACCTGGTGATCAACGGCGGCGACAGCAGTATCCGCTCGCCCCAGAAGGTCTTCTTCGAGCCGGGCCGCAACGAGGTCCAGCTCTACGAGAGCAACAGCCACATGGGCGACTTCCTCCGCTGCGTGCGGAGCCGCGAGCGGCCCATCATGGACGTGGCCATCGGCCACCGGGTGACCAGCCTGTGCATCCTGGGGAACCTGGCCTTCCGCCTCGGCCGCCCGCTGCGCTGGGACCCGCAGAAGCAGCACGTGGCCGGCGACCCGGAGGCCAACCGCCTGCTCGACCCGCCCATGCGGCCTCCATGGCATCTGTAGCGCCGACGTGATGCATCCCGCCAGCTCCACGGTATTCGGAGGAACGAGGTGTCCGCGATGAACCGCTGCCTGTGGACCGCGCTCCCGCTCGCGCTCCTCGCCCTTGCTCCCTGCGCCCCGGCGGGCGAAGCCACGGTGGACGACCTGGTGGCCGAGCTGCGGGGCCGGCGAGAGGCCCCCGACCGCTCGCCCGCCGAGCTCCAGGCCGTCCACGCCAGGGTGCTCGACGCCCTGCTCCCCAGGTTCGCCAGCACCGACGTGGCGACGAGCGGCGAATCGCGCAAGGCCTACGAGCGCATCTGCTCGCTGGCCGGCCGCTCGGGCGCGGCCCGCACCGCCGCCTGCGAGGCCATCCTGGCCAGGCTCCGCCCCGACCTGCCCCGGCCCGCCCTGCTGACCCTCCTCGAGGGCCTCGAGCTGCTCGGGCGCGAGGACGCCGTGGAGCCGCTGGCCGGGCTCCTGGCACACGCCGACGCGCTGGTGCGCGAGCGGGCGCGCCGCGCCCTCCAGGCCAACTCCTCGCCAGCGGCCTCGAAGGCCCTCCGCCAGGCCCTGGACCGGGCGCGCAGCCCCGAATGGCGGCTGGCCCTGGCGAACGCCCTGGGCGCCCGGGAGGACGCCGAGGCGCTCGATGCCCTCATCGGCCTGGCCGGCAGCGACCACGAGGCCCTCCGCCTCGCCGCCGTCGACGCCCTGGCCGCCGTCGGCCACGAGCGGGCCGTCAACCCCATCGCCCGAGCCACCCAGAAGGCCTCGGCCCACGCGTGGAACGCCACCGTCGTGGCCTACCTCGCCCTGGCCGACCGCCTGGCCGCCGACGGGCAGAAGGCGCTCGCCCTCTCCATGTACAAGAAGCTGCTCGGAGCCCACGGCCACGTCAAGTGCGCCGCCCTCATCGGGCTGGGGCGGGCCGGCGGCGCCGAGGAGCTGCCCACCCTGCTCGAGGCCCTGGCCAGCCCCCAGGCCCCGGTGCGGGGCGCGGCCATGGCCGGCCTGCGGCTCATGCCGCCCGTCGTCTTCTCCCAGGCCATGGGCGAGAAGGCGAAGGCCGCCGACCCGGAGATGAAGACGCTCCTCCTGAAGGTCCTGGCCGAGCGGGGGGAGAAGGCCCTCGTGCCCACCGCCATCGCCGCGGCCAAAGACCCCAACGAGCGGGTGCGCGTCGCCGCCTACCAGTGCCTGGGCGCCCTGGGCGACGCCCGGGCCGTCCCCGCCCTGCTCGAGGCCCTGGCCAGGGCCCAGGGAGCGGAGCTGGAGGCGGCGCGGGCCGCCCTGGGACGCATCCCCGGCCAGGGGGTCAACGACGCCGTCCTCGACGCCATGGAGGGCGCCCCGCCCGCGGTGCAGGCCAGGCTCATCCGCGTGCTCGCCGACCGCCGGGCCGCCGACGCCGTGCCCGCCCTCCTGCGGGCCGCCCGCCAGGGCGAGTCCCCGGCGCGGGAGGAGGCGGTGGAGGCCCTGGGCCGCTTCGCCGGCCAGCCGGCCCTCGCGCCCCTCGTGGAGATGCTGGTGGCGGCAAAGGACGAGGCCCGCCGCAAGACCATCGAGAAGGCCCTGAGCGCCGTGTGCGCCCGCGTCGCCGACCTCGCCCGGCGCAACCAGCCGCTGCTCGACGCCCTGCCCAAGGCCCCCGTGGCCGCCCGCCGCGCCATCCTTCGCATCCTGGGCCGCAACGGCGGCGAGAAGGCCCTCCAGGCCGTCCGCGACGCCGTCCGGGCCGCCGAGCCCCCCGTGCGCGACGCCGCCGTCCGCGCCCTCGCCAGGTGGCCCGACCCCGTCGTGGCCGACGAGCTGCTCGAGCTCGCCCGCTCCGCCGAGGAGCTGGCCCACCGCGTGATCGCCTTCGACGGAGCGCTCCGCGCCCTCGCCGGCCTCGACCGCATGGCACCCGCCAGGCGGCTCGAGCGCTACGCCGCCGCCATGGACGCCGCGCCCCGCCCCCAGGACCGCAAGAAGGTGCTCGCCGGCCTCGCCGAAGTCCACCAGCCCGAGGCCCTGGAGATGGCGCTGCGCCACCTCGCCGACGAGGCGCTGCGCGGCGAGGCGGCGGCCGCGGCCGTCGGCATCGCCACCGCCATCAGCGGCTCCCACCGCAAGGAGGCCAAGGCCGCCCTGGGCCGCGTGCTCGACGCCACCGAGGACCAGGCCCTCCGCCAGAAGGCCCAGGAGGCCATCGCCCACATCGAGAAGTTCGAGGACTACATCACCGCCTGGGAAGTGGCCGGGCCCTACACCGTCCAGGGCAAGAAGGGCCAGCAGCTCCACGACGTGGCCTTCCCCCCGGAGCAGGACCCCGCCGAGGCCGACTGGAAGCCCATGCCCGCGGGACTGGACCCCGAGATGCCGTGGCTCATGGACCTGGGCAAGGCCCTCGGCGGCGAGGAGCGGGCGGCCTACCTGCGCACCCACGTGTGGTCGCCCAGGGACCAGAAGGCCCGCCTGGAGTTCGGCAGCGACGACGGGGCCAAGGTGTGGCTGGGCGGCGAGCTGGTCCTCTCCGTCAACGAGCCGCGAAGCCACGAGGCGGGCGAGAACAAGGTCGAGGTGACCCTCCAGAAGGGCTGGAACCCGCTGCTCGTCAAGGTGTGGCAGGGGGCCGTGGACTGGAGCGCCTCGGCCCGGTTCCGCGCCCCCGACGGCTCGCACCTGGAGGGCCTCCGCGCCGCCGCGCCCCCGCAGTAGGCCGCGGGGCAAGCGCCCTGGGGGAACTGCCGGCGAGGCCCGCCCCGGCGAAGGGCCTTGTGACAGAAGGCACAAGCCATCGCCCCGAGGCACGATCGGAGTTGAAAACCGAACCGCTTTCGGGCATGATCGGAGTACGACGATGTACGCCGCCTACCGAAACCACGGGTGACAAAGGAGAAGGTGTCGATGGACAGCTGGAAGACGGTATGCGCGGGGATCCTCGTGGCCTGCCTCCTGGCGGCCGGGCCGGCCGCCCTCGCGGGCGGGGACAGCGATGGGAAGGTGCCGCTGAAGCTCGACCTGCCCCTGCCCGTCTACAAGGGCACGCCCAAGAATATCCCCATCACCCCCTACATGGAAAAGCCCTCGGACAAGCCCCGCAAGCCCATCCAGGTGCCCGAGGGGGTCAAGAACGTGGCCTTCAAGAAGCCGGTGAGCGCCAGCGACGAAGAGCCCATCATCGGCGAACTGGAGATGGTCACCGACGGCGACAAGCGCGGCAGCGACGGAAGCTACGTCGAGCTGGGGCCGGGATGCCAGTGGGCCCAGATCGACCTCGAGGCCCTCTACAAGCTCTACGCCATCGTCGTGTGGCACTACCACGGCGAGGGACGCGTCTACCACGACTTCGTGGTCCAGGTGGCCGACGACCCCGATTTCATCACCAACGTGCGCACGGTCTACAACAACGACTACGACAACTCCTCGGGCCTGGGGATCGGGAAGGACAAGGAGTACTTCGAGGACTACCAGGGCCGCCTCATCCAGCTCGACGGCATCGAGGCCCGCTACGTGCGCCTCTACTCCAAGGGCAGCACGGCCAGCGACCTCAACCACTACACCGAGGTGGAAGTCTACGGCCTTCCCGCTAAATGACCCGACGCGCCACGTTCACCGTCCTCATCCTGCTGGTGGCAGCCGGAGCCCTGGCGTTCCGGCTGCCACGCTTGCGCGCCAGGGTGATGCACTGCGACGAGGCCAACCAGGCGGTCCGCGCCGGCCACCTGTTCGACGAGGGCATCTACCGCTACGACCCCCGCGAGCACCACGGCCCCACCCTCTACTACCTCACCCTGCCCGCCCTGTGGCTCAGCGGGGCGGAGAGCTTCGCCCAGACCGATGAGCGCCACTACCGCGTCGTGCCCGTGGCCTTCGGCGCGGGCCTGGTGGTGCTGCTCCTGCTGGTGGGCGACGGCTTCGGGCGCCCCGCCGCGGTGTGTGCCGGGGTGTTCACCGCCATCTCGCCGGCCATGGTCTTCTACAGCCGCTACTACATCCAGGAGATGCTCCTGGTCTTCTTCACCTTCGCGGCCATCGCGGCCGGCTGGCGCTACGTGTGGAGCCGGAAGGCCCGCTGGGCGGTGCTGGCCGGCGCCGCGCTGGCCCTGATGCACGCGACGAAGGAGACGTGCGTGCTGGCCTACGCGGCCATGGCCCTGGCCGTGGTGGCCAAGGTGGGCTGGCGGCGGTGGTGGGGCTACCCCGTGCGGGTGCGCCGCCTGGTCGAGGGGCGCCACGTGCTGGCCGCGGCCGTCGTGGGCCTCGCCGTCTCCGTGCTCTTCTTCTCCTCGTTCTTCAGCTACTGGCGCGGCCCGCTCGACTCGGTGCTCGCCTACACCCACTACCTGCGCCGCTCGGGCGGGGCGGGCCTGCACGAGCAGCCGTGGAGCCACTACCTCAAGATGCTGCTCTACACCCACTACGTGGCCGGCCCGTGGTGGAGCGAGGCGTTGATCATCGCCCTCGCGGTGGTGGGCTTCGTGGCCGTGCTGTGGCCCACCCGCACGCCCGAGGCCCAGGCCCCGCTGGTGCGCTTCGTGGCCTTCTACACGCTGTTCCTCACCGCCGCCTACGCCCTCGTGCCCTACAAGACCCCGTGGTGCATCCTGGGCTTCCTCCACGGGATGATCCTGCTGGCCGGGGTGGGTGCCGTGGCCCTGGTGCGGGCCATGCCCTGGCGGCCGCTGAAGGCCCTGGCCGGGGCGGTCCTGGTCGTGGCCGCCTTCCAGCTCGCCGGCCAGGCCTACCGGGGAAGCTACACCTTCAGCACCGACCGCCGCAACCCCTACGTCTACGCCCATACCTCGACCGACCTGCTCCACCTCGTGGAACGCGTCGAGCAGATCGCCCCCTTCCACCCCGACGGCCACCGCATGCCCGTCCACGTCATGGCCACGGACAACGACTACTGGCCCCTGCCCTGGTACCTCCGCCGCGTCCCCAAGGCCCGCTACTGGGACCACGTGCCCGAGGAGCCCGACGCGCCCATCATCATCGCCTCCCAGGACCTGATGCCCGAGCTGGAGAGCAAGCGCCAGGGGCAGTACTTCGCCGCCCTCCACGGCATCCGCCCCACCGTCCACGTCCTCCTCTACATCCGGTGGGACCTGTGGGAGAAGTTCCTGGAGACCCGCACCGACCAGCCCCCGCCCGACGTCTCTCGCCGCCCGCCCGCGGCCCCCGAATCGCCTTCCGCCTGACCCCGACGCCCCGATAGGACCTATACGCCATATAGGTCCTATAGGTCCTATCGACGGGGGCCCCGCCGGCGAGCCGGCGGCGGGGAAGGCCCAATGAGCGATGCGAGCCGCGGGGAGAGCAGATTTTTTTCAGTTTTTTTCGCTGAGTGTAGGAAAGTTCCACACACCACCCCCCC
>JBKHIY010000158.1:0-8203 GCA_046538415.1 Candidatus Brocadiia bacterium | reverse complement strand
GTGGGCTCGTTGATGATCCGCTCGACCTTGAGGCCTGCGATCTCGCCGGCGTCCTTGGTCGCCTGGCGCTGGCTGTCGTTGAAGTAGGCGGGCACGGTGATCACCGCCCGGTCCACCTTCTCGCCCAGGTAGTCCTCGGCGGCCTCGGCCAGCTTGCGGAGGATCATGGCCGAGATCTCGGGGGGGGTGAACTGCTCGTCGCCGACCTTCACCTGGACCAGCTCGTCGGGCCCGCCGGTGATCTCGTAGGGCACGATCTTCTCTTCCTCCGCCACCTCGTTGTGACGGCGGCCCATGAAGCGCTTGATCGAGTAGACGGTGTTGCGGGGGTTGGTGATGGCCTGGCGCTTGGCCTGCACGCCCACCAGGCGCTCGCCGCGCTCGGTGAAGGCCACCACCGAGGGGGTCACGCGGGCCCCGTCGGGGTTGGGGATGACCTTGGGCTCGCCGCCTTCCATCACGGCCACGCAGGAGTTGGTCGTGCCCAGGTCGATGCCGATGATCTTCTTCGACGCCATCGTCGTCTCCTCTTGGCTACTCGTGCCGGACTCTCGGGGATGCGCTTTTGGCAGTCAGCCGCCACGGGGCCTACGGGTGCAAACCACGTGCCAAGCGTCCCCCGGCCGCGCCATCGGCCTAAGATGTTTTTGCCGAAGCGCTTACGGCGCCGAACAGGGGGCGGCCCCTGCCCCTGGCCCTGCCACAATGGCAGGCCCGGCCGGCCCATGGCATGGGGCTCGCCGGGGCCGGGCGCCGATGCGTCACTCGATGTGGAGGGTGTGGCCGAGCTTTTCTTTCTTGGCCTGGAGGTACTTGCGGTTGTAGTCGTTGGGCTTGACCCGCAGGGGGATTTGCTCGGCGACGCGGAGGCCGAAGCCGGTGAGGGCGTGGAGCTTCTTGGGGTTGTTGGTGAGCAGGCGGATGGAGCGAAGGCCCAGGTCGCGGAGGATCTGGGCCCCGATGCCGTAGTCGCGCAGGTCGGCGCGAAAGCCCAGGCGCTCGTTGGCCTCCACGGTGTCCAGGCCCAGCTCCTGGAGGATGTAGGCCTTGAGCTTGTTGGCGATGCCGATGCCCCGCCCCTCCTGGCGCATGTAGAGGAGCACGCCGCGGCCTTCGGCCTCGATGCGCTCGAGGGCGGCGTGGAGCTGGGGGCCGCAGTCGCAGCGCAGGCTGCCGAAGGTGTCGCCGGTGAGGCACTCGGAGTGGACTCGCACGAGCACCGGCTGGTCGATGGGCTGGGGCTCGCCGGCGTGGTCGCAGGCCAGGCCCTTGGTGAGGGCCAGGTGGGGATGGGGGTCGACCTTGCTGGTGTAGCAGAACAGCTCGAACTCGCCCCACAGGGTGGGCAGCTTGACGCGGCTGACGAGGCGCTCGATGAGCGTCTCGGTGCGGCGGCGGTGCTCGATCACGTCGGCCACGGTGCAGATGGTGAGCCCGTGGCGGCGGGCGAAATCGCGGAGCTGGGGCATCCGGGCCATGGTGCCGTCGTCGTTCATGATCTCGCAGATCACCGCGGCGGGCTCCAGGCCGGCGATGCGGCACAGGTCCACCGACCCCTCCGTCTGCCCCGCCCGGGCCAGGGTGCCGCCTGGGCGGGCGCGGAGGGGGAAGAGGTGGCCCGGGGTGGCCAGCTCGCCGGGCGTGCACCCGGGCCGCACCGCGGTGCGCACGGTGGTGGCCCGGTCGTGGGCGGAGATGCCGGTGCTCACGCCCTCGCGGGCCTCGATGCTCACGCAGAAGGCGGTGCCGTAGCGGGAGGGCCCGCGGCGGGGCTGGAGGGGCAGCTCGAGCTGGTCGACCTTCTCGGGGGTGAGGGCGAGGCAGATGAGGCCGCTGCCGTGCTTGGCCATGAAGGCGATGGTCTCGGGGGTGACCTTCTGGGCGGCCACCACCAGGTCGCCCTCGTTCTCCCGGTCCTCGTCGTCCACGAGGATCACCATGCGGCCGGCCTGCAACTGCTCGGCGGCCTCGGCGACCGTGCCCACCTGGCTCATCGGACCCGCGCTCCTTTCGCCCCGTGGATTGTACCACAGGCGCGGGGGGCGTTCAATCCTCGCCTCCGCCCGGAGAGCCGAGCATGGCGGCGATCTCCCGCTCCACCGCGGCCACCGCCCGGGGCACCGCCGCCGCCACCGCCTCCGAAAGCTCCTCCCCGAAGGCCACCGCCTGGGGCTGAATGCCCACGATGCGGATGCGCGTCCCACTGCCCAGGATCTGGGCCAGCTGCACCACGCCCAGGAGGTTGATCGAGTGGAGGCTCATCCGCCGCTCGCGCACCGTGCTCTCCACCTCGTGGGGCGAGAAGGCGACCACCGTGCCCGGGGGCCGGCCCATGTCCGCACAGTCCACGATGATCGCCGCGGGGGTCTCCTCCAGGTCGTTCACCAGGCCGTAGCCGTCGGTGCCCGTCTCCCGGAGGGCCACGCCAGGCGGCAGCTCGCGCTCGCGGAGCGCCTCCAGCACGGCGATGCCCGCGCCCTCGTCGCGCATCATGCGGCTGCCCGCGCCGAACACGGTGACCCGGGGCTGGTCCACGGCACGCTCCTCGCTGTCTACCATCGCGCGGGAAGTGTAGCACGAAGGCCCCGGAGCACGCAAGCCGCGGGGCCAAGAGCACTGGCGAGAAGGGGCGAAATCCGTATGATAGTGCCTCGGGAGGCCACGGAAGCTCGGGGATACGCCGCGATGGACACCTCGCCCCGCACACGCCCTTCGCACCGGCCCTTCTCCGAGGCCGTCCTCGCGGCCCGGGAGCGGGGGCGGGTGGCCCTGGTGGCCGACATCAAGGCCCTCTCCCCCCGCGACGGCGACCTCCTGCGAGGCCGCCGGCCCGCCCACCTGGCCCGCGAGCTGGAGGCCGCGGGGGCCTGCGCCCTGTCCGTGGTCACCGAGGCCGAGGCCTACGGGGGCAGCATCGAGCTCCTCCGCCAGGTGGCCGCGGCCACCGAGCTGGCCGTGCTCCGCAAGGACTTCTTCACCACCCCCGCCCAGGTCGAGGAGTCGGCCCGGGCAGGGGCCCGCGCGGTGCTCCTGGTGCTGGCCAGCCTGGGCCAGGAGCTGGCGGCCGAGCTGCACGCCGCGGCTCGCTCCCAGGGACTGGAGGCCGTGGTCGAGGTGCACACCCGGGCCGAGCTGGACCGGGCACTGGCCCTGGAGCCGACCTGCGTGGGGATCAACAACCGCAGTATCCTGGAGCTGGAGCGCGACGCGGGCGACGTGGCCACCACCGAGGCCCTGGCCCCCCGCGTGCCGCCCGGCATCGTGGTCCTCAGCGAGAGCTCCATCGCCCAGCCGGACCACGTGCGCCGGGCCCTGGCGGCGGGGGCCCACGGGGTGCTGGTGGGCACGGCGCTCCTGGCGGCGCCCGACCCGGGGGCCGCGGTCGCCCGGCTCACCGGCGCCCAGGGGGAGGCCCCATGATGACGCGCGTGAAGCTGTGCGGCCTGATGTCCGAGCACGACGTGGCCCTGGCCGTGGAGGCGGGGGCCGACGCCCTGGGCTTCGTGACCGAGTATCCCGTGCCCGTGCCGTGGAACCTGGAGCGGGAGCGGGCGGCGGAGCTGGTGGCCGCGGCGCCCCCCTTCGCGACCACCGTGGCCGTGGTGGGCGGCAGCGTGGAGACCATGGTGGCCATCGCCCGGCGCGTGCGGCCCCACGTCCTCCAGCTCCACGGCGACGAGAGCCTCGAAGAGGTCCAGGCCGTGTGCCAGGCCCTGGCGGGCACGGGCACGCGGGCCGTGAAGGCCCTCCGCGTGGACGCGGAGACGGGCGAAGCGATGTTCGCCGTGGCCCAGCCGGCCCAGGCGGCCCGGGAGCTGGCCTCCTCGGGCATCGCCGGGCTGGTGGTCGACTCCAAGACGGCCTCCCGCCCCGCGGGCACGGGGGTGGCGGTGGACTGGGCGATGGCGGCCGAGGTGGCCGCCGCCGTGCCGCTGCCCTTCATCCTCGCCGGGGGCCTCACGCCCGAGAACGTGGCCCAGGCGGTCCGCCACGTGCGGCCCTACGCCGTGGACGTGATCAGCAGCGTGGAGCGGGAGCCGGGGGTCAAGGACGGTGCCCTGATGCGCCGATTCGTGCGGGCGGCCAAGGAGGCCCTCGATGCCTGAGCGGCCCTACGCCATCATGCTCGTGGCCGTGAGCCTGGACGGCAAGATCGCGCCCAACCGCCGGCCCGGCGAGCCCAACCCCGTGGGGCCGGCCCTCATCGCGCCGGAGATCATGGAGCTGCACAACGCCCAGCGGGCCACCGTGGACGCCGTGATGGTGGGGCTCCACTGCATCCGGCTCGACGACTCGCGCCTCACCCTCCGCGACGCCCAGGGCCCCCAGCCCACCCGCGTGGTGCTCGACGGCCTGGCCGAGATGCCCCTCGAGGCCCGCGTGCTGGGCCCCGAGGCGCCCACCGTGGTGGCCGTGACGCGCGACGCGCCCGAGCGGCGGGTCGCGGCCCTGCGGGAGCGGGGCGCCGAGGTGGTGGTGGCCGGCCGTGGGCGGTTCGTGGACCTCCCGGCGCTCCTGGCCGAGCTGGCCCGGCGGGGCCTCCGGCGGCTCCTGGTGGAGGGCGGGGGCACGGTGCACCGCTCGATGATGGCCAAGCGGCTCTACGACGAGGTGCGGCTGATCATCTGCCCCTTCGTGGTGGGCGGCTCGGCCTCGGTGACCCCCGTGCAGCGGAGCGCCTTCCGCCCCCAGGAGGCCATCCCCCGATTTCGCATCGACCGCGCCGAGGTGCTCGGCGACTACATCTACGTGGTCTACAAGCCCAGCGACTAGGACACGGGCCGGCCCGTCACGACCAGGAGCAGGGGAAGCGATGGACAGCAAAGAGCAGCGGTGGAGGGCCTTCGGGGCCATCGTGGCGCGCCTCACCCGCGGCGAGGACATCACGCGGGAGGAGGCCCGGGAGTGCTGGCGCCAGGTGTGCGAGGAGGAGCAGACCGACCTCCAGCAGGGCGGCTTCATCGCCGCACTCCACGCCAAGCCCGAGACCCCCGAGGAGGTGGCGGGAACCTTCGAGGCCCTCTACGAGCACGACACCACCAAGGTCCAGGTCGATACCCCCGAGCCCATCATCGACAACTGCGGCACCGGGGCCGACGTGCTGAAGACCCTCAACATCAGCACCGGGGCGGCCATCCTCGCCTCCGCCTGCGGCTGCTACGTGGTGCGCCACGCCGCACGGGCCATCTCCTCCCACTGCGGGGCCTGCGACGTGGTGGAAGCCCTGGGGGTGGACGTCGAGTGCGAGATGCGCATCCCCAAGCAGAGCATCGAGAAGGCGGGCATCGGCATCTGGAACGCCTTCCTCCCCCAGGTGCATCCCAAGACCCTGGCCAGGGTGCTCTCCCAGATCCGGTGGGGCTCGACCATCAACCTCGTCGGCCCCCTGCTCAACCCCACCATGCCCCGCCACAAGGTGATGGGCGTGCCCACCCGGGAGATGATCGACATCGAGGTCCGCACCCTCCGCGAGATCGGCTTCCAGCGGGCCTTCGTGATGCACGGCCTGGAGGCCGAGAGCGGAAAGGGGATGGACGAGCTATCCACCCTGGGGCCCAGCCACGTCGCCGAGCTCCGCGAGGACGGCACCATCGAGGCCGCCACCATCAGCCCCGGCGACCTGGGGCTCAAGGAGGCCCGGCTCGAGGACGTGGCCTCCAGCCGCGACGTGACCGCCGACGCCCTCGCCCTCCTCCGCGTCCTGGCCGGCGAGGACGAGGGGCCGCGGGCCGACATCGTGTGCCTGAACGCCGCGCCCCTGCTGTGCGTGATGGGCAAGGCCCGCGACCTGGCCGAGGGCATCGAGATGGCTCGACAGGCCATCGCCGACGAGCGGGCCATCCACAAGCTCCGCCTGTGGGTCACCTGGCAGAACGAGACGCCGGAGAGCGGCCTGCCCACCCTGGAGAAGATGCTGGCACAGGTCTAGAGCCCACGATGGACGTCAAGCGCGCCAGTTGCATGTTCTGCACCAGCAAGGGCTGCGCCGTCAAGGTCTACCTCCAGCGGGGCCGCGTGGCGAGGGTGACGGTGGATACCGAGGCGCCGGTCCAGCCCGGCGCCTTCTGCGTACGGCCCACGCTGGCCAAGGACTACCAGTACCACGACTTCCGGCTCAGCTACCCGCTCAAGCGCGCCGGCCGGCGCGGGGCCAACCGCTGGGAGACCATCTCCTGGCAACAGGCCCTGGACGAGATCGCGGGCCGTATCGCCTCGCTGCGCGACCAGTACGGCGCGGAGACCGTGGCCACCAGCTCGGGCACCGGGCGGGGGGCCGCGGAATTCGCCAAGACGCGCTTCATGAACCTCCTGGGAAGCCCCAACCGCGTGGGGGCCATCACCATCTGCTACGCGCCCCGGGCCATGGTGTGGTTCGTCACTTTCGGCGGCCACCTGGTGCCCGACCCCGACACGGGCAAGACCAAAATGATGGTGCTCTGGGGCCGCAACCCCCACGAAGGCGGCCCCTCGTCCTGGCACCGCTTCCAGAAGGCCCGCGACGCGGGGCTCAAGACCCTGGTCGTCGACCCCCGGTGCACCGAGCCGGCGCGCCAGGCCGACTGCTGGGCACAGCTCCGCCCGGGCACCGACGCCGCCCTGGCCCTGGGCCTCATCCACGTGGTCATCCGCGAGCAGCTCTACAACAAGGAGTTCGTGGAGAGCGCCACCCGAGGCTTCGGCAGGCTGCGGGCCAGGGCCAGGGAGTATCCGCCCGAGCGGGTGGCGGCCATCACCGCCATGCCGCCCGACACGGTGCGCCACGTGGCCCGCTTCTACGCCGCACACCAGCCCAGCCAGATGGTCATCGGCGTGGCCCCCGAGCACGGGGCCCCCAACAGCATCCAGGCCGTGAGGGCCATCAACTGCCTGCGGGCCATCTGCGGGTCCGTGGACGTGGCGGGCGGGGACCTCATCACCGGCCCCCACCCCCGCTTCGTGCCCGACGTGTGCCTGGAGGCCAACGAGCGGCTGGCCCCCGAGCAGCGGGCCAAGCAGCTCGGCTCCGACCGCTTCCGCTTCCTGGGCTATCCCGGCTGGGAGCTCATCGAGGCCCAGATGCGCCGCAAGTGGGGCGAGCGCCACGCCGCGGCGGTGAACCTCCATTCCTGCGCCCACGCCCCCACCGCCTTCCGGGCCATGCTCTCGGGAAAGCCCTATCCCGTCCGAGCCCTCCTCGTGGCGGGCAGCAACCCCCTGCTCTCCTACGCCAACTCCACCCTCGTCTACCGCGCCCTGATGTCCCTCGACCTCCTGGTCACCTCCGACATCACGTGGACCCCCACGACCCTCATCTCCGACTACGTCCTGCCCGCCGCCTGCTGGATGGAGCGGCCGGACATGGGCAACTTCGCGGCCGTGGGCGGATACCCCCTGGTCCAGATGGGCCAGGCGGCCCTGCCCGCCATCGTGCCCGGGGAGCACGAGCGGCTCGACGACTACCAGCTCTGGCGACAGCTCGGCCTCCGCCTCGGCCAGGAGGACGACTGGCCCTGGGAGACCTTCGAGGAGCTCTGGGAATACCGCCTCCAGGAGCTCATGGCCGAGGCCGGCACCGCCACTCTCGACGAGTTCGTGGCCCGCAAGCGCCACGACGTGTGCCCGCCCCGGCCGGGCCTCGCCGCCGAGGGGCTGGCCACCCCCTCGGGCAAGGTCGAGCTCTACTCCGCCATCCTGGCCAAGCTGCGCTACGACCCATTGCCCCACTACCGCAAGCCCGAGGTGCCCGAAGAGGTGGCCAGCCGCTATCCGCTGGTGAACATCAGCGGCGTGCGGGCCATGCCCTATCACCACAGCGAGTACCGCCACGTGGACGCCTTTCGCCGCCGTCACCCCGACCCCATCGTCGAGATCCACGTGGACGTGGCCCGCAGGAAGGACATCCACGACGGCGACTGGGTGTGGATCGAGAGCCCCACAGGGCGCTGCCGCCAGCGGGCCAGGCTGTCCACCGCCTTCGACCCCCGCTACGTGGTCACCCAGCACGCCTGGTGGTTCCCCGAGATGCCCCCCGAGGCCCCCTCCCTGCACGGCGTGTGGGTGGCCAACATCAACGTGACGACCGACGACGACCCCGACCTGTGCGACCCCCTCTCCGGCGGCTGGCCCCTCAAGGGCCTCCTCCTGCGCTGCCGCATCTACAAGGCAGCGCCCGACGACATGGAGCCCCAGCCCCCGCCCGCCCCGTGAGTCCCATCCTTGATAG
>JBKHIY010000045.1:0-34754 GCA_046538415.1 Candidatus Brocadiia bacterium | reverse complement strand
ATGGTAGCGGTGGAGGGATTCGAACCCCCGACACGAGGATTATGATTCCCCTGCTCTAACCACTGAGCTACACCGCCACAAGCCAGTATAGCGAGCGGGCCCAAGGGTGTCAAGATGGCGAAGACGTCCGTGTCCAGCCGAGTGGCTTGTGGTATGATGGGGCCAACGGTAGGCAGGAGAAGGTCTATGCGACAGCCCGCGTACGTCCTCACGGTCGCTGGATGGCTGGCCGCCTGGGCGAGCGGGGCGGAGCTGGCCGACGGCACGCCCGTCAAGCGGGTGCTCCGGGTCGAGGACGAGAGCCACAACCTCCTGACCCCCGACGCCTGGCGTCCCTGGCAGGAGGGCTTCCGCCGGGTCGGGGAGGCGTTTGTGTGCGACAACGGGGAGGACGCGACGGTCCAGCGCGGGGCCTCGCAGACCGTGGTGCTCGACCAAGCCGGCCCTCGTCCCATCGTGGCGGAGGCGTGGAGCAAGGCAGAAGGCGTCGGCGGGAGCGCCAATAACGACTATTCGCTGTATCTCGACCTCGTGTACACCGACGGCACGCCGCTGTGGGGCCAGACGGCGCCGTTCCGCGTGGGGACACACGGCTGGGAGCGTCGCCGGGTCGTGGTGTTCCCCGAGAAGCCGGTGCGTTCGGTCGCCGTGCATCTCTTGCTCCGCCGCCACACGGGCCGAGCGTGGTTCCGCGAGCCAAGGCTTTGCGAGCTCAGGCCCCCGTCGGGCGCCTGCCTTTTCGACGGGGTGGCGGTGAGCGTGGCGGCGCGTCCCCTCTCGGGCTTCCAGGTGCGCGACGTGGCTGCGGGCTCGGACTTGGTGCGCCTCGAGCGGCAGGCGCTGGGCCTCGAGCTGGCCCACGAGCGGCATCGCCGGGGGGGCGCGGTGTTCCACGACGTGACGGTGCGGGACACAACGGGCGGCGACCGGGCCGTCACGCTCGTCTACTGTATGGCGGCGGAAGGGAAAGAGCTGCGCTGGCTCCACGGCCCGCGAACGGAGAAGGAGGTCGAGGCCCCGGGCGAGTACACCAACGCCAGCCGCTTCCACGCCGGGGCCAACGGCCGGCTGTCGCGCTATCCTTTCGGGGCCGTGGCCTGGAGGTCCGACGAAGGGAAGGAGGGCGGCACCGGGCTGGGCATCGACCTCGGCTGCCCGGCGTTCTTCCGCGTGGGCTACAACGGGGGGAGCGGCGAGCTGTTCCTGGCCTACGACCTCGGCCTGGCGCCCGAGAAGCCGGCGGCGCGGCTTCGGTTCTGCACGTTCGACTTCGACACGGCGTGGGGATTCCGCGGTGCTCTGGCCCGCTACTACGAGCTCTTCCCCGAGTATTTCCGGTGCCGGGTGCCCGAGCAGGGCCTGTGGATGCCCTTCGCCCGGATCAGCGAGGTGAAGGGCTGGCAGGACTTCGGATTCAGATTCAAGGAGGGCACCAACGAGACGGCGTGGGACGACGCTCACGGCATCCTGACCTTCCGCTACACCGAGCCGATGACGTGGTGGATGCCCATGGGCAAGGAGGCGCCGCGCACGCTGGACGGGGCGCTCGCCCAGGCCAGGCGTATGGCCGAGGAGGGCGACCGCCGCGCCCTCGCCCTCTTGACCAGCGGCTATCACGACTCCGACGGCCGGTTCCCCGCACGCCTCCTCGACCGGCCCTGGTGCCGGGGCGCCGTGTGGAGCATCAACTCCATGCCCGGCATCCAGGGCGCGGCGACCGACTTCAAGAACAAGTGGAATCCCGAGCTGGCCCGCAGGCTCTACGGCCCCGGCTCCGAGGGCCGCCTCGACGGGGAGTACGTGGACTCCAGCGAGGGCTACGTGACCGACGAGCTGGACTACCGCCGCGAGCACTTCGCCGCGGCCCGCACGCCCCTGACCTTCGGGCCGCAGACGCGCCGGCCGGCCATCTTTCGCGGCCTCATCGCCTTCGAGTACGTCCGGGGCATCGAGCGCGATATCCGCCAGCGCGGCAAGCTGATGATGGCCAACGGCACGCCCCTGCGCCTCCCGTGGCTGGCCCCCATGCTCGACGTGATGGGCAGCGAGACGAACTGGAACCGGGGCGGGCAGTGGCGGCCCATGGCCGATGCCCAGCTGCTCTACCGCAGGGCCCTCTGCGGCCCCAAGCCCTACTGCTTCCTGATGAACACCGTGTTCGAGGAGTTCCCGCGGGACCGCGTAGAGCGGTACATGAAGCGCAGCCTGGCCTACGGGATGTTCCCCGGCTTCTTCAGCCACAACGCCTCGCAGGGACACTACTTCGCCCGTCCCCGGCTCTACGAGCGCGACCGCGCGTTGTTCAGGAAGTACGTGCCCCTGTGCAAGCTGGTGGGCGAGGCGGGCTGGGAGCCCCTGACCGGGGCGCGGTCCAGCGACCCGCAGGTGCACGTCGAGCGTTTCGGCGAGCGGTATCTCACGGTGTTCAACGACAGCGACCGGCGGCGGACGGCGAGCGTGGCGCTGGAGGGGCTCGTCCCGGAGGCCAGTCGCGAGCTGGTGGAGGGCCGCGCCGTGGCGTGGCGGGCGGGCAGGACGTCGCTGACCCTGGAGCCTGAGGCCGTCGCGGTGATCCGCCTGCGGTGACGGGCCCGTTGCGCCCCGGGCTGGCATCGTGGTATCCTCGGTGCGGGGGTTGCAGGCGGGATGGCCAGCTACCACTGGGTGGACGAGGACCGGATGTGTTTCCAGTGGTGGCTTGTACCACCCGCGCTGGGGTGCCTGGTCCTGGGAGCGGGGCTGTTGGTGCTCCTCCTGGGCTCCGGCGATGCTCTGGCCTACGTGCACGGCGGCCTGTTCACCCTGTTCGGGGCGCTCCTGGTGTGGGCCCGGGTCGGTCGGGCCATCGACCGCGGCCAGGGGGTGGTGACGGAATGGTGGGGCGTACTGGCGTTCGTGCGCCACCGGGAGATGCCGCTGGGGGTCTTCGATGCGGTCGTCGTGGCTCCCGAGGAGCGCAGGGGACGGCGGGGCAGCCCCGAGTTCGCGGTCTACCTCACCGGTGCCGATGGTCGAGCGGTGGGGCTGTTGCGCCGCCGCGACCGCTACCGGGCGAGCCAGGCGGGCCGCCAGGTCGCGGAGTTCACGGGCCTGACCTTGATCGACCGTTCGCAGGAGGCCGGGTCCGATGTGGTGGAGGGGGAGCCGGCGGGGCAGTCTGGAATGTAGTGAGCTTGCGGGGTAAGGAACGTGGCGAGGCTGCGAAACGAGTTCGCATGGTCGCAGAGCCGGGAGGACACCTTCCGACGCTGTCCCCGGCAGTACTTCTACGCCTACTACGGCTCGTGGGGCGGGTGGGAAGCCACGGCCGACGAGCGCACCCGCCGGCTCTATGTCCTCAAACAGCTCAAGACCCGCCAGATGTGGGCCGGGGAGCGGGTGCATACGTGCATCGAGCACACCCTGAAGAACCTCCGCCGAGGGATCGACGTGCTCGAGCCCAAGCGGATCATCGAGGTGACCCTCGCCGAGATGCGCAACGACTTCCGGTCCTCCAGGGCGGGCACCTACTGGCGGAGCCCCAAGTCCTGCGCCCTGTTCGAGCACGAGTACCGGGTGCCCGTGCCCCCGGAGGCCTGGCGCCAGACGGCGGCGGACGTAGAGCAGTGCCTCCGGACCTTCTACAGTTCGGAGCTCTTCGGCCAGCTTCGGGCGTTGCCCCGGGAGGCGTGGCTGGAGATCGAGGAGCTCGGCCAGTTCGTCCTCGGCGACGTCAAGGTGTGGACCAAGGTCGATTGCTGCTACCGCAGCGGCGACGGGGTGCGCATCGTGGACTGGAAGACCGGTCGCAGCCTGGCCAGGAAGAACACCAACCAACTGGTGTGCTACAGCCTCTACGCCCACGAGAAGTGGGGCCCGCCGGTGGAGCAGATCCGTCCCGCCGAGTACTACCTCCTCGTCGACCGACTCCAGGACTACACGGTGTCGGCGGGCGACGTGGAGGACGTGCGGGCCTTCATCCAGGGCAGCGTGGAGGATATGCGGTCGCTGCTGGCCGACGTGGAGGGCAACCAGCCGCTGGCCGAGAGCGCCTTCGAGAAGACGGAGAAGTCGGGCGTGTGCCGGCGGTGCAAGTTCGTGGGGCTGTGCCGGGCCGAGCTGCTGCCCGTGCTGCGGGGCGAGGCGGGGGCGTGAGCCGTAAGGCGAAATTTTCCTTGACTTTCCGACGCGGGGGCGGTTAAATAGGTGTTTCGCCGGACATCGTCGCCGCCCGCACACCCTCGGAGGCAAAGAGTGGGAGAACCCTCGCCGTCCCCGAGCCGCGTGCCCACTACGCTCCAGGAGCTCCGCCAGGCCATAGACGAGATCGACGCGCGGCTGGTCGAGCTGCTCAATCAGCGGGGCCACGTCGTGCTCCAGGTCGGCCAGCTCAAGCGGCGGGACAGCAGGCCCATCTACGCTCCCTCACGCGAATCCGAGGTCTTCCGGCGGGCCGCCGAGCGCAACCAGGGGCCCCTGCCGGACGGCTCGCTGCGCGCCATTTTCCGCGAGGTGATGTCGGCCTGCATCGCCCTGGAGCAGCCGCTGAAGGTGGCCTACCTCGGGCCCCACGGCACCTTCACCCACCTGGCGGCCAGGGCGAAGTTCGGCGACTCGGTGGAATACCTGCCGAACCGCGACATCCTGGGGATCTTCCGCTCCGTGGCCAGCGGGGCCAGCGACCTGGGCGTAGTGCCCGTGGAGAACTCCATCGATGGCGGCGTGAGCGACACCCTGGACGCCTTCATGGCCTATACGCTCCAGATCTGCTCCGAGCTGCTGATGGAGGTTCACCACTGCCTGATGGCCCCCAGCCGCGAGACCCCCATCGAGAAGATCTACTCCAAGCCCCAGGTCTTCGCCCAGTGCGGCCGGTGGCTCAGCGAGCACTATCCCGACGCCGAGCTGATCTCCGTGTCCAGCACCGCCCGGGCCTGCGAGATCGCCCGCGAGGAGGAACTGGCCGGCGCCATCGCCCATTCCGCCGCCGCAGCGACCTACGGCCTCACGGTGATCCACAAGAACATCGAGGACGTGGCCCGCAACGTGACCCGCTTCGTGGTCCTCAGCCAGGAGTCCTGCCAGTCCAGCGGCGAGGACAAGACGTCCGTAGTCCTCTCCGTGGCCCATCGCGCCGGCGCCCTCCACGAGGCCCTCGAGCCGTTCCGCAGCAACGGCATCAACCTCACGCGCATCGAGTCGCGACCCTCCAAGCGCAATCCCTGGGAATACTACTTCTTCATCGACTTCGAAGGCCACCAGGACGACGAGCCGGTCCAGCGGGCGCTCCGAGAGGTCCACAAGGGCTGCATCTACCTCCAAATCCTCGGCTCCTATCCCGTGGCCACCACCACCGTGGCCGTGGAATGACCGCGCGCCGCGAGAGCCTTCGCAGGGGAACCGAATGCGACGACCTTTCCTGGCCGGCAACTGGAAGATGAACCTCGACCTCCGCGCCGCCATCCAACTGGCCGCGGGGCTCAAGCGCGAGCTGGCGGACGTCGACGGCGCCGACCTCGCCGTCTTCCCCCCGTTCCCCTTCCTCGCCGACGTGGGAGACACCCTGGAGAACTCCAATATCGACGTGGGCGCCCAGAACCTGCACCCCGAGCCCAAGGGGGCCTACACCGGCGAGGTCTCCGCCCCCATGCTGGTCAGCGTGGGCTGCACCTGGGCCATCGTGGGACACTCCGAGCGGCGCGACTGCTTCGCCGAGAAGGACGACTTCCTCAACGCCAAGCTCCGCGCCGCGCTGGGCGCCGGGCTCAAGGCCATCCTCTGCGTCGGCGAACACCTCGAGGAGCGGGAGGCGGGCGAGGCGGAGCCCGTCGTGCGGGCCCAGCTCGAGGGCTGCCTCGACGGCTTCTCGGAGGCCCAGATGGGCAGCATCACCATCGCCTACGAACCGGTGTGGGCCATCGGCACGGGGAAGACGGCCACCCCGGAGCAGGCCAACGAGATGCACGCCATGATCCGAAGCCGCCTCGCCGAGAGGTTCACCGACCGGGTCGCCCAGAACACTCGAATCCTCTACGGGGGCAGCGTGAAGCCCGCAAACGCCAAAGCCCTGCTCTCCGAGCCGGAGATCGACGGGGCCCTGGTGGGCGGCGCCAGCCTGAAGGTGGACGACTTCGTCCAGATCGTGAAGTGCTGAGGGCCCTGGAGACCGCCGCCCGGCGAAGCCGGGAAGCGGCTCCAACGAGGCGCAAAGCGGCTCCCTGGGCTACTGGCCATACCGAGGAGCGTGACGCTTGAGAGAGTTCTTCATCACCCTCCTGTGGATCATCTTCGTCGTCGACGCTCTGTTCCTGGTGCTCATCGTGCTTCTCCAGTCGGGGCGCGGGGGAGGGCTCTCGGGGATGCTCGGCGGCGGAGGCATGGCCGAGTCGGCCCTGGGACCGCGAGCCGGCCTCAACAAGGTGACGGGATGGATGGCGGCGATCTTCTTCGTCTCCGCCATGCTCATCGGCCTCATGACCCGGCCCCGAGGGGCCATGGAGCCCGAGGAGGCCGCGGAGGCCGAAGAGACCGAGCCCGCCGGCGGCGTGGGAGGCGAGGCGGAAAAGACGCCGGAGCCGGAGGGCGAAGGGACCGCCAGCGAGAAGACCGGTGAGGATGGCGGCGAGACGCCTCCGGCCGGGGAGACGCCGTGATCCGAAGCATGACAGGCTACGGACAGGGGCGGCGGGAGGGCGACGGCTGCGTGGTGAGCGTCGAGGTGCGGGCCGTCAACAGCCGCTACTTCAAGCTCAGCGCGCGCCTGCCCCCCGAGTTCACTGCGGCGGAGGGCGACCTGGAGAAGCAGGTCCGCCAGCACGTGCGGCGGGGCTCGGTGGACCTCTTCGTCAAAGTCGAGTTCACCGGGGCACGAGCGGCCCAGCCCCTTAACCGCGGGGCCGTGGTCAGCTACGTGCAGCAGCTTCGCGAAATCGGAGCGGAACTGGGCGTGACCTTCACCCTCAACGCCGACGCCCTCGCGGCTCTGCCCGGCGTGCTCGAGCCCGACCGCCTGGGCGACGAAGAGGGCGAGGAGCTGCTCCGCACCATCCAGCAGGCGCTCGACGAGGCGTTGACCGCGCTGGACCGCATGCGGGCCGCCGAGGGTACCAACCTGGCCGACCAACTGGCCCGGTGCTGCGAGGCCATCGAGCGGCGCGCCAGCGAGGTCGAGGCGGGCCAGCCCGACGCCCTGTCGGACTACAAGGAGCGCCTGGCCGAGCGCGTGAACCGCCTGCTCGACCGCACCGACGTGTCGGTGACGGAGCGGGAGCTGGCCCGGGAGATCGCCATCTACGCGGAGCGGTCCAGCGTGAGCGAGGAGGCGGCTCGCCTCCGCTCCCACGTCCAGCAGTTCCGCGAGGCCCTGGCCAGGGACAAGCCGGTGGGCCGTCGCCTGGAGTTCCTGGCCCAGGAGATGCACCGGGAGGTGAACACCATGGGGGCGAAGGTCTCCGACGCGGACCTGTCGCGTCGGGTCGTCGACCTGCACGCCGAGGTGGACAAGATCCGTGAGCAAGTGCTCAACGTCGAGTGACGCGTCCGCGACCCGCGGCGCCGAGGGCCGCCAGGCGCACAAGGCCGAGCCCCGGGGCCAGCTCGTGGTCCTCTCCGGACCGGCCGGCGCGGGCAAGACCACCGTGGCGAAGCGGCTGTGCGAGCAGACCGACCTGCGCCGCTCGGTCTCGGCCACCACCCGGTCCCCTCGGCGGGGGGAGGTGCACGGGCGCGACTACTACTTTGTCACCGAAGAGGAGTTTCGCCAGATGGTGGCACGCGGCGAGTTCCTGGAGCACGCCCGCGTCCACGGGCATCTCTACGGGACCCCGCGGCGTCCCATCGAGAACGCCCTGCGGGCGGGGGAGAGCTGCCTGCTGGTGATCGACGTTCAGGGGGCCATGCAGGTGCGGGAGCAGCTCCCCCATGCCCTGTTGATCTTCCTCGATGCCCCCGACGAGGCGACGCGCGCCCGGCGCCTGGGCGAGCGCCACACGGAGGACCCGCGTGACCGCCAGCGGCGCCGGGCGGCTGCCGCTGTCGAGCGCCATTTCAAGGAGCACTATGACCACTATGTCGTCAACGATGACCTCGGCCGCACTGTGGCCGAGCTCCGCAGCATTATCGTTCGTGGCCCGAAGCCCGAGGACCGGAGGCACGCAGCCAATGGACGAGGCAACGATTGATCGTCTGGCCCGGAAGGTTGGCGGCCGATTCAAGCTCGCCACCCTGGTGATGAAGCGTCTCGTGGAGATCAATCGTGGCTCCCAGCCCATGGTCGAGGTCGACACCGACAACATGCTCCGTGTCGCGCTCAAGGAGGCCGAGCTCGACCTCATCCGAGTCGTCCCCCGCCTCCCAGCTCCCGAGGAAGGTGAAGAGGAAGAGCAGGAACTCGAACAGGGGGAGTGACCCCCGAGGACCGCGCCGGTGTCCACCGACCCCCTCCAGTCCCGCGAGATCGTCGTCGGCGTCACCGGGGGGATCGCCGCCTATAAGGCCGCTGGCCTGGTCTCCACCCTGCGCCAGCGCGGCGCCGCCGTCACGGTGGTGATGACCCGGGCCGCCGTCCGCTTCGTCCAGCCCCTTACCTTCGCCGCGCTCAGCGGCCGCCGGGCGATCACCGACCTCTTCGAGCCTCCCCATCGTTACCAGGCCGAGCACGTGGCACTGGGCCAGAAGGCGGAACTGGCCATCGTGGCTCCAGCCACGGCCAACTTCCTGGGCAAGGCCGCGTCCGGCATCGCCGACGACGCTCTCACCACCACTGTCCTCAGCCTCCAATGTCCGGTCGTCCTCGCCCCCGCCATGAACCCGCGCATGTGGGCCAACCCCGCGGTGGAGCACAACGTGGCGCGGCTCCGCGAGCTGGGCTACCACATCGTCGATCCGGAGGTGGGGTGGCTCGCCTGCGGGGAGAAGGGGGCCGGGCGCCTGGCCGACCTGGACGCCATCCTCCAGGCCGCCGAGGCCGCGCTGTCCTGACCACCGGGAGCCCCCCATGCGCCTTCTTGTCGCCGCAGGGCCCACCCGTGAGTACATCGACGACGTGCGCTTCCTGAGCAACGCTTCGTCGGGCCGGATGGGCTGCGCCATCGCCCAGGCCGCCGCGAACCGAGGACACCAGGTGCTCCTGGTGTGCGGCCCCCTGGAGGTCGGGGCGCCCGACGTGGACGTGCGTCCCGTGGTCTCCACGCAGGAGATGCTCGAGGCCGTGTGCCAGGCCTTTCCCCACGTGGACGCCGTGGTGATGGCCGCGGCGCCCGCCGACTTCCGGCCCGCCCGGCGAGCGCCTCAGAAAATCAAGAAGGGGAAGGGGCCCCTGACGCTCGAGCTGGTGCCCACCGCCGACATCCTCAAGGAGCTGGCCCGCCGCCGCGAGCAGCAGGTGCTGGTGGGCTTCGCCCTCGAATCCGAGCAGCTCGTCGAGCGGGCACGGGCGAAGCTCCAGGAGAAGCAACTGGACCTGGTGGTGGCCAACCGCCCGGAAGCCATCGGCGCTCCACGGGCCACCGTCCACCTCCTCCATCGGGACGGCACGGAGGAGCGACTCGAGGACGAGGAGAAGAGCGGGATCGCCGACCGCCTGGTCGCTGTCCTGGAGCGTCTTGTCGAGGCCCGAAGGAGGAACCCCTGATGGCCGAAGGCCCTGCGCCCGTGTTCGTGGACACGGATATCGGCGACGACATCGACGATGCGCTGGCGTTGGCGCTGGTGCTCAACTCGCCGGAGGTCGAGCTGCGGGGCGTGAGCGTGGTGTTCGGCGATGTGGCGACGCGAGCGCGCCTGGCCCTCAAGCTCCTCGCCGCCTACGGGCGTAGCGACGTGCCGGTGGCTATTGGCCGCGCGGCGCCGCTCCTCGGGCCCCCGCCCGACAGCTCGCCCAACCAGGCCGTCGTGCTCGAGGAAGGCGAGGAGCTGCCCCGGCCCCAGGCGTGCACCGCCGACGAGCTGATCCTCGGCACCGCGGCCCAAACGGACGGTGAGCTGACCGTCATCACCATCGGGGCCATGACCAACATGGCCCTGGCACTGCTGCGCGACCCGGGGCTGGCCCGCAGGGCGCGGCTGGTCGTGATGGGCGGCGCGGTCGGATGGCAGCAGGCGGAATGGAACGTGCGGTGCGACCCCGAGGCGGCGCGGATCTGCTTCGAGTCGGGAATCTCCCTTGCCATGGTGGGGCTCGACGTGACCCTCAAGTGCCAGATGAGCCAAGGCGACGTCGGCCAACTGGCGAACGCCGGCTCCGAAGCGACTGCCCTGCTCGCCCGCATGACCGAGGCCTGGGCCAGGACCGGGGACGGACAGGGCAAGCGTACCCCCGTGCTCCACGACCCTCTGGCTGTCGCCGTGGCCTGGCGCCCGGAGCTGGTCGCCTGGGAGCCGAAGTGCGTGCGCGTGGAGACCCGCGGCGAGTTCACGCGAGGCTTCACGGTGCCCGTCGCCGGCGAGCCCAACGCCCAGGTAGCCGTCGGCGTAGAGGCGGAGGCCTTCCTTCGCTTGTTCATGGACCGTCTGCTGAGGCCGGCCGGGTGTTGATTCCCGGCGGGGCCGGGTAGTAGAATGGGGACGGTATGGGACCGCCAGCCTGGCCTGTGACCGGGAGTTCGTGATGACTGGTCGCATTCGTCGGCGCTCCGTCGTTTCGCTGGGGCTTGTAGCGTGCTTGGCGGGGGCCTGCTCGGAGTCCCGGGGCGAGAAAGTTCGCAAGCCGGTATGGGCGGGCCGCTTCTATCCCCGCGAGGGCAAGCAGCTTGCCGAGGTGGTCGACGAGTTCCTGGCGGAGGGCCGGCGCGAGGTGGAGTCGGAGGGCAAGCCCATTGCCCTGGTCGCGCCCCACGCTGGCTATCCCTACTCCGGCCGGTGTGCGGGGCACGCGTTCGCCGCGGTCCAGGGCCACAGCTATCGGCGCGTGGTGGTGCTGGCCGTGAATCACCGGGGACCGCAGTTCCGGGGCGGGTCGGTGCTGGATGTGGACGCCTATCGCACGCCGCTGGGCGACGTGGCGGTGGACAAGGAGGCCTGCGCAACGCTGCTGGAGGGACGCTACTTCGCCACCCGGCCCGCGGCGCACCGCCAAGAGCACTCCCTCGAGGTAGAGCTGCCCTTCCTCCAGCGCGCCCTGGAGTCCTTCCGCTTGGTGCCCGTGGTCGTGGGGCGGCTGGACGCGGACGATTTCGCCCCCATGGCCCGGGAGCTGGCCCAGGTGGTCGACGACGATACGCTGGTGGTGGTGAGCTGCGACTTCACCCACTACGGCCGCAACTTCGGCTATGCCCCGTTCCGAGCGAACGTCCGGCAGAACATCGAGAAGCTGGACAAGGGCGCCATCGAGTTCATCCTCGCCGGCGACGAGGCCGGCTTCTGGAGATACGTCCAGCGAACGGGAGCCACCATCTGCGGGCGCTGCCCCGTGGGCCTGCTGCTCGCACTCCTCCCCGGCAATGCCACGGGCAAGCTGGTCAACTACTACACCTCGGGAGACGCCACCGGAACTTACGAACGCTCGGTGAGCTACGCGGCCATCGTCCTCACCGCGCCTCACCAGTGGAAGGGCGCTGGCGAAGGGGCTGGCGAGGGTGAGACGGAACAGCAGGGGGGCGAGCAGGACCCTGCCGAGCCGCAGGCCGGCCTCAGCCCGGAGGGCCAGCGGAAGCTTCTCGACATTGCGCGGAAAACGCTCGAGGCGGTGACCGCGGGCAAGGCGGTGCCCGACTTCGAGGTGGACGACGCCGAGCTTCAGGGGCGATACGGGGTGTTCGTGACCCTGGAGAAGAAGGGCCGGCTGCGCGGCTGCATCGGGAATTTCCGGCCCTCCACGCCGCTCTACCGCACGGTCGCGGCCCAGGCCCGCATGTCGGCGCTGCAAGATCGACGGTTCGAGCCGGTGAAGCCCGAGGAGGTGGAGGACATCGACATCGAGATCTCCATCCTCCTGCCCGCGCAGCGCATCCAGGACCCTCTGGACTGGGACTTCGGCACACACGGCATTATCGTCCGCCGGGGCCGCCGTCAAGCCACCTACCTGCCCCAGGTGGCCGAGCACTTCGACAAGGAGGGCCGTAGCGAAGCCCAGAAGAAGAGCGTCATGCTCTCCAACTGCTGTCGCAAGGCCGGCCTGCCGCTCTATAGTTGGCGGGACCCCCAGACCTCCGTGTTCGTCTACAGAGCCCAGGTCTTCGCCGAGCGCGAGGAGTGATCCGCCCGCCGCCGCCTCCGTTCCCGCGGGCCATCTCATGAGCGCCCCCCAGCACGACGCCGCGATCCTCCGAGCCGAGGGAGGGGCCTCAGGGGCTTCCAGGGCGCCCGGTCGGCCTGTCTCCAGGGTGCTCTTCGTGGCCCCCGCGGTCGGCGACGACAGCTTCGGCCACGGCGTGCTGCGGATGGCGCGGGAGCTTCGCCGGCGCGGCAAGGACGTGGGACTCCTGTGCGGTGGCGGCGCTCTGGTGGACGCCTTTGCGGGCATCGGCATGGAGCCGCAGGTGGTGCGGGCCCTGGCCTCTCCCAAGGCGCTGCGGCGCATCCCCAGGAAGATGACGAGCTGGGTGCGAAGCTTCGACCCGGAGCTGATCCACCTCTTCGGGCGTTCGCTTGCCGGCGTCGGGCGCAGGCTCTCCGCGGCCGTGGGGCGTCCCTATGTGCTCAGCGTGCTCACGTTCCCTCCTTCCCCAGGGCGGGGCCGCGTGCTCGGCGACTGGGCGCGCGGCTCCATCGTGGCCGTCAGCGAGGAACTCCGCGAGGAGCTGGTCAACCGCGGCCGGGTGCCCAAGAGCGTGGTCGGCGTGGTGCCCATGGGCATCGCCGTGGAAGACTACGAGCGATACTGCGAAGACGAAGGAACCAACCGCGTGCCCGTTGTGGGCACCGTGGGGCCCCTGACGCGGGAGCGGGGAGGGGAGTACTTCGTCCGGGCCGCCAAGAAGCTGCTGGAGCGGGGCTACGAGGCCCAGTTCCTGATCGCCGGCAACGGCCCCGAGCGCGAGCGGCTGCGCCGCCTGGTGCGCCGGCTGAACATCGAGAAATGGGTCACCATGGCTCACGAGTTCTCCGACTACCGTCGCATGATCGCCGTGTGCGACGTGTGCGTCATCCCCTCCCTCCGCGAGGGCCTGAGCCTCAACGCCATCGAGGCCATGGCCTGTCGCAAGCCGGTGGTCGCCACCGGGATGGGCGCCGCCTACGACGTGATCCGCGATGGCGAGACGGGCCTCCTCGCCCCCATCGCCGACCCCGAGGCCATCGCCGACAAGGTGGCCCTGCTCATGGACGACGCGGAGCTGGCTCGCCGCATGGTCGACACCGCCTACCGCCGGGTCCGCGAGCGCTACTCCCTCGAGTACTCCGTCCGCCAGCTCATCGACTTCTACTCCAGGTGCCTGGCCCGCACGGGGGGCGCCTGATGGCCCGAGCCGCCGTGGTCATTCCCGCCCGGTACGCTTCCGTCCGCCTGCCTGGCAAGCCCCTGCTGCGCGAGACCGGCAAGTACCTCATCCAGCACGTCTACGAGCGGGCCGCTCTCGCCGCCCGCATCGACGAAGTAGCCGTGGCCACCGATGACGAGCGAATCCGGGACGCCGTCGAGTCCTTCGGAGGCAGGGCGGTGATGACCTCGCCCCGCCACCGCTCCGGCACGGACCGTGTGGCCGAGGCGGCGCGGCAGATCGAAGCCGACGTGGTGGTCAATGTCCAGGGCGATGAAGCGGAGGTGCAGCCCGACGCCATCGATCTCGCCGTTGACCTCCTGGACCGCCACCACCAGGCCCACGTCTCCACCCTGGCTGTCCCCACCTGCGAGCCCCAACTCGTGCGCGACCCCAACCTGGTGAAGGTGGTGCTCGACGCTCAGGGCTACGCCCTCTACTTCTCCCGGGCTCCTATCCCCGCCTCCAAGAGCTACCCCCAGTTCCCGCCAGGGGACAGCCCGGTCTACCTCGGGCACATCGGCCTCTACGGCTTCCGGCGCGACTTCCTGTTTCGCTTTGCTAGCCTCGACCGCTCGCCGCTGGAGCAACGGGAGGAGCTAGAGCAACTCCGAATCCTGGAGCACGGCTACAGGCTCGTGGTGGGGATATCCTCGTACCAAGGCTTCGGGATCGACACGCCCGAGGACTACCGCGGGTTCGTCGAGCGGTGGCGTGCCAGGCACTCGCCAGATTGATCTCCCCATTCACAGGCTGGTATAATCGGTTGGGTTCCGGAGCCCCCTGCGGCAGGAGGCGATATGTCCACGACGGCGGATTTCGTTCGCTGTGTGGTCTGGCGACTTCGTGCCCGCGCGCTGCTTGGCGCCCTGACGCGCTGGCTGTGCGCGGGGACGGTGCTGGCGGCCCTGCTGGTCCTGGCGGACCGCGTCCTGTCGCTGGGCGTCGGCGACCTGACTCTCGTGGCGGTGCCCTGCGGCGCAGCTCTCCTGGGCGGATTGGCCACGGCCTGGGCCCGGTGGCCGAGCCGCTTGGCCGCGGCCCTGGCCGCGGACGCTCGGCTGGGCCTGGAGGAGCGTCTCTCCACCGCGATGGCGGCTCCGCAAGGCCTTATGGCGGACCTGTTGCGTCGAGACGCCGAGCGCCACGTGAGCGGGGCGGACCCCCACCGCGAGTTTCCCGTCCGGCCCCCTGGCGGGGCCCGTATCCTCATCGCTGGTGCGGGAGCTCTGCTGGTCGCGCTTCTCCTCCCCCAGATGGACCTTCTAGGGTGGGGCGCCGCGCGCCAGCGGCGGCAGGCGGAGCGCCAGGCCGTCCGGGAGGCCACCGCCTCCGCTCGCAGCCAAGTGCGGTCGCTGCGCGAAGCGGCACGCAGGCGGGGCCTCGAGGGCGCGGCCGCGGCGCTGGGCGACGTCGAGGACCGGCTCGCTCAGCTCGCCGAGTCGGGAGCCGACGCAGCCCAGGCCCGGGCACAGGCGCGAGAGCTACAGGCGACCGTGAACGCCGCCCGGGAAGCCCCGCTGGGCGACGGCGGCCGCGCCCCGCCCGAGGACGCGCTCGGCAGAAGAGACTTCCTGGCCGGCGCGTCCCGGGTGCTGGAGCGGTGCCGGCGCCAACTGGGAGACGGCGCCGCAGGCGGCGGAGTACCCCGTCCGGCGGCGGGCCTGGAGGGCGAGGACGAAGGGCCCGCGGCGCCCGGGGCTTTCGTTCGCGCGGACGACGTCGCCGTCCCCGCGCCGGAGAGCCGCGAGCTGGAGTGGAAACTGGTGACGGCGGGCCAGACGGCGGACGCGGCGACGGCTCGCCGCCAGTTGCCCTGGCGCTACCGGGGCGTCGTCCGCCGGTATTTCTCCCCAGATACTCGCTGAGCCCGCCGGCGCGAGCCGGACGGTGCGAAGCTCTGCCGCGGCCACGAGAGGCGGCGCGGGGCCAGGAAAGGGACGACATGGCAGCGTTGCTGCGACGCAAGGCGGAGCGGATCGTGCGGCGACTGGCGGAGAGCGGCCACGAGGCGCTCTTCGCCGGCGGCTGCGTGCGCGACATGGTGCGGGGCGATAGGCCGCACGACTACGACGTGGCGACGGACGCGACGCCGGAAGAGGTCCAGGCGCTCTTCGAGCGCACGGTGGCGGTGGGGCGTAAGTTCGGGGTGGTGGTGGTCGTCGTCGGCGATCACCAGTTCGAGGTGGCCACGTTCCGCACCGAGTCGGGCTACTCGGACGGGCGTCACCCCGACGAGGTGAGGCCGGGCACGGCGCAGGAGGACGCCCTGCGGCGCGACTTCACCATCAACGGCCTCTTCTACGACCCGCTCCGTGGCGAGATCATCGACTACGTGGGAGGCCAGCGCGACATCCGGGAGGGCTTCGTCCGCGCCATCGGCGAGCCCGACCGGCGGTTCGCCGAGGACGCCCTGCGGATGCTTCGCGCCGTGCGCTTCGCCGCCCGGCTGGGCTACGAGATCGAGGCCCAGACCGAGGCCGCGCTGCACCGCCACGCACACGACATCCGCAGGGTGAGCGCCGACCGCATCCGCCAGGAGCTGGCCCGCATCCTCACCGGCCCTGACCCCGGTCGGGCCCTTCGGCTCTGCCGCCGCACGGGCCTCCTGGGGCATATCCTGCCCGAGGTGGACGCCATGGCGGGTTGCGAACAGCCCTCCCAGTTCCACCCCGAGGGCGACGTCTTCGAGCACACCTGCGCCGCTCTGGATGAGCTGGAGGAGCCGTCGGCGGAGCTCGCCTTCGGCGTCCTGCTCCACGACGTGGGCAAGCCGCCCACGCGTCGCGAGGCGCCCGACCGCACGCGCTTCGACCTCCACGACAAGGTAGGCGCTCGCCTGGCCGAGGACATCTGCGAGCGCCTCCATTTCGCCTCGGAGAGCAAGGACGCCATCGTCGAACTCGTGGCCCTGCACATGAAGTTCGCTGCCGTGCGCGAAATGCGCGAGAGCAAGCTCAAGCGGCTGCTCCGAAACCCACGCATCGACGACCACCTCGAGCTGCTCCGCGTGGACTGCCTGGCCAGCCACGGCGACCTGACGAACTACCGCTTCTGCCGACACAAGCTCCAGAGCCTGGAGGAGGAGGACATCCGCCCGCCCCGGCTGCTCACCGGCGATGACCTCATCGACCTCGGCTATACCCCCGGCCCCGTCTTCTCCGGGATCCTGGAGCGCGTGGAGGACGCGCAACTGGAGGGTGAGATCAGCAGTCGCGAGGAGGCCCTCGAGCTTGTCCGCCGCGAGTTCCCCAGGCTTCGCGACACCCGCTCCGGGTGACCGCCGCGCGCCGGCCCGGCGGTCAGCGCCCCGACTTGCCCAGGAACTCGACGATCTCCTCGCGCCGGGGCAGCGAGGGCTGGGCCCCCTGGCGGGTCACCGACAAGGCGGCCGCGGCGTTGGCCAGCTCGATCGCCCGGCGCAGCGTCCTGCCCTCGGCCAGGAAGCAGGCCAGGGCGCCCACGAAGGCGTCGCCGGCCCCCACCGCGTCCACGCTCTTCACCTCGTGGCCCGCGATGCACGGCGGGCCCTGGGACCCGTCGAGCAGGGCGATCCCCTTGCGGCCCCGGGTGAGGATCACGTGGCCGACCCCGGCGTCCAGCAGGCAGCGGGCCGCGGGGAATTCGGCGCTGCCCGCCAGGACGTCCATCTCCGTCTCGTTGAGCACCAGGTAGTCCACCGCCCGCAGCAAGTCGGCGGGCAGGGGTTCGGCGGGGGCGGGAGCGGGGTTGAGCACCACGGGCACGCGGGCATCGTGGGCCACCGCCGCGGCGCAGCAGACCGCCTCGAGGGGCACCTCGAGCTGGAGGACCAGGACGCCGGCCGCAGCGATGGCTGAGGCGGCGCGCTCGACGTCGCCGGGCGTAAGCCGCATGTTGGCGCCCAGGGCCACGGAGATGAGATTCTCGCCCCCCGCGTCGACCAGGATGAGGGCCACGCCGGAGGGCTCCTGGGGGTCGCGGGCCACACACTGGCAGTCGATGCCCTCCTGGCGGAAGCCCTCCAGCGCCCGGTCTCCGAACATGTCGCGTCCCAGCTTCGCGACGAGGGCCACCTGGGCTCCCGCTCGCGCCGCGGCCACCGCCTGGTTGGCCCCCTTGCCGCCTGCCGCGGTGTAGAAATGGCCTCCCACCACCGATTCGCCGGGGCGGGGCAGGCGCGTGGAGCGGACCACCATGTCGGTGTTCGAGCTGCCCACCACGACCACCTGGGGCTTCGTCATGCGAGGATCCTCGTGAGAGAGGCGATGGACCTCGGGTCGGATGGGGGCCGGGCTGGCGGCCCCAAGCGGCGGCGCCGCCTCAGATGCAGCGGTGGAGCAGGGCCGCGGTCTCGGGCACGCCGAACATGAGGTTCATCGACTGGACGGCAAGTCCGCAGGCGCCCTTGACCACGTTGTCCAGCGCGGAGACGATAGTCAGCTTGCCCGTGCGGGGCTCGGCGGCTGCCGCGAAATCGCAGTAGTTGCTGCGGCGGACGTCGGCCAGCGCAACGTCGTCGAGGCGCTGGCGGACGCGGAGGAAAGGCTCGGCGGCGTAGCGCCGGTGCCACAGGGCGTGGGCCTTCTCGGCGCTGCCGCCCTCCGCGAGGTCTGCGAAGGCGGTGGTGAGAATGCCCCGGTCGACGGGGATGAGGTGGGGGACGAAGACCACCGTGGCCGCCTGGCCGGCGGCCAGGGAAAGCTCCTGTTCCATCTCCGGCGCGTGACGATGGGTGAAGGGGCTGTAGGCCCGGCAGTTCTCGTTGACGTCGAGGAACAGGTTCCGCGCCCCCTCGCTATACTGCTTCCCCGCCCCGGAGAGGCCGGAATACGAGTCGACCACGATCCCCGCGGGCGACACTACCCCCTCGGCGAGAAGGGGAGCCAGAGGGAGGACCACGCTCGCCGGGTAGCACCCCGGGGTGGCGACCAGGCGGGCCCCCGCGATCTCGTCGCGGTACAGCTCGGGCAGGCCGTAGGCCGCCTCGTCGAGCAGGTGGGGGCAGGTATGCTGGTGGCGGTAGAATCGCTCGTAGACCTGGGCGTCGCGGAAGCGGAACTCGCCGCCGCAGTCGATCACCTTGAGCCCCGCCTCCAGCAGTCTGGGCGCCCACTCCAGCGCCTCGGGACCCTTCTTGGCCAGGAACACCACGTCCGCCTCCCTGGCCACGGCCTCGATATCGGGCTCGCGGCACACCAGGTCGAGCTGGCCGCCGAGCGCGGGCAGCACCCGGTCGATGGGCGTTCCCGCCGCGTGCTGGGAGCCCAGGTAGGCGATCTCCGCATGGGGATGGCCCAGGAGGATGCGGAGCAGGCCTTCCCCCACCATGCCCGTCGCGCCCAGGATGGCGGCTCGGATCATCGGTCTTGGCCCTCGCCTTCCCTCAATCGTAGCGTGTCAGCTGGTCCAATGTCCTGGGGTCGCGGCCCCACACCATCCGCTCGGCGATGGCAATGAGGGCCAGGACGAAAACGAACGGGATGGCCACGCCGCGAACCAGGGTCTCCGTGAACACTCCCGCCAGGGCGAACCCCACCAGGCTGCCCACCGCGCCCGACGAAAGCCCCAAGGCCAGCTCGCTGTGCCCCTTTCGGTAGAGGCGGGAGGCGCGGAACAGGAAGGTGGCCACCAGCCACACCAGGGCGGCCAGGCCCACCAGGCCGCTCTGCACCAGGGTCTTGAGCCACAGGTTGTAGGTGAAGGGCTCGGGGGCGGCGACGTTGTAGACCTCCGGCTCGTCGGTGTCGTACTGGAGCCGCTGGCGGGGCCAGAAGTCCTTGAGCAGCTCGTGATAGCGGCGCAGGTCGGGAGCCACGAACCCGCGTCCCAGGAGGGTTGTGGAGGGGCGGGTCCACTGGTCGCGGGCGCAGCCGATGGCCGCGTGCCAGCGCTGGTAGCGGACGGCCACCTGGGGGCCTCGCAGCAGGTAGTTGCGCTCCTCGGCGGGCGAGATGCGGGCCTCGGCCTTCCCGTAGAGCTTCATCTCCTCGTCGGTGAGCTCCCGGCGCTCGCTGAGCAGGCGCAGCAGGCGGCGGGCGTCCAGGGGGCGGGGCTTCTCCCCCTCGTCCTGGGGGTCCAGCAGTTCTCTGGCGCGGGCCACGAGCTGCTCGTCGCGCGGGCCGCCCAGCAGGTAGTTGTCGTCCACGTACGGGGCGACGGAGGCGAAGAGGACATCCGTGTGGTGGGGCCGGGGCAGGAGCCGGGGCGCCAGCAGCAGCGCCGCGCCGGCCACCACCAGGTAGGGCACCAGGGCCCGCTGCCCGCGCAGGGCGCTGAGCAGCAGGAGGACCAGGAGGGTGGCGAACAGGGCTCCTCCGGCGAGGTTCACCACCAGGCCTCCCGCGACCACGACGAGCAGGGCGGCGCGCACGCGCCAACGGCGAGCGTAGAGGGCCAGGCCGTAGAGGAGGGGCAAGGCGAGGGCGAGGAAGGTGCCCAGGAGGTTGCGGTTCTCGTAGCCGGCGCTCACCCGGAAGGGCGAGCGATGGAAGCCCAGGTAGTCGACAGCGGCCCACCCCACCACCCCCGCGGTGGCCACGGCGAAGGCGGCCAGGTAGACCTTCAGGTCGCTCGTCTCCGCGGCGTTCACGAACACGGCGAAGACCACGAGGAAGTACTCGATGTGCTGGAGGAGCTCCTTGACGGCGTCGACTCGCGCCTCCTTGGCCTCGGCGAGTGCCGTGGTCCTGGCCTCCTGCGCGGCCTGGGCGTCCTCCTGGGCCTCGCTCTGGCGGAGGCTTTCCCGGGTGGCGGCGTGGATGTTGTGGCTCGTCCTGACGAGCACCACGAAGGTCACGAGGACCACGAGGAAAGCCTGTAGAGGGGGCAGGCGGAGGCCGCGAAAGCGGCGGGAGGCGAGGTCGAGCACCACCCCCACGAAGGCCAGGCCGGCCACCACGTCGGCGATGCTCACCGGCAGGCGGGTCTTGCCCAGGGGGAGTGCGAAGCCGAGGGTGCTGGGCATCACCAGGATGAGGAGGACGACGAGGGCGAGGTTGACCGTGCGGAGGCTAAGCCTGAGCTTCAAGGTCTTGTTCCTTTGCCGGCTCGGGCGCTGCGCCCTCGACTTCCCGCAGGTGGGCGAACGCCTCGTCGTCCCATTTCCCCTCCCGGTCGTACCGGATGCACCGACGCAGGGCGCGGCGGGCCTTGCGACGCTGGCCGAGGCGGGCGTAGGCGACCCCCAGATGGAAGAGCGCGTCGGGATCCTGATCGTTGATGCGGAGGGCGGTCTGGAGGGCGCGAAGGGCGCCCTGGGGGTCGTCGCGGAGCTGGGCCACGAGGCTCTCCCGGATGTGCGAGTCGGCGGCCTGGGAGCGGGCCGCCACGCGCCGTCGCCGCACGGCCAGGGCCGTGGTATCGGCCACCGCGTAGCCCCAGAGCACGAGCCCCGCGGCGAGGGCCGCGTAGCGGACCGCCGCCACGTGGGCGGGCCGCTCGGCAGCGGGCAGGATGCCTTGGGCCTGGGTGTAGAGGAACCCGTCGACGGCGAAGCCGAAGAGGAAGAAGAGGAGGAGCCCCCGGGCCGGCCGGCCCGCGGCGATGTGCCCGCAGCCAGGGAAGACGGCGGAGAGGCAGATGGGCGCGATGTGGGCGGGCTTCACGCAGGGCCTCGGCTCAGTATTCGTAGAGGGTCCGCACGTTGTACTTGCGGCCCAGTCGCTCGATCTCGGCTCTCCGTTCCGCGGTTTCGCCGAGCTTGGCCATGTCGGAGACGATGTGGTGGATCTTGCGTCTCGCCCACTCCCGCGCGATGTCCGTGCGGCTGGGGTCGGGCGCGCCCGGCTTGTGGCTGTACTCCAGGGCCCGGCGGGCGGAGGGGTTGTCGCCCTGGAGGCGGATGGTCACGTCCTGGCCGGGGGTGCATCGGCCGTAGAGGACGATGGGCTGGTCGGCGTAGAGGTTGGGCAGGGCGGCGGGGTAGGTCTCGTCGACCTCCAGGTTGGTGTAGGTGATGCGGGGCCTCAACAGGACGGGCTGGTCGTAGTCGGCGAACAGGCGGGCCAGCCGGGCGGCGGAGCCGTCGATGTCCTCCGTGTAGGTGAGGGTCCCCCGAGAGCGATAGGCCAGGAGGTCGAGGAGGTAGCGGTTGCCACCCCGGCCGGCGTCGAAAGCGAAGACGGCGAAGTTGGGCTGGGCGAAGGCGCCGATGTCGTTCACGATGCGGCGCGCGTCGCGGATGCCCGAGGTGGAGCGGCCGTCGCTGATGAAGAAGATGTTGGTGGGGCGGTTGCGCACCGCGCTCTTGGCCACGTCGCGCACCACGGCCCACAGCACGCGGTAGACGTCCGTCTTAATCTGGCCGGGGATGCGGTCCACGAACCGGTCCACGGCCTGCATCCGCTCCGGGGTGGGGGGCACGAAGTCGGGGAACAGCTTGCGCGGCTGCTCGCTGAAGGCGACCACGTTGAACCGGTCCTCGGGGCGGAGGGTGCCCAGGTAGCGGACGATGGCGCGGCGTGCCTGGCGGATCTCCCGCAGCTTCATGCTCAGGGAGACGTCGATGATGAACATCACGTCCTTGGGCACGGCGGGCAGCTCCTCGGGCTTGGCCACGGCGATCTCGAGGCGGAAGTAGAGGCGGGGATTGCCGGGCTCGGCGTACATGGTCATCGCCACGTCCACTTCGTCGCCGAAGGGGATCACCGGCGTCGTCTCCTGGTCGCCGAAGGTGCCTTCGGCGGGGAGCACGTACTGCGGAATCTCGGGTTCCTGGACGGACGCCAGGTCCGCCATGGGGATCACGATGCCCGCAGGTGGCGCCTCGCCCAGCTCGACGGGAGTGGCGTCGGGCTTGGCCTTGGGCGGCGCCAGGGCGCCGCGGTGGGTCACCTTGCCCGGCCGCGGCGCGGGGACCTCGGAGAGGGCGAGGCTGACGGGAGGCGCCCCGGGCAGTCCCGGCAGGCCTTGGCCCACGGTGCGGCGACCGGCCCTCGACGGGCCCTCGGGCTCGACCGTGGGGCCGCGCACGGGGGCCACTTCGCCCAGCGCGGCGCGCGTCTGGTCGATGCCCCCGGGGCCCGCGTGGTGGACCACGGCCAGCTCGGTGTCGGGCAGCCGTACGCGGCTGGGCTCGCGTCGTGCCTGGGGCGAGCCGGGCTGGGGCTGCTTCTCGAAGGAGGGGCGGAGGCGCTCCTGGTTGGGCCCGATGAGAGGCACGTCGGTGGGGCTGGGCTCCTGAGGGCTCTCCGCCTGCTGGGGCAGCTGCTTGGCGTAGGTGGCCAGCTCCGGCGGAGTGACCGTCTCGGGAACCTCCACGACGTTGAACCAGCGGGAAACGGCCGAGGTGAAGACCTCCACGTCGAACAGGCGGATACTGCCCAGGACGTGCATGAGCAGGACGTGGACGAGCAGGGAGATGGCCAGGGAGGTGAGCACCCAGCTACTCACGTCCTCGCGGCGTCGGCTTCGGTGGATGGCGGCCATGGGGGCCTCTCAGGGTGCGGCGGGCTTCTTCTCCAGGGTCTGGCCGTCGGCGGCGAGCTGGAGCCCCAGGTCGTCCAGCTTGCCCAGCAGCTTCTTGGTCCACGGCGAGTCGGGATGCACGCGCCGCAGGCGCTGCCAGATGGCCACGGCGGCCTCGCCGTCGCCTAGCTGGCGTGCGGCGTGTGCGGCCTTGTAGAGCGCCTCGGCGGCCACCTCGCCTGCCGCCAGGTAGCCTACGCGGAGCAGGTACTTGCGGGCGTGCTCGTAGTTCTTGTCGTCGTAGGCCATGCGGCCAAGCTGGAACTGGCAGCGGAGGATGAGGTCGTCGCGGACCTCGAAGTCGTCCTTGAACACATGGGGCGCCAGGCTTTCCACCCGCTGGTAGTGGCTCCAGGCCTGGTCGTGCTTCCCCCCGCCCCTGAGCGCTTCGGCGAGGCCGAACTTCGCCCAGATGAAGTACTCGTGGTCCTTCAGGTGGCCGTCGAAGTAGGCGAAGTAGGCCGCGGCCTGCTCGTAGTCCGGCGGCTCGGCCTCCAGGTGGAGCTTGCCCAGCCAGTAGATGATCGCCGGGTCGCCGTCCTTGGCCAGGAAGGCGCCCAGCCGCTCCTCCAGGGGCTTGTCGGCCGGGGCGTAGAGCCCCAGAAGGGCTTCGTAGGCCTCCGCGGCCTCCTTGTAGCGGCGGGCCTCGAGGAACACGTCGCCCGTCCAGCGGTACTCCTCCGGCCCGGACAGGTGCTGCGGGGCCTCTCGGATCAGATGGAGGAAGGTCTCGGCGGCCTTTACGAAGTAGGCGTCGGCCTCCTTCTCCTTCTTCTCGGCCCGGCGGGCCTTCCCCAACCGCGCGTAGGTGTGGGCCAGGAGGTAGCGGGCGGGGAGCTGGTAGTCGCCGGGCAGCTGGGCGCACAGCTCGTAGAAGCTGGCCGCCCGCTCGTACTGCTGCTTCTGCTCCGAATGGTACCAGGCCAGGAAATAGAGCACGTCGCCCCGGTGGGGGCCTCGGCGATGACGCTCGAAGTAGGCCTGGAAGGTCCGGTACATGGCGTCGTACTGGCCCGCCTCATACTGGCAGGCGCCCTTGCGGTAGAGGAATTCCTCGGCCAGCTCGGGCTCGGCCTCCGCGTAGCGCTCGGCGAAGGCCCCGTATCGCTGGGCGGCCTTGGCGTACTCCCCGAGCTGGCCCCACAGGCGTGCGGCGCGCTCGAGGGCGTTCTTGTGGTGCTCGCCGTCGGGCCACTTGGCCAGGTAGGCGTCGTAGGCGGCGGCGGCGTCGCGGTGGCGGTCGAGCAGGTCGAGGCACACGGCGGTCTGGTGGGCCGACTCGGCGGCGTGGTCGTTGCCGGCGGGCACGGCCTGGTAGTCGCGGATGGCCTGGGCGTAGTCCTCCAGCCAGAAGTGGGCCTCGGCGCGGAAGTAGCGGGCGTCGGCGGCGCGCTCGCTGTCGGGGAAGTGCTCCAGGAAGTAGTCGGCGGCGGCCACGATGGCCCTGGCGTGGTCCTTGCCCTGGCGGTAGGCGGCGGCGGTGCGGCCGTAGGCCGCGGTCTGGTGGGCGGGGAAGCTGCGGTCCTTGTCCTCGGCGACCAGCCGCCCGTAGTGGCCCTCCGCCTGGGCGAAATGCTCCGTGCGGTAGCACGACTCGGCGGCGATGAACAGCACGCTGAGCCGTAGCTTGCCCTCGGGGAAGCGCTGGATGTAGCGCTGGGCGGGCACCAGGGCCTCCTGGTAGCGCTTGAGGAAGAACAGGCACTGCGCCCGGCCGTAGAGGGCCTCCTGGGCGAATGGCCCGGCATCGCTGAGCTGGCCGAAGGCGGACAGGGCCTGCTCGTAGTCCTTCTGGTTGAGCAGCACGTTGGCCATCTTGGCCCGCAGGCGGACGAGCATGTCGGCGTGGCGCTTCTTGGCCTCCCCTTCTGCCTTCTCCACGGTCTGGACGAGCTTCTCCTCCAGGGCGCGGTAGCGGGCCAGGGCCTCCTCGGGCTGGCCGAGGGCCGCCAGGCAGTCGGCGATGGGCAGGAGCACGTAGGGCTTGTAGGGGTTCTGGGCCGAGGTGTCGACCAGCACCTGCTGGAAGGCGTCCAGCGCCTCCTTGTGCTGCTCCAGGTCCAGGTAGGCCCGGGCCAGGGTGTACTTCGCGTGGACCACGAACCGGCGCTGGTCGGGAGAGGCCGGGGGCTCGGCCAGGAACTCCCGCAGGGGGCCTACGGCGCCCTTCGAGTCGCCCAGGCGATAGCGGCATTCGCCCATGCGGTAGAGCGCCACGCGGCGCTGGGGCAGCTTGAGGTCGCCGGCCGCCGCCTCGTAGGCCGCCAGCGCGGCCTTGTAGTCGCCCGCCGCGTAGCGGCACTCGGCCAGGTAGAAGCGGGCCCGGGGGGCACGCGGGTCGTCGGGAAACTGGTCGAGGAACTCCTGGAGCTTGCCCGCGGCCTGCTTGCGCAGCCCGTCGCGGTAGAGCCCTTCGGCGTAGTCGAACAGCAGGCTGGCGTCGGCGGCCAGGCCGGCTCGGCTCGCCGCCACCAGGAGAAGGGCCAGGAGGATGAGACGCGTGGTCCGGCGCATAGGCGGCCCGCGGGAGGCTAGCTGCCGCTGGGCGGCTCCTTGATGTTGGCGTACGCCACGTTGCGGATCTCCGCCGCGGCGCACGCGTCGAGGACGGTGACGAAATGCTGGAACGCCGTCTCGCGGTCGGCCCGGATGACGATCAGGGGCGGGGCTCCGCCGTAGGACTCGTGGAGGCCCTTGAGCCACTCCCGCAGCTTCTCCTCGCTCACCACCCGGTTGCGGATCATGATCTGCCCGCTCTTGTCCACGTTGATGTAGTAGGGGTGCTGGGTGTTGGGCTGCGGCTTGCCCTTCTCCGCGGTGGGCACGTTGAGGCCCATCTGGCGCTCGATCTGCTGGAGGGCCGAGGTGACGATGAAGAAGACCAGCAGGAGGAACACGATGTCGATCAGCGGGGCTAGCTGGAAGCCCTCCCGCTCCGCCGTCAGCGAGCTTCGGAAGTTCATTCCACCGCACCCCTGTCAATGATGGTCTGGGCCACTTCGTCGGCCACCACTTCCATGTGCGTCATCAGCCGCAGCAGGCGCCCCCGCAGGTAGAAGTAGACGGCCATGGCCGGGATGCCGATCACCAGGCCCGCGGCGGTGGTCACCATGGCCTGGGCGATGGCGGCCGCCAGCATGTAATGACGCACTTCCCCCGAGGAGATGATGTTGAACGCCATGATCATCCCGAACACCGTGCCCAGCAGGCCCAGCATGGGCGAGATGGTCCCGATGTTCGCCAGGTAGCTGATCTTCTGGTGCAGGTGGGCCGCCTCGCGGGAGCCTGCGGCCGCCACCGCCTCGCGAATCTTCTCCGGCGCCTCCGAGACCTTCCGGAGCCCGGTCAGAATCACCTTCCCGAACACGCACCGCGTGCGCTCGCACGCCGCCGCAGCCCCCCTCACGTCCGACTGCATCAGGTGGCTGGAAAGGTCCTCCATGAACTTCTGGGGCAGAATCTGCGAACGCCGCAGCACGAGAAGACAGTGCACCGCCCAGGCCACCCCGAAGAAGGAGATCGCCGCCAGCACATACATCAGCGGGCCGCCCAGCTTGAACCACTCCAGGAACCCCCGCCAGTCCTGGCGAAGCTGGAACAGCGTGGCCTGCCAACTGAATCCCCGCCCAGGGTCCACGAAGTAGACCGCGTCCTCCAGCGTGTCCCACTCCCCGTCGGGGTTGACCACGGTCACGTCCGCCCGGCCCGCCGCAAGCTCTTCGGGCACCGTCGCCTTCAGCCGGCGGGGCGACTGTACCCGCACGTCCGTGCAGGCCATCTCCTCGCCGGCCACGGTCACCGTGACCTCCACCCCGTGGTCGCTGAAGCCCTGGCCCCGGATGGTCAGTTCCGTCGCTCGGCCCGCCACCGCGGTGGCCGGGCCCACGTTGCCCACGCGCAGGGGGCCTCCGCTCACGGGGCTCTGGGGCCGCGAGCCGGCCTGGGCGCCGGGCGCGGCCGCGACCCCCAGGGCGACCGCGCAGACAACCTCCGCCGCGGTCCATGCCGACAACACTCTCACGAAGGAGCCTCCTGTCCTGGGACTGCGGACGGGAACGTCATACCCGCGCTGCACTTAGACGGGATTATAGCATCGCTCAGACGGGGAAGTCAAGAACGGGGCTATCGCTCCGGCCAGCCCTCGCGACCCACCAGCTTGACGAACACGCAGCCCCCCAGGGCCTTGCTGCGAAACCGCTCGCCGCGCCGCTCCAGGCGCGTCAGCGTCTGGCCCCCCCGTCCACCCACCGGCATCACCAGGCAGCCGCCGGGGGCGAGCTGGTCCTTCAGCGGCTGGGGGATGGCCGGCGCCCCGGCGGTCACCAGGATACGGTCGAAGGGCCCCTCCGCGGGCCAGCCCAGGGTGCCGTCGCCCACGCGCAGGTGCACATTCTCGCAGCCCAGCTCCCGGAGCACCCGGGCGGCCTGCTCGCTGAGCTCGGCGATGCGCTCGACGCTGTAGACCTCGCCCGCCAGCTTGGCCAGGATGGCGGTCTGGTAGCCCGAGCCGGTGCCCACCTCGAGCACCCGCTCGCCCCCTCGAAGCTCCAGCGCCTCGGTCATCCACGCCACCATGTAGGGCTGGGAGATGGTCTGGCCGAAGCCGATGAGGACGGGATGGTCCTCGTAGGCCTCCTCGATGCGGCCGGCGGGGACGAATCGGTGGCGGGGAACCGCCAGGAAGGCCTCTAGCAACCGCCCCTCGCGGATGCCCCGGGCCCGCAACTGGCGCTCCACCATCCAGCGGCGCTCCTCCCCCGTGTCGCGCCCCGGCGACGGGGGAAGGGGGCCATCCGGTCGGCGTTCGGGGGTCAGGATCGCCGTGCCTCGATCTGGCGGACCAGGAACTGCGCGGCAGGGTCCTGGGGACGGGCCTCCAGGACGTCTTGCAGGGTTCGCCGGGCCTCCTCGGCCCGGTCGGCGAGCAGGCAGTGGTAGCTGAGCAGCAGCCGCGCATCGTGGTCGTTCGGGTTCTGGCGGCACCAGCCCTTGAGGAGCATGAGACGCGCCGACAGGTCGCCGTCCAGTTCCCGCAGGCGCCGCAGGTCGCCGGCGGCCAGCCGCGCCGCGTCGCCCGCTCGGGCCGCCTGGCGCAGCGAGGCCGCGGCCTGGGCGTACTGCCCCAGCGCGGTCCACGCCCGGGTCAGCGACAGGTAGGCCTCGGCCCGGTCGGGGCAGGCCATGGCGGCCCGCTGGTACTCGAGGAGGGCCTTCTTGAGGGAGGCCGCGTCGTCGCCCTGTGCGGCATACTGGTCGCCCTGGGCCATGTACTCGTCGTAGGCGCCCTCGCGGCGGGCCTGGGCGCGCGGCGGGGCATCGGGGCTGGCGGGGGCCGGAGTCTTGGCTTCGGGCTTGGCCTCGGGGGCCTTCTTCCGAAGATCGGGGATGGGCGGGCGGAAGAAGTCCCGGTGGCGCACCCGGGGAGGCCGGGGCACGGGGAACATGGTGTAGGTCGCGCGGGGCTCCACCTCGGCCTGCTCGCCCGCGATCTCCGCCTGCACCTCGGCCATCAGGGCCGCCTCGAGCACGTGGTCGAAGGCCACCGTGCGCCAGTCGTGCGGCGGCTGGTTCCCGCCCAGCAGCGACGGCTGCGAGACCTCCAGCTCGTTGCGCACCCGCACTTGCACGTCGTAGTCCCGCTGGCCCACGGGATAGACCGTGGCTTCCACCAGGGTGCGGTACTTGGTGTGGATATTGGCGCCCACCACGGACTGGGCGTAGACCTTCCCGTGCGGCTTGTCCACCCCGGTGATGGTGAAGTGGCGGGCCAGGACCCGCTTCGTCGCCGCCAGCTTCTCACCGAAGTCGGGCGAGTACGGGCTGAGCGGAGAGCGTTGCCAGGTGGTGCATCCCACGGTGGCCAGGCAAGCTGCCGTTAGCGCAAGAGCCGTCAGCATATGCTTCATCGCTCGCCCTCCTGGAAAGATGGCGCGCCGGAGGGAATTCAAGGCATCGGACCAGGAGCGTTACCTCCTGGGAACACGTGAATTGTAGCGCGCCGTCCGGGGGGAAGTCAACAAAAAGTCCCCGGCCCCACGGCGCGCACGGCCCCCGCCCCCGGAGCACGCGGCGACGGGGCCCGGGCGATGCGCGGCCCGTGAGGGGGCCGGGCCTACTTCTTCTTGTGGCGATTGGCGCGGCGGCGCTTGTCGCGCTTGTGCTTGGCGATCTTGCGCTTGCGTCGCTTCTTTCCGCAGGGCACGTGGGCCTCCTTACCTCGCAGCCGTCCGAACCGGCGCGCCGGGCCGGCGAAGGTCACTCCTGGTCGCGGCGTTCCCGGAGCTGGCGGGTGAGCACCTCCTCGTCGATGAAGTCGAACTGCTCGTTCCAGTCCTCGGCGAACGCCTCGCAGTGCTCCTCCATCCGCGGCTCCAGGATCACCTTGCGGTGTCGTTCCCGGATTAGTTGCAGGCGGTCGATCTTGTGGGACATGGCACGGGCTCCTTGTTGGGTCGAACCTCGGGATGCGAAACCCCGCGGAACTCAGGCGCGGGGAATTTCTCATTATAGCTCCCCCTGCCAGCTTGTCAACGAAAATCTGCGGCCTTTGTCACCGCAAACCGATTCTGTCACCTCCGTCGCGGAGAGGGTCGAGGCGGCGGCCCGAACTCTTCTCCCGACTCTTACAATTGTTCACAGCGCATGGAAGGGGGGGCTTCGGTTTGTAGGGGTGGAGGAGAGCGCGCTGTGTGGCCCCGCGTGCCCAGCCTCCAGAGGCTTTTGAGGCGGGCGAGCGCTGCCGTGGCCCCGGGGACAGGTCTTTGGGGAGCAGGGGGCGTGGGGGGCGGCGCTCTGTGTTGAAGAAACGGCTGGCTCGCCTGCGAGAACGCCGCAACCGTCGCTCCTTGCGAGGCTTAGGCCGCCCGGCGGCGTGCGGCGCGGTCCCGGAAATTTTTCGTAGGCGTAAGCCGCCTTCGCCTCGACGCTTATGGCGCCGGCCCAAGTTTTCTCGCGACTTTTACAATTTTTCGTGTCCGCTTTTGGGGGGGGAAACGGGTTGTAGTAGTAGAGGGGAGCGCGCCGCGTGGCCTCGCTCCGAGGCTCGGCCACGCCCAGGAGAGAGGCGGGCGGGGGCGAACCGGCGGCGTCTTGACACCCTGCCGGGCGGCCACTAGAATGGCCCGGAGCTCTTCAAGGGGGTCGCAAGTGGGTATGTGGAGGAGGCTTCGGGGGCGGCGGGGAGCCACGCCGCTGGAGACCACCATCGTGATCATCCTCTTCGGCGTGCTGCTGAGCATCATCATGCCGGCCATCGGGCTGGTGCGCGAGAACGCCCTGGCCGCCCGCTGCCAGCGCCATCTCCAGGTGCTCGGCCAGGCCATCGAGTTTTACATGAGCGACTACCGCTACGAGAACTGGCTGCCGGCGAGCCACCTGTCGGGCGGCCAGCACTGGTTCGAGCGCCTGGAGCCCTTCGTCAGCGGCCACGAGGAGGGCAGGGCGCGGGAGAACTTCGTCTGTCCCCGGGCCGAGCCCGAGCAGCGGGGCTTCGCTCCCGACACGATCTCCTACGGCTGGAACCAGCGCTTCCTGCCCTTCGGCACCCTGAGCAACAAGGTGATCAACCACGGCGAGACCATCGTGATCGCGGATAGCCAGCCCGCCGAGGACTGCTCGGTGGTCCTGCCTGCCGATGCTGAGCGCCCCCGCCTGGCCACCCGCCACCGGGAGGAAGCCGGGGTGCTGTTCCTGGCGGGCAACGTGGAGCTGATGACGCGGGCGGAAGCGGAGTTCGAGTGGCCCCGCTACTGGGACCGCCAGTGAGGGGCTTACTGGGGCGGGGGCTCGTCGGCGTGGGGGGGCTGCTCTTCGGGGCCTGACTGGTCGTCGTCTGAAGGCTCTTCCTCGTCGCCTTCCTGCTCGTCGTCTTTGAACTCGGCGGCGACCTCGTCGATGAGCTTGGCCACCTCGATGGCCTTCTCGATGGAGGGGTCGAACTGGAAGCGGATGACGGGGGAGTCGCGGAGGCCGAGGCTGCGGCCGATGTGCGACTGGATGCGGCCCCGGGCGCTCTCCAGCCCCCGCATGGCGGTGCGTCGGCGGCCTTCGTCGCCGAGGACGGAGAAATAGACGGTGGCGTAGCGCAGGTCGCTGGAGATGTCGACCTTGGTGACGGTGACCAGGTGGAGGCGGGGGTCGCGCAGGTGGTAGAGGATCATCTGGCTGGCTTCTTCGCGGATGCGCTCGGCGACGCGTGCGGCTCGTCGGGATGCCATCAGTAGATCTCCACCTCGTAGTCGACGAGTTGGACGAGCCGGAAGCCGCGCACCAGGTCCACGATCTTGGCCAGGGCGGCGTCCACGTAGCGGGAGTCGTTGGCCACCATGGCCACGCCCAGCAGGGCCTGCTGGCGGCTGTGCTGGGCTCCCACCTCGGCCACCGACACGTTGTGTCGGTTGCGGATATTGTCCTTCAGGCTGCGCAGGACGCGCCGCTTGTCCTTGAGGTTCCGGGCGTCGCGGATGAGGAGCTTGATGGACAAGGTGCCTACGATCATGGATGGGGTCTCAGGGGCCGCGGCGGCTCAGGGTTCGAGGAGCTGGTTGACGGTGCGGAGGACGTCCTTGGCGCGGGGCCGTCCGGGGAGGCGTGCGTCGGCCCATGCGAACTTCAGGTCGTCGCTCTTGGCGTGGCGGGCGACGACCAGGGGGAGGGCCTTGTAGCGGGGGTCGGTCTTGAGGCGGCGGACGATCTGGTCGGGGCCTTCGTTGTGTGCGGTGGCATCGACGATCACGGCCGCCGGGTGCTGGGTGTCGATGATGGTCTTGGCCTCGGCCAGGGCGGCGGCGTCGGCCAGGTCGTAGCGGGTGCGGCCCTTGCGCACGAAGTTGTGGGCCTCGACGGCGCGGCTCAGGGCTTGCAGGAAGGCGGGGTCGGTGGAGATGGCCAGGAGGTGTCGGAGGCCGAGCTGGCGGCTGGCCCGGGCCGGGGCGGCGGTGGCCAGGTGCTTGCGGATGGTGGCCAGGAGCTGGGAGCGGCGGACGGGCTTGGTGAGGAAGTCGGCGGCGCCGACGGTGCGGGCGTAGGACAGGTCGCGCTCGGCCTTGCGGGCGGTGAGCATGACCACGGGGATGTGCTCGCAGGCGGGCTCGGCCTTGAGCTTCTCGCACACGTGGAAGCCGCTCATCTCGGGCATCATGATGTCGAGGAGCACCAGGTCGGGCCGTTCGTCGCGAGCGGTCTGGAGGCCCTGGGTGGGGGTGTCGGCGGCGAGGGCGCGGTAGCCCTCCTCCTCGAGGGTCGAGCGGAGGATCTCCAGGGCGTCGCGGTTGTCGTCGATGACCAGGATGGTGGGCTTGCGTTCCTCGTCGGCCATGGCCGATGGCCTCGCACGGGGTCACAGGCGTCGCCGGATCTCTTCGATTTCGTAGGTCTCCAGGATGTCGCCTTCCTTGACGTCGTCGAACTTCTCCACGCGGATGCCGCATTCCATGCCCGCCTGGACCTCTCGGACGTCGTCCTTGAAGCGCTTGAGGGAGCCGATCTGGCCGTCGTAGACCACGATGCTGTCGCGGATCACGCGCACCCGGTTGTTGCGGTTCACCCGTCCGTCGGTCACGTAGCACCCTGCGACGTTGCCCACCTTGGAGATGCGGAAGACCTGTCGCACCTGGCAGTGGGCCACCACGTTCTCGCGTCGCTCGGGCTCCAGGCGGCTCTCCAGGGCGGCCTTGACGTCGTCGGTGAGGTTGTAGATCACGTTGTAGAGGCGGATGTCGATCTGCTTCTCTTCGGCCAGCTGGCGGGCGCTGGTCTCGGGCACCACGTGGAAGCCGATGACCACGGCGTCGGAGGCGTCGGCGAGGAGGATGTCGCTGTCGCTGATCCCGCCCACCGCGGCGTGGAGGATGTCGACGCGCACCTCGTCGGTGGACAGCTCGTTGAGGGCGTTGCGGATGACCTCCAGGGAGCCCTGCACGTCGGCCTTGATCACCACGCGCATCTCCTTGGGCTTGTCCTCCTCGAGCGTGGCGAAGAGGTTCTCCAGGGTCACGTGCTCGCGCTCGGCGATCTGGGCCTCGCGGGCCCGGCGTTGGCGCTCCTCGGCCACCTCGCGGGCCTTGTCCAGGTCCTCGAGCACCATCATGGCATCCCCCGCGGCGGGCACGGAGGACAGGCCGGACAGCTCCACGGGGGCCGATGGCCCGGCCTGCTCGATCTCCCGCCCGCGGTCGTCGCGCAGGCTGCGGGCCCGCCCGTAGGCGCCGCCGCAGAGCACGATGTCGCCGCGGTGGAGGGTGCCGTCGCGCACCAGGACGGTGGCCACGGAGCCGCGTCCCTCGGAGAGCTCGGCCTCGATCACCGTGCCCCGGGCGGGCTTGTCGGGGTTGGCCTTCAGCTCCAGGACCTCGGCCTGGAGGGCGAGGGTTTCCACCAGGTCGTCGAGCCCCTCGGTGGTGACTGCGGAGACTTCGACGAACTCGGTGTCGCCGCCCCACTTGGCGGGCAGCAGCTCGAGGTTGGCGAGCTGCTGCATCACCCGCTGGGGGTTGGCCCCGGGGAGGTCCATCTTGTTGATGGCCACCACCATGGGCACGCCTGCGGCCCGGGCGTGGTTGATGGCCTCCTCGGTCTGGGGCATCACCCCGTCGTCGGCCGCCACCACCAGCACCACGATGTCGGTCACCTGGGCGCCGCGGGCCCGCATGGCGGTGAACGCCTCGTGGCCCGGGGTGTCGAGGAAGACCACCGTGCGGTCGTCCTTGGTCACGGTGTAGGCGCCGGTATGCTGGGTGATGCCGCCCGACTCGGAGTCCACGACGTGGGTCTGGCGGATGGCGTCGAGCAGCGAGGTCTTGCCGTGGTCGACGTGTCCGAGGAAGGCGACCACGGGGGCTCGGGGCTGGAGGTCCTCGGGGCGGTCGGGCTGGGCCTCGGCTTCCAGCAGCTCGGCCTCCAGGTCGCGCTCGTGGCGCAGCTCGACCTCCACGCCGAATGCCTCGGAGAGCAGCTGCACCTGCTCTTCGTCCAGGGTGTCGTTCATCGTCTTCATCACGCCCTCGGACATCAGCGAGCGCATCAGGGCCTGGGCCTTGATGCCCGTGGCGGAGGACAGGGAGCGGAGGGTGACCGGGAAGTCGACGGTGACCTTGGCGGGCGCGCCCCGGCGCACCGCGGGCCGGGCCCTGCGGCCCGCCGCGCGTCCCCGGCGCGGCAGCCGGCGGGCGCGGCGGGCCTGGCGGGTGGAGGGGGGACGCCGCTCCTTGATGCGCACGTGGGGGCCGTATTCGCGCACGGTGCCCGCGGAGGGGGTAGGGCTCTCGGCGGAGGGGGTAGTGCTCTCGGCGGCGGGGCCCGTGCGGCGGGCCTTGCCGCGGCGCCTGGGGGAGGGCTTGGGGGCTGCCTCCTCCTTTTTCTTTTCTTCTTTTTTCTCTTCTTCTTTCTCGGCGGCCTTGGCGGGGCGCTTGGCCTTGGGCTTGGGGGGAGCCGCCTGCTCGGCCTTCTCGGCCTCGGCCGGGGCCTCAGCTTCCTCGGCCGCGGCAGGCTCCCGGGAGCCGTACTCGGCGCGCAGGGCGTTGGCGATGGGCTCCTCGACGGAGCTCATGTGAGTCTTGACCTGGATGCCGCGAGCCTTGACCTTGGCGACGAGCTCCTTGCTCGGGACGCCGAGCTCTCTGGCGAGTTGGTATAGGCGAATTCGCAAGCTTGCCCTCCTGTTTGGGGCGCGATGGCTGGGACGGCCCCGGAGCGGTTACGGTGTGGTCTCCTGTGGGCCGGTATCGGGTTCTTCGGCCTCCGCCGCGGGCTCGTCGGTCTCGGCCTCCTCGGCGGGGGGGGCCTGCTGGGAGGGCGGGGCCTCGTCCTCCGCAGGTTCCTCCTCCTCGGCCGGGGCCTCTTCGGCGGCGGGTGCCTGGGGTGGGGCTTCGGCCTCCGCAGGCTCTTCCTGGTCGGCGGGGCCCTCCTCGGCCGCCG
>JBKHIY010000044.1:0-34869 GCA_046538415.1 Candidatus Brocadiia bacterium | reverse complement strand
AATCCATATAATGGACCTTCACGGAAACACCAAGAAGAAGGAGCGATGCCCCGACGGCTCGCCCGACCACAACGTCTTCGACATCCAGCAGGGGGTCGCCATCGGCCTGTGCATCAAGCTGCCCCAAGGAGACGCCGCGTCATGACCAAGAGCGAACTCCGCCGACGCCTGAAGAGGCGCGTAGACGCTCTCACAGAGGAGCGGCTGCTCGTCGCTGACAAGCTGTTGGCCCGCCTGGAGGAGGAAGAGAGCATCGCCGCCACCGAGGAGCTCCGAGCCATCCCCGGTCTCCTCGAGGCATTCCGCAAGGGCAAGCAGGAAGCCGCCGAGGGCAAGCTCACGCCCCTCGAGGACATCCAGTGGAAGGAGTGAGGCCCTACCGCGTGGTGCTGACCCGCTCCGCGCAGCGCTTCGTCGAGGGGGCGGACGCCCCGCTCCAGCGCCGCCTTCGCCGGGCCTTCGACATGCTGCGCGCTAGGCCGCGAGACCACCCGAACGCCACGCGCCTGAAAGGTGAGTTTGCCGGGCACTACCGCTTCCGCGTCGGAGACTATCGCGTCCTCTACTGCATCCACCAAGAGCAACAGACCGTCGAGGTGGTCACCATTGCGCACCGCCGGGAGGCCTACCGCCCATGACCGCCAAGGTCTTCCACGCCCACCTGTGGGGAACCCGCGAGCACAAGTACGCCGTCCTGCGGGAGAGCAGCATCGCGGAGACGGACTGGACCGAGCTTCAGCCGCAATCGCCCTTCTATCTTTTTGTCCCGAGGGATACGAGCTTTCAAGATGAGTATATTGAGGCACCGCAGCTCACCGACATCGTTCCCCTCAACGGAATGGGCATCACGACAGCGCGCGACCACTTTGTGATCGATTATGACCAGCAGCCATTGTTAGAGCGCGCCCATTTGTTCTGCGACCAGGCCCTTTCCGACAGGGACGCATGCGACAAAGTTGGCATCAACCTCAAGAAGGGGTGGGACGTGGCCGACGCTCGGTCATCCCTCCGCGGGATAACTCATCTCCGTGCTCTAGTTGAGCCAGTGGACTACCGCCCATTTGATCAACGCCTGATCTTGTACCACGACGCCGTAGTATGGCGCTCCGTGAAACAGATCATGCGCCATCTGATGGCAGGACGCAATCTCGCACTCGTGACCTTCCGGGCAATCCGGGAATTGCCGTGGCGGCATGCCTTCGTGGCGAGTGAAGCGCTGGTCAAGGAGTACATTAGCAGCTTGGACAACTGCTTTGCATTCCCAGTCTACCGGTATGGGACGGCAAAGGAGTTGTTTGACGACGATGGCCCCTGGACGCCGGACGAGGGCGGTCGCGTACCGAACCTGAGCGTCGACTTCGTGGCGGCCTTGGGTCAGCAGCTTGGGGTGTCTTTCGTCCCCGATGGGGTAGGCGATCTGGCGCAGACCTTCGGCCCGGAGGACGTGTTTCACTACATCTACGCGGTGTTCCACTCCCCGGCGTATCGGGAGCGGTATGCGGAGTTCTTGAAGATCGACTTCCCCAGGGTGCCGCTGACGGCGGACCTCGACCTGTTCCGCTCCCTGTGCGGGCTGGGGGCCGACCTCGTGGCGCTCCACCTGCTCGAGGACGACTATCCGCATGCGTCCTGGACGAAGGCGGGGGAGCCGGCGCCCCTGGCGGACCTCGTCACGAGCTATCCCGTGGCCGGGGACAACACGGTGGAGAAAGGGCACCCGAAGTACGTCCCGCCCGGCGAGACGCCGCCGGGAGAGGACGAGCCGGCGGAGCAGGGCCGCGTCTACATCAGCCGGACCCGTCCCCGGAACGGGCAGCGGGGGCAGTACTTCGAGGGCGTGCCGCCGGAGGTGTGGGCCTTCCACATCGGCGGCTACCAGGTGTGCGAGAAGTGGCTGAAGGACCGCCGCGGCCGCCAGCTCTCCTACGAGGACCTGACGCACTACCAGCGCGTGGTGGTGGCCCTGGCCGAGACCCCCCGCCTCATGGCCGAGGTCGACGAGGCCATCGAGGCCCACGGCGGGTGGCCCATCGAGTAGCTCGCCGCTGCGCTCTCGGCTCCTGACCCTGGCATCCCAACTCCCGCCGGGCCAGAGGACCAGGGCCGCCATCCGCCTCGTGATCGAGCCTCCCCAAGAAGAACCGCCCCCCGCTTCGCGGGCTCCGAAGCCTGGAACCTGAAACCCGAAACCCGGAACCTCCGCCCCCCGCGCCCGTTTGGCGTTCACGCCCTCAGGCGTGTCTGCGGCGTCCGAGCGGCCGGACAGCCCGCGAAGGCCACCGACCGCCCTGAAGGGCGGAACTCCAAACGAGACCCCTCCTCTGCCGCCCCGGCCCCGACGAAGGTCACGGGACGGAGGAGCGTGCGGGACATGACGCCCGACCCGGGGGCGTGGGCACCAGGGCGGACATGGAGCGGGGGACGGGCTCGAGGCCCGTCCCCCGTGTTGCGCGCCGTGGGCGCCGCTAGCGGACAATGTTGAGGATGGATGCCAACCAGGCGATGCCGCCGACGTAGACGCTGAAGGTGATGATGGCGAGCATCAGGAGGCACACCCAGCGCTCGGCGCCCTCGCCGGTGGTGCCCGTGGTGATAAGGCCGAGGGTGAGGACGATGGTGCCGAGGACGAAGAGGATTTCGCGCCAGTAGCCCATGGCCTGGTTGCGCTTGCTGGCCGTGCTGGCCGCCCTCTGGAGGTCGCGCCACTCGTCCTTCTCCCTTTCTCGCTCCTCCTTCCTCATCTCTCTCTGCGCTTTCTCGAGGTCGTCGCGCAGGTCTCTGAGCTCATCGCGATCGTCGGAGTCGAGGTCGTCCTTCTCTTCCAGCTCCTCGATGTCCTCCCGGATCTCCATCTGGCGGTCTTCCCACTTGTTGTAGAACCCGCTCTTCTCCAGGTCGATCTTGGCCTTGGCGCGGGCGATGCCGCGGGTGCCCACGGCGTCCCAGCCGCGTGCGAAGAGCACCAGGACGAGGCCGATGAGCAGCATGGCCTGGGCCGCCCCGGGGCTGATGCCCATGAAGCTGGGGGGCTTGCGGCGGGAGCGGATGGGCGGGGGGGCGGCGGAGCCTCGGGCACTTCCCTGAGCTGGCTGGGCCGACATGGGCGCGTTCTCCTCCTGCGATTCCTGGGGCTCGAGTTCCATCGGCTGCTCCGGCGAAGCGGCCTCGGAAGTCACGTCGGGCACGGTGAACACCACGCCGCATTTCGAGCACTTCGCCTTCCTGCCCACGTGGGAAGCTTCGACGCGGAGCTTGTGGCCGTTGGGGCACACCACCTCGTAGGACATGGCTGCCCTCCAGATGCGATGGACAGATAACCGCTACCATCCCGCCCGCGCTGGCGCGAGAACCCTTCGCCTCCCGCGGCGACGCCTCCTCGCCGGGCCGCGACCTTCTTTCGCCTCCCGCATGGGGGCAAGCACGGAGGCGTCGGTGCCCCTCTGGGCACGGTAGTATGGCGAAACGGCTCGCAGGAGTCAAGCGAATTCCATGAATCCGGGCGCTCCAGGAGCTGCCGCTACGGCCCCTTCAGCCGAAGTACGCCGGGTCGCCCACGGCGTCCAGGAGGGCCCGCTGCCGGCGGGTCGTGGCCAGGAAGGCCCCCAGCAGGCCGTCGGCCGTCTGCTCGATGGTCCGGCGGCTGTGGGTATAGAGGTCCTGGCGGGTCGCCTCGTCCACCTGGCGGAGCCATTCGTCGGGCAGGTCGGCGCGGCCTCCCAGGGCGCCGGCCAGGCCGCCCGCCACGGCGGCCAGGCAGTCGGTATCGCGCCCGAAGTTCACCGCCGCCACGATGGCCTGGCGGGGCTTCCCGCCGCTCAGGGCGAAGAGAGCCAGGCCCTTGGAGACGATCTCGTTGGCCTGCGACATGCCGTAGGTCACATGGCCGCCGCCGGCGTAGAGCTCGCCGAAGGCGTCCCGCAGGGCCGCCGGCTCGGGATGCTCGTCGGCCAGGCGGAGCGCCCGGTCCACCTCGCGCTCGATGCTATCGTAGTGGGCGCACAGGGCGCCCGCCTCGGCGCGGTAGGGGGCGAAGCGGCGCGCGGTCTGCAGCACGGACTGGACCGTGGCCTGCGGCTTGCACGCCTCGGCGATGGCGGCGACGTAGAGGGCCGCCCAGCGAAGGCCGAAGGCGCCCGGGGCCATGTATACCTTGCCCACCTCCAGGCAATTGTCGGCCGCGCCGCTGGGATCACCGGCATGGATGAGGCCCAGAGGGTGCGCCGCCCGGGCCATGGAGACCACGTTGGGGAAGGGCCACAGGCGGCCCAGCTCCGCGGGCGGCACGCCGGCCCGGGCGAGCTCCAGCAGCGAGCGGTCGAAGGGCTCCTGCTTGAACCGCATCTTCTCGGGCTCCAGGTCGCGGAGCCACACGGCCACCAGGTCGGCCGGCACGACGGGCCCCTCCTTTTCCATGATGGCCGTGGCCATTAGCTTCTGGCGCTCGATGCCGTCTTCCGTGGTGCCCGGGGGCCGTTGCCAGTCGGTGCTGGCGGTGTAGTGCTTGTAGGGCAGTAGGCGGTCCAGAGTGCCGTGGGTCTCCTGGATGCGCTGTGGGCTCCAGCCCTCGACCACCGCGCCCATGGCCGAGCCAGTCCACGAGGCAGCGATACAGCCCCGGAACTTCTCCCGTAGCGTCACCATCACAGGCTCCTTGCTTGCTCCCGGGGGCGGTCCGCCATCTCTGCGGCCCACTTCTATCCGGGGCGGGGCGCGGAGTCAACCGCCTTGACTGCGGCCCCGCGCGGCGCCACAATACCTCACCGAGCGAGGTATTGCGTCCATGAAGGCTGTTGGCCGCATTCCAATCATCTTGTGCCTCCTCGCCGGGCTCGGGGGCGGGGCTCCGCGGCCGCTCGAGGGCCCCCGCCCCCTCCACGGCCCGGGCACCGCCGACGAGGGCCTCCGTATCGAGTGGAAGGACGGCTGGGAGGCCACCGTGGAGGCGAACAAGGAGCGGTGGGAGGAGGCGGCGCGGCGGGCCAGGGGCGACGAGCGCCAGCGTCTCCGCCGCTTGTTCCACGTCCGCATGGTGCGCCTCTACGAGGGCTTGCTCGAGCGGTTCCCCGACCAGCGGGCGGCCCGGCCCGAGGCCTACCACGCCCTGGCCCGCCACCTCGACGAGATCGGCTGCCGGGGCAGGGCACACTACGCACGCAAGCGGCTCATCGACCGGTTCCCCGGGCGGCCCGAGCTGGCCCGCGAGGCGCTGGTGCGCATCCTGGAGGACGTGTGGCGCGACCCGCACGACACGGAGGAGGGCGAGGCCTGGCTCCACTACGCGGCCACCCGCCTCGTCGCCCTCCATCAGGCGGGGCACCTGCCGGCGTCCCATCCCGCGGTGGCGCTGGCCTGGAAGGCCCGCTTCGAGCAGGCCCTGCGCGAGGGGCGCTTCTGGGAGGCTGCGCAGACGCTCAGGCGCCTCGAGGCCTCGAGCGATGGCGGCGAGGCGTGGCGAGTGGCCCAGGCCCGGCTCTACTATGGCGCCGGCCGCGCCGGGGAGGCCCGCCGCCGCTTCCAGGACCTCGCGGCCGAAGGGGTCGTGAGGGCCAACAACGAGTGGCTCCGCCGCCTCGGCCGGGAGGGCGAAGGGCTGCCCGTGAGCTTCCCCGCCATGTCCCCCCTCGAGGCCCGGTGGGACGCCATGCGAGCGGGCAGGCCCCCCCTGGACGCCCGGGTCCTCGGCGAGCTGCTCGACCGCTGCGCCAAGCACGAGGCCGTGGTGCCCGTGGGAAGGCGGCGCCACGCGTCCCTGTGGACCGCCATCGACCGCCATCTGGCCGCCGTGGGCGTTCCGCCGGCACTCCGCACCGCCAAGGAGCGCGAGGCCCTGCGCGAGGTCCGGGCCGCTCGCCGCGACGACGATGCCGCCCGCCTGCTGGCCGCCTACCGCCGCTGGCCCTGGGCACGGCCGGTCCACGCCGCTCTCCTGGAAGCCGCCGAGCAGGCCCTCCGCCGGGGACAGCCGGGCCTGGCCGAACGCACCTTCCACGACGTGGCCACCCACGCCGCAGAGCTCGATCTGCGGCGACCCGCGCAGGTGGGCCTGGGACTGGCCGAGGCCGCGGGAGCCCGCCGCGAGAGCCTGGAGGTCGGGCTCTCCGCTCTCCCCGACGACGCGCCGGTGCCCTGGATGGGCGCCGAGCGGCCCGCGGGCGAGGTGAAGGGGCGGCTGCGAGCCGCGGCTCGACGCCGTGAGGAACGGCCCGCCCCCAGGCTCTCGCAGTTCGCGGTCCGGGCTCTGAGACCGCCTCGGGTGGCGCCGTGGGTCGTGGAGTGGTTTCGCGACGCGCCGGAGGATCTCATCCGCCTATTTCCGTCCCACGGCGAGTTGTGCTCGATGGGCGGTCGGGTCCTTCTCAGCGGGCCGAACCTCCTGGCCTGCTTCGGCCGCGAGGGCACGGCGCCGCGGTGGGCGCGCACGCCGGGCGGCTGGCGGGGACGCGGCGAGGAGGACGAGCGGGAGGACCCCTGGCCGTGCCTCACGGCTCCCGGCCCATTCGCCCCCGTCCTGGTGGAGGGCATGGTGGTCAGCCGGTGGGGCCTGGACCGCTCGGGCCGCCATCCCACCGGCCTGGCCGCCCTCGACGCCGCCACCGGCGAGATGCGCTGGTCCACTGCCGGCCAGGAGCACTGGGAAGAATTGTGGCCGCTTGGCGACCCCGCCGCGGCCGAGGGACGGGTCTACACCCTGGCGACGCGGGAGGCCTTCTCCACCCTCCGCCCCGTCTACCTGGTGGCCCTGGACGGGGCGACGGGGCGGACCCTGTGGCAGCGGTTCCTGGGCTCGCAGCACCTGGGGGTCCGGCGCGCCGACGGCGCCCCCCGCCTGCGCGGCGACGCCGTGGACCTGGCGAGCTACGGCAGCGGGCTGGCCGTCCACCGCGGCGCGGTCTACTGCTCCACCAACGTGGGCTTCGTGGCCCGCTGCGACGCCCGCGACGGCCTGCTGGAATGGGCCCGCACCTACCCGCGGGTACGCCTGGGCAGCAACATCGCCTCCGTGCTCCGCCGACGCGGCGGGGCGCCCCTGGTGGTCGGCGACGTGGTGGTAGCGACCCCGCGGGACTACCAGGGGGCGCTGGCGCTCGATCGCCGAACCGGCCAGCTGCGCTGGGACCGCCCCTTCGTGCCCTCCGAGCGGATGCCGGGACGGGTCGGCGGTCGCGTGGTCCTGGCCGGCCGCGACCACGTGGTGGCGCTGGACGCGCAGACGGGCGAGACGGCCTGGCAGCGGCACCTTCCGGTGGACCTGCGGGGCCGGGTGGCCCCAGTAGGCGACGGCGTCCTCGTGCTGTCCCGAGGCAAGCTCCTGCGGCTGGCCGCCGACACCGGCCTGACGGTCGACGAACGACCGCTGGAGCTGGGGAGCACGCCCCGCGGCTTCGCCGTGCTCGACGACGCTCTCGCCGTGGTCGCCGAGGAGCCGCCCGAGAGACCTGGGGAGCCGCTTGCCCCGCAGGCCGAGTCGCGCCCCCTGCGCCTGCCCCTGCGCGAGGCCTGGCACCTGCCCCGGTCCGACCCCTGGATGTGGAGGCCCCCGCCAGAGGCCGAGGTCCCGGAGCGGGTCTACCTCTTCTCCGACGGCGTACTGGAGTGCGTGCGCGCCGGCCCCCGCGGAGCTCTCGCGTGGCAGCGTCTCCTTCCGGGCAGCTTCCGCGACCTGGTGTGGGCGAAGAAGACGCTGGTGTTCATCTACCCCCGGCGGGTGGTGGCCCTGGACGCCCTGACAGGGCGCAGGCGGTGGGAGGGAGAGCTGGACTTCGCGCCCGACACCTGGGCGACGCACGGGCCCTACCTTCTGCTGGGCCACTACCGGCGCGATTGTCGCGTGGCGCTCTTCCGCCTGGACGACGGCCAGCGGCTGTGGGACACTCGCTTCCGAGGGGCCCTGGCCCGTGCGGACTTCGATCACAGCGGGTGGGACGGCGAGTTCCTCTACCTGGTGGCCCGCCGCACCCGGCATGGCCGCGAGGCGGGCCCCGCGGTGCTCGCCGTGCGGCCCTCCGACGGTCGGATCGTGGGCTGGCGGCGGTTCCCCGCGGGCGGCGAGCCCTGGCCCAAGGAGGTGGCTTACGGACAGGACTTCGCCTTCTGCGTCTCGCGGCAGGGCTCGATCTTCACCGTCTCGTTCCTGGACGGCGAGCTCACCCGGTATCCCGTGGAGCTCGAGCGCTCGGCGGTGCGGGGCATCGACCGGCTGGCGGTCAGCGGCCCCTGGCTGGAGCTCCGCTGGCACCGGCGCTTCGACGACCAGGAGAAGAAGCACTGGCTGCTGCGGCGGGACCAGCCGGGCACCGTGTTGCGGCGCCAGGGCCCGGGCCGCGTCGCCGGTACCTCGTACCTTGAATCGCCCGACGAGCGGACGCTCCTCGCAGTGGACCTGGCCAACGGGCAGGAGGCACGCTACCAACTCCCCTCGCTGTCCCGCCACGGCGGGCCGGACGGCGTCCTGGCCTGCCGTCGGGCGGGCGACCGCGTGTGGACCCTGGCGGTCCACGCCTTCAGCCACCGCGGCAGCGACCACAGGCTGCGAGTGGACGTCTTCGACCGGCGCACCGGCGAGCACCTGGAGGGACAACTGCTGCGCCGCGTGCTGGGCCGCCGCGCCAGGGCCGTCTGGACCGACGACGTGCTGGTGGTCCGCAGCGTCCACGGGCTCCACGGCTTCGTCGCCGCAGGCGAGGAGGCCGAGCCGGCCCCTCCCACGTGCATCGCCTACGGGGTCGAACGAGAGATACGCGTGGACGGCTCGCTCGACGACTGGCCCGAGGGCCCTGGCGTAGCCCTGGAGGGAGACCCCCGCCGCGTCGGCACCGTCCGCATGACCCACAGCCCCGAGCGGCTCTACCTGGCCGTCAGCTACCGCGACTCCCACCCCCTCCCCCGCGCGGGACGCGGCACGGCGGGCGGCGGCGACTGGCTGGAGCTGGGCATCACCACCGACGCGGGCTCCTTCCGCTGGGGCGTGGGCCTGGCTTCGGGCGGAAAGGCCGCCTGGGAAGCGCTGGGCACGGCCCCTGTACCCGAAATGGCGCGCGCCGCCGTCGCCCAGGAGCTGGCGAGCAACATGGTCACCTACGAGCTGGCCCTGCCCCGGGAAGCGCTGCTCCGCTCCCCGGGGGACCGCCAGCTCGGCCTGTCGCTGGCCGTGTGGGACGAGCGCGGCGACGGGCGGGCCGCACGCCGCGTGCTCGCCCTCGGCGACGCCCTGGCCACGCCCACGCTGCTCCCAGTGGCCCACCGCGAGGTCTATCTGCACCCCCGCACCCGGCAGCAGGAGCAGGCCCTGGCGGCCATCGTCCACGCCGTGCCCGACCTGCCGGCCTCCATCGAGGCGTTCCAACGGAGTTGCGAGGTACGTGGGGGCTCCGCGGCCGAGCTGGCCGAGCACTGCTGGGCGTTCATCCGCCGCCATCCCCGCAGCGTGGCGACCGAGCGGCTGCTGCTGCTCGTCGACCAGGCACTGCGCCGGGAGGGCGCGGAGTCCACGGCGGCGATCCTGGAGCGCGCCGCCCGGGCCGGCGTGCCCGAGAGCGTCCGACGCCGCTTCGCCACATGGTCCCGAGCCGCTCTCTCGCAGTGGGTGCACCTGGCGGGGCGGAGCGGGATACGGTCGCTGATGGTGGAGCTGTGCGACGGGACGGGCGGGCAGGGCCGCGACGAGTGGGGCCACCGGGCGGTGTGGGGCAAGCCGGCACGCCACTGGGCCGTGCCCCCCGTGATCCTGGGCCGCGTCGACGACCTGCCCGAGGGCCGGTGGCACGAGCTGCGCATTCCGCTCTACGCCGTGGGCATGCACGACCGGCCCGTCTGCGGTATCGGCTTCGTTCAGCAGGGCGGCCCGCGAATCGTGTGGGACCGCTCCGCCGTCGTCGCGGACGGCCGCGAGGAGGTGTTCCTCGACGACCAGGCGCCCCCAGGCCGCCTCCTCCACGACTGGCAGTGGACCGAGGAGACGGTGCACAGCGGCCGCCGGGCCCACGCCCACGAGCCCCCGCCCAGGCACTACGCCCTGGCGGCGCACACCCTGGCGGAGATGGAGCGGCCCGTGGTGGCCCACCTCGTCCCACCGCTCGACCGCCCCTACCTTTCCCAGTGGGTGTGGCTCGATCCCCAGGACCCGCCTGAGATGCTCAGCCTGGACCTCCACGACGGCGAGGGCTGGCGATGCACCGCGGTGTGGGGCACGAGGCGGCGCAAGGGCCGCTACATGGGCCCCCTGCCAAGGCCCGGGCGATGGCACGAGCTGCGTCTGCCCCTGGCGTGGACGCCTTTCCGCGCCCGGCCCATCGGCGGCGTGGCCTTCGGCCTCCAGGGGGGCCGCGCCGTGTGGGACCGCACGGCCGTGGTGGTCGACGGCCGCACCCACGTGGTGATGGACGAAGAGCCACCCGCGCTGCTCGACCGCCGCCAGCCGCGTCCCTGGCTGGGATGGCTCCTGCCCGATGGCTACCGCCACGTGGGACGCACCACCCCCTTCGGCGGCAAGCGGGGGGCGGGAGCACACTTCGATGGCGCCACCGGCTACGTCGAGGTGCCGCACTCGCCGGCCCTGGAGCCCGAGCACCTGACCCTCGAGGCCTGGCTCTACATCACCCGCTACCCCACGGGGGGCGAGGACCGCCGCTGGCTGGTCAACAAGAACACCCACGAGTGCACCGAGAGCCACTACGCCCTGGTCATCAAGCACGACTACGTCGGCACCTACCTGAATATCGGCGACGAGGACGAGGGGCGGTTCAGCGCCTGGAGCGAGCCCGGGTCCCTCGCCCTGCGCCGCTGGCAGCACCTGGCCATGGCCTACGACGGCGCCACCCTCGAGCTCTACCTCGACGGGCAGAAAGTCGCGGCCACCGCGGTGAACCGCGAGCGCGTGCCCGGCCGCACCCCCCTGCACATCGGACGCCGCCAGGACGGCTACGTCTACTACGAAGGAATGCTCGACGAGGTGCGCCTCTACGACCGGGCGCTATCGGAGGAGGAGGTGCGGGCGCGCGCGGCCGCCGACGGGGCTCCGCCCCCCGAGCCGCTGGCCCAGGCGGTGGTCGGCCACTGGAGCTTCGACGACGCCGTGGCTGCCGTCCGCCCCCTGGGGGATGCGGACCGGGTGGCCCGCCCCGTACATGCCGGGAAGTGGGCCTACGAGCTGTCGGCCCCCGAGGGCTTCCTGGGCCATTTCGCGGCGCCGCTGGCCGAGCCCGTGCTCGCCCACCTGCCCCATTCGCCGCAGCAAGTGGCCAAGGTCCTCCGGGAGCATCTGCCCCGCCTGGGGGCGGAGGAGGAGGGCTGGCTTTTCGTGGCGGACCTCCTGGCGCTCGAGGCGGCTGCGGAGCGGCGCCTGGAGACGCTCGAGTGGTTCTTCGGGGCCTTTCCCCGCCACCCCCGCCAGGACGAGGCTCTGGCCCTGCTCCTGGCTGCCCACCGGCGGCTGGGCACCGCCGATCCGAGGGCCGCGGTGGTGGCCTTCGCGCGGAAGCACGAGGTGGCCCTGACCGCTCTCTACCGTCACTACCGCCGCCACGGGAAGGGCACGCGCCGCGCGGTGCGCGCGTGGCAGGTGCTGGGGCCGTTCCTCAATCCCGGCGGCCGGCCCTTCGGCCCAAAGCTGCCGCCCGACGGCCGGCCGGTGGAACTCGAGCGGGCCTACCAGGGCGCGGGGGGAGAGGTCCGCTGGCGAGCCCACCACAGCGAGGCGGACCGCCTGGACTTCGATAGCCTCTTCGAGCCCGACGACCGCGCCGTGGCCTATGCCGCCTTCTGGCTCCGCTCCCCTCGCCGCCAGGCCGCCTTCGCCGTGGGCAGCGACGACGAGTGCACGGTGTGGCTGAACGGCCGCCAGGTGCTGCGGGGGGACAACGCCGGCTACGTCCGCCCCGGGGAGTTCGTCCGGCGCGTCGAGCTCGAGCCGGGGTGGAACGAGGTGCTGGTGAAAGTGAGCGAGAGCACGGGCCAGTGGCGGCTGGTCTTCGAGGTCCTCGACCCCTTGGCCAGGGGCCCGCTGGGGGGGATGGAGCTTCGCTCGACGCCGCCCGGTTAGGCCCCGTCGTCGTGCTCGGCCAGGGTGCGGCGCACGGCGCGCTGGTTGACCCGCCACAGGTCGCAGCCCGATTCCCCGTGCACGTGCTCCAGGCACTGGCGGCACAGCGCGAGCATCGAGTCGATGCGGTCCTCGCCCTTCATGGTGAGCACTTCGGAGACCACGTAGTCGACGTCCGAGTCGCGGAGCCGGCGGAGGGCGCGGAGGCCCATCTCGCCGGGCGTGGGCCGGATGATGGGCCGGTCGAGATAGTAGTAGTAGACCGACGTGGCGCCGCCCGAGCTGCCGTAGAGCACGGCGTCCTCGGGCACGTGCTGGCGGATGTAGTCGGCCATGGCCTGGAAAGCGCGGTGCTCCTCCGCGTGGCCCTGGCGTTCGTCGGGGGCCAACGCCTCGGCCCCGCGGGTGTAGCGCACGCGGGTGTAGACCGCAGAGCCGAGGATGCCGACCACGGCCAGCACCATGACCGCGCGGGCCAGGCACCCCGGCCGGGGCGCCTCCACGCCCTCCGTGCGGGCGCCGAACACGGCGCCCAGCCCCCGTCCCAGGACGCCCAGCGATTCGTAGCCGAAGTAGAGCAGCAGGGGCACGATGGGCACCACGTAGCGCTCGTGCCCGCCCTCCCCGCCGAAGCACGTCGAGATCACGAAGAAGGCGGCCAGGTAGAACTCCGCACAGCCCCGCCGACGCACCAGCCCATCCACCAGGCCGGGAAGCACCAGCAGGGCGAACGCCCCCGCCGCCACCGCCCAGGGCATCTCGTGGTACTCCAGGCCCAGGGGAGTGGTCACCCACTCCCGCAGGCGCAGCCGCAGGCGGTAGAGGGGCACCTCGTGCGTGCGCCGGGTCGCGGCGCTCACCAGCGTGCGGTAGCTGGCGTACTTGCCCACGCTCCACACCCGCAGCATCCACAGGCCCGTCGCCCCACCGCACAGCAGGCCCACCAGGGCTGCGGCCACCAGCCGCTGGCGCACCGTTCGCCCCGCGGCCCGGCGAGCCAGCAGCGCGCCCACCACCAGCCCGATGACCAGCGACGTGCCCACCATGTGGGTGAGGACCGCCACCGCTCCCAAGAGCCCGGCCAGCACCCAACGCAGAACGGAGAAGCGCGAGGAGCGAAGCTGGCGCTCCGCATACCACAGCGCGGCCAGCGAGAAAAAGGCGTAGGGCACGTCCGCACGAACCAGCAGCACCGCGTGCGAGACGAACCACGAGCAGGCCCCCGTGAGTACCGCGATGGTCAGCGCCGGCACCACCCCGGCCCGCGGCCGCACCAGCCCGTAGGTCGCGAGCAACGCCCCCAGGCCACACAGCGCCACGGCCAACTGCATCCCCCACACGCTCTGGCCCGCCACCAGGTATACGCCGGCGAGAATGACCGGGAAGGTCGGCGGATACTTGCCATAGGGCGTGGCGTTGAAGGTGTAGCCGTCGCCCCGGGCCAGGGAGCGCCCCAGCCCCATGTAAATCGCGCTGTCGGGGTTGATGAGGAACGTGGGGGTGATGGAGTCCACGTAGGCGAAGGCGAAGCACAGCAGGATTCCGGCCATCGCCAGCGCCGCTCCCAGGCGGCGCGCCCTGGTAGGGGCGTGGGGCTGGGGACTCTCGGTGCTCGTCGCGGGGGCGGTTTCGCTGGGCGTCATGTGTTGGGCTTTCTCCTCGTGATGGTGGGCCCGTCGCAGGGGCTCAGGTTGTGTTCGATGGACTGGCGGGGCGGCGTGCCTGGGGCCTTCTCCGGCGAGCTTTGGACCGCTCCAGAGCGCGCTCGAGGGCCTCCCGGTCCACGCGGTAGAGGCGGCAGTGGTCGTTCTGCTCGAGGAGCACGAAGGCCTGGGGCGCCGCCTCCAGGGTGTCGCCCAGGCCATGGGCCATGCGGGTCGAGTCGGCGAGCACGTAGTCCGCGCCGCATCGGCTCATGTGCTTGAGGATGCCGCGGGGGCGGACGAGGAAGGCGTTGACCTGCGCACGCCGCTCGGTGTAGTAGGTGGCCACCGTGGTGTTGCTCCACAGCACCGCGTGCGGGGGCAGCCGCCGCTCCACCCAGCGTGCCGCTTCCTCCCACGAGGCGCGACGTGCCCGCGTTTCCGCCTGGCGGGGCCGCGAGAAATGAACGGCCCCGTGCTTCCCCCGGACGCGGTAGTAGATGGCCGCACACAGGATGGCCAGCAGAACCGCCGTGAGCAGGACGCGGGCGAGGCATCCCAGGGCAGGCTCCTTCTGCCCTCCTTGCAGGCCGAGGAGCCGCGCCGCACCCGCCCCCAGGACCCTGAGCGACAGGTAGCCATAGTAGAGCAGCAGCGGCACCACGGGCACCACGTAGCGCTCGTGGCCGTGGCCTCCGCCTACGAACGTGGCGATCAGGAAATGGGTGCACAGGTAGAACTCGGCGCAACTGCGATGACGCCGGAAGCCCCAGGCCAGCCCCGGGGCCACCAGGAGGGCCAGCGCCCCGGCCCCCGCCGGCCAGGCCACCTCGTCCCACTCCAGGCTCAGCGGCGTGGCCGTCCACTCGCGCACACGACGCTTGAGCCGGGCGGCGGGATAGGCGATGGTGCGGCGGGATGCGGCGCGCACGAGGGTCGTGTAGCTCGAGGCGCGGCGCGTCCGCCGCAGCATCTGCCCCCGCGCCAGCCACCCCAGGGTGGCGGCGGAGCCGACGGCCCCGACCAGAAGGGCCGCCAGGAGCCGCCGCCGCATCGGCCGCCGCGGCCGGGGGGCGAAGAGCGCCCCGCAGACCAGCGCCGGGGTGAGAGCCGAGCCCACCATGTGCGTATACGTCGCCACCACCACCATCAGGGCGACCACCAGCCACCTCGCCAGCGAGAAAGCCTGCGAGCGAAGCTCCCGCTCCGCGAACCACAGCGCCGCCAGCGAGAAAAACGCATACGGCACCTCCGCCAGCACCCAGCCCGCGGCATACCACCAGAACCACGAGCACGTGGCCGTGAGCAGCACCACCGCCAGCGCCGCCCCCGTGCCCTCCCGCGCCCGCACCAGGGCGTAGGCCGCGGCCAGCGCCGCCACCCCCAGCGCTGCCACCACCTGGCGCACCCCCCGCACATCGCCTCCCGAGGCGGCGTGGCCCGCCGCCACGATGAGCGGAAACACCGGCGGACGCTTGCCCACGGGAGCTCCTGCGAAGGTGTAGCCCTCGCCCCGGGCCAGCGATCGCCCGATGATCAGGTAGCACGCCCCGTCGGGCGTCGGGTGCCACGCCCGGGGCACCGTGGCCACGTAGGCCACCCCCAGGCCGCCGAGCACCAGCGCCACCAGGCCCCGCCGCAGCCACCCGCCCAGGGCGTCCCGGCGCTGCTCCTCGCTCGGCGCCGAGGCCTGGCCGAGGGGCGCTACGGGCTGTCGGTCCTGTGGAGGCACGGTGCGGCTCCTGGTCAGCGTCTCGTCTCTGCGGCGGGCGCCCGATGGCACCACCGCTGGATGGCCTCGCCGGTCCTCCTGGCCAGCTGGTCCCACGTGTAGCGCCCGCGGACGAAGGCCTGCCCCGCCCGCCCCAGCTCGGCCCGGCGAGCCGGATGCATCCGCAGCACGGCCTCCAGCGCCCGGGCGAAATCCTCGGGATCGTCGGGCCGCGCGAAACGCACCGCGGGGCACTCGCCGAAGCGGGCCAGCGAAGGCAGCTCGCTGGCCACCACCACCCGGCCGCAGGCCAGATAGGTGAAGAGCTTCACCGGCGAGGTGCCCACGTGCCGGGCCACCGGGTCCGCCGCGAAGGCCCCGCTGCGAGGGCACACCGCCACCGCCACCCCGGCCAGGAACTCCCCGACCGCCTCGCGGGCCACGGGGCCGGCGAAGCTCACCCGCCGCGCGAGCCCCAGCTCGTCGGCCAGGCTCCTGTAGGCGCCCTCCAGCGGGCCGCTGCCCCCCAGCAGGAGCCTCGACTCGGGCATTCGCTCCGCCAGCCGGGCCATCGCCCGCAGCACCGTCTCCATGCCCTGCCAGGGCTGGAAGGAGCCCAGGAAGCCCACCGTGTGGACGCCCTCGGGGGGCGAATCCACCAGGCCGCGGCTGGCCTCCAGGAGCCGCGCCGCGCAGCCGTTGGGCACCACCCGGAACCGCTCCCGCGCCAGGCCGGCACGAGCCGCCACGTAGGCCCCCAGCTCCTCGGTGACCACGAACACCCCGCGGGCACGGCGCAGCAGCCAGTCCTCGAGCCGCAGGCGCAGGGGCAGCAGCCAACGGCGGGCGTGCTCGAACTCCGCCACGCTGTTGACCTCGACGAAGCAGGGGATCCGCCGGCGGAGCGCGTAGACGTGCGGGGCCAGCAGCGTGGGCGCGGCCCGCACGTAGACGGCATCAGGCCGGCCTACCCTCCGCCGCAGCATCCGCAACAGCCGCACCTGGCCCGCCGCGTAGCCGGGCAGGGACCGCCCCCGGCGGAATAGCACGTGGTCGAAGGGGTAGGCCGGCTGGTCCGCCACCCCGCCGTCGGCGGAGAAGAGCGTCACGTCCCACCCCGCCTCGTGCAGGCCGCCGGCGATGCCCTCCACGTGGTCGGCGCAGCCCGCGGCATAGGCGCCCAGGTCCACCGTCGTGAAGTAGAAAAGCTTCACCAAGCCCCCGTTCCGTAGCCGCTCTCCGACTCATGCAGGCTCAGCGGCGACCTGTCAAGCGCCCCACCAGCCCCCGCGCCCCGGCCCGGGCCGCCAGGTAGAGAGCGAAGAGGCCGGGAAGGGGGTCGTCGGCCGCGAACTCCGCGGTCACCAGGCGCTGGGCGCGCAGCGAACGCCACCACTGGGCCAGCGACAGCCCCCACTGGGGATAGCCCCTGCGGCGGTAGCGCCACAGGCAGTTCTGAAAATCGGCGATGAGGGACACCCATTTGACCGAGCCCGTGGGCACGCTGCTCTCCAGGGGGCGCAGGGGGCCGCGGCCGGTCAGGTCGCAGTAGGCCAGCCAGGCCAGGCTCACCCCGCAGGCGGGCGTGATGCCCACCCAGGACCAGCTCCTGGGGTTGACCTCCAGGAGGTGGAACCGGCCGGTGACGGCGTGGCGCTTGAACTCGAATTCCGCGATGCCGTGGTAGCCCACCTCCCGGCACAGGCGCCGGGCGATGTCCTTCAGCTCCTCGGGCACCTGCTCGGCCTGGCCGGCCATGCAGTTGCCCATGTCGGGCGGGTCGCCGCGCAGCTTCCGCCCCGTGAACAGGCCCTTCACCTCGTGCCCCCGGTCGGCGTAGACGCCCACCGTGACCATGCAGTCGGCCATCCCCTCCACGTAGTCCTGGAGCAGGAGCTGGTCGAGCAGCTCAGCATTGGCCTCCAGGAAGCGGTCCAGCTCCCGGCGGGTGCGTAGGACGGTGAGGCGCAGGCGGTCCAGCCGGCGGCTACCCTCTCCTGCGTGATGCGTATCGGCGGCCTGGCGGCGGCAGCGGGGCTTGGCCACGATGGGGAAGGCCTCGTCGCCCAGGGCGTGGGCCTCGCTGGCCGGCCGGCTGGCGGGCACGGGGTAGCCCCGGGCCGCGGCCCAATCGTGGAACCGCCCCTTGTCCAGCAACAGGCTCACCACCGGCCACTCGGCCACGCAGGGGGTATAGTGGGGCTCGAGGCGCTGCTTGTGCCGCGAGATGGCCGCCGCCCAGGCATCGTTGGTGGCGAAGAGCACGGGCCGCCCCTCGAGGCCCCCGGCCAGCTCCAGCAGGCGGCGGACGAATGCCGTCTCCGCTACCGCGGGGTCGGGACAGGGCACGAAACGGGCGTAGCGGCTCACGGTGCCCGGCGAGCGCTCGCAGTCCAGGGCCAGCACCCGCACGCCGCGGCGGCCCAGCTCCCGGATGACGCTCAGGCCGTTGTAGTTGCAGTTGAAGACCAGGGCGTTCATCGCGTCGCCCCCAGAGCCAGGAACACGGTGTGGACGCCAGGGCGGCGGAGGGAGAAGCTGCCCCCCAGCTCGGCACACCGGGCCGCCAGGCGGCAGCGCAGGGCGCGGGTGAGCCCCAGCCTGCCCAGGCCCGCCGCGAGTGTGCCCCGCCGCAAGAGCGCGAGCCGGGGCTTCGACCGCTCCACGGCCAGCACCTCTAGCCCCGCCTCCTGGCCCAGCCGCTCCCAGAAGGCCGGCTCGCGGTAGTGGCACTGCGCCCCCTCGACGTAGGCCGAGGGCACCACCCGTGGGCCAGGCAGGCCCAGGAAGTCGCGGAGCACCAGGAGGCCCCGCGGGGCCAGCATGCCCGCGGCCTTCCCGGCGAAGGCCCGCGCCATGGCGTCGTCGTAGAGGTAGAGGACGCCGCTGGCGAAGACCAGGTCGAAGGGCTCCGGGTCGGTGTAGGCCTCGAAGGCCTGCTGGATGCAGCGCACGGCGGGCGCGTCGCCCCAGCGGCGGACGAGGTCGGCGTAAAGCCGGGCCGCGGGCTCCAGCATCACCACCCGGGCGTAGAGGCGGCGGAAGAGGGGGGCGAAGCGGCCATAGCCGGCACCCACGTCCAGACACCGGCGGCGGGGGCCGCCCAGGCGACCCAGGAGGCGGGCCAGGCGGCGCTGCTCGATGGCGTTGTCCAGCCACGCCACGTCGGGATGGGCGTGGCTGGTGGAGGCGTGGGGGCTGGCCAGGAGCGCGGAGTCCCAGTAGCGGATGATGCGCCGTCGGCGCTCCTCGCCGCCGACGATCTCATCGGGGCTGGCGGGTTGGTGATGGTCTTGGCTCATAGCGCTTGATGGGCAGGCCGAGGAGCTTTCGCAGGCGGTTGGCCCTGCGGTAGCGTCGGTAGGTGGCGTAGTCGCAGCGGGGGTAGAAGGGGCTCGGGGGGTTGGGCTTGTAGAGGTGCTCGTGGCCGGCCCGTTGGAGGGCTCGGATGAGCACCTGGCCGGTGGCCCTGGCCCTCTTGGCGTTGAGCGAGGCGGGGGTCTCGCCGGGCTCGATGGGCACTCGCTGCTGTGCGAGGATACGCCCCGCGTCGAAGCGCCAGACCATTTCGTGGACCGTGACTCCGCTGCGCGTTTCCTCGTTGATCAGGGGTGCGAAGGTCACGTTGCCGCCCCGGTATTCGGGCAGGTAGCTGGAATGGCAGTTCAGCGCCGCCACGCGAGCCAGGGAGAAGATCTCGGGGGGCACCCGGAACTGCCAGCCGTTGGACAGGAGGACGTCCGGCTCCAGCTCGGCGATCTGCTGCTTGCAGGCCGCGAGCGTCGTGTCCTCCGTTGGCTCGTAGGCCACTCCGTGCCGCACGCAGGTCTGCTCCAGGCGGGGGAACTCCAGCCGCGGCCGCCGCTGCCTCAGCCGGCGGCAGGCCAGGCGGAAGACGGGGCAGGCGCGGAGGGCCGAGCCGGCGGCCCGTCTCAGCCGCTTCCGTGGCGAGGCCCCGCCGCCGCGCCCCGCGTCGGCCACGTAGGCCACCACGAGGGCCACCCGCCAGCCGTCCCCCAGCAGATGGGCCAGGCCCAGGCAGCTCTTGGCGTTGCCCTCGGTGCCCAGGTAGACGATGGTTCCCGATCGGTCCATGCCGTGCGTCCCGGCTTCGGCCTGGGGGTCACGGGCCGGCGCGTCCCCCGCCAGCCCACTCCTCGACGAAACGCCTCCCGATCTCCCCCCTGGCCCGGTGGAGGCCGGGGTTGAACGTGGGGTCCAGGTAGAGCCACGCCGGCCAGCGCTCCTGCACGGGGCCGGCCCGGCGGGCGCGGACGACGATGGTGCGCCCCCGCCATCGCAGGGGGCAGCGGCGGGCCATGGCCGCGGGGAGGGCGAGCAGGGCCGTGGCCAGGCGAGCCACCCCCGGGGGCAGGGGCCCGAAGGTCTCCAGGGAGTCCACCTCGAAGCCGCTGTTCTCCACCAGGCGAAGCACCTCGCCGGGGGTGAACTCGTGGTTGTGGCGGTGGACCCCGGTGGGGTGGTAGAGGGTAGAGAAGCAGGGCGAGCGTCCCCACAGCAACTTCCACAAGGCGTGGACGCTGGCCGCGTTGGGCGTGGTCAGGATCAGGAAGCCGCCAGGCCTGAGCACGCGGTGGATCTCGCTCATCATGTGCATCGGGTCCCGCACCAGGTGCTCGAGCAGGCTGCACGAGACCACCACGTCGAAAGCTGCGTCGGCATAGGGGAAGGGCTCGACCTCCACGTCCAGGAAGTCGGCACGGAACCGCAGCCCCTCCACGCCTTCCAGGCCCCGCAGCTCCCGGGGCAGGCCGGTGCCCGGCTGGGCGGTGCACGCCGCGATGTCGCGGTAGCCCAGCACCTCGGCGTAGGCCGCCACCCACGGCCCCCAGCAGCCCACGTCGAGCAGCCGCCAGCCCTCCTCGGCGGGGGGGATGCGGAGGAGGGTCCGGCGCACCCGCTGGGCCTCTCTGCGGGCATAGGTCCGCTGGCTCTCGGGGGGCAGGCCGCTGTCCACGCGCAGGAGCAGCTCGCGCACCTCCTGGGCGGTGAGCGCCGCCGCGGGATGCGAATCCCTGGGCTTCCTCTCACTCACCGTTCGGCCCTCCAGCGTCGCTGTGGACCCGCCGCAAGCGGCGGAGCAGCGAGTGCACCCTGACCTGCACCAGCGGGTCCCTGCGGTAGACCCAGGCGTAGTAGCCGAGGCCCGCGGCCCCCAGCAGGGCCCAGGCGGCGCCGCTCCACCCGGTGAGCCATTCCACCGCCGCGGCGGGCAGCAGGAAGGCCCCCGCCAGCGCCGCCTCCCGCAGCACCGTGCACGCCACCGGGCGGCGCGCCACACCCCCCAGGCGCATCGCCGAGCCCATCAGGTGGACGAACACCAGCCCGCTGACCAGCGCGAAGCATCCTACCGCCGTCCGCGGGCCGCCCAGCCAGTGGCCGGCCAACAGCGAGCCCGCCCGTCCCACCAGCAGGGCCACATTGTAGCACAGCCCCAGCCCCGCATGCCGGGTGATGGAGAAGACCGACGAGACCGGCGAGGCCAGCAGAACCACCACCATCGCCGGAGCTAGCAGACGAGCGTACACCCCCGCCTCCGTCCACCGGCTGCCGAAGACCGTGGCGAACATCATGGGGCCGAGCAGGCACAAGGCCACCATGGGAAAGATGCAGAAGAAGGAGAGCACCCGCACGTTCTTGCGGAACGACTCCTCCAGGCGGCCCGTCGCGTTCCACTCGCTGGCCGCCTGGGGATAGAAGACGTCGGCCACGCTGGTGCCCAGGATGGTCATGGGCAGCATCAGGAAGCGTTGCCCGAACGTGTAGTAGCCCACCACCGCGGAAGTGAACAGCCCCCCCAGCAAAAGCACGGGCACCGAGCGGGAAGCCGCGTTCAGAGCCCGGCTCCACACGATCACGCGGGGAAACTGGCTGTGCTGGCGAGCCGCCGCCCCCAGGCTCCACCGCTCCACCTCCTCCCGCCCGAAGCCCAGCCGCGCCGCCACGCTCGCCCCGAAGAGCAGGCCCACCGCGATCCCCAGGGCATTGGACAGCAGGACGTAGAGGGCGCTGCCCCCCAGCAGGCCCCCGAACGCGATCAGCCCCAGCCGCCCGGCGTTCGTCACCCCGAAATTCTGGAGCGCCAGCGTCCCGAACCGCCGCTCCCTCGAGCACGAATACTGGGCCGTCTGGCGAAGGCCCGCCAGCAGGAAGACCAGCGGCACCACCCACAGCAGCGGCTCGATGGCCTCCTCCCCCAGCCAACTCGCCACCAGGCCCCCCGCCAGCAGCGGCACCAGCACCACCGGCAGGAGAAGCAGCCCGGTGAGCACCAGGCACAGGCGCACCAAGGCCCGCGCCTCGCCACGGCTGCCCGAGAGGGGGATCGCACGGGGGTAGCCCAGGCACGCGAAGGCGATCAGGAACGTGCTGATCGACTGCACCAGGCCCGCCAGGCCGAAGTGGCGGGGCAGGTAGAGGCGAGAGATGATGGGCGCCGCGGCCAGCCCGATCCCCAGCGACGCCGCTCGAGCCGTCACCAGCTTGACGATGCCTCGACCGGACGTGCTCATGCGCCCATGTCCATGCTTCCACTGTACCTACGTCCGGCAGGCATCCTACCGCCCGGGTCCCCGGCCTGGCCACCTTACCAGAATGCACCATCCCGCGCAACGCGGCCCACTGTCTCACACGCCCTCCAGCACCTCCTCGCACAGCCGCTCGAACTGGCGAGCCGCCCGCCCCGGCATCAGCTCCGCGAGCACCCGCTCCCGGGCCGCGGCGCCCAGCCGCTCCGCCAGCGCCCGGTCGGCCCCCAGGGCCTCCACCCGCTGGGCCACCGCCGCGGCATCGCCCACCGACACCAGGAAGCCATGTACCCCATCGTCGATCAGCTCGCGCGGCCCGTGATTGCAGTCCGAGGCCACCACCGCCAGCCCCAGCCCCATGGCCTCCGCCAGGGCCACCGGAAACCCCTCCCAGAGGGAGGGGAAGACGAATACGTCGTGGCCCGCCAGCTCGCGATACGGAGGGCTGAGGAACCCTGCGAAACGCACTGCCCCGGCCACCTCCGCCGCCTCCGCCCGGGCCGCCACGTCGGCCCGAAGCGGCCCCTCGCCGATGAGCGTCAGCTCCGCCTCCCGCCGCTCCCGCAGCCGGGCCAGGGCGTCGATCAGCACTGCGTGCCCCTTCGCCTCCACGAACCGGCCGAGGTGGACCAGGCGGAGGACCGCGGGGTCGGGCCGGTAGTGCTCCCGGCGCCACTGTGCCGCCGCCTCCACCCCCTCGGCGTCCACCGGATTGCGGATCACGGCCACCCGCTGGCGGTCCAGGCCCACCAGGGCACACAGGTCGTCGCGCACCCCGGTGGAGCAGCACACCACGCGGTCGGCCCGCCGGAGGCCCATGCGGTACTGAGCCTGCATCCAAGCGCGCTGGTGCAGGGCGAGGCGTTTCGACCTCTCCGTGCCGGTGTGCACCCAGGCCACATGGCGCACGCCCCGGGCCTGTAGCCCTCGGGCCAGCGCGGTGAGCAGGTTGGTGAACGTCAGGTGGCTGACCACCAGGTGGGGCTGGAAGGTTCGCAGGCCTCGAGCGATGCGGGAGAGGAACCGGGCCGCGCCCCCCACCCCCCGCGGCGCCCGGGCACACTCCACCTCCACGCCCTGGGGCACCGGATGGTCGATGCGGTCGCGGCGGAGCAGCAGGCGGGGGTGGAAGCGCCGCCTGTCGAGGTGGCGGAGGAGGAGGGCCACGAGCTTCTCCGCGCCCCCGCCCGCCAGCGAGGAGATCACGAAGAGCACGCGGGCCGGCCGGTCAGCCATGGCGGCAGGCGCTCCCATCGCCCGGCGCCCCGCAAGGGCGCGGGCCCGCCGGCGGGAGGAAGAGCAGACGGAGGGGCGCCGCGCTGCGCCAGGTCACACCAGCTGGCGGCACATCGCCTCCATCCGGTCCATGTGCTTGCGGCAATCGAACTCGGCCTCCACCAGCGAGCGCGCCGCCCGGCCCATGGCTTCGCGCCGCCGGGGGTCGGCGATGAGGGCCGAGATGGCCCAGGCCAGGGCCCGGGGGTCGCCAGGGGGCACAAGCAGGCCGGTGTGGCCCGGCTTCACGATCTCGGGCACCCCACCCACCCCCGTGGCGATGGCCGGCAGCCCCATGGCGAAGGCCTCCAGCACCATGTTGGGCAGGCCCTCGGAGTAGGAGGTGAGGACCACCGCGTCGAGTGTGGCCATCACCTCGGGCACCCGCTCGTGCGGCACCCGCCCCAGGAAGTCCACGCACCGGGCCACGCCCTGCTGGGCGGCCTGGGCCTCCAGCTTGCCCCGAAGGGGCCCGTCGCCGGCGATCACCAGGCGCACGTGGGAATGCTCCTCCCCCACCAGGGCGAGGGCGGCCAGGAGGTCGGCGTGGCCGTAGAGGGGCAGGAGGGACTTGAAGATCCCGATGCGGAACTGCCCGTCCTCCCGCGGCGGGCGACACGCCGCGAAACGGTCCAGATCGACCCCGAAGGGCATCTGGCGCAGGGGGCAGCGGGCCCCCAGCTCGCGGGCCGCCGCGAGCTGGGCCTCCGAGCCCCCGCAGATGGCGTCGGCGTGGCGCACCGCCCGACGGGCCAGGGGCCGCACCAGGCGGTCCCGCAGCCGGGGCGAGAGCACGTCGGAGCCCTGGGTGACGAGCATGCAGGGGTGGAAGCCCGCCCAGGCCACCGCGGCGCCGTACGTGTAGGCGAAATGGGCCTGGACCAGGTCGGGCTGGATGCGGCCCAGCAAGGGGCGCAGGAGGGCAGCGAGCTCGATGTACGACGCGATGCGCAGGGGCATCGACGAGGTGCCCAGCCCGAGGCGGTGGCCCCTGGCCCCGGGCAGGCCGGTCCCCGCGATGGAGACTACGTGGACCTCGTGCCCCCGGCCCACGAAGTGGCGTCCCCAGCGGAGCACGTGCTCGCTTCGCGAGTTGCCGACGACGCACACGCGGATGGTCAGCTTCCCCCTGCGGGTCGCTCGGCGGCTTGGGCGAAGTGGGCTTGGAGATCGCCACCCCGGCAGGCCCAGGCATCGAGGGCATCGCACATCCACTGGGCCACGTCGCACTTCTCGGCGAGGAGCCGCTGGTGGGCGGCGGCCAGCCCCGCCTCGTCGGGCGGCTGGCTCACCAACTCGTCCAGCTTCTCCAGGATACGGCCCCGCTCGTGGGGCTTGAAGCTCCAGGCCAGCCCGTAGCGCTCCTCGAGCTCCCCCAGGTGGGACAGCGAGCCCGCGAAGGAATGGCAGAAGATCCCCGGCCGCCCCAGGAGGGCCGCCTCCGCGGCCATCGAGCCGCTGTCCCCCACGCACAGCCGCGCGAAGGCCAGGGCGTCGTGGATGCGGTGGGGGGAGATGGAAAGCTCGAGGGCCGCCCAGGCCTCGGGCACGGGGCCCTCGCAGGTGATGAACACCCGCGTGCGCTCGCGGAGGAACTCGATGATCTCCGCCTTGGTGGCCAGGTCGAGGCCCGCGTGGCCGGCGTCGTGGCTGGCGTCCATGGCCACGAACCGCACGATGCAGTAGGGCTCGTCCGCCCCCACCCCCAGCTCGTCCCGGACCCCCGGGTCGGGCGAGAAGTGGTTGGGGTGCAGGTAGGCCGTCTGCTTGTATCCCGGGTACTTCACGTGCTTCGGGCCGAAGTGGTCGGGAAGGCAGTCGGGCGAGGTGATGATGTGGGCAAAGGGCAGGGCGGCGCGGAGGTGGATGCCCGCCTCCCGCCCGTTGTCCGTGTCGAATACTCCCACCGCGCCCACCAACCGGGCCACCTGCACGCCGCACGGGTTGCGGGTCAGGATCACGTCGGGGCGAAAGCGCCGGGCCACGCGGCGAATCACCCAGTCGCGGCGAACCAGCTCCGCGAACTGGCCCACCATGGTGCGATGGCCCGAACGGCCCACCGTCACGTACTGGAACCCGTAATGGTCCAGCAGGGGCAGGGTCACGTCCTTGTCCCGGGCCACGATGCTCGTCTCGTGGCCCCGCCCTTCCAGCCCCCGCACGATGTGCTTGAAAAAGTGCACGTGGGCGGGATGCGAGATGTCGAAGAGGGCTCTCATCCGTGGCCCTTCACTGGCCGCGACCCGAGGTCTCGCGAGACGCCGCGGGCCGTGCGCCCCGTGCGGAGCGCGCTCCCACTTCTCCCACTCCCGACAGGGCACCGCGGCAGCCGGGTCGAGCGTGCGTCGGGAGGCCCATCTAGCTCTCTGGAATCGGCCGGGAGGGCACGGCGCGGAGCTGGATGCGCCGCCGTCCCCGGCTTCGGTCACCGCCCTCAGTGTACCGTGTGTCCCCAGCGTGTCAAGGCTTTCTTGTCTCCCGAGGCGAAGCCGGGGGTCATTCGGGGGCGTCGATCCACACCGGGCTGGTCCAGGCCATGCCCGGCCAGCCCAGCGGCTCCTGGGTCACGCGGGCGTAGTAGAGGCACGGCCCGGCGCACTCCTCCTCGAGCTCGTAGCTGGCCTCCAGGGCCTCGGGGCGGGGGGCGTCGGAGAGAATGGGCACGAAGCCCCGGTCCCGCCCGAAGCGATGGCGCAGCACCTCCACCCGCAGCAGGAGGTCGGTGCCCCACACGGCGAGCCGAACGGACAGGGGCTGGCCCCTGGCCGCCTGGGCGGCGGCGCCCATGGGCACCCCGCCCACCGAGAATTCCACCAGGATGCGCTCGCCGGTGGTGGCGTAGCACCGGCGGGCGCGAAGGGCGTCGAAGACCGCCTGGCGGCTCAGCGACTCGGCCCGCACCGCGGCCAGGCCGCCGTGGGGCCGGCCTCCCTGGCCGCTGTGCTCGTCCGAGGAGGCGACCACGCCCAGGCGCTGGCCCGCCATCCAGTAGTCCTGGGCGTAGTAGGGGCCGGGCACGGAGGTATTGGCCCTCCGCTCGGGGTTGCGCATCCGGTTCAGCTCGTAGGACAGCACGTGGTGGGGCGCGTAGAGCTCGCTCTGGCCGTGGTGGGAGTAGATTTCGACCAGGGGCCGCAGGTCGTCGCGGTCCCACCCCTCCCACTCGACGGCCGAGCCCGTGCTGCCCGGGCGCAGGGAGCCGAAGGCGATGCCCGTGTGGTGGGGCACCAGCATGACCCGCGCGGGGTCCAGCGGCGGGCCTGCCTCCAGGGGGTTGGCCACGCCGGCCTCGCCGGGGCGCCCCACGTGGTCGAGGAAGGCCTCCTGGTCGCGGAAGTAAATGTTGTAGTGGCCTGCCCCGCCGAAGTGGCTGGGCTCGCGCTCGTCGGCCAGGAGGGTGGCGAACTCGCCGGGAACGTCGGCCTCCTCCGCCCAGTGGAGGGCCTGGGCGTAGCCCGCGGGGCCCATGGACTGGCAGTGGTCGGCCGTCGCCGCGAAGTCCAGCCCCGCCACGTCCCGAGCGTAGTCGTAGGGCTCGGTGCCCTGGCCGTCGCTGGAGAGTTTGGTGTGGATGTGCAGATCGCCCCAGAAAGGCCCCCGGCACCCCCGGCCCACGCGAACCGCATTCGACAGCCGCTCGCCCAGCCACAAGCGATGCACCCCCTCCCGCTCCACCACCACCGGCACCCGCACCCGCCCCACGAAGGCAGGCATCCGGGCCACCACCGTGCCGTCGGCCAGCCGCAGCGCCAGGTCGTCGTAGCGCGTGGACGAGGCGTTCCCGAAGCGGTCCAGCGACACCACCAGCACCCCGAACTCCTCCCCCGGCTCGGCCCCCGAGGGGGCCAGCACCCGCAGCGACTCCGCGGGGCCCGGCTCGACGGTGAGCCGGGGCGGGACCTCGGGCGCTTCGCCCTTCACCCGCACCCACAGCTCCTCGGTCTCGGCCACGTAGGGGGCGTAGGTGTTGGCGTAGCGGACCCACACGGGCGCCCCCGGCGGCACCCGCCCGTCGACCAGGCGAGCGGCGATCAGCCGCCCGTGCCGCGTCCTCCCCTCGGGGAACTGCTGCTGCCGCGCCACCACCTGGACCACGAAATGCCCCTCGCCGCCGGCGGCGTCCACGCTCACGTAGTGGGCCGCCCCGGGGTCGGAGGCCTGGATGCGACGCGTGTAGCTGGGACCCGTGACCAGCGACCAGCTATGGGGGAACTGCACCTCCACCGCGTCGCCGGGCACCAGCTCGCGGTCCGTCCGCACCACCACCTCGACCTGGCACGGCTGGCGGACCACGAACCGCCCGCGAGCCACTTCCGCACGCACGCCCATGCCCGCTCGTCCTTTCCGTCCGTGGCCTTCAGGGGCGCCAAGCGGCGGCCATTGTGGCCCATGGGCCGGCCCCTGTCAATCGCCCCGCTTGTAGGCGGGACGTCCCTGTCCCGCGAATTGAAGGACGCGGGGCGCAGAGGCCCCGCCTACAAAATGCTCCAAGAAGGACGCGGGGCGCAGAGGCCGCCCCCCAAGATGCTCCAAGCCCCCCCCTCCCCAAGGACCGGGGTCAGAGGCGGCGCCACGGCGCGGCGTCAGCCGAGGATGGCCTGGAGGTCCTCCTTGGGGCTGGTGATGGGCTTGATCCCGAACTTCTCGACCAGCACCTCGAGCACGGGCTCGGTGACGAAGGCCGGCAGGGTGGGCCCCAGGCGGATGTCCTGGACCCCCAGGTGCAGCAGGGTGAGCAGGATGGCCACCGCCTTCTGCTCGTACCACGAGAGCACGAGCGAGAGGGGCAGGCCGTTGACGTCGGTGTCGAAGGCCTCGGCCAGGCTCTGGGCGATGGCCACGGCGGAGTAGGCGTCGTTGCACTGGCCCACGTCGAGCAGCCGGGGGATGCCCCCGATGTCGCCGAAGTCGAGCTTGTTGAAGCGGTACTTCCCGCAGGCGAGGGTCAGGATCACGCAGTCGTCGGGCACGGCCTCGGCCAGCTCGGTGTAGTAGTTGCGCCCTGGCTTGGCCCCGTCGCATCCGCCGATGAGGAAGAAGTGGCGAATGGCGCCGCTCTTGACCGCCTCGACCACCTTGCCCGCCACGCCGGCCACGGCGTCGTGGCCGAAGCCCACGGTGATGGTCTTCTCCGGCTCGTCCTCGGCGAAGCCCTCCGCCGCCTGGGCGGCCTCGATGACCGGCGAGAAGTCGCGGCCCGAGATGTGCGCCACCCCCGGCCAGCCCACCACGCCGGCGGTGAAGACCCGGTCCCGGTAGCTCTCCCGGGGCTCCATCAGGCAGTTGGTGGTCATCAGGATGGCCCCGGGGAAGGCCTCGAACTCCTTTCGCTGGTTCTGCCAGGCGGAGCCGTAGTTGCCGGCCAGGTGGTCGTGCTTCTTCAGCTCGGGGTAGGCGTGGGCGGGCAGCATCTCGCCGTGGGTGTAGACGTTGATGCCCGTGCCCCGGGTCTGCTCGAGCAGGTCGGCGAGGTCCCTCAGGTCGTGGCCGGAGACGCAGATGGCCTTGCCCTGGACGGGGGTCACGCGCACCTGGGTGGGCTCGGGGCTGCCGAAGGCGTCGGTGTGGGCCTCGTCGAGGAGGGCCATGGCCTTGAGGTTCAGCTCGCCGGTCTGGAGGGCCTTGCCCAGGAGGGCCTGGGTGTCGGTGGGCTCGTTGGCCACGAAGTCGAGCAGCTCGTGGGTGAGGGCGTAGACCTCCTCGTCGTCCTTGCCCAGCAGGTGGGCGTGGTCGGCGTAGGCGGCGGCGCCCTTGATGCCGTAGACGATGAGCTCCTGGAGCCCGGCGACGTCGCGGCCGTGCCTGGCGATGCGCCCGTCGATGCCCACCTCGCGTCCCTGGGCCACGAGGCCCTCGAGGTCGTCGGCGGGCTGCCAGTCGGCGGGTCCGGCGAAGCTCTCGGGGGCCACCCCGTGGTCCTTGGCGGCCAGCTCGTAGAGGGCCTTGGCCTCGTCGCGGAGCTGGGCGGCGCGGCGCAGGAGGCCCACGAAGCGCTGGGGATCGAAGTTCACGTTGGTCAGCGTGGCGAACGCGGCTTCGACCACGAAGGCGTCGATCTCCTCCTTCTTCTGCCCGAACTGGCGGGCGTGGTGGGCGTACGTGGAGATGCCCTTGAGGGCGTGGACCAGGAGGTCCTGGAGGGCGGCCACCTGGGGGTCCTTGCCGCACACCCCTTGCGTGGTGCACGCCTCGCCGCGGGCCGTTTGCTCGCACTGGTAGCAGAACATGTCCATCGCGCGCGTCTCCTTTCAGCTCTTGGCTCGGAGCATGGTGAGCAGCATCTTGAACGGTGCGGGCGCGGCCACGGCGTGGGGCACGTCGGCGGGCATGAGCACGGCCTGGCCGGCGGCGGCCGCCACGCTCTGGCCCCCGATGGTCAGCTCCGCCTGGCCCTCGAGCACTTGCACCAGGGCGTCGAAGGGCGTGGTGTGCTCGCTCAGCCCCTGGCCCTGGTCGAAGGCGAAGAGGGTCACCGTGCCGCCCTCGGTCTCGGCCACGGTGCGGCTGACAATCGAGCCGGGGGCGGTGGCCACCATGTCGGCCAGGTCGATGGCGGTGGCGGGGGGAATGGTCTCGGGCGGTTTCGGCTCGGGCATCGCACTCTCCCGCAGGGGTGTCAGGTTCGGGCGGTGGCCTCGGCGAGCTGGGCTCCGAAGGCCCGGCAGGCCTCCAGGTCGTCGGCGGAGGGCTGCCACTTGCAGCGGATGCCCTCGGCGGCCAGGGGGATCTTGGCGTCGGCGAAGCGCTGCTCGATGATCCCCACGGCCTCGCCACTCCAGCCGTAGGAGCCGAAGGCGGCGCCCTGCTTGTTCTGGAACTTCAGGCCCCGAATGTCCTCCAGGATGGGGGTGATGGTGGGCAGGAGGCCGCCGTTGAAGGTGGGCGAGCCGACGGCCACGGTGCGTGCCCGGAAGACCTCGACCAGGGCGTCGTTGCGGTCCGTGGTGGCGGCGTGGATCAGCTTGTGGTCCACCCCCGCCTGGGCCAGCCCGTCGCCGATGGCCTCGGCCATGCGCCGCGTGCCGTTCCACATCGTGTCGTAGAGCACCGCGGCCCGGGGCTCGGGCTCCTGGGCCGCCCACTGCCGGTAGCGCTCGACGATCTGGAGCGGGCGCTCCCGCCACAGCACCCCGTGGCTGGGCGCGATGAGGTCCACGGGAAGCTCCAGCGCCGTCAGCTCCTCGATCTTCTGGACCACCCGCTTGCTGAAGGGGGTGAGGATGTTGACGTAGTACTTCAGCGCCTCCTCGAAGAGCTCCCGCTGGTCCACCTGGTCGTTGAAGCGGTAGGCCGTGGCGTAGTGCTGGCCGAAGGCGTCGTTGGGCATCAGCACGTTGCGGCCGGTGAGGTAGGTGAACATGCTGTCCGGCCAGTGGAGCAGGGGGGCCTCGACGAAGACCAGCTCGCCCTGGCCGATGGGGATGCGGTCCCCGGTGCCCACGGCCTGGAAGTTCCACGGCTGGTGGTAGTGGCCCTCGAGGCTCTCCCGCCCCCGCTTGGAGACCACCACGGTGGCCTCGGGGCAGTGGCGCATCACGGCGGGCAGGGCGCCCGAGTGGTCGGCCTCGGCGTGGTTGGCCACCACGATGTCGATGCTCGCGGGGTCGGCCACCTGGCGGATGTTCTCGATCAGCCGCTCCGCGAAGGGGTCCCACACGGTGTCCACCAGCACCGTCTTCTCGTCGCGAATCAGATAGGCGTTGTAGGACGAGCCGCGATGGGTGGAGAGCTCGTGGCCGTGGAAGCGGCGAAGCCCCCAGTCCACGACTCCCACCCACCAGACGCCATCGGCCACTTCGGTCACCATCGGACGTTTCCTCCTCGGTCGGGGGGCGGTTGGGCGATACGCTACGTCAATCCTCCCGGGCCGGGGGCCGGCCCTCGAGATGCTCCAGGCGGTCCCAGGCCTCGTCCATGGGCGGCAGGTCGGCGGGGGTGAGGTTCTTGCCTCCGGAGCCGGGGATGTACACCGGGGCTCCGTGGCCTCGCCGGCGGGCCTCGGCGGCCTGGTGGACGAGCTTGACGTAGTGCTTCTTCAGCTCGTAGAAGCCGTGCCACCAGGCGTAGTCGGGCCCCATCATGGCCGCGCCCATGCGGGCCCGGCGGCCCTCGTTGTGCCAGAACTCGTAGAAGGTCCACTCGATGGCCTCGTCGAAGACCGGCCAGCGGCTCAGCACCCCCTCCTCGTAGAGCTGGTCCATGAGCTTCTTGGCCGGTGCGAAGTAGCGGACATCGTAGTTCTCGATGGCCAGGTCGTAGCGTTCGAGGAAGTTCCGGCCCCAGCGGGGCGAGTGGCACTGGGAGCAGACGGTGAGCATCCGTGCCCTGGCCTCCTCGGGCTCGTGGTCCTGGTTGGGCACGGTGCGGGGGGCCTGGGCCTCCCACTTGAGCCGCTCGCCAACGTCGTGGGTGGTGGCCAGGGGGCCGAGTCCGGCCATGTGGCAGGCGGCGCAGGTGGGCGCGGCGAAGTCGCTGCCCGGCTCCCAGGCGTCGGGCGCCGAGGCGAAGTTCCACGCGTGGCCTTCGGCCTGGTAGCGCTTGCCGTGCTTGGACTCGAAGTAGATTTCCTCCTGCGGGTGGTCGGGCCCCATGTGGCATTGTCCGCAGTTTTCGGGCTTTCGGGCCTCGATGATGGAGAATCGGTGGGTGGTGTGGCAGGTCACGCAGCTGCCCTTCGAGTCGTCGGGGTTGAGGCGTCCGCAGCCCTCGTTGGGCCAGTTGAGGGCGGTGAGCTGGCCCGAGGAGATGTCGGAGCCGTGGCACATGGCGCAGCCCGTGGCCCGCTCCACGGCGTTGTTCATGCCCCGCAGCCAGGGGTCCTGGATCTGGACCGCGGTGATCTCCCAGGTGCGGGCGTGCTTGCTGCGGGCGAACTGCTCGGCCTCGCGGGGATGGCAGCGCGAGCAGTCCAGCGGCGTGACCACCGGGCTGACGACCAGGTCGGGCTGGTCGGCGGTGCCCGGGCAGTCGCGGGCATCCAGGTCGGTGGCCTGGGCGCGGTGGCAGTCGATGCACGTCACGTTGGCCCTGGCGTGGAGGCTCTGCGCCCAGTCGCGCACCTTGCCCGGCTCCTGCTCCGCGTGGCACTCGATGCACTGCTTCGCCTCGGGCTCCAGCCCCCGCTCGATGGCCAGTCGCTTGCCTCCCGCGGCGGCCTGGGGCCGCTGGCCGTCGCCCCGGCGGGCCAGCAGCACCGCAAGGCCGGCGACCGCCACCAGGCCCGCTACCACCACCAGCCGGCGCTTCATCGCGAGTCCCCTTCGGGCTCAGGGGGCGGGGAGGCCGCGAGGATGCGGCGGAAGCGGCCGTGGAACTCCTCGCGGTGACACTCCAGGCAGCTCTTCGGCTCGTCCATCCGCTGGTTCTCCCGGTGGGCGACGAGGCTCTTCAGCGAGGCCCCCCGCGGCGTGGGGTTGGCGTGGCAGCGCTCGCAGGCCGAGGGATGGATCTTCGCCCTCGCACTCGCCGCCAGGGCGTCCCAATCCATCTCGTGGGGGTCCGACTCCCCGAAGAAATGCACGAACAGGTCCTTCGTCCCGTCGCGGGTCTTCACCCACAGCTTGGGGGCCAGCTCGGGCGGCACGTGGCACTCCGAGCACCCGGCCACCACGCCCCCGCGATTGTGGAAATGCGCCGAGTGCATCCACCCCTGCTCCGCCACCACCTGCATCTCGTGGCAGGAGGTGCAGAAGGCGTCCGTCGACGTGGCCCACAGCCCCATCCCGCCGAGGGCCACGAGGGCCAGCCCGCCGCCGGCGCCCAGAGCCACCAGGCCCGCGGCGCGACTGCGAACGAGGCGACGGAACCTGGCCATGGGCCTCTAGTCCTCGGAATCCTCGCGGCTCGCCCGCGCCGCCTGCTTCTTCGCCGCCAAGGCCCCGCCCCCGCCCAGGCACTGCTCGGCGTAGGGACACCACTCGGCGCAGCCCAGGTCGAGCTGGGGGTTCGCGAAGCGGAAGCCGCAGTGCGGACACCGGCGCCGGGCGTCGTCCTTGAAGAACTCCACGGCCGCCCCGCACGAGGGGCAAGGGCATTCGTAGATGGCGTCGCGGTCCCAGTACTGGGGGTCCTGGCCGGGGCACTTCATGGCGTCGCCTCCTCGGTCTCGACTTCACGGCGTTCGAGCGTCTCCCCCTGGAGACTCACCTTGGCGGTGCTCAGGGGAGGGCTCTTCCCCGCGTCGGCCAGGGCCTGGCGCACCAGGGCGACCAGGCCGAAGCAGCAGGGCACCTCCATGTGCACCACCTCGACCGAGCGGGGGTCGCCCCGCTCGAAGACCAATGCCAGCTTGCGGCGATAGAAGTCCGCATCGTCCAGCTTCGGGCAGCCCACCAGCACCCGGCGGCCCTTGAGGAAATCCTCGTGCAGGTTCGCCGTCGCGAAGGGCACGCAGTCCGCCACCACCACCAGGTCGGCCCCCTCGAGCCATGGCGCCCCAGGCGGCACCAGCGCGATCTGGACGGGCCACTGGCGAAGCTGCGAAGGGGCGCGCCCGCCAGGGGCCTCGGCCTCCTCGCCCTCCAGCTCCATGGCCCGCGCCCCCGGGCAGCCCGAGGCCGCGGCCTCGGGCCCCAGCTCGGGAGCCGCCGTGTCCCGCTCCTCGAGCACGGCCAGGGCCTCCTCGAGCAGCTCGTCCTGGTCGTGGTCGCGCAGGTGCTCGAGGTGGGCGCGGACGACGTTGCGCCCCTGGGGGATGATCTTCTGCTCCATCACCCGCCGCTCGTCGTAGGGCTCGGCCTCCCGCTCCTCGATGGAGATCGCTCCCTCGGGGCAGTGGCCGATGCAAGCGCCCAGGCCGTCGCAGAAGAGGTCGCTGATCAGCCGCGCCTTGCCGTCGATGATCTGGAGCGCCCCTTCGGGACAGTTGGGGATGCACTCCCCGCAGCCCGTGCACTTCGCCTCGTCGATGGTGATGATCGGCCTACGAACGGACATGGCTGGCCTCCTCGGTCGCGTCCTCCGGACACGCCAGGGCGTCCAGAGTCGTCGTTGCCAGGTAGTCGCGGAACCGCGCGTCGAACTCCGAAAGAAACTCCCCGAAGATGCACTCGCCCCGCCGGCACACCGGGCGCCCGAAGGGGCACGCCGTCGGCTCCACCGGGCCCTCCACCGCCTCGTAGACGTCCAGCAGCGAGACCTCCCCGGGCGCCCGCGCCAGGGCGAAGCCCCCCCGCGGCCCCCGCGTCGAGCTCACCAGCCCGGCCCGCACCAGCCGCTGGAGGACCTTCGCCAGGTGGGCCTCCGAGGCGTCCAGCCGCCGGGCCAGGTCGCGGGCCGACACCGGCCGGCGGGGATGCTCGGCGAGCCTCACCGCGGCGTGGAGTCCGAGGGAAGCGGCCTCGGAAATGCGCAGGAGCTTGGACACGCGGCCTCCTTTTCGGTAATCCGGTATCATAATACCTGCTTCGCGCTCGCCTGTCAACACCTTTTTTCCTCATCCTCAAAATCGCCACCCCGACTCCCCCGCCCCCGCCACACCCCACCCTCCGCAACCGCCAACCCGGCGTGGCGAGGAATGCAGGGCCGTGGCGAGAAATGCAGGGCCGCCCGCGGGGAAGGAGGCGCGATGTGCGGGGGAGGGGACCTTTGTGCACAAAGCTCCCCGCCCCCGCCACACCCCACCCTCCGCAACCGCCAACCCGGCGTGGCGAGGAA